>CADAYD010000013.1 GCA_902791985.1 uncultured bacterium
GGGATGTAGCACTCTGCCGAACAAAAAGTTGACTAAATGTCAAGTTTTTGTGAGAGGTGGTAGCGCACACAACAAAACGAAAGTTTTGTTGGTGGTAAAATATAAATATCGGGATGTAGCGCAGCTTGGTAGCGCACTATCATGGGGTGGTAGGGGCCGCTGGTTCGAATCCAGTCATCCCGATTTATTTCAATATTTCACTTTTCTTGACTTAGCTTGACGTTTGTAATATATTTACCCCTAGAGAGATTTTACACTGTAAGAGGATTAGGGAATTGGATTTTATATCATTAACAATATTATTTTTAAAGGGTTTAGCTAAACTTGTAGGCGGATATGGCATTGCAATTATTGTTTTGACAATAATCGTAAGGCTTGCGCTTTGGAGTCTAAATGTCAAACAACAGCGTTCAATGAAAATGATGCAGACTCTCCAGCCGAAACTAAAGGCTATTCAGGATAGATACAAGAGTAATCCGCAAATGATGCAGCAAAAAATGATGGAATTTTATAAAGAGCATCAATTCAATCCTATGAGCGGATGTTTGCCTTTGTTGATTCAAATGCCGATATTCATTTTACTTTATTCTGCTTTGATTAGTCCCCAATTTATTGCGGAAGCAGGGAACCAAAAGTTCCTTTTTATAGACAGTTTAGCAACAACTTTAAGGGCTACTGCAGGGATTTCTAATGACGGAAAACTTGGGGCATCAGTTGGTGATAAATTTATTCTAGGACCTAATGCTTCTGTTTATATTGGAGATACGATTAAATCAGCCAAAATAAAAGATGGTGCGGTTGCTCTGCATGTTGTTGGGGATTTGGTTCCCGGAGAAGATGTACAACTTTCTTTCAGTTTAGATAATTTTGTATTAGACAAGAATTTGAAGTTTAGTGAACTTGCTAAAGTTAATAAGGCAAAAGTTACCGTAACAAATTCCAATATAAGGGAAAATGAAGACATTATATTTACAAGAAATGCTGATGATGAGATGGAAGCAGTTGTTCCCACAGTTCCTATTAACAAATCTTGGCACTGGGACGTAATAGCATTAATTGTTTTGTTTGCTGTCACAATGTTTATTTCTCAGAAGATAATGATGGCAATGACAAAAACTGACAATCAGGATCCTGCACAGGCTGCATTACAAAAGTCTATGGGCACATTTATGCCGCTAATGATTCTTGCAACATTTATTGTAATTCCTATTCCTGCAGGTGTTTTGCTTTATTTAATTACAAGTAATGTTATCCAAATAATTCAAACAATTATGATAAATAAACAGATTGATAATGAGCTTGCTGTAAAAAAAGAATCGGTTGACGATTCGGAGCTAAAAAACGCTAAAAAGATTAACTAAAGAAAGGATGTCGCCATAGCAATGGCGACCTGCTATTATTCATTGTAGGTCGATGTTGCCTCACCGACAGTGTAATATGAACATATCAGAATTTGATTATGAGTTGCCGGTTAATTTAATAGCACAAATGCCGGCTGATAAAAGAGATAATTCAATGATGATGGTATTAGACAGATGTCATCATTCAATTTCTCATAAGCATTTTTTTGATATTGTGGATTATCTTGATGAAAATGATTTGCTTGTATTAAACGATACAAAGGTTATTCCTGCAAGACTTTTTGGAATTAAGGAAGGAACAGGTGCAAAGATTGAAGTTTTTCTGCTTAATCCGTCAAAGGGTGAAGAAATGAGCACTTGGGACGTTTTAGTTAAACCGTCAAAACGTATTAAAAGTGGTACGGTAATTAAAATTTGCGATGATTTAACTATTATTCCCGTTAAAAAACTTGAGGATGCAGGAGAATGGCAGGTTGAACTTCACTACAACGGAAATTTGTATGAAATATTAAACAAGGTCGGTAATATACCGCTTCCGCCTTATATTGAGCGTAAGGAACAAACTGAGGAATTGAGAGAGTTTGATAAAGTCAGATATCAGACTGTTTATGCGCATACCGAAGGTTCTGTTGCCGCTCCAACTGCAGGTTTACACTTTACTCCTGAAATTTTGCAAAAATTAAAAGATAAAGGGGTTGAGATTGCTTATATTACGTTGAACGTAGGTTTGGGAACTTTCCGCCCTGTCAAATGCGAAAACATTTTAGACCACAAGATGCACTCTGAAACATTTGAAATCTCAAAAGAAGCATCTGATAAAATTAATAATGCTAAAACTCAGGGTAAAAATATCGTTGCTGTTGGGACAACATCTGTCAGAACGCTTGAGACGGCTTATCAGAAATTCGGATGTATAAAACCATGCCATGATTCATCAGAACTCTTTATTTACCCCCCATATGAATTTAAAGTTGTAGATAAATTAATTACGAATTTTCATTTGCCAAAATCTACTCTTCTTATGTTGGTGAGTGCATTTGCAGGTAAAGATTTTATATTTGAAGGCTATCGTCAGGCTGTAGAGAACAAATATCGCTTTTTTAGCTACGGCGACTGCATGTTTATAAAGTAATAATCTTGACTTTAATTTTTAAATCATTAAACCATTTGGTGGATACATTTACACAAAATATTTAGTAATATATTTGTGTAGTGGGAGGTAGTAGTTACATGTTTTCAAAAATGATACAGAGTTTACTGAATTCTGGCGGCAAAACTGCAGCAATGCAACGTGCGGCTCAAATAAACTCTTACGTTAATAACATGTCAAGAGTTTTAAATCCGGCACAGTCAAAGTCTAATCCTCTGGATACTATTTATCCTGCAAACGGTCAAAATGTCCAATCATTTGAAAAAGTTTTGTCGGGCACAAAACAAACTAATTTCGGTTCGTTACTTTTGAATCCTGAAGTGTTGAAAAATTCCGCCCTTTCACCTGCTTCGCTTAATGTTAATGCTAATTTATATGATTCGGATGGAATTGATACTTCATCTATCAATAATGATATTTTGAAGCGTGCGATTCAAGAAGTGAATGATGCTCGCAGGGATTATTCAAAGCCTGAAATAAGGACTTCTAACAGCCAAATTTTGGACATGGTTAATACCGTCGCACGTAAACATGGTGTTGACGAAAAACTCGTACAAGCGGTAATTAAACAGGAATCAGGATTTAATCCCAAGGCTAAATCAAAAGTAGGTGCTATAGGTTTAATGCAGCTTATGCCGTCAACTGCAAAAGCGCTGGGTGTCAAAGACCCTTACAATCCTCAGCAAAACGTTGAAGGCGGCGTTAAATATTTAAAATCCATGCTTAATAAGTATAATGGAAATGTAATTCTTGCTCTTGCGGCTTATAATGCCGGTCCTAATGCCGTTGATAAGTATTCAGGTGTTCCGCCATATAAAGAAACTCAAAATTATGTAAAAAAGATTTTGTCTAATTACCTGTAATCAACTTCTTTAACTTTTTTCCATATGCTTGGGTATTTGCTATCTGTTCTTATTGGTATAAACCCGTTGTCAATTAATGATTTTGAAATTATTGTAACATCGCTTTTTTGTTTATGCTCTTCTTCACCCATGATAAATAATCCATTTTTATCAAGTGATTTGTTTATGTTTTGGAATATTTTATCAAGTATCGGTTTCGTTTGAGAATGTGGTTTTGAAAGTCTTTGTGCACCTTCGTCATTTGTAATAATGTGGTAAAAAGCATTTTTAAATGCGAAAAGTTGATTTTTTCTTTTTGTACTAAGAATTTTATTTAATTCCAAAATGTCTCCGTTGACGAAAGTACAATTGCTATCTTTGCTTTTCAATTTGTATAGTTTTCTGTCAAATTCAACATATGCTATATCTAAAAATTTTCTGAATGCTTCTGTCAACTTATATATCATTTTATTTTTTGAATCAATATTTTTAAATAATTTGTTAAATTCTTCTTTCAGTGCTACTTGTTCCGGGCTCAAATTATCACATTCGTCAACTAAAAATTTGTCATTAAATGTGTTCATTTCAACAAATTGTGTATATTTTTGGGCTTTTTTATCATGTGGAATATAAAACTCAAATATCCCTGAACGTGCTCTTTTTATAGTATCTTTCCCGATATCAAACCCGAGAATTTTGACAGGGGCTTCATGCATCAGCATTTTAAGTGAATAAATATCTTCTCCTGTTGAACATGCTCCGACAACAAAACTCTTTTCCTTAACATCTCTGAACACCTCATTTATATAATTTATGGCATATTTAAGTGTCTTGTAGTCACGAAAGAAGCGGGTTTCAGTTGTTATATAATTGAATCTTCCGTTTTTTATAATTCTTTCACAGCCGCCATGCCCGCTAAATGCGGTATAATTTTGTTTATTATTTATAGGTTGAATATTCATAGCATAATTAATGCTTAAACATAAAATATTTTGCTTAAAAGTGCCTGAAATTTTCTTTGCTAGCAAAAAAATTTTTTTTTGTGTTTTATAATGTTGTCTTTGAAGATATCGTAAAGATATATTAAATTCGTATATATTTGTTTACAAAACCTAAAACGGCTGATATAATAGAGAAAATTGGTAAAAGCATAAAAGGGGTTAATATATGAAAGTAGATGCAGTAAATAGTGTAAATTATTTTAACAGAGCAAGTTACGGACATAAAAATGCCGGAGTGTCCCCAACATTCATGGAAAATCCGTTAAGTACGTCGGATTTGGCAAAAGTTCCTGTGATAGTTATGCTTGCGATGAATCCGGCAACATTGAACAGTACAATTCCTATGGGACCTGAGTCTGAAGTTGCTAATAAGATTGAAGCATTAGCGCCTGCTTCTAAATCTCTTGATGCATCGACTTATGTTCTTTCTCCGATAACAGATGAAGTGGAACAGTCAGGAAAAGATTTTGTTGTTCCTGCCGGTAATCTTATGTATGTTCAGAATTTTGATTATTTCGGACATAAATATAATGTTGTTTATTCATCGACAAGCGATAGTCATTATGATGATATTAGTAATATTTATTTCTATAAAGATGGGGAAAAAGTCACTCCTGCAAAAATGTACGGATTAGTTTATCACGAAGATCCTGCGACGGGTAAGAATTTTTATGGCGCAATTATTTTAAAAGAATTTATTAAAAATAATAAACGTATTGGGGCTGTTGAATCAGAAATTGAGCTTCCATCGTATATCTCAGATTTTATAATAAAAGTTTTGAATGATGAAACTAAGTTCATAAACAATTTAACAACAATTGATTTATATAAATCTAAATCTTTAAGATTAAAACATACAAGAACCATTAAGTATGATTAATTTTACTTTTTAAGATTTGTAACAATTTTTTTTTATTGCGAAAAATTTTCATGTTCTAATTGTTTAAACTTATAGGACAAATTATAAGTTATGGTTGATAATGTTAAAAAAAATCCAATAGTCGAACAGTCTTCGGTTGCTCCGGTGCCTACGCCATCGCCAAAACCCGAAGAGTATAAACCTATGTTTCCTACTACCGGAAGTTCTCCTGCGCCAGCAACTGCAACTGAACCTTCTGAGGCACAAAACTTGGCTAGTGCTCGTTCTCAGGCTGCAAGAGCACAAAATCAGAAAAGAGAAGTTGAGCAGGAAAAACTTATGGCTGAAATCAACAAAATGCTTCAGGCTGATGATAAAGAAGCAACATATGAAAATATTGTTGAATTTGCTCAATCAATGCGTGAGGCACTTTTGGAAAAACAAAAACAGGGAGAACTTACACAGGAAGAACAGGCTCAATTAGAAGCATTAAATACTTTTCTTAAACCTGAAACTCCTGAGGCTACTCCTGATGCTCCTGATGCTTTTGATGCCGCCGAAACAGAGGTAACTGATGAAGATAAAAAATTAGAAGATGAGATTAATACCAGATTAAAAGAAAATAATCAGGAAATAACTCAGGATAATATAATTAAAATGGCTGAATCAATGCTTGAAGAATTATCGGCCATTGAATTGGAAGGAAATTTAACTCCTGAGCAGCAAAAAAGGTTGGATGCGTTAAATAAACTTTTAAATCCTGCACCTTTAGATGATGAAAATGTTAATGATGTTGAAAACTTTACTCCTGTGCCTTCACAACCCTCTGAAATGCCTGTTCCTGAAGACAAAAATGGTGTTATAGAAAAGTTTCTGCTTGGAGATATAAAAAAAGAAGATTTGAGTGCTTATATCCAAGAATACATTGAACAAAATATTCCGGGATATAAAGACATGTCAAAAGCAGAACAAGCCGCAAAAGCACGTTCATTACAGCAAGAGATTATAAAGTTATCAACTGACGGTAAAACAAATAATTATAACAAAATGACACCGGCAGAACTTACAAAGGCTGCTGAAATTATAATGTTATGTCGTACTAAAAATATTTCCTTAGCAAAATTTTCCGAATTAAAGTCTGAGCAGAGAACTAAGATGCTTGGTGATTTTGAGCTTGGTGCTATAAAGTCATTAGTTGAAAAGTATACTCCCAAAGATATACCTCCGGACAAATTCAAAACGTATAGTCCGGAAAGTAAATTAAATTATTATCTTGATAATTTATTGGCTTCAAAATATCCGGAATATAGCTCTTGGTCAGAAGATGATAAACGCGCAAAAAGAAATGAACTAATTCAAAATCTGGTATCTAATAATTTAAATATAAAAAAATGGGATGGTTTACATGATGGAGAGAAAGCCGAATTTATACGAGCATTTGCTAAAGATTTAGATGTTGCAATTACTCTAAATAAGCCACTTTCAGAAGTTTTGAGTATGGATATTGGAGCTAAAAATGACTTAAGAAAACAATGTGCGCATAAAAATGGTTATAATATCGATTCAGCTGATGAAAGACTTAACAGTGCAATAGATGCTTGTCAGAAAAATGGTAAAAATATTACTTATCAAAATCTTGAAGCAGAATTAAAGAAGCTTGCTGATACTGGGGATCCAGATGCAAAAAGAGCCTTAGAAAGGTTAAAGTTGTCTCAAGAATGGGGCAAGTTTACGGCATCAACTGAATTTGATAATTCTGTTCAAAAATTTAATGATTATGTAACTAACAATGGCTATAAAACTAACAATGACTGTATTAAGGATGCTATTGAAAAACGAAATGTTGAAATATTAACTTGGGCTGCTGCTTGGGCTCAAAGTTCTCCTGAAACTTGGGCTGAATTCAAGCAAATGATTGAAAAAGGCGGATTTACACCAGAGGAAATCCGTAATATTTACAGAGTGAGCGGTCAAATTATGACTTATAATTTGTCATCTGCTGCTATTGATGGTAATGTTGCTCAATTTAATCATCAACAAAATATCTTACATTCAGCGGGTCGTCTTGATATTGCTGAAAATTCAATAAGACATGCTTATCCGTATTTCCAAGATCAGGCATTTGTGGATGTATCCACCAATGCGATGAATGTTTGGGGTACACAAATTACTCCAGCGTTGACAGGATGTTTGAATGACAGAAACATCATGACTTATGATGTGGCAAAAGAATTATCAGGTAAAATCGCTTCATCGTTTGATATTTCTGGTGAATGTCGTTCATCTTTTGCTACAAATTTAATTAAAAGTGCTAATAATACTCAAGAACAGTTGGGTTATGCTGATAATTTATCTACAATCTCTGATCCTGCCGTAACTGAGGGCTTGGCTGCTGCACTCCAATATGTTGATTCCAGCGCACAAAATCAATACAACAGTTATATTGACAGAGCAATTCAGAATAATGGTTACAGTCAGGAAGAAATTAACAATATAAACACTGCAAGAGAAACCGGACAAACTTCTTATCAGAGAGGAACAACTTCATCAGCAAACGGAAATTCACCGGCTAATTCGCCTTCTTCGGCATCTTCGCCAAGAAATCAAGCCAGTACAACTTCTTCTGCGACCCCAACTACATCTGCTGCAACTCCGGTATCTTCAACCCCTGCTAATGTTGTGAAAGTTTCGCCGCAAAATTCTAATGCGGTTACAGAAATGCGCCAAACTCTTGCACAACTTCAGTATGAAGAAAGCGTTGCCAAAAAAGAAAAAGCAATGCAAGATTTGCAAAATATAATTGAAAAGATACAGAATGATCAAGAAGTAAGAGCACAGAAAAAAGCAGAGCTTGCTGCTAAAGAAGCAAAAACTGATGAAGAAATTGCACAGGCAATAAAAGAGACCGAGAAAAAATCGGTTAAAGAACAAGAAGATGTTCAGGCGAAAGTTGCTGTTGAAGTAGTTGAAGAACTTGACCAAGAAGAAAAACTTGAAAAGAAATTTAATATTTCTATTGATACAATTAACAGAATTCGTACGGCTGCACGCAATGGCGATTTATCAACTATTTACAATGTATTGGGCTCTATTAGTACTGATGCTCAAAGACATTTTGTACAGCGATTGTCACGCAAAGACACTGCTACGATTATTGGTTTTATTCGCAGCCAATCAACAAATAAATCACTTATCAGAGAGTTATGCAGATTAAATCCGGGGTTAATAAAGGCTCTTTCTCCTGATTTGCTCATAAGCTGCGGAATACAAAAATCAGAAATTATTAAATATGCAGATTCTAAGATGCTTGCATCTTATCTTGCCGAATTACAAAGAACAGGTAATACAAGAGAGCTTAATCAGTTCTATGAAGCACTCGGGTACGATACCCAAACTATTGCAAATTTTGAGAGTAAACCTATTCCTGGGAGCGATGAGTGGTTGACGGCGTATATGCCGGTTAAAGTTTCTATGCGCCATTATATTGATAAACATGTACCTCGCAAATTTTGGGGCTAATTCTTGATTTTTTAATTTTTTCGTGTTGTAATAGTCGTACAGGGAAGGGAATTTTAATATTTACCCCCGAGTCCACTTGAAAGAAGCCAATTTAATTGACTGATACAAAAGAAATTACATTAGCGAAATATGCGGGTTTTTGTTACGGCGTAAAACGTGCGGTTGATACCGTGAAAAAAATTAAAGCCGAAAACCCAGATAAAAATGTCTATGTCTTGGGCGAACTTATTCATAACGCTCAGGTCATTGATGAATTGGAGTCTTTTGGGGTGATTTCACTTGATAAATTGCCTGAACATGGCGAAGGAATTTGTGTTGTTCGCAGTCATGGTGAAAGCCCGCAAACATTTGAACAGATTAAAGATGCAGGGTTTGAGGTCTATGATTTAACTTGTCCTGATGTTAAAAAAGTTCAGCAAAAGGCGGTAGAACTTGTTAAAGGCGGCTATTATCTCGTAATTGTAGGGAAAGAGGAACATCCAGAAGTTAGTGCAATAAAGGCGAATGCACTTATTTATGGAGATAAAGTCTTTGTTGCTGCTACTGTAGAAGATTTGTATAATCATACTGCGGAATTAAAAGAACATAAAAATATCGGTGTTGTGGTCCAAACAACTCAGACATTAGCGACGTTAAGCCCGATTATTGAGTATTTAATGTCAATTTCAAAGGAGTTGCGTATTATTAATACGATTTGTCCCAGTACTTCAAGACGTCAGGCTGAAGCAAAAGAACTTGCCCAAAATAATGACCTTATGATTGTAGTTGGCTCAAAAAACAGTGCAAATACAACTCATTTAGCAGATATAGCAAGAGAATACACAAAAACAATTCATATTGAGACTTCCGATGAATTATCTCAATATGAAGATTTAATTAAATGTTCATCTAAAATCGGAGTGACAGCAGGTGCATCAACTCCGCAAAATGTTATAGATAACGTAGTTAAAATGCTGATATAAAAAGAAAAGGAGAAAATAAAAATGACAACAGCAACATTAGACGAATTTGAAAAACTATTAGAAGAAAGTTTTTCTAAATCACACACAGTGGCAGACATTGTAGAAGGTACTGTCTTAAAAAAAGAAAAAGACGGTTATTTGGTAAGTGTTCATGGAACAAAAACGGAAGCATTCTTACCTGAAAAAGAAGTATCTTCATCTGAAGAAGGCGGTTCTTTAGAAATCGGAGATGTTAAAGAGTTCTACGTATTAAAAGAAGAAACAGATGAAGATGGTATGTTGTTATCACTGAAAAGACTTGCTTTTGCTCAGGCTTGGGCTCAACTTAATGATGCAAAAGTTCAAGGTGATACAATCTTGGCAAAAGTTGTCAGCGTTGTAAAAGGCGGCGTTCTAGTTGATATTGCAGATTTAAAAGGTTTTATCCCTTCATCTCAATTAAGAACAGGTACACCATTTGATGGTCTCTTAGATCAAAAAATTGAGGTTAAAGTTCTTGAGGCTGATCCTAAGAAAAATAAACTTATCTTATCTCAAAGACAGGCTATAGCAGAACAACGTGATCAAGTTGTTGATAATATTCTTTCAACTCTTGAAGAAGGTATGGTTGTTAAAGGTGAAGTTGTCAGAATCGCTGATTTTGGTGCATTTATTGATATAAATGGTATTGATGGCTTATTGCCTATTTCTGAAATTTCTTGGTCAAGAATTAAACATCCTTCAGATGTAATTTCTTTGGGTGAAACTTTAGAAGTTAAAATTATTAAAATCGACAGCGAATTAAAACGTATTTCATTGTCATTAAAGAGAATGGGTGAAGATCCATGGCAGCAAATCGAAGGTCAATTTTCAGAAGGTCAGGTTATTACCGGCACTGTTAATAAAGTAACCGGATTCGGAGCATTTATTAACATATTCCCTGGAGTTGAAGCATTATTGCCTGTTTCTGAGATGGCTGAAGAAAATGTTAATCCGTTTAACAAATTTAAAGTCGGTGATAGTGTAGAAGTTCTTATTAAGAAATTTACACCGCAAGAACACAGAATTGCGTTGAGTATTAAAGACATAGGTGCTGAACCCTCAAAAGAAGCAGCGCCTGCTGAAGAAGAATAATATTTAAATTCTTTATTGAATAGATAAGCGCCATTGTTTTAATAAAACAATGGCGCTTCATTTTAATAATTTTAAAATTATTAACGGCTCTATTTTATATTGGAACATGCCCGCAGTATACAAGGCTTGCCCAATTTTCATAGTAACTGATTTGAGTAACGCTGCCTGTCCTAATATAAATTTTAAGCAGCATATCAGCTGGTATATCAAGGGCAGCACAAATTGCAGCCTGAATTACATCCGGATGCGTTACAATAATAATCCTATCGCCTTGATTTTTCTTAAGTAATTCATCAATGATTACTTTTATTCTTGCTATAAATTTGTTTGCGTTTTCACCGGAGGATGAATCATCAGATAATAGAGATGAAAGAATTTCTCGTACTCCGTTTGGATATTTCTCAAAAATCTGAGAGTAAGTTAATCCATCCCATTCCCCTAAAATTCGCGGAGTTAAATCTTCTAATACTTCAAAATCTTGTTTAAACAATTTTGAAATCATTTCTGCTGATTGTTGCGTCCTTAAAGCGGGAGAAGAATATATCGCATCATTTTTTATTGCACGTTTTTTTAAGTATAAAACTACATTCTCCATTTCTTCTATTCCCAAATCTGACAATGGCGGATAGTTTTGAGCATCAGAGAATCTGCCTTCCTCAGAGTGAATAGTTGCTCCATGGCATATAAAAGTTATTTTACATTTTCTATTAAAATACATTGTCTTTCTCCTTTTATATTATAGCATGGATTTTATTTTTGCGGTAGTATAAAGAAAAAGGAGTGTATTATGAAAGGTAGAGCTTTTAAATTTGGTGATAATATTTCAACAGATCATATTGCGCCGGGAAGGTTGTATCATTTGCGTTCGGACTTGAATGAATTTGCGAAACACGTACTTGAAGATGCGGATGAAACATTTGCTTCTCGCATGCAAAAGGGTGATTTTGTTGTAGCTGGAAATAATTTCGGTTTGGGTTCTTCAAGAGAACATGCTCCGAGAATCATGAAAATTGCTGGGATTGGGGCGGTTTTAGCAAAATCATTCGCAAGAATATTTTATAGAAATGCAATTAATATCGGTTTACTTGCAATTGAATGTGATACTGATTCTATTGATGAGGGTGATGAATTAGAATTAGATATAGAAAAAGGAATTATAACAAATCTTACTAACGGTGCTATTATTCAGATTGAACCGCTGCCTCCTGTTATGATAAAGCTTTTAAATGATGGCGGACTTGTTGAGCATATTAAGAAAAACGGAGATTTCAAACTAACCGACTAATTGATTTTATCTGCGAAATTTCTTAATATATTTGTGATTTTTTAAAATTAATTATATTCTTTTAATAGATATACGACGAAGGGGAATAAATATATGAATATACAAGAAAGAACTGACGAAATTAATCGTGTAATAAGAAATATTGCCGAATTTATTCAAGTTCATAAAGATATTAAAGATGATTTTAATGAATATATAAGAACATTAGGCAGAGAGGCTCAAAGCGGGGTATCATTTCAAGCTGCTTGTTTTAGCTATATATTAGAACGAAATATTGGGGAGGATTTTAAAAGTATTCCTGAATTATATTTAGAAAATAATAAAGGATTGGATAAAGAAACAAAAAAAATTGTAGAGGCAATGCAGGATTCAATTTCTTCTGTTTTTGAAATTAAACGTGTTACCCGCAGTGGATTTGATTTTCTCAATATTATAAATGAACGTCGTTATATGGTCACCTCTTTAATGAAAATGACTGCGTTTCGTGGGATTGGTGCAGGTAGCTTTATAATTGCAAGAATATTAACCCTTGATGGTGATGTTTATTTACTCGAAATTTCCGGTGTTTTGCCTGCTTCACGTAAAAATGATGCATATAGGTTTGCGGTTGCAAAAATTATTCAAAATCCCGAGCTTGTATACTTGGATAATCCTGAAATGCAAAAAGAAATTGAACAGGATGTTGAAAATATTTATCATAAGTTTGTCGAATTTTTTGGTAAGACTGAGATTATTACTACAAATAAAAATGCTGATGAATTAATAGGCATTTTTAATGATTATGCAGAAGAAGGGGTAAAAAATTCTTACGAAGAATTTGTAACAGAGCCTGCTGAGTACAAATTTTTTAATGTGCAGGAATTTAACAATTCTTATGATAATTTCTTGGAAAATTCATTGGGAGGTTTTTCTTCCCATCAGGAAGAATATGATGTCGGAATTGTATATGACAGAGAGTTAGGTTTATATGCTATACCGTTTTATGGTACATTCAATAAAATATTTGAGGTTAAAGATTATACCAAAATATTAAATTACGATGAGTGTATAAAGTATTTCCTCAGAAATGATAAATATCCTGCCAATTTGATAAGAACGGTTGCACAAAAGTATAAAAATTTTATGCCTATAGTGAATTCTGTGCTTGGTAAAAACTATACATTGGATGAATTATTGAGAACTTATAAAAGAAGATATTTAAATAACAAGATTATGTCTTCTACAACTGTGCTTTATCGTTCAAGTGCATTTTCAAATACTTTAGGTTTAATTGAGGATATTGAAAATGCGCCTGAAGTTGATTTGACACAAAAAGTTGGCAGAAATGACCCCTGTCCATGTGGAAGCGGTAAAAAATTTAAAAAATGCTGCGGCGCTAATTTGTAAAATAAAACTATGATTAAACAGCTTAGACTCAAAAATTATATACTTATTGATGAATTGTGCGCCAATTTTGACTGCGGACTGAATGTAATTACCGGTGAAACAGGAGCCGGCAAAAGCATATTGCTCAATGCAATCGATTTGGTGTTTTCAAATCGTGTTTCGAAAGATGTTATAAAGTCGGGTTGTGATAAGGCCACAATTGAGTTAACTCTTGAAAATTCTAATAATAATTTGTCTGAATTATTTGAACAAAATGGAATTGATGATTGCGGAAATTTAATAGAAATATCAAAAGAAATCACTCAGAATTCAGTGCGCTCAAGGATTAATGGGACACTTGTTAACCAAGAATTATTAAAGAGTTTAAGAACTTTATTCGTAGATATTCATTCTCAGCACCAAACATATACTTTTCTGCAGCCTCAGTACCATATTACGCTTCTTGATTCTTATGCCAAAGAATTTTATGGCTCGCTGCTTTTGGAGTATACAAATAAATATTCAATTTATAATCAGCTGAAAAAGCAATTAGAAATTGCTCAAAACAGCGCCAATGCAACAGAAACACAAATCGATTTTTTAAAGTTCCAAATATCTGAAATTGAAGAAGCACAGATTCAGTCTAATACAGAAGATATTGAACTGGAAAGCGAATTGGAAATTCTTAATAATGCAGAAAAATTGAAAGAACTCACTGGCAGTGCATATTGGGCAATTAACGGCGATGAAGGCTCAATTATTGAATCTCTTACCCATATTAAATCAGATATTTCAAAGGCTGCTTCATTAGATTCAAGATTAGAGGATATATTAGGTGATTTTTCTTCCGTTGGAGAAACTTTAAGAGAAATTTCATCTTATTTGCGCAATTATTCTCAAAATATGGATAATGATACACAAAGATTAAATGATATCCAAGAAAGACTTTTTCTTCTTGATAAACTAAAGCGTAAGTATGGTGGTTCTCTTGAATCTGTCTTAACTTCATATAATCACGCAAGTGAGGAATTATCAAAAATTGAGTATTCGTCAAAGAATGTTGAAGAACTCCAACAAAAAATTGATGCAATTGAAAAAGAATTATATAAAATTGGCGAACAAATCAGCATTTCAAGAAAAAATTATGCTCAAGTTCTATCTGTCCTTATTCAAGACAAATTATCTTTTCTGGAATTACCTAAAACACGATTTGAAATTAGTATTACCTCAAAGCCTTTAAGCAATGACGGCATCGATAATGTTGAGTTTTTGATATCTACAAATGTTTCAGAGGATTTGAAGCCTCTTGCAAAGGTTGCATCAGGTGGAGAAATTTCAAGAGTTATGCTCGCAATTAAATCCATATTTGCTCATAATGATGATATTGATACCGTGATATTTGATGAAATTGATACCGGAATTTCAGGTCATGCTGCTCAAAGTGTTGCTGACGAGATTGCTCAATTATCTATGCACCATCAGGTAATTGTAATTACTCATCAACCTATAATTGCTTCAAAAGCAAATAAACATTTTTATGTAAGAAAATCGCAAAATGATGAAACTAAAGTTGATGTTTATGTTTTAACAGGTGAAAACAGAGTAAAGGCATTGGCT
Organism: uncultured bacterium; assembly: GCA_902791985.1. Lineage (GTDB taxonomy): Bacteria > Cyanobacteriota > Vampirovibrionia > Gastranaerophilales > Gastranaerophilaceae > Zag111. The sequence goes on from CADAYD010000013.1 coordinate 15,075, forward strand.
GAACTTGCCGGAGGAGAAATAAATAATCAATCTGTCGAATTTGCGAAGTCTTTATTATCACGCTAAATTTGTAAATAAATGTTAAGAACACGCATTTTTCAGGCAATTTTTAATTTCAGGGAACTTTAATTTATTGAAAATACAGGAAAATTCATATGCTAATAAGTAGATTACCCCAAACAAATTTTAATGCGCATAAAAAGCAGCAAGCGCAGGAAGCTGTACCTCAGTTGCATTTACGACCGCAATTGCAAGCTGATACGGTTTCTTTTGGGGCGAAAATTCCAAAGTATGATAAGACTTTTTTTATGGATGCAATTTCCAGAGGTTATGATAGTGCAGAGTCATCATTAATTTCTGCGGCAAAAGAATTTCATAGGGCTTTAAAAAAGGTTGTTAATAAACTTAAAGCGTACGGATTTGAATATGACGAAGCATACAACACGAAATGTCCTTTAAAGAAAAAGGATTCCGTTTTAGATAAATATGAAAGACAGGGTTGTGCTCAGGATATGATTAGAGGTACAATATATTGGCAAGACCAGCAGGATGTTTTAGCCTTTAAAAAATTTCTGGATGCAATGAAAGAAGAGGGTTGGTCTATCTCAAGAGTTAGGAAAATAGATCCTAAAACTGGAAATTTCATTAAAGGTATTAGTTTCCCAGACTTAGAAATTCGCCAAGAAGGTTTGACTACTGAGTCCCTTGCTCCTTTAGGTGAATTTATACAGCGTGCTGAAATATCAAAACCTAGAGAATCAACTTACGCTGATTGGCAAGTCCGATTTGTCAGCCCGAAGGATAAGGACCATGAATGTGAAGTAATTTTCCTGTATGGACCGCATTATAAGGATGCAAAAGAATTAGAACATAAATTTGTTTATGAACCTATTAGAAAACTGAAAAAGCTTCATGTTGACAGAAATATTGAACATCATCAAAAGGGCTCCCCAGGGTATGTGATAGCGTCTAATTTCCATGAAATCCAGAAGCGACTTATTCAATTCATTTCTCAGCCGTTATTTACAAATGCTTTCAATGCGGACTTAAAAATAAAAGATGCCGAAAAGTTGCCTGTAGAAATAAGTAAAAGTTATGCCGCACTGATTATGAATTATGCCAAAGGCATTTCAAAAGTGCTGCCTTCGTATTATTCGCAAGTAACAAAAGAGTTACTAAAAGAAGAACAGATTGTTTCTTCAATTAAGGCTTCCCCTTCTTATCAAATAAGACCGGATAAAACTATTTCAAAAAGAGAAATTATAGAAACAAGAAAAGAAGTTAAGGACAGGCTTGCACACTGCAAAGAACGTGATACTACAAAAATTGCAGAAGTAATTAACGATTTAAAACAAACTATAGATAGATTTGTAATTAAAGATTAGACTTTAATTATTGCAACATTTTCTATGTGATATGTGTGACAAAACATGTCAAAAGGTTGAATTGATTGTATATTGCAATTATTTTCTTTTAAATATTTTAAATCTCTTGCAAGTGTAGCAGGATTGCAAGATACATAAATAATATGCCCCTTGCATAGTTTTAAAGCATAATTTAGTGAATCGGGGGTGCATCCTTTTCTTGGCGGGTCAAGTATAATTATATCGAATTCCCTTTTTTCGTTTTTAAAATATTCTTGAGCATCTCCACTGTGTATTTCAATATTATCAATGTTGTTAACTTTTAAACTTTCTTTTGCAAGTTTGACTGATTTTTTATTTTCTTCAATTGTGACTACGGATTTTGCTATATCTGATAAACAAATCCCGATGGTGCTGATTCCTGAATACGCATCAAGTATTGTTGGTGTTTTATAATTTGTTTTTATGAAATTTTTGATGTAGTCAAATATGTTTTCTGCACTCTTAGGATTTACCTGAAAGAAAGTTTCTGAGGCTATTTTGAATACTTTTGAACATATTTTTTCAAGAATAAATTCATCTCCAACTATACATTCGGTTTGTTCACCGAGTATAATATTAGAGCGTTTTTGGTTGAAGTTTACACATACACCTGATATTTCATTAAATTTGTTAAAAATAGCATGCGAAAATTCTTTTATAATGTCTGATACTGTATTGTTATTTATTACCAGAGTAATCAAGCATTTTTGATTATAATTTGAATGTCTTATTAAGACATGTCTTAATTCTCCTTGATGTTTTTTTTCATCATAAGCAGTTATGTTATATTTTTGCGATGCTTCCCTTATGAATTCAATAATATCATCACAAATTTTGGGTTGTATAGGACAATATTTTATATTAACAATTTCATGTGAAGCAGGTTTATAATATCCTGCAAGGAGTCTTTTTGAATTTTTTGTTTGAGATACCGGATATTGAATTTTATGTCTGTAATTCTTTATATCAGGACTTGGTATTGTCTTGGGTATATCCATTTCTAAATTTGCAATTGTTTGTATGGTTTCTTTAACAATATCTTTCTTAAGTTCAAGTTGATAATCGTAGTCTATAAATTGAATTTGACAAGAGCCGCATATTTTTTGCATCGGGCAAAACGGTTTTATTCTGTGCGGCGATGGCTCAAGTATTTCTTCAATTTTTGCATTCGCAAAATTTTTATTTACTTTTGTGATTTTTATTTTAACAATATCTTCAGGGCAAGCATTATCAACAAATACAACCATACCATCTATTCTTGCCAAACCCAAGCCTAAATTCGTTAATTTTTCTATTTTTGATTGATAAATTTCACCGGTAATCATAATTGAATTTTAACACGAATAATATTAACTTTTTAAATCAAATATGCTATTATATAGAAAATATCTAAGGGGTATGCATGAAAAAAATTATAGTAACTCTTATATTTTTGTTGCCTTTTATGTCAGGTTGTACAAAAGTTGATTCGACGTTAACAATTAACAACAATAAGTCTGCGCAAATTGAGGTCAAAGTTTTGACTGATAAAACCGCCCGACCATTAGAGATGGCAACTGTTAGGGCAAATATTGATAAATTTGTCGATAAATCATATAAAATTGTTGATAATTCTAATCCTCAGAAAATTGATTTAATTGCAAAAAAAACTGTTGATAATCTCAAGAATGAAGATTTGGATATGTCTTCACTCGGTTTTAAATCCAAGCTTCCCTCCGGTAAATTTATTGAGGTTCGACGGAATATTTTTGTTACTTCGTTCAATATTCATATGATTTACAAATTATCTGATGCTGAGAAAAAAATTAAATATATTAATGATGTTAAGTTAATTAAGGACGGAGGACTAACTCCTGAATATTTTCAAAAATACGCAGATGAAAGTTTAATTCCTGATGTTGAGCATGTGGGGAGAGCAGATTTTATTGCAAATTTTGACGAAAATTTAATCAGCGAAGAAGAAATAAAAAATTCAAATACAAAGGTAATTGAAGTTAATGATGACTATAAATTATTCGATATAAATAATTTCGAATCCAAATTTTCTATATTATTGCCCACTTTTGCTTCATATAACAATGCTCAGATGCATAACGGGAATATTTACACTTGGGTAATCAGTAAGAACTCTCCTACAGAAATTAAACTCCAATATGTTGTATATAATGGTTTTACAATTTCTTTATTGTTGTTAGTAGGTATATTACTCCTGATATATCTTGCAAAACGTATACACAGACATGATACTTTAAAGCGCATTGGGAATAATAATTGATATTATATTTATTATTGGTAAGTGAGCGCTAAGCAAGATTTGTCTCTTGTAAAACAATTTACAGGATTGTTTTGCTCGACAGATTACGCTTGGCTTGATTGCATTGAACTTAAAAACGTAAGTTCTCGTCAGGATAACTGACCATTAAAAAAGAACCCGAATGGGTTCTTTCTTAATGGTGGGCGTTATAAGATTTTGTAAAACAAAACTGCGCCTCGCAATAAACGCCACCGCCTCCACTACCAACGCCGTCACCGTCGTGACGTCGTTTCAGTGTCGGACTCTCACTATCGCTCGTGGCTCTGCTCGGCTTGCTCGAACTTCAAAACGTAAGTTCTCGTCAGAATAACTGACCATTAAAAAAGAACCCGAATGGGTTCTTTCTTAATGGTGGGCGTTATAAGACTCGAACTTATGACCCTCTCCTTGTAAGGGAGACGCTCTACCAACTGAGCTAAACGCCCTTAATAACTATTTATTTTTCAGCAATAGCTAAGTTCCTTAGCAAGAATTATACTAGCAAGAACATTTTTTGATGTCAAGGGGTAAATGTTTTGGGAACCTTTTTAATTTGTTTACGTCTTTGTATTTGGAAGTTTAATTTATGTGTAGAGGAGAGGACAAATGACTATAGAGTTGTTTGATTATGAAAAGATAAATTTGGAAGACGATGGGAATAAATATTTTGATAATATTGTTTTTGAGGATGATATTTTGCAAGACTACTTAAAAGACATCAGCCATTTTAAACTGCTTAAAACTGATCAGGAAAAAGAGTTGGGGAGACTTATTAAAGAACAAAAAGATAACAATGCAATGAAAAAACTCGTTCAGGCTAATCTGCGCCTTGTAGTCAGTATTGCAAAAAAATATACAGGGCGCGGAGTTCTTTTTATGGATTTATTACAGGAAGGTTCATTAGGACTAATGAGGGCGGCTGAGAAATTTGATTATAAAAAGAATTTTAAATTTTCTACTTATGCAACTTGGTGGATTAAACAATCGATTGCCCGTGCGATTTCCAATTATTCAAAAACAATCAGAATCCCTGTTCACATGAATGATAAGATAAAAAAATATAAATATGCACTTACAAAGTTGACAGAAATGTTTGACAGAATCCCGACAGATGAGGAATTGTGCGAATTTTTGGATGTTGAATTAAAGCAGCTCGAAAAAATTAAACAATCAATAATTTTAGAACCGCTCAGTTTAGAATCTGCGGTTACTGATGATCTTTGTATAGGGGATTTTGTTGAAGATTCTTCAAATCATTCTCCTGAGGCTGCAGTATCAGATGCCTGCTTAAAGAAAAACTTATCTGAGTTGTTCAAAGTATTAACTCCGAGGGAAAAGGAAGTCATCGTACAACGATTTGGTTTAGGGGAAAATAATTCTAAAACCCTGCTTGAAATCGGCAATAATATGGGATATTCAAAAGAACGAATCAGACAACTTGAGACTACTGCTCTTTCTAAAATGCGTATGAATCCCAAAACACGCCATTTTAAAGATTTCTTGACGGATTAAAATACAAAATCATCTAAATCAAAATCTCTAAAATATCTGTTCGAATTTTCTTTTTCAAGTTCTTTTCTAATATGCGGGTCGGAAAGGTGATCAAGTGCATTTGGTACAAATTTTGGTTGAGATGAGGAATCGGTTTGCGGTTTTGTTAGAGAAAATGTTCTAACTTCTTTAGGGAAAAATCTCATATATACGTTCTGGCTTATATTATTAGCGATTGTGTCATGTGAATAAATTTTAATCTTTTCCAGTTTTGAAAGTGCTTCAGTTTGGTTTGATGCATTGTAATAACCAAAGCTATCTGAAACATTTTTACTGTATTTACCGCTCCACATAACAAGACCATTCACACAGTCTGTTAATACTGCATTAGTTTTAAGAGTAAACGGGTATGTTATTTTGAATGCGCTTGTTATTTCCAGGGTATCCCACAAATTACGTCTTAAAGTTGTTTTATCATTTATTGCATAAGTATCAATCAGAAGAACTGATTTTACGTTAAACTCTTTTGCAATTTCATTTAGAGTCGCAAAATCAATTTTATCATTTTTACCATATGTTTCAATTACTTTTATTGTCTTTTGCTTTAAATTGTAATCAGAATTTATTTTTTGCCTGACTTGTGATAGGTTTTTTACGTTGATTTTATCATACTCTTTTAGGTTATTGATAACATCTTCTGCCACAAGATTTGATACTTCCGGAAAACAAAAATAGTTATCACAAACCGAAAAAATATCAGTAGGTAAAACAAGTACATCAAATTCTACGGCATGCACGTTTAGTGCAGAAAATAATATAATTGCACACGATAAAAAAAACTTTAAAAATATATTTCTCATAGTAATAAAATTATAGCATAATTATCAATAATGTGGTATAATAACATTATGGACAGAAATCTTGTTGATATGTTGGGATATGGAGTTGATACTTTTTCGTTTGAGGATGCAGTCGAATATATCATGAGTCATCACGGTCAGATTGTAACAATTAATCCTGAAATGATTGAATATGCAAATAAAAATTCCGATTTAAAGAAGGTTATAAATAACGCTGAAATGGTTGTACCTGATGGAATAGGTGTTCAAATTGGTCTAAAAATTTTAGGACATAATGTGAAACGTGTACCCGGAGTTGATTTAGGCAAGGAATTACTAAAAAGAGCAAATTACCAGAAAAAGTCAGTCGCTTTTATCGGTGCCAAACCGGAAGTTGTTAAAAAAGCTGTAAATAATATTAAATCTGAATTAGCCGATTTGAATGTTGTTTATTCACATGACGGATATTTTGAGAATAACCTGGAAATTTTTAATGAATTAAAATCCTGCTCGCCTGATTTGGTATTAGTAGCTTTGGGTTCGCCTAAGCAGGAATTTTTTATAAGTGAATTAAAATCATTGCTTCCTGATTCTGTAATGATAGGTCTTGGCGGAAGTTTTGACGTATGGGCAGGTGCTGTTAAAAGGGCTCCGGTAATTTATCAAAAATTAGGACTAGAATGGTTATACAGAACAATCACTGAACCTAAAAGATTTAAGCGAATATTTCCGGCGTTACCGATTTTTGCGTTAAAAGTATTTAAAGAAAGGTTATTAAATAAGTAATTATGTTAACAGAAAATGAAATAAATGAATTAAAATCATATTGCAAAGAGAATAGACGAAACATTATTGAAATGGTTTATTTGGCACAATCCGGTCATATTGGCGGTTCACTTTCATCATGCGAAATTTTGACAGTTTTGTACCATAAAATTATGAACCATGTACTAAAATGGCAGGATTCAAAAGATTTCGATTCAAGAGACAGATTTGTATTATCAAAAGGTCATGTTTCGCCGTTATTGTACTCTGTTATGGCACAAGTCGGTTATTTTGATAAAAAAGAACTTAAAACGTTCAGAAAGCTCGGAACTCGCTTGCAGGGTCACCCTGCACCGTTTATGCCCGGAGTTGAAATAGCTACAGGTTCGCTGGGACAAGGTCTTTCTTTTGCTTGCGGAATTGCAATGTCATTAAAACTTGATAATAACCCTGCAAAGGTTTATGTCTTGCTCGGAGACGGTGAAATGCAGGAAGGTAATATATGGGAGGCTTTAATGCAGGCGCCTCACCGTAAATTAAATAATCTTATTGCAATTGTTGACAGAAATCGTTTACAAATAGACGGTAATACAGAGGATGTTATGGCTCTTGGTGATATTTCCCAAAAATTAAAAGCTTTTGGTTGGGAAGTTATAGAAATTGACGGTCATGATTTGAATGCAATATATGATGCATTTATTGCTGCAAAATCAAGTAATTTGCCTTGTGTTATTGTTGCTAACACTATAAAAGGGAAAGGGGTAAGTTTTATGGAAAATAATGCCGGATGGCATGGTACTGCTCCTAAAGAACCAGATTATCTGAAAGCAATGTCAGAATTAAGTTAATTATTTTGGGAGTATGATGCGAATGAATAATCCGAAATTTAATTTAAAAAAAGCATTTACGATGATGGAAATAGGCTTGGGTTTGTTAATTGTAAGTATCCTTGTAATGTTGTGTATACCTATAATAGGCAATCAAGTAAAGAAAACTGATGAATATGCTTATTATTTAGCCTTTAAAACTGTGGAAAAAATGGCATCACAAATTATTGTTTTTGGAGACCCTGAAACAGAGGTAGATGAGGATTTGGGTTATATAAACAATAATTCTATTATTGCTAAAATTTTGTCTTATTTCTATCCAAAGGCTTATGCAGAAGAAAGAACTTCTGTAATAGTTTCATACCCCAAATATGAATACGATTATGTGAGATTGTGTCTGGGAAATACAAACGTTTCAAAAGGTTCAGGTCAAACATATTCTCAAGCTGAAATCGATTCAATAAGTAGTGAGCCATTATGTGTTACATATAAGGCTAACTATAATGCATATATTAAGAAAAGATTTATGTGTCCTTTATCAATGAGAACATTAACAGATCAGGATGTCATTAGTCATTTGCAAACTACTTACATGACTTCGAATGATTATTGTCATTGGGTTGCAGAACATTGTTCAGGGGATGCAAATTCATATACAGTAGATGATTTATCATATTGTGTTGTTACTGTTAAGAATGCAGAAGAAGATTTTCCTGAAGTGATTGAAACCTTGACTGATTCGGCTCCAACTTTCGACCCAATATCATGTTCAAATTATGGATTTTTCGGAGCAAGTTTATCCGGTGCTACAGGCATAGATAGGTGCTCCTGTACTAGTACGGCAGGTGCTTTAAATAATACAGGTTATTGTCATGATGCTACTGAAGGAAAATATCCATATTATATTCCCGCAACAGCAACTACCGAAGAAACGTCAGTAAGCTGTGATTTTGATTCATTTGATGAATCTTCCGGTACTTGTTGCCATGCTAATTCAAGATACAGCAAAGCACTGGGAAAGTGCATTTGTATGGACGGCTATACACCTAATGACGATAACACTGCTTGTGTTGCATCAAATGAAAGCTGCCCAGCAGGTTCTCATATGGAGGAAAATCATTGTACTCAAAATTTACCGATTGTGAGCGCAAAGCGTTTTTGTCAGCTTGTCCATTATAATTGGAATACATCAAAAAATAACTGTGATGTTTACACGACAAGTGAAGGTGTTGATTACTACTCCGATTTATACAATGCTATAACTGCAAATGGCACTCCATATTTATCTGCAAAGGCGGTTGTGGGTGCGTTTAATGATGTTGAGCCTAACATAATTTTTGCAAACGGACTAAGAATGTGGATTCTTGATGATAAATCGGCGTCTATTCCTGGATTATCATTTAATCCGGCGGACTTTGAACCAACTGTTAATACCTGTAAAGTTGTCGGTAATTCAGAAGATTCTTGTTCTTCAAGTATAGATTTTTATTGTCCTCAAGATTCAAAATGTTTTACGATTAATCAAGGAAATGGAACCAGTAAGCTTTCAGATGCAAGGAACTGTTGTTCTACAACTGATTTTAAAGATATTATGAGTAACTATGCTGCCAGTGATTATTTAAGAGTACCAATAACATATGCCATAAGTGGTTTTACGGTATTTGTCGACATAAACGGAACTAAAGATAATGATGAATTGGGCGGTGGCGGAACACTTTGGAAAGATGTTTTTCCGTTTTATATAAGTACGAATGGCCGTGTGTATCCGGGGTATCCTTTAAATGCTTCAAAGGCTAATGTAAATGAAGAAGGCAGTAAAGACAGCTCTTCATTGTATCAGGGAGGAAACAGTTCTGCATTGAGTTCTGATGTATATTACTTTGATATGGTAAATGGACAGCGTAAAAAAATTATTGCTTATCCTTCTGTTCCATATGCAAGAGCGTTATGTTTATCAAAAAATATAAGTGAATATACTCCATATTGTTTAAATTTAGGCACAAAATTCAGAACTTCCGGGGAAAATCCTTGTTTAACGCACAGATGCTTTATTAAACTCAAAAATAAGATTAAATATTTGTAGGCTTTTTATGATAACAGATAAATTGGAGAACATTCAAAATTATACTGATTTACCAAAGGTTGTACTTGATTTTATAAAATCACTCAACATAGGTATACAATTAGGCAAGCAAATTTTGAGTGAAGATGTTTATGTGAATATTGAAGAATACAGTACAAAATTAGTATCAGATGCAAAGTTTGAAACACATAAAGAATATATTGATATACAGATTCTTCTTAAGGGTTCGGAAGAAATATATTATGCTGATAATAAAGAATTAAATGTAGATGTACCATATGATACCAGTCGAGACATCGCTTTTTATTCTGACAGAGTAGCAGAGTATCCAAAATTTAGGCTTGATGGTACTAATTTTATAATTTTGTATCCGCCTGAGGCTCATGCTCCACAAGTCAGTATAGATGAAAAACCTCAGAAAGTTAAAAAGGTCGTTGTAAAAATAAAAAAAGATTATAAATAATTATATTGTTTCTTATTTTTTGCGCTTTTCAGGATAAATATCCCATTTTATTTCATCGTTTTTTCTAAACCATGTCAGCTGGCGTTTTGCATAATTACGAGTATTTTTCTTGAGAAGTTCAATACTTTCGTCAAGTGACAATTCTCCATCTATAAACTTTAAAATTTCTCTATAACCAATTGTATTTACAAGATTGTAGATTCTTCCGTATTTATTTAAGAGTTTTTTTGTTTCTTCGATTAAACCGTTATTAAGCATTTCATCAACTCGATTATTTATCCTGCTATAGAGCACATCCCTTTCAAAATTCTTGCCTATCCATTCAACATCATATTCGCTCTCTTGAACTCCTCTAAGCTGATTTAGTTTTTTCCCTGAATGTGAAGTTAATTCTATTGCCCTAATAATTTTCTTCTTATCATTCGGTTCGATATTTACTGCACCTGCAGGATCATTATTCTTTAAAATATTATAAAGCTCATGGGCTGGTAGTTTATCTAAATTCTCCCGAAGTTGATAATCAGCTTCTATCCCAGGAAGTACAAAGCCTTTTAATAATATATCAATATATAAACCGGTTCCTCCGACAATTATTGGAAGTTTTTCTTTTAAGGTTATTTGCTTAATTATTTTAGAAGCTTCTTCTTTATATAAACCGGCAGAATAGTCAAAGGTTGGCTCAACAATGTCAATCATATGGTGCGGAACTCCATCCATTTCATCAATGGTTGGTTTAGCTGTCCCGATGTTAAAGTCTTTGTATACTAATCTTGAATCTGCTGAAATTATTTCTCCATTCAGCTTCTTTGCCAATTCGATTGAATATTTAGTCTTGCCGCTTGCTGTGGCCCCGACAATTGCAATTACTTTAATTTTTTGTGACATAGTTTCTTTCATAATCTCTGAATATAATCAAAATGAAATATAATAGGTAATAGTAAGTAAGAATTATGAGTAAAAAGTATGTGAAAGGATTATCTTCAGCCATAAAGATAATTATTCGGAGTAAAATTCCAATTAACACCATAAATATGTATAGCGGGAATGTATTTTTGAATGATAAAATAGTCATTTTAACCGAATTTATCATAGCCTTGAAAGCGTTTGTATAATTATATACAATTTCAGGTATCCAATAGATAAAAAAGTACCAAAAAATAAGAACAATAGCGATGCTTATAATTGAAACTTGAGATATATCGAGTTTATATGGTAACTTGAAAAGAGATAACAACAGTCCGTATTTAAGCAATTTAAAGCAGAAGCATACAGCAACCATGATTAAAAATGATACAAAGAACTTCCCTACACCTTTGAATAAGCACAAAAATAATTTTGTTAGAGCTGTGCTCCTGTCTGTATCATACAAAAAAGTTTTTTTTGAAAATTGCAGTGTTTTTTTTGTCATATAAAACCAGCCTGCAAAACAACCGCTAATCCAAATCCACAATGTTAAATAAAATGCAATGTTGTTTGCCGGTAGTGATAAAATATTTTGAAAAGTCTGGATAAACCATTGTATTGATATAAAAAAAATAACCATTGGAGTTGCTAAAATTATACAATCATTAGTAATTTTAAAATTTTCCCGAAGAAATTTCAGCACCTTATTAAACTCCTACTGTTTGCTTAGAATTTGTCAATTCTTGTTTTTGTTTCATCTTTCTGCGCCGCATTAAGTCAACAAAAGCCTCAATTCTTGTTATATAACCCGCCCTACCTGTTTGTTCATCCATAATTAAAGCAAGTATAGGAATATCACAATTTTCTCTCATTGCAGGAAAAATGTTCTGTGACATAATTTCAGGCATACAAGTAAACGGACTAAGGTGAATTATTCCGTCGGCACCTTTTTCCTGAGCATAAACTACATCTGAAACGCACTCTAAAGAATCCCCGCCAATATCTCGAACCAAATATGGTTTTGCGAGTCTAAAAGCACGTTGTAAGTGAGTTTCACCCTTTCTGAAAATTTTTGGAATGATCGCATCTTTTAGAAAGCTTGTCAAAGTTAAACTTCGCCTTACTTGAACACCCATCCTGCCTAATTCACGTTCAATATTTTGATTTGAAAATTCATCATTAACAATATAAATTTCTCCGGTTATATCAACATAAAGGACATCTTTTTTAGGGTCAATAGCAACTTTTTTCATTTCCTCATCAACAAGTTTCTTTGCTTTTTTCAAGCCTAAAAATGTATCATTTTCATCAATTATGCGGAGGGCTGCTTTATAATGTTTTTCAGCATCTCCAAAGTTTAATTCTCTTGCCCTGTAATATGATAATTTTGTTTCAAGTGAATCAAGCATGAATGTCTTAATTATTGCTATAAGAATTGCTCTTGTAAAAAGTAAAATATTATTTGTACCGCTGACTTTATGCAAGAAATCATACATACCTTTGATACCGTCATAGAGTTGCATTTCAATATATTTTGCATCGTAGCCAAGATCTTTTAAGGCATTTGCTATGCATTTCCCATATTCTCCAAGTCTGCAGCACCCAGGAGATGTTATCATCGCTACATAATCTGCTCCACCATTAATTGCTTCAATAAAATTACCCAAAATTAATTTATAAGGTATACAAATTGCTTCCGGAGAATGTTTTGTTCCAAGTGAAAGAGTTTTTTTGCTTGTATATGGTTCTATATATGGCTCGCAGCCAATAATTCTAAGTGCTGCTGACCAAGCATAACAAACCGTACCCATATGAGGAAATGAAACTTTTTTCTTAACTTTATTTATATTATTATTCATTATTATTCCTTAAAACACATATTCCGAAACGACCTTTAATACCGCTAAAATTATATAATTCCTTGTTTAGCAAGGTCTTTTTTAATTTTATCAAGGCCGGATTGAATAATTCTTGATATTCTGGATTGAGAAATATCAAATTCATCGGCAATTTCTCTAAGCTTTTTATCTTTAAAAAATTTACATTCTATAAATTCTTTTTCTCGGGCAGGTAATTTTTGCATTGCTTCAAGTATACCTTTTTTTAATTCCGTAAAAACAATGCTTTCTTCAGGATTCCTGTCATTTGATTTTATTTGTGTTGGAACTTCCGCATCTTGCAGTTCATCAATAGAAAGTATGTTTTTATAAACTTCTGCACGCAGTTCAACCGGATCAGGTTCAATTATTCCATCATTTTCGTTAATTTCAGCCTCATCCTGTTTTTTGTTTTTTAGAGTATACCACTTATATCGTCTTCTTACTTCATTACGGATTGCCCATTTTATTGCAGTTGATAAATAAGTATTGTTATACTTCTCAGGAGGATTATTTTTAAATAATATATAAAGAGCATGAGTCCCAATATTTACAAGCTCAGGCAATTCAATTAAATGCGAAGTAGAAAATTTTTGATATTCAACTTTTGCAATTATTTCAATTAAATCTTTATATTCTCTGAGTCTTCTGTCTTCAATTGCCATTTTAAAAAATAACCCGTAATATTACTCTATCATCATACCAAAAAAATATTATAATGCCAGTTAATGTAATTTTACTTAACATTAAGTCTCTTGGTAATAAAATTATATTTGTATTTTGAATATAAACTATTGTAACAAATTTTATGTGTATGCGCAAAAACTTAAAAAATGATGTTTTATTATATATGTGTAGGAAAATTTTTAATGAAAGTGTATTAGGTGCAACATGTACAGCAAAGAATTTATGAAATTTTTGTTTGGCTATCAAAAAGAAAATTTTAATCCCAATGAACCAAAATCCTATAAAATAAGATTCAAAAATAAAGGAGGAGGAAAACCTGCTGAAGTTTTATTAGTTGCGCAAGACAACAAATAATTATCATAAAATTTAAGTACTTTAAAGTAATAATCATAAATTGATTGTTACTTTTTTAATAGTTAAATAGCAAAAAATATTTTTATATGTTTTACTAGCTGTATATGGAGGTAAATATGCATATTTATTCTGTGAATAATACAGCTTTCGGGGCAAAAATTAAACTTGATAAGAATATAGCAAATGATTTATTATATTCAGGTACGATTTCAAGTATTGGTTCCTCTGCAATTGGAAGTGGTATTGCATCGTCTGCACCTGTATTAGATCCTGTTCATCACATCCATTCTGCCGCAAAAGTTGTTGATGGAGCCTTTGCATTAACCGGACTTGGATTTGGTGGCGTTGCATCTTCTTGTTTTAAGCTTAGTCTTGAATTTTTAAAAAGTGCTCTTTCAAAAATGAAGGCTAAAATCCCTTCGTAAATAATAATTACAAAACTTTAATATATGTTTAAAACAATTATTATTTATTGTAGTATTTTATTATGGATATTTTGCAAGTAAAAGAAGTATGGGATAATGTAAAAGAGCAGCTTGAGCAAACAATGCCTGAGCATGTTTATTGTACATGGATAACTCCGCTTGAGGCTGTTGATTTTGAAAATAATACTCTTGTTCTTTTATCACCACAGCAAATGTCTGTTAATATTCTGAAAAATTCTTGGACAGATACAATAAAAACTGCGATATCCACTGTTACAGGCGAAAAATCAACATTTTCCTTAAATTATGATGCGGAATTAGGGAAAAAGTATATTCAATCAAAGAAAAAACAAAGTGCCAAAATATTATCCGGACAAACTCAGGAAGATATTAAAGAGGATGAGGCAAAAAAATCACTTGCACAAATGCAATCTGAGGCAAACTTAAATTTGAATTTAAAGTTCGAAAATTTTGTTGTCGGTGATAATTCAAAATTCGCATATAACGCTGCTCTCGCAGTTGCAAAAAATCCTGCTCAAAAATATAATCCATTATTTATATATGGGGCATCAGGGCTAGGGAAAACCCATCTACTTCAGGCAATAGGACATTATATACTTTTTAACACAAAATTAAAAGTTCGATATGTAAGGATGGAAGAGTATTTTAAAGAATGGATAAAATGTTTTCAGCTAAATGATTCAAACGGGTCAAAGCGACACAGTTGTAATGAACAACAAATGCGAAAATTTAGACAAAAATTCCAAAACATTGATGTGCTTTTAATGGATGATATTCAATTCATTGAGTCTCGCGCTAAAACCATGGAGGATTTTTTC
Organism: uncultured bacterium; assembly: GCA_902791985.1. Taxonomy (GTDB): domain Bacteria; phylum Cyanobacteriota; class Vampirovibrionia; order Gastranaerophilales; family Gastranaerophilaceae; genus Zag111. The sequence continues at coordinate 30,327 of CADAYD010000013.1, forward strand.
TCAACATTTGAGGCACTGTATACCAAAAATAAACATATCGTAATTGCGTCTGATAGGTTACCAAAAGATATTCCGAGTCTTGATAACAGACTTAGAACTCGTTTTGAAATGGGACTTGTTGTTAATATTGTATCTCCTGATTATGAAACAAGATTTGCAATTGTAAAAGCATATGCAAAAGAGCTTCAAGTTAATGCCGATGATGAAGTCTTTGAGTATATTGCGCAAAACTTTACTGATAATGTCAGAGAGTTAAAAGGCGCATTTAATAAAGTTAGTGCTTATGCTGAATTTTTCGGCGGTGATATAAATATTGAAATGACGCAAAAAGCACTCAAATTGGAGATGAAAAAACGAGAAATTACCCCAGATATTCTTGCACAAAAAGTTGCTCAATACTTTAGTGTCACTGTAGGTGATTTAAAAGGAAATGCAAGAAATCAAAAAGTTGCCAAAGCAAGACAAATAGCATTATATTTGTGTAGGGAAATATTAAAAATGAGCTATGAGAGTATTGGAGATTTCTTTAATAAGAAACATACTACTGTAATTTATTCTTGCAGAGATGTTATAACAGAAAAAATTAAGACTGATACTCAATTAAAGCAAATGATTGATGATATTACTCTGACATTAAAGGACTAAATATTATGTATGATTATATAAAAGGTTTGTATATTTCAAAAAATGCTTCATCAAGAGGCTTTTGCGCAACATTTGAGGCAAACGGGATAGGTTATTTAGCTGAAATAATGGAAAGGGATTATGCTCTATTAAATAATGAAAATTCTGAAACAAAAATTTATGTATCTTTGATTCATAAAGAGGACAAAATGTCATTGTGCGGCTTTTTGAAACGTGAAGACCGTGATATGTTTAATATATTGACTTCAGTTTCCGGTGTAGGATTGAAAATGGCTCTTGCATTATTAAACTCATTTCCTGTAACAGATTTAGTTAGTTTTGTTTTAGATGAGGATTACAAATCTCTTACTGCTGCAAAAGGAGTAGGGCAAAAACTTGCGCAAAAAATAATACTGGAGTTAAAAGGTAAGCTTAATTCTTGTAAAGAATTCAATGTCGATTTCAAACCTGTTGTTAATCATAATTTTTGCGGGGCGAATATTGAAGATGCACAAATGGTTCTTGCTTCTTTGGGATATGAATCTAAAGAGATAAATTTTGCACTTGAACAAGCATTAAAAAGTTTAGATTCCACTGCCGGTGCAGAGTTAATCTTGAAAAAAGCACTTCAAACATTATCAATTTAACCCAATGCTAAAAACACAGGAAGTGCCAATAAGAGTATAAGTCCCGAAGTACAAAGCCAAGGCCCGAACGGAATTTGTGTACCGCCATTGTTTTCTTTTCTTTTTATACTCAAAATCATTTCAACACATAGAGTAATTCCAAGTAAAACCAGAATTGATGTTGAAATTACAAACATTAATGTATTATAGAACCAATATGCGTTAATCCCGTATAAATGAATTGTTGTATATATGATAAACGCTGCTAATGTGCATAACAAGAACCAATTTTTAGATTTAATAATATTTTTAATATAAAATGGCAATGAAAAAATAACCGCAACAATAATACTTAAAAGAAGCAGTACAAGCAGTATTATTGCGATATAGGTAAAATTCTTAGCCCCGAATAGAGGTGCAATTACAGCAGTTATGCCTGCATATATATATGAATCCCCATCTCCAAATGTTTCTGCTTTGATTAAATAGCCTGAAATACGTCTTAATATTTCCATAAGAACAAATGCTATGATTGTTGCTGCAATTGTGTATAAAACAGGAATAAAAAATAAGTCCCATTTTAAAAATCCAAATTTGTAATCAGAATAAAAATTAATGCTGCCAATTATAATACTATAGAGAAGTCCAAGTCCAATTAATAAAAATGTATGCTTATCACTCACTTGCATTTCTATAATATCTGTACCGGAAATTGCGATAAACAAGGACACAGAGATAATTGACGTTAAATACATTAAAATAAATATGGACATTGTTTCGGGGGCATTTATTATATTACTTAGATATAAATATCCTAAAATAGTGAATATTGTAGCGGTAAAAAGTTCTACAAGCGGATATTGGATACTTATTTTTTCATGGCAAAATGCACATTTACCTCTCAGAAATATATATGAAAATAGCGGGATATTATGATACCATTTTAGTGATGTTTGGCATTTAGGACACTTTGAGCCGGGAAAAACAATAGATTCTCCGCTGACAGTCCTTAGTATAACAACATTTAAAAAGCTACCTATAATAAGACCTATTATAAATATGAATCCTAAAATCCCTATCATTTCCCCTCCATATAATTCATATCATTTGTTATAATTTCATACATTTTGTTTAATGCACGTTTAATTAGTCGTGCAACTTGCGTTTGCGAAACATTTAATTCTTTTGCTATATTCTTTTTAGTTTCGCCTTCAATATAGTACTTTAATATTGCAATTTTCTCATTATCAGGTAATTTATTCATTGCAAATTCCAGAACTTTTTTGTTTTCATAATCATTTTCATAATTTTTTTCGTTATCGGTCAGAATTCTGTCAGCCAGTGTTTCAATACCGTCGGCTGAATAAACCTTTTGGTCTAAAGAAACAATATTCTTCAGTAATTCGGCATTTAATATATCTTGAACTTTATTAACAGGAATATTCAACGCTTTTGAAATTTCTTTTGCATCAGGTATATTATCAGAATTAAGATTATCTATATAATTCTTCACTACATTAATATTTTCTGAGGTTTCACGAGGGGGTTTAACAAGATTAGCCTTATCTCTTAAATATTGCAGTATTTTTCCTCTTATAAATTTCGATGCGTATGTTTTAAAGCTCCCTTTTTCTTTAACCTCATAAGTTTTTATTGCATTTAAAACTCCTATTGCACCAACCTGAACAAGATCATCACGAGATACTGAGATTGGAATGGGATAAACAGTAGAAACAATTTTATTAACAAGCTTTAAAGATTCTTCAACAAGATTCAAATAAAATATGTGTTTCTTTTTTGAGTCATTTTCGTGTTGAAACAGGTATATTTTTTCTTCAAGCGTTTCTATATCTGTCATTATATCTATCCCTCTAAATAACCCTTTATCTTTCATAAATAACGTATCATGCGATAACATTACCTGTCAATTAATATTTTCCTTCAAAAATTATAATATTTCAAATAAAAAAGCAAGTTAAAAACTTGCTCATAGATATTATAAATGTTTTAGGGATATATTAAATATTTGAGATAAAATTTATTTTACAGACATTGATAGTCTTTCATCAATCTTTCGGTCAATTTTATTTAACATATTTTTTAGTCTTGCATCTTTGTACGGCAAACTCATTTCTTCATCAATATTTTGCTTATATTTTTTGTATAAAGCGATTTCTCTATCTTTTATGTCACGTTTAATAAGTAAGCTGTTTTCTTCTTTTGTTCTTACTATAGAGCACTTTATTACATAACCTAAAATTGCCAGCACAAATATGCTCCAAATTGCCTTTTGCACAGGGAAACTTTCGCCAACGAGTGTACGCGTACCGTTGTTTGGCTGCATTAAAACAGATGCAGACTTAATATTTGCTGCAGAAATATAAATCTTTAATTTATTTAAACCTGCATTTTCAATTACTAAATTATCTATGCTGGTATTGCCTTTATATAAAGCATTGATAGTATCAGTTGAACTGATTCCTGATAAATTTAATACAATTTCATTATCTGAAATAACTTTTTTGGTAACCTTTGATATTGAATCAGTATCAAGAATAATATTATAACTTCCGTTAGTTTTTTCTAAAGTTATTGTATGTAATTGGTTAGCATTTGCTTTGCATAACGAACCTGTAAGCAATAAAGTTATTAAGAATCCGAGTATTAAAAATGTTCTTTTCATTTTCTCACCTCCCTAATCTCCACACTTATACTAAAGCTATTTATTATAAAGCACATCAATCCATAGGTTTAAATTTTTTCAATCTAAAAATTAACCTATAGAAGAAAATCCGCCGCAATCACCACAGCTAAATCCACCGAAGTCACCGCCAAAAGAACAATCAGAGTAAGAAGCAACTTCGCTCATCCCTGACAAGGCCAGTGAATATTCGCTAACATAATTTGAATTTCCCATTGTATAATCAGAATTGAAATATTGAGAATAATCAATATCAGCCTGAACAGAAAACATGTACATGTCATATTCGTTTGCGGCTAATAAACTCTTTGGTTGAGTGCTTCTTGCAAGAATTCCTGAATTTTCAATCGGATGATTTTTAATATTTGTGTTTTTGTGTGATTTTGAAGCCTTTTCACCAAATAATAGAATCATAATATTCTCCTAATATCTCGTTTATTCTTACATTTATATAAAGTTTTCTAATTTGTTTAAATTTCAGCATGTATTATTTTTGTTACATTTTGTAATATATAGTGATTAAAAAAAAATCGGATGCATTTGCACCCGATTTTTATGTTTATTTTTCAAATTTCGGAGGTAAAATAGGTCTGGGTACAGGGTATACCGGTTTTTCACCCTCTTTAAATCCCAGTCCAAACATCCCAAATGGCGGTCTTGGCGGATGATTCATTTCAAAACGTTTACGGCCTTCGGCCTTCATTTTGGCAAGTTCCTCTTTTTGCTCTTTTGTTAATATTTTTTCAAATTCCTTACTGTTTTGCTTTCTGATTTCTTTCGCTTTAGAATCAAGCTTTTTCATTTCTTCAAATTTCTTATCGATTTGCTGCTGTTTTGCGGATTCTTCTAAATCAGATTTTTTTATTTGACCAATTTCTTTTCTTAATTCTGCCATTTTTTTCATGATAGGTTTCATTTGTTCCGCACCTTTTTGATGGATTTTTTGTGCTTTTTCTTTTTGCTTTTCGGTCAAATTTAGTCGTTTTTCAAAATCTTGTCTTATTTTTTGCTTTTCGGGCATCTGTTTCTTTGCCGGACAATCCGCACATTCTGCTGCAATTGTCTGATTTACGCCTACCAATCCGAGCGTAAGAGTCAGGATTAAAATAGAAAGTATTTTTTTCATAATGTTCTCCTTATAGTAGATGTTGTAATTTTTCTGCGAGTTCTTTCTTTGCATTAAATATTCTTGATTTTACTGTACCTATAGGACATTTCAGTTTTTGTGCACATTCTTCATATGAATATCCGTCTATTTCCGTCATAATTATCACTTGTTTAAATTTTGGTTTTAGTGAATCTATAGCATTGATTATTTGTCTTTTTCTTTCGAGATTTATAATATTATCTTCCGGAGATAATTTTCTATCCTTTATATCATTAAGAGTGTTTTCATCTGAATCAGATTTCACTGAGGTTTTGTAATATTTTGACTTTAGGTAATCAAGCGAAGTATTTTTTGTAATCATTGAAATCCAGCTCTTTAGAGAGCCTTTTTCTTCATAATTATCAGATTTTTTCCAAATTTTTAAATATACTTCCTGCTCAATATCTTCATTATCTTCTCTGGTAATTAACCTGATAATATTTTTTATATTATTTTTGTTGTCATTAATAATTTTGTTGAAATCCATCTACTCTACCATTATAAGTCCGTACGAATCAACAGGGAAGCCTAAATCCTCAGCACTCAAGGTTGTCCCGTATTTTATAGTATCTGAAATGTCGGTATTGGTGCTCATAATACCGGTTGCAGTCCCTAAAAATGCAAATAATAATAATATTGAACAAGCAATTTTAAGTATTTTCTTATCGCTACGTTTCTTTCTGTAATGAGGTTTAACTTCCTGAATAAGCGATGATATTTTTTGCATTTTTTCGTACTGTTCTCTGCAATCTGCACAAGTTTCAATATGCTTTTGTAAGTCTTCTTCGCTTCCAAAAGTAAATAATGCTTCATATTTGGTACATTTTTCACTCATAATTTTATCCTTTACATGATTATAACGATTTCAAAATAAAAATGTTCATTTTCTATAATTTTTTGTAAATTTATATGTAGAAATCTGCTTTTTTTATCAAAAAATATTTTGTTTTGACTTTTATTTTGATATATTAGGTAAAAACAAAGGAACAGGAAACAGAATGTTAAATTCTATAAAAATGACGGAAGATAAACAAAAGTCAGGCAGACTTTATGTTTCCGATCCAAGTCAAAAGCTATCTCATATTGAAATCCGTTTAAAAAGTATATTTGAAAGCGAACTAAAATCAAAAGATTCGATTTTGGTCAGTTATAAACCTGAAATAATACATAAATTAGCTAATTACATATCAGGGAATATCTCCAGACCTGCATCAATCGGTATAGCGGGTGAAACTGCAAGCGGGAAATCAACTATTACTCTGGATATAATTGATACGATAAATGATTTTGCACAATATTATAATTTAAAGAATATTATAACTCGTGTCAATACAGATGATTATTACTATGATCGTTCAGATATGGTAAAAGCAGCAGGAAGTTTTGCGCAATTTGCAAAAAATTATGATTTAGATATCCCTGATGCTTTAGAATTGGAACTTATGTGTACGCATATAAAGGAATTATTATCAGGCAACACAGTTTATCTTCCTAAGTACGATATGTCAGGTACCGCGATCAGGTATGATAATTACACAAAGGCTGAGCCGTCTAAAATAATAATTTCGGAGGGCCTATTCACCTTAACAGAAAAAATTAAAAGTGCGTTCGACTTTAAAATATATGTTGATGTAAGACACCATGTCCAAAAAGAGAGATTCTTTGTAAGAGCAGAAGAACGCCATTTAGGCAACAGTGCTCATAAAATTTATAGTAATGCATCCAAAAAGGCCGATATATATATAAGACCCTGCAAAATTGATGCTGATATTGTTTTATCCGGAGAAGCAATTAGAATAAAATATAAGAATTTTTTAAACAAAATAATTGATATTATCAAAGAAGAATACTTTGTTCAATAAAATATTGACTTTTTATTTAAAATTATTAAATATCTCATACGTTTAGATGTTTATTGCATCTTTAAAATCATACATAATATGGTAGAAAGAGTAGTAGACATGCCATTTCGTTACAGATTGCAGAAAATTTTGAACTATAGAGAAAATCAAAGAGAAGAACAAAGATTAAGAGTTCAAAAGGCACAAGCGGCAGTTAACGAAGCAGAAAACAACATTAAAAAGAATGATCAGGCAATTGCTGATACAAAAAATGGCATGCGTACAGCAGATCCATCTCTTTATGACTATTATGACAAATACCTGAAGCATTTATATGAAGAAGCAGAAAGGTTGGAACAGATAAGGCAAGAACTTCAAAAAATATTGGAAGAAGAAATTGTAAAACTGGTAAAATGTGAACAAAATGTCAAAGTATTAGAAAAACACAAGGATAAAAATAAAGAGATATATTTAGAAGAAGAAAAAGCTCAAGAACTAAAAAATTTCTCTGAAATTGGTATAACAAGATTTTATAGAAATAAACAAGAAAACGCACAACAATAAAGAAAAGGTAGAAATTATGGGTATAGAGGCATCACCAGCAGCAATATCAGCATCGGCAACGGCACAAGCGGCGCCATCGACAACATCTTCATCAAAAGTTTCATCTTCTGATAAATCTTTTAAAGACGAAATGTCTAAGGTTTCAAAATCAGAAACAAAAAATGAAACAAAATCTGAGGATAAAGATACAAAAAATTTGAAAAGTGAAAAAAAATCCGATACTGATAATAAGTCATCTTCTGTTAATGAAGATAAGAATACTATGCATTTAACAGAAAATAGAGATAAAAACGTATCTCAAGATACTATGTTAAATGGACAATTTTCAATAAATGACGCAAATTTTATGTTATCGAATGATATTGCCCAAATGATTGAAAATGTTGAGGCCACTGGGGAAGTTAATATTAAAAATTGGTCATTCGGATTTGGAGAAAATGATGCTAAATCGTCGTTAAAAATGAATGAATCAGATGCGGATTTCTTCATTAATCTGACACAAAATGACAATATTAATTTGCAAACTGTAACCGCTCAAGCACAAACAATGTTAAATAATGGTGCACAAATTTCGGATGTAAAGCAAAATGTCAGAATTTCACAAGCATTACTAAATGCTTTAAGTGAAGCGAGAGAAAATAACCAGCCACTAAGAATTGATTTCGACCAAAATATATCTGTAATACTTAGAGTTGGTAGAGATGGGGCTATATCAGCACATTTTATCCCCGGAGATAAGGCTGTAGAACAATATCTGAGAAATAATCTTGAAACACTAAAATCAACTTTAGATGAACAAGAGTTACCTTATAGCGAACTTTCGTACTCTAATGCATCAAAAGAACAAAATCAAAGAAGACGAGAAGAAAAACGACAAGGAGAATAATATATGAATGATGCTTTTATTACGGCATTAAATACCCAATACGCTACCGTTAACTGGATTGATGTTTTGTCAGAAAATATGACAAATACATATACTCCTGGATATCGGGAAAAACAGGTTAATTTTAAGACCTTTTTAAACGGTGCGATTGTTGATGATTTTGAAAAAAATAACGGACAAGGTAAATCAACTCCTGGTACTTCAAAAAATAACTTGTTTATTGAAGGTAAAGGGTATTTTCTGACTAAAACAGCGGAAGGCAAAAGTGTTTATACCCGTCTTGGCGATTTTGATTTTGATGGTCAAGGTATTTACCGTTCGAAAAATGGTAACACTGTTCAAGGCTATATTTTGAACGACAAAGGTGAAATTATGCAAGGTACTCGTTCAATCAGCTCTGATTTATATCAAGAAACAGCAATGAAGGGTGGAGCACTTGATATTCCGACCACAACAATAAAGATGTGGATTGACCCTAATAACGGTAAATATCTCGGTAAATATGATGAATATGAGATTAAAAATGATGGAACAATAGTAGGTAAAGCTGAAAGCGGTAAAAAAGTTGTTCCATTATACAAAATTACAACCCGCAACTTTCATAATTGTTCCGGATTATACGAATATAAAGACGGATTATTCCTTGAAACAGAAGAATCAGGCAAACCTGTTCTCGGAGTTGGGGAAATTCGTTCCGGCTTACTGGAATTGTCAAATGCTGATTTAAAAGCTAACATATCGTATTATCAAATGGCAAAACAACAAATGGAAGTTGTTAATAAAATTATTTCATCTAATAAAGATTTATTACAACAAGCATTACAGCTTGTCGGAGGTTCGTAAGTTTAAAGTTTTTTTACACAGTATTAAACTCCATTACAAGAGGCATATATGCCTCTTTTTTATTACCTATTTACAATTTTGCAGTAAATAGGTAAAATATATATGTAGTTTATCTAATAAGGAGTTATGAATGGATAACGTAAAAGTTGTAATAGGATGTGATCATGCAGGCTTGCATTACAAAGAAACAATTATGGATTATTTAAAATACAGGGGAATAGAATTTGAAGATATGGGTACTTATACCCCTGAATCTTGCGATTATCCTGATATTGCAAGAAAAGTTTGTGAAAAAATAATTCATAATGAGGCTGACAGAGGTATACTTATTTGCGGAACAGGAATTGGCATGTCAATTGTCGCTAATAAGGTTTATGGTATTAGAGCAGCATTGTGTGGTGACACATATAGTGCTCGTGTATCAAGAGCACATAACAAAGCAAATGTTTTGTGTCTTGGTTCAAGAGTAATAGGTGAACATTTAGCGCTGGACATTGTTGATGTATGGTTAAAAACCCCATTTGAAGGCGGTCGCCATAAAAAACGTGTTGATATGATTGAGTAGAGGTAGTTCATTGGATAAAGAGATTGTATCGCACAAATTGGCTTGCGTAATCGCACAAATTTTAGATGATAAATTAGCAAAAGATATTACAATATTGAATATAAGCCACGTATCATCTCTTGCTGATTATTTTGTTATTGCCTCCGGAGATTCAACTCCGCAAGTAAAAGCGCTTATGGAAACCGTAAAAGATAAGGTAAAAAAACATTTCACAAGGTTACCGCTCCGCAATGAAAATGATCAGAAAAATCGCTGGAATTTGCTTGATTATGGCGATGTCGTTGTCCACATTCTCCATAAAGAAGAACGTGAAAATTATGCGCTCGAAAAATTCTGGAGTCATGCTTTTAGTATAACCGAAGAAGAATGGCGCAAAGAAGCCGCTGAGTACAGTGAATATACAAAGTAATTTTATTTATAAATTTACATTAAACCTGTGCTTTCAGATACTCGTCCAAGCAACCAATCATTGTGTCTTTAAACCGATTACATTCAGCCTCATTATTTGCCTCAAATCGGAGAGTAAATACAGGTTCGGTATTACTTTGCCTGATTAATGCAAAACCGCCCTTAAAAACAATCCTCATACCGTCTAAAGTTACGATATCTTCAATTTTTGATCCAAACATATTAGGATTTTGCTCAACCATTGATTTAACATACTCCAAAGTTGATTTTTTTTGCTCATTCGGACAAGGATAACGAACCTCAGAACTTGTATACACTTGATTAAACGGCTCTAAAAGGTTTTCTATTTTAAATTGGGGATTATTTAATTTTTTCTTTGAGATAATCTCAATCATGCGACAACCAGCATAAACTGCGTCATCATAGCCGTAATATCGATCTTTAAAGAAGGTATGACCGCTCATTTCTCCGCCTAAGAGAGCACCTGTCTCTTTCATTTTTTCTTTTATATAACCGTGTCCTGTTTTGCACATAATTGCATGTGCACCGGTTGCGTTTATTGTGTCATATAATACTTGAGAACATTTTACTTCGGATACAACATTAACGTCTTTACCGAGTTTATCAATCATATCAAGCGCATAGATTAAAAGGAGTTTATCTCCTGTCATAGGATTACCTTTAGAATCAACAACTCCAATTCTGTCCGAATCACCGTCAAAAGCGATGCCTAAATCAGCTTTTTCATCAACAACACGCTTACAAAGGTCTTTTAATGTCGCAAAAACGCTCGGATTAGGGTGGTGGTTTGGAAATCTTCCATCAGGTTCTGAGTAAAGTTCAATAACCTCACACCCAATTTGTCTGTACAATTCAGGTCCTACAACTCCTCCGGTACCGTTTGCACTGTCTACAACAACTTTTATACCTTTTCCGGCATTTAAAAATCTATTTTTCATATCTGCAATATATTCAGGTATAATATCTGTTTTAAAGTCAGGGATGTCCTTATTTTGATAATCTTGCCAAAGATTAAATGTTTCTTGTTTAACTTCTTTAATTTGTGCCTCATTTAGTGTTTGGTGATTATAAGTCATTTTCAGACCATTGTATTCGCTAGGGTTATGACTAGCCGTAATAACCATAGCCCCGTCTAAATCATGCGCAAATTCGGAATAATATCCGATTGGTGACGGTGCAATACCGTAATCTTCAATATGTTTTACACCGGAATCCAGCAGCCCTGTAATAAGTGCTTGCTTTAAAGGCTCTGAATGTAATCTTGCATCCATACAAACACTGATTTTTAAATCAGACGGGCGTTTACCGTTTTGATTTACGAGCCAATTTATATAACCCAATCCAATGTTATAAAACAGTTCTTCCGTTATATCATCTCCGTAAATCCCTCTTATATCATTTTTACCGAAAGCGTGTTCATATTTTTGCATATTATATCCCCTTTATTTATAATAAAATCATACCATGAAAGCACTTTTAAATAAAATTTTTAATAACGAAGCTATATGCGGCTTGATATTCATTCTGCCGGCAATTTTAGGCATTTTTATATTCATAATAATACCGATATTTTGTTCTTTTGGTTTAAGTTTTACAAAATGGGATTTATTAAACCCGATTGAATTTGTCGGACTTGCTAACTATAAACTCATTTTTAGTGAATCACTCTTTTACAAAATACTGTTAAATACAGTTGTTTTTGCACTTTCTGTTTCTATTTTTGGTGTTATTATTCCGCTAATTCTTGCATCAATAATAAACACAAAAATAAGAGGAAGTGAATTTTTTAAAAGTGCATATTTTTTGCCTTTTATCACTCCGATGGTAGTTGTAGGGATTGTTTGGGCATGGATTTTTGACCCAAATATCGGCTTTTTGAGCCAATTACTCCATATACATATAAACTGGCTTTATGACTCAAAATTTGCACTTCCGGCACTTATTATAGTAAATGTATGGAAGTTAATAGGTTATAATATGATAATTTTTTTATCCGGATTTTCCAATATATCGCAGAGTTTGTTTGAATCGGCAAAAATTGATGGAGCAAACCAAATACAAATTTTTAAAAACATTACTGTTCCCTTACTATCGCCCACAATATTTTTTGTTGTAATAATTACAGCAATCAGTTCATTTCAAGTATTTGATTTGATATACCTCATGACTGAAGGCGGACCTTTTGATTCTACAAATGTGCTGGTTTATGCGATTTATAAGAATGCATTTGAATATTTTAATATTGGAAAAGCAAGTGCAATTGCATATGTTCTGTGTGCTATAATTCTTGTTTTAACACTGATTCAGTGGCATTTGCGTAAAAAAATTGTTTATAATGAAGAATAATTATAATCCGAAAAATTCTTTTGGTGGAATTATTGGGACTAAGCCCGATTCTTTATTAATTCTTTTAACTTCTTTTGCTGCCATATCGGTCATAACATTGTGAGCATAGATAAATGGTTTTGACTTTATAAATCTTTCTGCTATCTTTGTTACACCTTCATCATTATATTTTTTTCTGTAGTATGATAATGTTTTTTTTAGTTTACAAACTTTGTTTGCAACATCAAAAATCTCTGGAATTACCTTATTAATAAACTTTTGTTCGGAAATTAAATATTGAGGGGTTGGTTTTATCATATTTTCTTCTTTCCCCTGTATTATTGTATTTACTGCTTTCATAAGCTTATATTGATTTCTTTGTGCTATTTTATATGTTGTATTTATCATCGAAAACTCCTTTTTTATTTATTAAAAACATGATAAATTTTTTTTTTGCTATTCGGTTTTATTAAAGTTTTTTATATTTGTGCCGTACTAATACATGTGAAGTTAATAAAGGGCATGTGTATTATGTATGATGAATTAGTTAAAAAGCGTATTATTATTGAGTTTGAAAACCTTATCAATAGTGCAAAAGATGAAAATAATGATGTCGATTCTTATGCTCAATTTATGAAAGAAGTTATCTTAAATACCTATGGTGTAAACTAATCACTCAGGGAATAAAATTTTTATAACATTATTCAAAGAATATAATATGAATATTGTTATAATCGGTGGTGTAGCATCAGGTGCAAAGGCGGCTGCAAAAGTTAAGCGTTTACTTCCACACGCAAGTGTAAAGATTTATACAGATGATACTCATGTGTCTTATTCTTCCTGCGGGTTGCCATATTATATACAAGGGAACTTTAGTGATTATACCGCACTTTTGGTACGTTCTCCGGAAGAATTTAAGTCTTCAGGTATAGATGTATTTCTTAACTCGAAAGTAAAGAAAATTATTCCCGATAAGAAAAAAATTTTAATTTCAGGAGATGAATTGGTTTGTTATGACAAACTTATTATCGCTACCGGAGCGCATCCTATTCGCCCGAATATTACAGGAATTGATGACTTCGAAAATATTTTTACGGTTCGAAGAATTGAAGATGGAATCAAAATTCGTAATAAAATGCTAAAGTCAAAGAAGGCAGTAATAATTGGTGCAGGTTATATTGGAATTGAGCTCCTTGAGGCATTTTCCAGAAATAATATATATGTTCACGTATTTGAAAAAAGCACACAAATTATGCCTGTAATTGATGCTGAAATGTCTGAAATAGTTAAAAAACGATTAAACTCAATTGAAAATAAAAATTTTGAATTACACACAGACACTATTGTAAATGAATTTATTGGTGCTAACGGAGTATTAACGGGGGTAAGAACTTCAGATGGTAAAGAGTATGATTGCGAGATGGCTGTAGTTTGCGCCGGAGTTAAACCAAATATTGAATTAGCTCAAGATGCAGGTATTGAAATCGGCGAAACAGGTTCAATAAAAGTAAATAAGCTTATGCGAACATCTATTGAAAATATTTTTGCCTGTGGTGATTGCGCCGAAAAAACACATATCGTATCAGGGAAAAAAGTATGGATACCATTAGGCTCTACCGCAAATAAAGAAGGACGATGCGCCGCAATGAACGCTGCAGGAGTGTATTGCGAATTTGAAGGCGTTCTTGGGTCAATGGTTACAAGATGCCTTAATACCACTATTGCAATGACAGGTTTAACAGAGAGAGAGGCGGAAGAAATTGGTTTTAAACCTGTTTCAGTTATTGTAAATAAATATGATAAGGTCGCATATATGCCTGATACCGGAGAAATTGCCCTAAAAGTTGTAGCAGATAAAATTACTGGATTGCTTCTTGGGGCACAAGCAGTCGGCTCTATTGGGGCAGATAAGCGTGTAAATACAGTAACTTCCGGCTTAATAGGGCATTTAACTGTTGAAGAATTTAGTAATAATGACCTTACATATTCTCCTGCGTATTCTCCAACAATAGACCCGTTATTAAACGCAATGCAAATATTATGCAACAAAACCGCCCGTTCATGTTAAAAAATATCACATGTTTACTCTTTTCTATTTATATTTTCAATATATTTACATAAGGCTTCACAATCAATAGCTTTTCCTGCAAAATTACCCTCAGCATCATTCACTGGTACCCCTGTTTTAAGAGCATAATCCCAAAATAATTTTGGGGTTAATTTTACACCATTTTCATCGGCACATTGTAATGCACAGGTATAAATTCCTGCAAGTGCAGGAACTGTCCAACTTGTTGATCCTTTGCTATCATGGCGATATTGAGAGGGGTTCATTGCACTTGCAACTGTTTCAGTGTTGTTACTAACGCACCAACTCGCAACATAGTTAGAAAAATCATTTTGAGGTTTAGTTTGGTCTTCTTTTTCTAATATATTCCATCCAAAATCAGCCCCTGTAATACTCTCATTTGTCATTGCCATTCCACCACAGGCAACAAAAACATCATCTTCATATAATCTTTTTACCATATCTTTAAATTCATCATATCCATAATCACCTTCATTCAATCCCCAACTCAATGAAACAACCCTAATTTTATCTTGTGGCTCACATTTTGAATTGTGCTCTATTATTTGTCTTAGACCTCTCAATCTATCATCAGTTTGGCTATTTTTATTCCCTTGTATTCCGGCAGTAGCATAATAATGGAGATTAGCATCAGGTGCTACACCATCTTTATCTCCTGCTAAAATATCACTTACAGCTTGCCCGTGATAATACGCATCAGGACTTGTTTGCTTGACATTAGCCATTTTGTTGTATGACACTAAACTCGATTTTAAGTCATTATGTAAAATAATGGGACTGTCTATTATTGCAACTGAAATGCCTTTACCTGTGTAGCCCATCTCATGCATTTTATCTGAATTTTGCCCTATACTTCTGCCTTGTTCAATTATTTCATCAGGGTTCCAACCTTTGGGCAAATTTTCTTTTGGAGTGTTTAGAAAAGTCGCAGAATTAAAGTTTAAAAATTTTAACATGTATTTGCCCTTAGGATTGTTAAAGCTTTCAATTTTTTTTGAGGTTGAGACATTTGTTGCTCAATAGGTTTTTCTTCTGGTACATCTTCATTAGGTTGAACAACACAACCTTTCATTTCGTCATATTTATTCGGCTGCCGTTTAAATTTAATTTGAACAGTTTGTTGCGTTGTTTGAGTTTTATCAACTTTATACTCAAATATTTTTCTAAATATATTTGCTACTTTCATAAATATTTATACGGCAAAATATAATAAAACTTTAAATTAAATTACGAATATATTTTGC
>CADAYD010000014.1 GCA_902791985.1 uncultured bacterium
TTAGACATTTTCCTGAATCAGTTGAGCAAAAAATAGTCTACACTCGTAGAAGTATATTGTCATCCGTTTTGGACGTGGGTTCGACTCCCACCGTCTCCACCAATAAACAGGACAGGTTTATCTTGTCCTGTTTATTGGTTTGCGGATGATTTGGAATTGTGAAGAACCCAACAGACCGATAGGTCTGTCCATGGTTCGAGCGGGTTGCGAGCAGAGGCTGAAAGGCGGGGTGTTGAAACCCGCCTGTAATGCCGTTTATTGCGAGCAACCCAAGACACTCCCACCGTCTCCACCAAAAAAGAGAATAAGCTCGTCTTATTCTCTTTTTTGGTTTGATGTGTGTTGCAAAGAACACACAATATGTGGGTTCGGAACGAGCGAGCCAAAGCCGGAACGGTTTTGCCTTGTGGCACACCTGCCACTAAAGGCAAAACGTGGAGTGCTGTCGATGGCGAGCGAAGTGATAAATTAAATGGCATATTATATTTATTGCGAGCGACTCAAGACTCTCCCACCGTCTCCACCAAAAAAGAGAATAAGCTCGTCTTATTCTCTTTTTTGGTATGATGTTTTTCGAAATAAAAATCCCTGTGATTCACAGGGATTTTGTAAAAAGTACAGGTTTTCAGGATATTTGTGACGGGAGTTTTGTCACATTGCTTTATTTTAGATGATAGTGCGAATTTATTTGCATACGCATTTATAATTAAGATTTATGCTTGGAGAAAAGACGGCACAAATGGTATAATAGTATAAACCACTCATTTACCAACTTTGCATCTTTAATTAGGAACCAGATTTATTAAGATTTTGGTAAAGCCAACACATGCTGAAATATAGGAGGGAAATAGCAATGTAAATGTTATATTATGGCTTTTATTAAGAAAGGCAAAGCAATCAAAAATAAAACACAAGCCGAAATAAACCCAATAGAAAATATTATATTATAAATAGTAATAACAAATATGGGCATCTTAATTTTCAGATTTAATTTTAAATTAGGGAATTTTTTGACAATTAGAAATCTAATCAAAATTTCCAATATTGCAAATATTATAAAACAACCCAAAATTAAGAAACATATATATGTCATAAGCCCCCAAACAATTTTATCATCAGAATAGATGTAAGCTCCGCTAATGATGATATGTTTTATGGAATCATAGATTATATATAAAAAGATATAAAACCATACTGCAATAAAATTTGTAAATATATATTTTCTAAGGTTAAGAAATTTCATACGGCGATAGTAGTACAAATATATAAAAAAGAAAAGGAGAATATATAATGTCAAATAAAAATGAAATATATGATTTTTTTAATAATGAGCAAAAACGAAAAGAATATAATGATGAAATAGTCAGTAAAACATTGCACTACCAAAAGAAATTTGGATTTAAAACAAGTACACAAAAAGGTCATGAATTTTGGAACAATGAAGCAGATGCTTTTAAACACGCATATAGTGGAGCAGACATGTATTTAAAGTACGGGAATTCATTTAGTCTTGGGGCTGGAATTTATCATGAATATCAAACTCCTAATAATCCTCTAAGAGAATGGAACATGGATTCATGGAATAATAATCAAGGAAGAGAAATTGCAAAAGAAATATTAAAAGAATATGGAAATAGTTTTTTTAATCTACCTCAACAACAACAAGATGATATTAAAGCTGTAAAGGTTATGGATAGAATACGTAATGGATATTTAATAACTAATCCTAGTGACGCAAGAGATTATAAAGGCAAAATTGAAAATTATATGAAAAATCATCCTGAAATAATAAAGCATGGAGAAAAAATATTTGGTATAAATAAAACAACCGGTCAAGCTGCAAATATTGATATAAACCAACTTGCAAATATTTTGGGAATTCAATTAACAAATCAACCTAAACAAAATTTAGAATTATTCGGTTATACAAATCCCTTGACAGGAAGTAATCATATCTACACCAGAGAAGAAGTCGGGCAAATGACTCCTGATGAATTTGCAAAACATGAAAAAGAAATAGATACCCAGACAAGATATTTTAACGGTACTATGCCAACAAATTGGGACTTGCAACGTGAAGCAATGACAGGTGGCGGAGTTGTGTATGTAAATTCATACACCAGAGCTGACGGAACAAACGTAAAAGGTTACTATCGTAGCAGACCTAATATTTAGTTATGTGAATAGTCTGACCAATAAAGGTCGGACTATTTTTTATAAATCTCAATCTCACAGTTAATTTTATCTTATTCTGAGTGTTAAATTACAATGTGTGTTGCAAAGAACACACAATATGTGGGTTCGGAACGAGCGAGCCAAAGCCGGAACGTGGAGTGCTGTCGATGGCGAGCGAAGTGATAAATTAAATGGCATATTATATTTATTGCGAGCGACTCAAGACTCTCCCACCGTCTCCACCATTTAGTCTTGAATAGAGAGATAAGACCATTCTCTCTAACAAAACGTCATACAACTAAGCTTAACAATTATATTCTTAAAATATAGTTTTAATTATTTTGACAAAATATCACTTGATTTAATGTACACAGGAGTATCTAATTTAAATATAATTTTATTTCCTGCTTTCAGCTTATAATTTAATCCTTTTGCCATTGAGCTTATTAAAAGACCAAAACCTCTGCAAGTTCTTGGTACTACAACTAAGCCTACAACGCTTACGGATTCTATTGCAACTACAGCAACACTTATTACAGAAAAGGTAACAATTCCTACACTTGCAGGTAATGCTCTCAAAGTATTTAAAAATTGAGGAGATCTTAAATCGCTTCCTTTTTTAGGTTCCATTCTTAGTGTATAAACACTTTCATTCGGGAATATTATTTTATCTATTATAATATATGCTCTTGCTCTTTTAAACATAGGTTCGCTTTTTTTAACTTTTTTAAATTTACCTGCGAATCTGGTATGTTCCGGCAAAGACATTCCGTTAGAAGTTTTTACTTCTGAAACTAACCTGAAATATATTTCATCATTGATGTTTGTCTCGTTTATATCTATATCTGATTCCAACTCAAGCACAAAATTGTTTTTTGGATTCAAAAAGATTTTTTCTTCCTCGATAGCAGCAGAAAAAACAGGAGAATCTTGTTCTGCGTATTCATTTTCTTCTGCCAATACAGGTTCTATCATCAATAAATTTATCAATAAAATTAATATAAGTGATATAAATTTTTTCATTTTCCCCTCTTAAAATTACTATAGACAGACCCAGTATATTATAAAAATGAGAAAAGTAAAATTCTGTGTTTTAAAAGTCTTTTATATTCAATGATACAAATATTGCTTTTAGGACTAAATTTACCACTAAATTTTAAAGGTTAAAGTCAGTATATTTTTCTCATTTTCTCGTTTATACGTAATGTCATCGGTCATTTCCTTAACCATATAAATTCCCAATCCTCCGATAGGTCTTTCTTCCGGAGGCAGTGTTATATCCGGATCCGGTTTTTTTAGCGGATTGTATGCTACACCTTCATCCTTAAATTCAAAAATAATCTTTCCGTCAGATTTTGTTAAATATGCTTCAATTGAGCCTGTTTTTTCAGGATATGCATAGAACGCAACATTCGCAAATATTTCTTCTGCGCACATATCAAGTTTATTTGCCAAATTTTCATCAATGTTCCATTCTTTGCAAGTGTTATTAACCCAAGTATAGAAATGATTATAATTTTCCTGAACTACGATTTGTTTAAATGATTTGGTATTATTTTGTGTCCCGTTATATTTGAATATTAGCATCGTTATATCATCACTTTGTGTTGTGTTATTTGTATATTGTTTAATAGAAGATTTTACTTGCTGAGCAATTTCTGTTACTTCATTACTGTCAAGATTATTCAAACATTCATAAAGCCTTTGTTCTCCAAACATTTCTTCTTTTATATTTGTGGCTTCGGTTATTCCGTCAGTGTAGGTATATATTATATCACCGGAGTTTAATTTTGTTTCATAAATTTCAAATTTTGCGTTCTCAAAAACCCCGAGTGCTATATTGGAATTTAATTGTAAATATTCATAATTCCCGTTTTGTCTTTTTATCAGAGGAAGATTATGACCGCAGTTTATAATACTTATCGCTCCGGTAGTAATATCAGCAATTCCTATCAGCATTGTGATAAAAAGCCCTTGAGTATTTTCTTTACAGATTTTATTATTAATATTTTCTATAAGTTTTTGTGACGTACAATCATTTTGTGCAAGATTATTTATAAGAGTTTTAGTTGTCATCATAAACAATGCGGCAGGGATTCCTTTACCTGAAACATCCGCTATCAAAAACATAAATTTAGTTTCATCAATGAAGAAGAAATCATAAAAATCTCCGCCGACTTCTTTTGCTGCTTCCATTGATGCAAAGATATCAAACTCTTTGTGTTCCGGAAATGGTGGAAATATGTTTGGCAAGCTCGATTCTTGAATAGATTTTGCGATAGAAAGTTCAGAAACAATTTTTGCTCTTTCGTTGGTGATAGTTTTAATATCTTGAGTCATTTTGTCGTATGTTGAGGCTAATTGAGCAAATTCTACCGGCTTTTCTATTTTAATTTCTATGTCTTCACCTTTTCGGATTTTGTTTGCGATATTAATTAATATATTTATAGGTTTCATCACATATCTGTTCAGGCTTAGATATAAAAGTGCAGGAATAATTAAGCTTAATAAAATCAAACCGATAACCATTATCTTGAGAGTATTTGCAAGCGAATAAAACATCTCTTTTCTTGGTATACAAATTATCAAGTTCATTCCGTTATCAAACGCTTTTACAAAAGGAATATAGTCTTTGCCATTATAATTTATAAATAAGTCATCTATAAGACTTGATTTGTACCATGGTATATTATTAATTCCTTTACCAACAAGAGATTTATTATCTAAATACGGATCAGTTGAAACAATAATATAATCATCTCTTATGTTGGCAAACAGCGCAAAATTGTTTTTAATAAATTTCCCGCTTGCAAAAGATGAGAGGCTATTTTTGCGAACAAATTTCATATTCTTAATTTCTTCTTCAATAGAACTTATTTCCCAATCAACGGTTGAAATTCCGATTAAATTGCCTTTATCATCAAAAATTCCTGAACCTGCAGTTATCATAAGTGTGTTACTGCCTTGATTTTCATAATATGGTTTTGACCAAGCAACATCCACTTTTTTTTCTCTAATCTGAGAAATTATTTCTTTATACCAACTTTGATTTAAATAATTGTATTCTTCACTGCTAAAACTCTCATCAATAACAACTTCCCCATCTTTATTGTGATATGCATAAATACAAAATCTTTTTTGAGATTTATCTATCACATAAGGTTCAAACCATATTCCGCCGCCTAAAGAATCAGAATAATTATAAAAAATTTTTGCCATAACAATCTTTGTTAATTCAACACTTTTATCTGTTCTGTAAAACAGATTACCTATAATAGCCAACCCTTTTGAATTATTTTCTATTCTATGAATATCATCATTTATATTGTCTTTTAGAACTTCGATATAACGAGAATAATAGTCTAATACCAGCGGCTTTGTTTTGCTCTCAAAAACATACGCATACGCCATAAAGACAAATGTAATTATGGCAAGAACAGTTACGGCAATAGCAAGTATTTTTGATTTCAGAGTCTTAAACATTACACGAATAATAAAAATTTATCAAAACCTACCATTTTAAAAGAATTCATCAATTGATCGGATACATCTTTGAGTTTCAAAACACCTTCTTGTGCTTTAAGTTGTTTATATAATTCTAATATTACTTTCAATCCGAAACTTGAAATGAATGTAATTTCTGAAAAATCGAGTGTTACATCTGTAATGATTTCTTCATTATCTTCAATAAAATTTTTTATTTTTGCACCGTATTCAACAGCATTATCAAGATCCAATCTTCCTGTAGCCTTTACATATAAACCGTCTATACCAATTCTTTTAAGTGTGATATCCATACAATTAACCTCTTAAATATTAACCTACATAAATTCTCTCATAAAATAACAATTTTTATATCATGCATATAATGTATTATTTAAATTTATGTATTTATTGTAAACATTTATTAAAAAAAAAGCAATTAATTTAGTAAAAAATTTTTTATATAGGTATACGGGGAAAATATTTTTATTAAATTGGAGGAATTATGACTACAGTAAAACCAATCAGTGAATCTGATTATTTTAGATTAAAACTGGCAAGTACGCCTGAAGTCGAAAGAGGTGATAAACACACAATTAAAAAAGGCGATAATTTATGGAATATTGCTAAGAAAAATCTTAGAAGAAATGCAAGCAATGCAGAAATTTCTGATTATATGTATCAAATAGCAAAGCTTAATAATATAAATTCAATAGAAGAAGCCAGTAATATTAAGCTAAATGAAGAAATTTATTTGCCGAAAGTTTCGGCTGCAAGTACTCCAACAGCTTCTTCTGCAAGTGCTCCAAAGCGGGCAGAAGTTGTAACAAACCCTCAGCCGTCGGTAAAACCTTCTGCACAGAAAAAGCATGTTCAAGCACAGCCTGTCCAATCTCAACCGGCTCAACCGCAACAGACAAAGCCTCCGGCACAAGATAATCCGTTTTTGAGATACAATCCTCAGGATCCGTATTCATCAACATGGAAGCCGAGAGAAGAAGAAATAAGAGTACCTATGGCAACTGAAGAACAATTAAGAACACAGGCAACACAGAAAAAACCGCAATCAGTTCAGCCGGCTAAAAAAGTTGAACAGAAAAAACCTGTATCTAAGCCGAAAACTAATGCTGAACTTGGATTTGAAGCATTAAAGAATGATATATTGAGTACTCCGCTTGAAAATATGGTAATTACTCGCGGAGGCGGTTATGGCAATCAGTTCAATTACACTCTAAATTATAGGCATCCTAAGGGATATGAACCTATAAGGATAATTACAAGTTTTGTTGCAGATAAAGATGGTAATGTTATAAGTATTTCATTTAATGGTAAAAAAGATGAACTTTCGTTACGTTATGATTATACACTTTATAAGGATGGAAAAATTAAAAAGTATGATGGCATGGAGTGTAAATATACCATACCTGCCGGAAGCGTAGATAAAAATGTTTTAAACCAAATAGAGAAAATTCTCAAAGATAAAGTTGTTGCATTTAACAAAGACCATCATTCATATGTCGATTAGCAAATATAGATAAATCATTTTGAAAAACTAAGACGTTATCTGCGTCTTAGTTTTTTAGTTATATTTGTATTCTAAATGTATACAATTTGTCTACATACTAATCTGATTATCTGTGTTAAAGTCCTATCATATAAGGATTTTGGAATTAAGAGAATGTCATTAAATAATTTTATCGAAACACTGTTTTCTATAAAGGATTATGGTGAAACGCATTTAATTTTAAGAATTTTTGGGTTAAAAATAAAATTTCCTAAAAGGGAATATGCACTTAAACAACGTGAAAATATTTATTACGAGTATAAAAAAAATAATGTTGATATTACTCAACTCCCTCCTGCGAAGGGGCAGGTGCGAGATATTCAACTTGCGAATTTGCAAATATTAAAAGAATTTGACAATGTATGTACAAAAGCAGGACTTGAATACTGGCTTGATTTTGGCACTTTATTGGGTGCTATAAGGCATAAAGGATTTATTCCTTGGGATGATGATATAGATTTGGGGATGATGCGGGATGATTATAACAAATTAGTTGAAAATTTTGATAAATATTCATCAAATCCTGATTTATATGTGAGTGTTGAAACTGATAGAAAAAATAATATAATAACAAAAATAAGAAACAAGAAATGTAATCACATTTTTGTTGATATTTTTCCTATGGATGTTTGTTCTAAATACAATATCAAAGAACAAATTTTACTCTCAAAAAAAATGAAGAATTTTGACCGAAAAGTTTTTCAAAAAAGAATGTCATTTCAAGAACTTAAAAATGTTGTCAAGACTGCTAAAGATGGTTATTTGAGATGTGATAATTCAGAAAAACCTTTTGTTGTAATGGGTATAGAATATTCTCAGCCTAATAAAAATTGGTTTTTCCCTAAAGATGTATACTTCCCTTTAAGAAAAATGGAATTTGAAAATTACGAATTTCCTGTACCAAATAATACGGAATTTTATTTGAAAGAGAGTTATGGAGATTATATGAGGTATCCTTCAAAATTTGGTATGGGTCATACAATGTATTTGAATTTACCTGATGAAGAAAAACAGTTTATAAAAGAGTTTATAAAATAAAAGGTGCGTGTATACGCACCTTTTATTATTAGCAATGTTTATTTTTCGGAATTTTCAATTTCCGGTTCAACAGTATTTACATCTTCTGTTTTAATAATAATTTTTTCTGCTCCGTTGCGTACTTTAGTTGCAGACCAATTTGTGGCTTTTTTGGCTCCCTTTTTTGTTGCGCATCCTGCTTTTTTAGCCCCATTTTTTACTGCTTTACCTGTTGCATCTGCGGCAGTTATAGATTTTTCTTTAATAAAATGGCCGGTTTTTTTTGCTGCATCACTTGTAGCGCTTCCGATTGTTTCTGCCAAATCTTGAGTTGTATCTTCCATTTTGTCAAGAAATGTAGGCTTGTAATCAGGCGCACTTACGTAGTAAATTTCATCCGCCATACATTTTCCTATACTTGAAATTAATAATCCTGCAAAAATAAGAACAAACAATTTTTTCATAAACTATTCTCCTATAAGTTTTTTACTCTTAATTATGCTATATATTTTTTATTATTTTGTCAAATAAAAAAAGAGGACAAGTTTGTCCTCATAAATTAAGAATAGCTGGAAGTATGAAAAAGATTAATTTTATTTAATCGCATAATAGATTTTTGCCTATTAACCGTTTTTGCTATCCTTAATTGTCCATGTTTATGATATTCTGTTAGGGTATGATTTCTATTTTAACAAATCCGATTATAATTTCAGTAATATTGCTTTGTGTACTTTGTCTTTGCAGAGTTAATGTTTTACTTGCGCTTTTGATATCTGCCTTAACAGGTGGACTTGTTGGCGGAATAGGTATTTCCGAAGTTATGAATATTTTCATTCATGGGATGGGTGACAATTCAGAAACTGCACTAAGTTATATTTTACTCGGGGCATTTGCGGTATCCATGACTCATACAGGACTTGCACCTATTTTGTCAATGAAGATATCAAATGCTATTAAATCAAAAAAATATTTATTAATATTTATTCTGACAGGTCTTGCAATCCTTTCTCAAAACTTAATCCCTGTTCATATAGCTTTTATACCGATTTTAGTTCCTCCGTTACTTGTCATAATGAATGAATTGCAATTAGATAGGCGAGCAGTTGCTTGCGGTTTGGCATTTGGGTTAAAAGCCCCTTATATTATGATTCCTGCGGGTTTTGGTTTAATTTTTCAAAGTTTGATTGCGGATAATATGGTTCAAAACGGGGTGGAAGTTTTAAAAAACGATATTTGGAAGTCTACTTGGGTTTTAGGCTTAGGAATGTTTATAGGCTTGCTTATAGCTATTTTTATAAGTTATTCAAAACCACGAGTATATAAAAATGCAGAAATAAAAGAACAAAATAATAAAACAGATTTAACATTGCATAGAAATCATTATATTACTCTTTTTGCTGCCGTTGTAACGTTAGGGGTTCAACTTTGGACAGGTTCACTGCCTTTGGGTGCATTGATTGGTTTGTCTGTTATTTTTGGTTTTAAGGCTATAGACCACGATAAGATGGATAAACTTATCAATGAAGGGGTTGGATTGATGGGTTATGTTGCATTTGTAATGCTCGTTGCTGCCGGTTATGCAAGTGTAATGAAGGCTACAGGCGGCATTGATACTTTGGTAAATACAATTATTCCTTATATGGCTTCAAGTAAAATTCTTGCATCTGCCTTATTACTTTTTGTCGGTTTATTTATAACTATGGGAATAGGAACATCTTTTGGTACAATTCCGATTTTAGCGGTTTTATTTGTTCCGATATTTATGAAACTGGGATTTAGTGTTCCGTCAATGATAATTGTTCTTGCCGCTGCCGCAGCACTTGGAGATGCGGGTTCTCCGGCTTCGGATACGACTTTAGGTCCAACATCAGGCTTAAATGCGGATGGGCAGCATAATCATATTTGGGATACCTGTGTTCCGACATTTTTGCATTACAATATTCCGCTTATTATAACGGCATTGATTTCTGTATTAATTTTTAAATAATTAAATTTTGAATTGAGGAATAAATACTTGAGCATTTGCATATAAGAATTTATTTCCATGCCATTTTTTTCGTCGTCCTCTATATATGTGAACGGCACCTTTATTACAAGCTTCAAATTGAGCTTTTGCTTTTCTGATATTTTCTTTTGTAGGTTCAATGCCTTGTTGTTTAAGAGCAATAATTATCATTTGGGTATACGATTGCCCTCTTGGGACCGTATAGTTTGGTCTGTTATTTTGTGAACTAGGATTTGCAGGATTTGTCGGGGTTACTGTTCCTGTCGGGTTCGCAGGATTTGTCGGGTTTGGATTTGGTTGTGCGGGAGATGTGGCTCTGTCTATAGGCAAGACAAAAATAGCTGTGACTGCCTTATCAAAATCCGCTCTGGACATCACAACCGGAGTTTCAGGACTCCATGGGTTTGTAAGTACTACCTGATCTTTTGTAACTTTTAATACTGTAAATTCATGTCCGCCGCCATTGATTACTTCACCGTTAATTTCCTGTTGTGAAACTTTAATTCCTACAGTTACTACGTATTGATCAATTTTCCCGTCTTTTGAATCTTGTTCCAGTTTATTTAATAATTCATTACGTTTTCTTTCATTGTTAGATGCATTTGTCATTGTAATTGCTTTGGTATTAATTTGACCATCTTCGTCAGGTAAATGCAGTTGATAATTAGAGTCAACATAGCAAACCGGTGCGCTATTCGAATCTTTGTTTATGTAAGAATCAGCTTTTTTGCCGGAAATAATAAACATAGGTTCAAATCCGAGTCCGCCGCTGAGGTTGTCTCCATTTTTACTGTCGACAAATAATCCGGCAATATGATTTTGTTGTATATGATTTGTATCTATAGTCTTTTTAAGATCATTTCGATATTTTTCAAATGCAACTTCATATAGTAAAACATCTTTATCTCCTGCAGAATATTTTGAGCCTGATTGAAGCATTGCTGCATGAAGTTCGTCTTCGGTTATTGTGTATGATTCTTGGATAAATACCTTGTCTGCCGGAAGTTTCCCAACATTAATATTTCCGCTGCCGTTGATTAATGCTTCTCTTGCAATTTTTGAGCCGGGTAGTTTTATTGTATAAACTTTTTTACCGTTTGCATCGGTTGTTATTGAAACGTTATTTTTAAGGATATTTTGTCCGTCAGGTGTAGATGCAAAAGAGTTGATTGTTGCCATCAAATAGCAATCTCCTCGAGCAACCTGACGAGCAATTTCAAATGTACCGTCTATTTTTGAAAAATCATAAGATGCGGTAAGTTTGTCATTTTTATCATAAATTTTTTGACCAATAAATATTCCTTCAGAGTCAAATTCGTTTACAATTTTTTGTTTTACTGTTCTTCCGTCTGTTTCATATTCTATACTTGTTGAAGGTAATCCTCCTTTTTTTCTGTTGTCCAAATTAGGTCCTTCATAGTGTTGTTTTATTATTACTCCGCGTTTATAGAAAGTTTTATCACAACTAATTTCTCTCATTCCGTCTTCGGCATAGTGTGATTCTGTATGATACGGTTTACCTACGTCATCCAAAAAATCTTTTGAAGTTGATAATAAAGTACCGTTTTCTCTGTATTTAAAATCTTCTTCAACTGTTTGTGTTGTATTTATTAATCTTCCGTTTTGCAGTTTAATTTGGGGTTTAGATGTTGTTCTGTGCGAAATTTTACCTTGTTCATTATAGGTCGTTACTATATTTTTGTTTTCTATTTTAGTTTGATTGTTTATTGTAACTTTTTCTTGAATTTTTTCTGTTGATTTTTTAAGTTTTCCATTTGTATCATATTCAAATTGAACATTATTTGTTGCTATGATTTTATTATTATTGTCATAAGCGGTAATTTTTTTACTTTGAACTTTTCCTTGAGAATTGTAGGTTATGGTTTCAACAGTATTTTTTGTTATTTTATTTCCTTTTTTTTGAATAGTTTTCTTTTCGGAAATTTTATTTTGATCATTATATTTCATAGTTTCTTGGGAGACAGAAATGATTTGGTTTTTATCATTTTTAAAAGTGGTATTTTTTTCAATAATATTGCCTTTATCATCGTATTTTAATTCCACAATATTACTTTGAATAATATTTCCGCTTGACATTTTATTTGTTGTTACAATTTGAACCGGTTTACCTTGAGCATTGTTTTTATATTCTTGTTCTACAATTGTATTTTTACCATTTATGGTTTTTTTAGTTAAGATTTTACCTGCCCCAAATTCTTCTGTAATGATTACATCATTACCAAGCTTGTCTTTCTTTTTGGTAATTCTTGTCCCTGAGCCGTCAGCATTAAAGTCTTCAGTAACATTTTCGTCTTTTTCCCCTTCAGTGATAGGTGATTTTGAAACTTTACTTTGTGATGTAACAAATTTTTGAAAGTCTGTGAAAAGCTTTTCTCCGTCAGGAGAATTTGGTTTTTTGCCAAAAATTTCCAAAAATTCTTCTTTTGTTAAAATTTTATCTTCTCTTGCATAATCTACAAGCACTTTTTTAAGAACGGCCAATTCTTCCGAATCGATTTTATTATCTTTTTGGGTATTAAAAAATGATAAAAAGTCTTTATTTTGCTCAGTAATTTCAATTTCTTTATTGAAAATACTGAGTTTGACTTCTTGACCTGTTTTGCTGCCAATGCGTATTGTTTGATTATTTAGCTGATTGACTAAATTCTCTAATTTTTTAGTTCTAAAATCTACCATATTAAATCCTTTTGTTATAAACCTTAAGTTTTAGTACGGTATAATGAAAAGAAATCTTTATGTTAAATCAAACCAAATTAATATAAATTTACAATTTAAGCATTAGTATTTTTAATTTTTTCTTTAAGCATTTTAGCAGGTGCATATTGAGGCAAAATTTCAAGACAAGTATCAATCTCTTTGATGCAATTCTTAATATCTTTATTTGTATAATGGATATATGCTAATAAATAGTGTAATTCAGGGTCTTTATACAAATTATTTTTTGCTTTATCTAAGAAAAACATTGCGGCAGGCATGTAGTTATGTGCCCAAAATGCACGTCCTATAAATTTGTAGCACTCAATATTATAAAATGCCATAAAGTCGGAATATTTTATAATTTGTTGAATAATATCTCCTTTAAAGTAAGTCATGAATATATCTAAATCAATTTCTAAAAAATTTCTTACTTCAAAATATGACGGAGCCATAGAAATTTTGTCATCCATCATTTGCAGCAACATCAATCCCCAATGCCCTCGGATGTTGTCTTTTTGGGCGATTTCAAATTGCGTCTTTGCTTTTTTGAAATTATCTAAAATCATATAACAATATCCGGCTTCAGCAGGATAATTGTTTGATTCAAAAAACTCACGACAGCCTTTTATTCTGCCGGATAAAAAATCTTGTTTAACCTGTTGATATTTTGTTGTCATATAATTCAAAATATATTATTTATGATGCTTAAAAACTTGTTTTTGAGTCAGTATCAATAATGTTTGGCATAATCGATTGCATCATCATCATTTGTACAACTTGCGGAGAAAGATTTTCTCCGCCTTCTGCCATTTGCGGCAGCAGTGTTGTTATGTCAGTTGAAGAATTTTCTGTTCCGTAATCTCCAAACATCATTTTTATTTGATCCAGCTCTTTTTTGTTTTGAATATATTCAGGATTATTTAAGATATCAGCAATATCCATATTGTCTGCCAGCGCAAGCTTTATGGTTTCGGATTCTGTTTTTGAGTTGTCAAAATCTTTGATATTTCTGATATTTTGGAAATATTTTCCCGGATTATTATCATCTTCTTTATTAATTTCTTGTTGAATATTTTTTAATTGCTGTTGTTTATATTCAATTTCCAGTTCAGGAGAGAAACCTGAACCATAAGGAGCATTAATAAATTTATCCAATTTTTCATCTTGATTATTAAACGGAAGTTGAACACCGGTTGGATTGTCGCCTTGTTGACCTGCACCTGCTTCATTAATTCTTTGCTGCAGTTCTGAGAGATTTTTGTTTATAAGTTCTTGAGGATCAACAGGGGTCAAACTGTGTTCTCTTGCTTTATTCCTGTATGGATATAAAAGTTCAGGCTCGTTAACATTTTGGAAACATTTTGCTTCGTCTTCATTTCCCATGACGCAATTTCTTCCGTTTGTGGCATATTTTACAATCATAGGATTATCATGCAAAGAAATTACTTTTTCATAAGCTGCGATGGCATTTTCTTTTTGACCGCATTTTGCATAACTCATAGCAAGATAATAATATCCTAAAGTATCATAAGGATGTTTTTGTACATATGCTTCACATTCTTGCAGACATCCTGCAAAATTGCTTAAATGATACTTTTCTTTAATGCTTTTAAGCGAAGGTGCATCATAAAAATATGGCCCTTGCATCCAACTACCGGAATTGCTGCTATATACCTTCATTGATGATTCTCTCAAATAATCATTTCTGCGTTGCGGAACTTCCACATTAACCTCAATGCCTCCCTGCGGGGTTGTAGGAACTGTTTTTGGAGGTTGTTTGCTTGTATTTACAGGTGAGGAGTTATTATTTTTTTTCTGATGTTGTTCATAATATAATTCACTCAATACGCCATCGTGAGGAGAGTCTTGTTTATGGGTATCTGCATATAAGTCATATTTTTTGAGCGGATTTTCAAACCCGCAAGATATTTGAGGAATCAACCCTCCAATTATAATTGCAGCTATTAATAAACTTAAATTCTTTTTCATTATTTAATCCTCTTATGAGTGAATACTATGTATCAACGCTATTATATTCTATATAATATTGCACGTCATAATCCAAATGTATGAGATTACTTTAATATAATAAAATATTTAGCTAAATCAAAGGAATAAAAATTATGTATTGCCCCTAAGTTTTTTTTCAATTATACTAAACGTGTGTGATTAAAATTAAAAATCAGGCGGAATTATGGATATATTTTCAATTTTTACTCTAATGGGAGGTTTAGCATTTTTCTTATACGGCATGATTATAATGTCGTCAGGATTAGAGAAAATAGCCGGCGGAAAAATGGAAAAGTTATTGGAACAACTAACTTCAAACCCTTTTAAAGGATTTTTGGTTGGTGCGGGAATGACAATAGCAATTCAGAGTTCTTCTGCAGTTACGGTTATGCTCGTGGGGTTTGTAAACTCGGGGATTATGAAACTTTCCCAAACTGTTGCCATAATCATTGGTTCAAATGTCGGTACGACGGTTACTTCATGGATTTTGAGTTTGTCTGGGATTCAAAGTACAAACTTTTTCTTGCGGATGTTAAAGCCTGAATCATTTTCACCTTTGCTTGCTCTTGCAGGGGTAATAATGT
This sequence comes from uncultured bacterium, assembly GCA_902791985.1. Taxonomy (GTDB): domain Bacteria; phylum Cyanobacteriota; class Vampirovibrionia; order Gastranaerophilales; family Gastranaerophilaceae; genus Zag111. The sequence goes on from CADAYD010000014.1 coordinate 15,557, forward strand.
TAATGACTTCACGCAGTAATTTTTCAAGAAGAAAGCCTGTCGGAACTTTCTTAATCGGGTTTTCAATTTTGATGTTTGGTATGGGGTTGATGTCATCGTCAATGGCACCATTAGCTAACGACCCGAATTTCTCACACATTCTGACATTGTTTAAAAATCCGTTTCTTGGCTTGATGGTCGGACTTGTAATTACGATGATAATACAGAGTTCTGCCGCTTCTGTAGGTATGTTGCAGGCTTTATCTTTAACAGGCAGTATCTCATATATGGTTGCTGCGCCGATTATTGCAGGTCAGCATATAGGAACTTGTATAACTGCCGTTTTATCAAGTATCGGGGTTAATACTAACGCAAAACGTGTTGCAGCGGTGCATGTAGCATTCAACGTAATCGGTGCGGTTATATTTCTTGCGATATTTGAAATTTGGCTTCATACTTTTGAGTATCCGCTCAAACAAATGGCTAATCCGTTCGGGATTGCAATAGTTCATACTATATTCAGCATTTTGGCAGCTTGTTGCTTGTTCCCGTTAAGAAAAATGCTTGAAAAGATTTCATATATTGTTGTTAAGGACAGTGCAGAGGAAAAAGAAGTTATACTTGATGAACGCTTGTTGCTTACTCCATCGATTGCGATTGCGCAGTGTTACAAAACTACTGCCGATATGGCTAAACTCACAAGAGAATCTCTTGTTATGTCAGTGCGCCAGTTAAAACAATACAATCCTAAAATATCTGAAATTATTGAAAAAAATGAAGCAAGAATCGACAAATACCAAGACGTTTTGGAATCTTTCCTACAAAAATTATCAGGTAAAGATTTAACAGAAGAGGATTCTAATAAAATTTCGCAATTAATTTTGTCTATTTCAGATTTTGAAAAGATAGCAGACCACTCAACCCACATTATGCAAATAGCAGACCAAATGCACAGAAAGGAATGGGTGCTTGCAAAAGATACGGTTGAAGAACTCAAAAAAGTCGTTAATGCCGTAAAAGAGGTTTACGATATTACAGTTAGGGCATTCGTTTATAACGATATCAGAACGGCTTATGAGGTTGAACCGTATGAACAGGTCGTTGATGACATAGCTTATGTTGCAAAGAAAAATCATATTAAACGTGTAAAAAGAGAGAAGGTTCATATAAGAAGAAACTTTGCATATGCTGAAGTTTTGAACGATTTGGAGAGAATTTCAGACCACTGCTCAAATATTTCGACAGGTATGATTCAGTCTGCAAATGCGTCAATTCATAAACACGAACTCAAAAAGAGCCTCAAAGCAGAAGATGTTTCGGGGATTTCGCAGCAACTTGAAGAATTTAAAGATAAGTATTCATTACAATTAATGGAGTAAATTATGACAATAGATACGCAGGATAAATTTTATACATTAGAAAAAACATACCCGATTTCAATGGCTATGCACGACATGCAATACCGTCTGAAACCGTCTGCCCTGTTAGATTTGTTACAGGATATGGGCGCAAGAAATATCAAAGGCACACCATTTGGCAACGTTGAACTCAATGCGCAGAATTTAGGGTGGTTTTTGGTACGTTACAGAATAGAATTTGACAAATATCCGCAAAATTTGAGCGATATAAAATTCTTCACAGAAAACAGAGGTACTCAGCGGCAGAGTGCTTACCGTGCTTTTGAAGCCGAAACACCTGACGGTGAAAGACTTTTAAGGGCGATGTCATATTGGCTTATGGTTGATTTGGACACAAAATCTTTAATCAATATTGAACAGGAGTTCCCTGATATTACAAAATACCAAAAACGTGAAGATGATGTTGAACTGCGCAAACTAAAACCGCTTCAAGAGCCTGACAGCGAAGTCGTTTTCCACGTTCGTTACGACGATTTGGATATGAACGGGCACGTTAATAACGTCGTTTATATGACATGGGCAATGGAGGCTTTGAGTTATGAGTTCAGAAACACTCACACAATTAAAGCGATAGATATTTATTACAAACACGAAGTTAAATACGGTGAAGATGTAATTTCTGCCGTCAAAATCAATGACGACAACACAACCGAACACCTTATCAAAAACGCCAACACAGGCGATGAACTTTGCTTAATAAGAGTTGAATATGTTTAATATCTAAAACAGGTTGTTTCGTGGTCATTTACGATGCCTATTGACTGCAAATATGAATAAATAATAACCGTTCCGACATATTTCATCCCCCGTTTTTTGAGGTCTTTTGAAACAGCATCGGATAAAGGTGTTGAAACTTTGAATTTATCGTCTTTATTTTTGATAATTTTTCCTTCAGTAAAACTCCAGATATATTTTGAAAACGAGCCGAATTCTTTTTGGATTTGTATAAAAATTTGAGCATTAAGGATTGCGGAATTTATTTTACTCCTGCTTCGAATAATTTTTTCGTTTTGCAAGAGTTCGGCGATCTTGTTTTCGTCATATTTTGCGACTTTTTTCACGTCGAAATTGTCAAAGGCTTTGCGGAAGGCTTCACGTTTTTTTAGTACGGTAAGCCACGATAACCCTGCCTGAAAACCCTCTAAAATGAGGAGTTCAAAGAGCTCTCGGTCATCATATTTCGGTACTCCCCATTCATTATCGTGGTAGTCCTTATAAATCTGCGAATTTTCATCAACCCAGCTGCACCGTTTCATATATTTATGCCTTTAAGTCAACTTTAGCCGGTTCTTGTTTGGAAGGTTGCTGTTTTGGTTCGCCAAAGCCGAAAGTTTTTAATACAGGACGAATAAACGGTCTTGAAATCAATGGCGATAAAATTGACAAACCTAAAATTGAGCCCGCAATAGAAGTAATCTCTATCATACCTTTTGCAAGGTTTTCGTCTAAATCTTCAAGTTTATAATTTTTGCCGTTTGCTGAGTTTATTTCACCAAGTTTTGAAATTTTTTCATCCTGAGAAAGTTTGCGGAATTTATTGAAATCATCCGATTTTTTAAACACATTAAATACCGCTTCGTCTTTAAACATTTTTCTTGCAATGGCAAATGAGCCTTTTTTAAATATAGGAATAACAACTCCTAAAGATATTCCTAAACAGGTCAATTGATACAAAAATTCTTTCATTGAAGAATATTTTTTTGTATTTTTGTCTATAGAATTATCGAGTAAAATAAACCCCGGACGACCTATGGCTTTTAAGCCTGTTTCAATTGCTACCTGTGCCTGAGTTGTTTGAGTAATATTATAAATAGTCGGGTTTGTCAAAATAGGAGGAATCATATTTTCAGACCTCCTTTATTGATGAATGTATTCATGTTTGGACGGTAAATGTTTCCGCTGAATTTGGTTTCAATATCTGTGTGTACCTGAACATCAGGTCCTTTTGAAGTTATATCAAGTTTAGAAGGAGCATTTTGTGTGGATTTATGTTTGCCTAATGCTTCATCTAATAACCACAATGCTCCTGAGCATACGGCAGGAATGACAAGAAATGCTGCAATACAAACACCCAAAAACATCATATTTGCTCTTGCCATTGCTTTCTTTTCCGGATTATCTTTGAATAACTTTGCTCCAAGCGCTGCGGCTCCGACACCGCAACTCCAATATGTAGGTACTGCAACACATTCGGTCGCAAATTCTCTTAATGCTGCATATTTGCGTGCTTCAGGTTTTTCCTTTTTATCAGTTAATGAAGAAATTGGTTTAAAAATCCCATTTGCTGTGGCTATTGCCATGACAGTATAAATCGGCTTGTTATTTTTTCCGACCGAGACCAAAATTTTTTTTGCTGTATTTGCTATTTTTCCTGCAAAATCTGCCATTTTATCCCTGCTATTTTATGCACATAATTAATGTAAAATTTACACCGATGTTTATTATAACAACAAAAAATTTTTTTTTGAACAGTAATTAAACAAAGAAATGTAAAAAATATTTAAAATTTTATGTTTCTATTGTATAATTTTGCTAAAAAGGACTATGGGGTAATTATGAAAAATAAGAAAATAGGGATTTTTGTTTTAGTAGCTTTATTAAGTTTATCAAATGTTGTCATGGCAAGCGATAGTGTAGACTATTCTTTAACTCAGGAGGTATCTTCTGAGAGAATTAAGGCTAATAAAGACACTTTATTAAAAGTGCAAGATGCTATCGATGCAAAAGATTTTCAAACGGCAATAACTTTATTAACCGGATATATCAATGAAAAGCCCAAAAGATATGATGCATATAAGTTAAGAGGAGATGCTTATTATGCAATAAGACGTTATGATTTGGCGCAGGAAGATTTTCAAACGGCTGTAAATTTGAAATCTGCCGATGATAAATTATTGACTAATACAAAATATGTGACTGCGATAGTTCTCGGTGCCGATAAAAATGAACAGCTCCAAAATGCTGAGCTGGGCGAATTATATGGAGCATTGATGTATGCTCAAAAGGCTCAGAATAATTCGGATTATCTGAATTCTTATGAAAAAGCTGTCAAATATAATTCTCATATTTATTTGCCGCAGCCGAATAAAAATGACATTAACAAAATTAATTGTCCGCAAAAATACGGTAAAATCCTAAATCCAAAAGGAATTGACGAAAAAATTTACGGAGCAATAAGCGATATAGAAAATGCTAACTATAATGAAGCATTGTATAAATTGCAATCTGTAACCTCAGAGTATCCGGACTATTATTTAGGGTACTATCTTACCGGTGTTGCTTTGTCAGAGCTGGAAAAAGATGATGATGCAATACAATCTTTTGAAAAAGCCGCAGCGTTAAATCCTTTCGATTTTGAATCTTATGCAAGTTTAGGACAAATTTATTATTCAAAAGCAGAAACAACGTTTTCACAGGATGATGCAAGAAAATCCGTTGATTATTTTCATAAGGCATTGAGGTTGAATGAAAATTGTCCGACATATTATTTTTATATTGGCATGAACGAACTTCAATCAGGCAATACAAATGTTGCCATAGCTAATTTTGATAAGGCAATAAAAATCAATCCAAATGATTATAACAGTATTTATTACAAATCAATAGCTCAATATATTAATGGGAAATATCAAGATGTTGTAGATAGTACTACTAAACTTTTGTATAGGCATGTTTCAAATTATAATTCTGTTTTATATTTAAGAGCACTTGCTTATACAAAATTAAATCAACCGGAAAAGGCTCTCCAAGATTTGGATTCGATTGAAAATAATATAGAAGATATTTACAATTCCGATATTAAAAAAACAACTCCGAGAGAAAAAAGTTTAGAAACATATATTCATTATCTTAAAGCGCAGATAGAACATTCAAAAGGTGCAGGTGCCGCATCTGACAATTCTAAAGCTTATGTAAACCCGATTATTAATCGTCTTGATAATGCGAAAAAAGCAATTGCCCCTTATGAAAAATCTTTGCAAGGCAATGAAATTTCTCTAAATGATTATACAAAATTTGAAAGTTTTTATTCCACTTCACTCCCGAAATTGCTTGAGTCAGGGGCAATAATAACATATGAGGATATTGATAATCAATATGATTATATAAGGACAACTTTTGATGATTTAGGTATAAGTTTCCTTTATACAAATCCTGATTATAAAATGACGACGATTAAGGATTACCCGTATAAAAAATATTCGTCAAAATTGTCAGCCCAAGATAGGCAAACTCTTTTGACACGTCCTTATTCAGATGTTAAAAATGTTGAATTGGCACAAGAACAAGATATTTTGCGAAAATCAACTCCTCAGTCTGAATTAATTATGCAGGAAGGTCAACAATCACTGGCTCAGATGCTTGCTTCAAATGTAGTTGAAGAAAATCAAAGAATTACATCAAAGCAATTATCTTCCAGACCGGCAATTGAAGATACAAAATTAAAAGAGGATTTATCTAAAGCTGAATTTAAGCCTGAGACTCCTGATGCCGAAAAAATTAATACCTCAAAAAATATAGCATCCGGTGAGATTCATGAAAGCCAAACTCCGGCTGTAAGTTCAGAAAATAATAAAAAGTTGAATGATATTTTAACTGAAGAAAAATCTATTCTTAATAAACCTGTAATCAGACCTGAAACAAATATTGAAACAACTCAGGGCGGTAATTTGAAAATTTCCGTAAAAAACCCTGTTCCATCTTCGGATATAGAGATTAAAACGGCAGAAAAACCTTTAGTTACTTTAGCAAATGATGCTAGTGAAAAAGTTGCAAATGTTGTTTCAAAATCTGACTCTGCCCTTGAACCAATGGTATTTAAGGCAGAAAAAATCGAACAAACGGGAGATATTGAAATAAAATATTCTCAGCCAAAAACAGCTGATAATTTGGTTAATCAGCCTAAACGGAATATTTTAGCTGCAAGAAATTCTATGAATGATGCTTTGACAACATTATCTTCAGATACAGAAAAATTAAGTGATACGGCTATTTCTTCTGTGGAAAATGAAACAGAAGAAACTAATTATAATCAATCTGAAATTTGGAAATACCAAAGACCGGATGCAATGAGAGATATGGAGCATGAGCTTCAGGATATAATTGATAAAAATCAACCGATAATAAAAGTTCCAAAGGAAATTGTAGAAAAACATGCTAAAATAGAGACCGAGGAATTGGCTTCAAAAAATGCACAAATACCTTTTGTTATTGATGATATAAACGATATTGTTGAACTTGATACAAATAATTTGAGTCAAAAGATAAATAATAATGAGAGTGATTTGTTTACACATAGTACAGTTTTTGGACCAAATGTTCAGAAGGATGTATTACCGCCTGTAACATTACCGGAAGAACCTTTTATACCTGAAGTTCCGAAATCAAAACTTCAAAATGCACAGGAAAGTGCTGTTGAAACTGTAGCGACAGCTTCCGAAATAGAAAAGAAAGTGCAAAATACCGCACAGCAAGTAGTTGTACCTGAAATAAGAACAAATAGTGAAAAGGTTGTAACCGATGCAGCAGAAGATATTGCAGAAGGTATCACAGAGCAAAAATCTATAGTTTCAGAGGAGACAGAAAATATATCTGAAATTATGGATAAGGTTATTGCTCAAGATGAAATGAAGGAAGAATTTACTCAAATAGCAGATACTACAGTGGTCAGACCTGTATCCGAAGATGTAGCTGTTGTTGAATCGGCTCAAATGACAAAACGCAGGTTAAAAGAAGAAGCAAAGCTGGCAAAGGCTCAAGCAAAACGTGAAAAAGCCGAAGTTAAGGCTATTGTTAAAGCCGAAAAATTAAGGTTAAAAGAGGAAGCAAAACTTAAAAAACAGCAAGATAAATTAATTTCTGATGCTCAAAAAACTTTATTGAAAGAACAAAAAGCGCAAATTAAAGAAGAAAAACAAAAATTAAAAGAAGAAGTAAAACAGGTAAAAGAACAGCTTCAAGAAGAAAAGAAACTTGCAAAAGCACAGGGGCAAAATGTAAAAGAAACAAAACAATCTTGGTTGAAATCAAAGATTGCTAATTTGCACAAAAAGCAGTCAGAAGCGGATAAGATTGTAAAAGAGCAAGAAAAGCAGGCTAAAAAACTCGCTAAGGCTCAGGCAAAACTTGCTGAACAAAAAGATGAAACAAAAATTCAGCGTTTAAAAGCAAGACTTGCACAATCAAAAAATAATGCTTTGACAAAAGAAGAAAAGTTAGCCCAAAAAGCGCAATTAAAAGCTGAGCGTGCGGCTGCGAGGGAACAATACAAAGCAAAACAGGCAGCGAAAAAAGCCGCACAAAAAGCTGCCAAAGAACAAGCCAAGGCAGAAAAAGCCGTTAATAATACTGTTAAATCAGAAAATAAAAAATTAAACGTAAAAAATATTTTTTCTAAAATGAAATTTTGGAAGAAAAAATAAATAACAATATAGAATAATAAGAAAAATTAATATAATTTTACTGTTACTAGCAAAAAACTTTTTTAGGTGTTTTTTATGCTTTTAAAGGAGTATAAATATGCAAGTAAATTTAAATACACAAAACAAGCAATCTTTCACTGCATTTGTAACGTGTGGCGGTGCAGAACAAAATCTTAGAAAAGTATTAAAACCTAAGGATTGGGAAAAATTTAATACAATTGTTGATTCTCAATTCGCCAATTCGGTAAAAATTCATTTGTTTGGAAAAGATGGAGATAAATTCTATGCAAAATTAATTCCTCCTACTGATTATGTGAAATCAAAAACTATGCAGCAATTGCCGTTCTTTGAGTCCGCAATAAGTTTTTTTAATCGTGTTGCAAAAAAGGCAGATGCTATGGAAAAAGAAGTTGATGCATTACCGGATTTTGATATAGATAAAATACTTGAAAAAACTAAATTATAAAGGTGGTTTATGAATATTCAGAAAACAGATAATACAAATTTTGGTATGGCAGTTACATGTAAATCAGGTTATTCAAAACTTAAAGGCTACATGTTTGAAAGATTAAATGACAAACAGTATGTAAAATTTGATGCTATAATTCAAGCGCAAAAAACAAATCCTGTGGATGTTTTTATTTCTGTTGTCGAGAAAAATGGCAAGAAAAAACTTGAAGTTGAAGTTGGTTCAAAAGTTTTTAAGGAAAATATATTTCAATCAGGATTGAAAGCATTTAAAAAAGCTGTAAAATATGCAAATAAATTATATTCTTCACAATCATAAAATTAATGAATTTTATTAAAAAGGATACTTGTTAAAAGTATCCTTTTTATTTTATATCTTATCAAAACCTGTATATTTTCTAAGGACTTCAGGAATTATAATAGTTCCGTCTGCTTGTTGGAAGTTCTCAATTATTGCTGCAAATGTTCTTCCGACAGCAAGACCTGAACCGTTTATTGTATGTATAAAACGTGTCTTGCCGGTTGCTTTTTCTTTGTAGCGTATGTTTGCTCTGCGAGCCTGATAGTCGCCAAAATTAGAACAGCTTGAAATTTCTTTGTAAGTATTATAAGACGGTAGCCAAACTTCTAAATCCCAACATTTATTCGCGCTAAAACCTATATCTGCTGTACATAATGCGACACGTCTATATGGTAAGCCCAATAATTGTAACATTCTTTCAGCATCTTGAGTCAATTTTTCGTGTTCTGCCGGAGAATTTTCAGGAGTGGTATATTTAACCATTTCAACTTTATTAAATTGGTGAACTCTGATTAAACCTCGAGTGTCCTTACCTGCAGAACCCGCTTCACGCCTAAAACACGGGGTATAGGCTGTCATGTATTTTGGTAAATCGTCTTCTGATAAAATTTCACCAGAATAAATGTTTGTAACTGGAACTTCAGCAGTCGGAATAAGATACAAATCTTCTTCTTCACACTTATACATATCCTCTTTGAATTTCGGAAGTTGTCCTGTACCGGTCATTGTTGCGCCGTTTGCCATAAATGGTGGCAAAATTTCTTCATAACCTTCATTTTCAGTATGCTGGTCAAGGAAAAAGTTTATTATGGCACGTTCTAACTTAGCACCTTTACCTCTATATAGTGTAAATCTTGACTGTGAAATTTTTACTCCGCGTTCAAAATCGACAAGTCCTTTTTCTTCGCACAAATCCCAGTGCGCTTTTGGTTCAAAATCAAATTTTGTTGGTTCACCCCAAGTGTGAACAACTACATTATCATCCTCAGATTCGCCGATTGGAGTTGTTTCGTCGGGAATATTAGGGATATGAAGAAGAACATTACGCTGTTTTGAATCAAGTTCGTTTTGTTTTTCTTCAAGCGATTTTATTTCGTCGCCTAAAACGCGAACTTCTTCTTGGATAGAATCTGTGTTTTCTCCGTTTTTCTTCATCATACCGATTTTTTGGGATTCGTTTTTGCGTTTTGCACGTAATTCATCGGCTTGAGTTTGAATTTTACGTCGTTCTTCGTCAATCTGCAACACTTCATCGATTGACCATTGTGAATTTCTTCTTTTGAGAAGTTCATTTATTTTTTCAGGGTTTTCCCTAATCAATTTAATATCTAACATATTTCCCTCTTTTCTATTAATATTTCGTAATTCAATAATATTCTAAAAATATTTACTAATCAAGAACAATATTGTTTTAGACGGTTTTTTGTATATAATCGAATTATGGCACTACGAGAAAATGTAAGAAATTTTTGTATAATAGCACATATTGATCACGGAAAATCAACACTGGCTGACCGGCTTTTAGAAAAAACCGGTACGGTGTCTCAGCGTGATATGCAGGAACAACTGTTAGACTCAATGGATATTGAGCGTGAACGTGGTATTACAATTAAACTCAATGCCGCAAGAATGAATTATAAAGCACATGACGGTAAAGAGTATGAACTCAATCTTATTGATACCCCAGGACACGTTGATTTCTCTTATGAAGTTTCACGCTCACTTGCAGCTTGCGAAGGTGCATTGCTTATTGTAGATGCTACACAAGGTGTTGAAGCACAAACTTTAGCCAATGTTTATCTTGCTATTGAACAAAATCTTGAAATTATACCTGTAATTAATAAGATTGACTTGCCTTCTGCCGATGTTGAAAAAGTTAAAAAGGAAATTGAGGAAATTTTAGGGCTTGATACCTCAATTGCAATTCCGGTCAGCGCAAAGACAGGTGAAGGTATTGAAGATGTCCTTGAGGCTATTGTTGATTATGTGCCTGCCCCCGAAGATAATACAGATAAGCCTTTGCGTGCATTGATTTTTGACAGTGTATATGACCAGTATCTCGGTACGGTTTGCTATTTCAAAGTTGTAGACGGAGTTATGAATGTCGGTGACAAAGTTAAATTTATGGCAACAGGCAAAGAATGTGAAATTGTTGAACTTGGATATCAAAATCCGCAAAGAATACCTGTTAAACAGTTAAAATGTGGAGATGTCGGATATTTTGCAGGTTCAATAAAAGAACTTACGCGTTTTGTTGGGGATACTCTCACGACAATAGAAAACCCCGCCAGTGAGCCGTTAGCCGGTTATAAAGAGGCTTTGCCGATGGTATTTTCAGGGCTTTATCCCGTTGATAACGAAGATTATGCAGATCTGAAAGAGGCTTTGGAAAAACTTAAACTCAATGACAGTTCAATTACTTTTGAGCCGGAAACATCTAACGCATTAGGTTTTGGTTTCAGGTGCGGTTTTTTGGGAATGCTTCATATGGAAATTATTCAGGAGCGTCTTGAACGAGAATATGACTTGTCTTTGATTACTACAGCGCCGTCGGTTGTATATAAAGTACATAAAACAAACGGTGAAGTTTTGGATATTGATAATCCGTCAAATTTGCCGGATGCGCAGTATCGTGATTATATTGAAGAGCCGTATGTTAAGGTTCAAATTCTTACTCCTAATGATTATGTCGGAACATTAATGGATTTGGCGCAATCTAAAAGGGGTATATTTATTAATATGACATACTTAGACAAAGTTCGTGTCGATTTAACATACGAAATTCCGCTGAGTGAAGTTATAACAGATTTTTATGACCAATTAAAATCCAGAACAAAAGGGTATGCAAGCATGGATTATGAATTCTGCGGGTATAAGCGTTCTAATCTTGTAAAACTTGATATTATGCTCTCAGGTGAAGTTGTCGATGCGCTTTCAGTTATCTGTCATACTGATAGTGCATACTATATTGGGCAAAAATTGACGGTTAAATTAAAAGAAATTATTCCAAAACAGTTGTTTGAAGTTCCTATTCAGGCCGCAGTGGGTGGCAGAATTATTGCAAGAACAAATATTAAAGCGATGCGCAAGAATGTGCTTGCTAAGTGTTATGGTGGTGATATCACCCGTAAACGCAAGCTGCTTGAAAAACAAAAACGCGGGAAGAAGCGTATGAAATCCGTAGGCAGCGTAGAAATTCCGCAAGAAGCGTTTATGGCAATTTTGAGCTTGGAAGAAGAGTAAAAAAAGGCTATATGGCGTTAGGACGATAAGACCTTACAATTATTAATTATTTCAATATAGTACTTTTATTACTAATATTAATTGCAAACTTTATTGTTAACATTTGTTAACATTTTGCTAAAATCATGCAATTTTCGATTTTAAAAATACTTTATATATATACGAGAGATGGAAAATCTATCAATAGGATGAACGATTAAACAAAAATCACGTATATGTGAGTACAAAAAGGAGATTGACAAATGGGCGGAACAAATGGCGTAAGCGGAAACGGAAACAATTACAAGATTTCTAATTTTTGGCATAAACCGAGTTTGCAAGCAGGAAAAACAGGGCAAACATTAGGTTCTACACCAATTAAACTGACATCGAATAATATCACAAGAGAAGCATTAGGATTAATAAATCCATATAATAATGCGGATGCATCTATTGCTGATGCAAGGGAAATTGCGTCTAATACGAATGATATTATGGCTCAATTAGGTTATCCGAATTTTAAAGTTGCACCAAAGGTTGTGTCAAGGATATCTGAGGATGTAAACGGACAAATCGTTTCCGCAATGAATGATGTAGATAATGAAGCTATTGTGGCAAGGGTGGAAAGTCCAGAAGGACCTTTTGCAGAATTATTCACAAAACAATCATAAAATCTTCTCTCTCACATATTTAAAGCCGGTTGAAATTCAGCCGGCTTTTTAATTTTGTTACAACTTCTTAACAAACCATGACAAAACCTTAAAGATTATTAAAAACATGCCGATAAGCCTCATGTGAGTAAAATTTAAGGAGACCAAATTATGGCAGTTGAATTTAACAGATTCGGAAAGTACAACAACTACAACTTACTTATTGGTCAAGAGGCTGCTAAAAAAGCGCAAGAAGGTCAGAAAGAAGAAGTAAAGGAAGTTGAAACACAAGCAGTTGCATTTAAGGGTTTGGAAGACGAAACAGATTTATTAACTAAAAATGCACAAAATCTTTATGGGGTAAAAGTTGCAAAATTTACCTCTCAAGATAGTGATATTGCTGACAAGACAAATGCTATTCTTGCAGGATTAGGGTTTAACTATAAAGTTACACCATCTCAAGTGGCAAGTGTTGCAAACGGATTAAATGAAGTTGTCTTACCCGGATTAAAATCGGTTGAGGACAGTTCGGTAGCAGCACGTATTGCAGATCCGAACGGGCCGTTTGCCGATTTGTTCGTACAAGAGTAGAAATAGTAAAAACTTATAATATATATTTACTCACACACTTTTTTAAGTCGATTGAATTCCAATCGGCTTTTTGATTTTTGTCCTATTCTTATATGATTATTTTTCCGATTCTTACAAAAACTCTATATTGATGTTACAATTTTGGTATGGCTGGAACGTGGGATGAATTAATTCAAGATATAAAAAGTCGCCTCGATATTGTGGATGTTGTGTCACAGCAGGTTGTACTCAAAAAACGCGGAAATTCTTACTGGGGTTTGTGTCCGTTTCATAAGGATAAGAACCCGTCGTTTTGTGTTACCCCGTCAATGGGGATTTATAAGTGTTTTAGCTGTGGCGAGGGCGGTGATGCGATAAAATTTATCATGAAAACTAAAAACCAAGAATTTCGTGAAGTTATTGTAGAATTAGCAGAAAAATTCGGACTTGAGGTCCCTCATTCTCATAAATCAAATGGTTCTACCAGAGAGTTAAAAGAGCAAATGCTTAATGCGACTGCAATTGCGGCTGAAATTTATCACGATTTCCTTTTGAGAAATAAATCAGATAATGCACAAATTGCGCTTGATTATCTTTCAAAACGCGGTATAGGTTCGGATATTATAAAAAAATTTCATCTGGGTGTTGCTTCAAAAAGTTATAGTACGCTTTATGATGAATTACGCAAAGACTTTTCTAACGATGTATTAGAAAAAGCAGGTTTGATATTAAAGAGTGAAAAGGGCGGGTATATAGACAGATTTCGCAGCCGCTTAATTATTCCTATTCGCAATGAGAATGGTGAATACGTTGCTTTCGGTGCAAGAGCACTTGAAAGCGGTCAAAGTCCGAAATATATTAATTCGTCTGATTCGCTTATTTATAACAAAAGTAAGATTTTATACGGTTTAGATACTGCAAAAGATGCCATAAAATCAGAAGATGCGGTAGTGTTAATGGAAGGGTATTTTGATGTAATATCATCGCAGGCTCATGGGATAGAAAATTGTGTTGCGTCTTGCGGAACGGCACTCACTCCGGATCATGTGCGTCTTTTATCGAGATATACCAAATCAAGACGAATTTATTTGTCATTTGATACTGATAGTGCAGGTCAAAAGGCAACCGTAAAAGGTGCTTCCGTTATAAAAGAAGTATTTGCGGGGTTAGGCAACATAAAACAATTTGATGAAAGTTATTTACCGATAAGTTCAAGTGCGGAGCGTTATGCTTGTGAAATTAGGGTTGTTGCGCCGCCTGAAGGTAAAGATCCTGATGAATTTGTGCGCTCTGTAGGGGCAGATGCATACAAAATGTATATGGAAAAAGCACCACTATATATAGATTTTCAGATAAACAGTATCCTTAAGCAAAAAGATAATTACAAAACTCCGCAGGAAAAGGCTCAATTTATAAGTACTTTAATCCCTGTTTTGAGTGAAATTCAAAACAGAGTAATTCGTTCTGAATATGTTGAAATGGTTGCACAGGCTCTCGGGATAGAATCGTCTGTAATCAAGTCAGAACTGCGTTCTTATGATAATGCAAATATCCCTAAGATTGAGCGAATTGTTAAGAATGTAACAAAAAGTAATTCTGTATCTCAAAAAGCGCAAAAAATTTTATTGAGCAGTTTTCTAGTACCTGACAATCATTTTTCTTTTGAAAAACTAAGCGAAATGATGTCAGACGTTACATTCGATGATGAAATATTAATAATTGTAAAATCTACAATTGACAAATTGATATGTACCGTAAATAATGTGAAAGAATTAATCGAACACTTATATACTGACCGTTTTACCCGAACTAATTGAGCATGCCCAAGCTTACAAAGGTTTGGATAAAGAGGAATTCAGAAATACGATAAATGAAACTATTGCAAAAATTAATCAGTGTAAGCACGTCGAGGAAGTAGAACACATTAAAAAAATCTATAAAGGGATTGATGATGATGATCCCGAGGCTCTTAAAATTCAAATTCAATTAAGGGACAAGATTAAGAATAAAAGACAAAAATCGGAGATGAATTAGATGACAAGAAAAAGACAAGGTAGTTCTTCAGTTGTAAGTATTGAGGAAGATGACGCATTAGATTTAAGAGGTTTAGGCGAAGATGATTCGCTTGATAGTGATGCTATTAATTATATCAATGTTGATATTTCAACTGATAATATTGAAGATATTGTTACTTCAAAAATGGGAGATAAAGTTTCATCAGATGATATTTATATGATGCATACTTCTGATGAACCCGATCCTCGTGATTTAGAAGTTCCTAAGAGTGTAGCAATTGACGACCCTGTTCGCTTATATTTGCGCGAAATCGGACGTATTAAATTGTTATCTGCAAATGATGAAATTGCGCTTGCAAGACAGATTTTAGAAGGCGGTACTCAAGGTGCTATAGCGAAAAGAAAACTTGTTCAAGCCAATTTAAGACTTGTTGTCAGTATTGCAAAAAAATATATAGGTCGTGGTATGTTGTTCTTGGATCTTATTCAAGAAGGCAATTTAGGTTTAATTCGTGCAGCTGAAAAATTTGATCATGAAAGAGGTTTCAAATTTTCTACATATGCGACATGGTGGATTCGACAAGCCATTACTCGTGCTATTGCTGATCAGGCAAGAACAATCAGAATTCCGGTTCACATGGTTGAAACAATTAATAAGTTGAAAAAAGTTACAAGAAAACTTGCCCAAGAACTTTCAAGGAAACCGACCGAGGATGAACTTGCAGCAGAAATGAATGTTTCAATTTCAAAACTTCGAGAAATTATCAAGATTGCACAAGAACCTTTGTCGCTTGAAACCCCGATTGGGAAGGAAGAAGATTCTCGTTTGGGTGATTTTATTGAAGACAGGGAAGCAGATGCACCGGTAAAAATGGTTGCATCAGAACTTTTGAAAGAAGATTTGGCTGAAGTTCTATGTACGTTATCTCCAAGAGAACGTGATGTTTTGAGATTACGTTTCGGGATGGATGATGGCAGACAAAGAACACTTGAAGAAGTCGGTCAGTTGTTCGGAGTTACAAGAGAACGTATCAGACAGATTGAAGCAAAGGCGCTTCGTAAACTTCGTCATCCGAACAGAAAGAAAAAATTGGAAGAATATGTTGAATAAAAAAATCCCCTCAATATATTGAGGGGATTTTTTTAGGTTAAATTTTTAAATTAAACCATTGTCAATTCGCCAAATTTTACATTGTAAACGGTTTCGCCAAGAATAGTTGATTTAATTTCTCTCAAATCCTGCTGCATCAATCTGCGTGGTGAACCATCTTCCATTGAATGATTTCTCAATAAGTACGACGGATGGAAAATAGCCATAGCTTTGTAAGTTTTGCCATTTATTGTTACATCAAACCATTTACCTCTAACTTTTGAAATTTGTACTTTTTTATCATCATAGAATGATTTTAATGAAGTTGCTCCGCAAAAAATAATTGCTTTTGGATTCATTATATCTATTTGTGCTGTCAAAAATCTTTCACATAATGATTTTTCAACGTCTGTTGGAACTCTGTTTTCCGGTGGACGACATTTTACTGTATTTATTATATACAAATCATCTTGTCTAGAAATACCGGCATCAGTTAAAAATTCATCAAGCAATTTCCCTGCTCTCCCGACAAACGGTGTACCGGTTTCGTCTTCTGTTTCGCCGGGTGCTTCACCAATAAAAACTATTTTTGCTGTTTCCGGATTGCCATCTGAAAATACTATATTTTTTCTTGTATTGCTTAATACGCATTCATGGCAATTTTCACATTTTTCTCTTACTATCTCCAGACATTCTTTTTTAATCATCTATTCTCTCCTCTTTGTATAAGTCATTAAGATTCTAATTTTTTAATTGTGTGATAGCATTGGTAATTACTATTCACTATTCATTTTCACTATTCGCCTTAAATATCCCGACGCCATATTTTTTACAATACCTGCAAAGTTCTTTCATTATTATATCAGATAATAAAAATACTGCAATTAAATTTGGTACTGCTAAAAATAGCGTAAAACCGTCAGATAGTCCGACAACGCTTTTAAGGTTCATAGCCGAACCTATGACTATAAATATACAATATATTATCTGAAAAGTTCTTGTTTTTATTTTTGAATCTCCGAACAAAAATGTCCAACTCTTGACCCCGTAGTATGAACCGCAAAGCATCGTTGATAATACAAAAAATGCAGCCATAATTGTCAAAATTATCGGAAAATATGTCCAAACACTTTCAAATGCGTGAGAAGTCAATTCTATTCCGGCTGCTGTTCCCAAATAATCTTTATAGGCTCCTGTTACAACAATTATAAATGCAGTAGCGGAACCGACAATAACTGTATCTACAAATGGTTGTAACATAGCAATAAATGCCTGCGCAACCGGTTTACTTGTTTTAACCGCTGAAAATGCAATTGGTGCAGTGCCCAATCCGGCTTCGTTTGCAAACATTGCACGCCTAAATCCCCATAACATACAACCAAAAACACCACCCCCGACAAGAGCCTGAGGTTTAAATGCTTCGGTTAATATAAGTGATATAGTGTGAGGAACATTTTTTATGTTGAGTATGCAAATTAAAAATGCACTTAAAACATACAAACTACACATCAAAGGGGTAACTTTTGATGTGAATTTTCCTATCGACTTAATTCCGCCGATAATGGTTATATAGGTAATAATTGCAACAATTAAACCAAATAACCATCTGCAATCAGTGAATAATCCTGTTACATTAGATATTTGGGTTGTAATTGCGTTTATTTGAAACAAATTCCAGCCGCCAATCATTGCAAATATGCAGCAAATGGCATATATTTTAGCAAGGTGCGGAGTAAAAGGCTTTATCCATTTAGCGCGCAGCCCGTTTATTATATAATACATCGGACCGCCGGATGAGGTTCCGTCTTTATTTATTTGTCTGAATTTTATTCCCAAAAGAACTTCCGAAAATTTTAACGCCATTGAAAAAATTCCTGCCGTAATCATCCAGAAAATAACCCCCGGACCGCCGATTGATACCGCCAAAGCCGAACCAACAATATTTCCCATTCCTGCGGAAGCACTAATTGTTGCTGTCAAAGCTTGAAACGATGACACTTCGCCTTTGCGTTTTTTCTTTATGATATCTTGGTGTTTGTATTTTTGAGTTAATAAATCAAGTGCATGACGAAATCCCCAAAAACCGATAAATTTAGTTCTTATGGAAAAATACAATGCTGCAATAATTAACAGAGCAATTAAAAATTCTACGCGAACCCCTTGGATTGTAACGTGTGAAAAAATTATCCCTGAAATTTTGTTGGCTATAGGGGATAAAATACTGTCAATTCGGCTATCTAAATTCATATAGTTATAATAGCACGAACATGAAAAATCCCTACTTTATTCTATAAAAAATAGTTGACATATTTCGCAAAAAAAATATAATAATGATGTTCAAAACGGGTGATTGTATGAATAAAAAAATTTTTCTGCTATTTGTGATGGTGTTTTTATTCGGAGGTGGTTTTGCTTTTGCGGAGGGTACGCAGCATAGATTTGTCATACCTAAGTTTGGAGAATTTTATTGCCCTCCAAAAGGTCATTACGGGACCCAAATAAGCAGTGATGATGTTTTTGATGCTGCAGAAGATTGTAATGCGTGGAAATCAGACTTTTGGTCGGATACAAGGCCGGAAGCGTATACTGATTGTTTGAAAAGGGAAAAAAGATTTGCTATGCGATATCAATTGGGTATTTGTGCTCCGGTTTACAGAAAGACTCATAATGTAGGTAAATCAGGATGTTTATTTGAATTTGTTCCTAAATATAATAAAGTTGTAAGGTATTCATGTTTCGGACCTAATCCCGACGATGCAATTAAATCAATTAAACAAAAATATGAAAAATAAAGATTTAATAACTCTATTATCTTGTTGACATCTTATAAAGTATAGACTAACATTGTTGGTATGGTAGATAGAGCTTTTAAAGATAATTCTGTTAATGTTGTTTTTTGTGCCGGTAATAATTATCTGAAATATACTGCCGTTGCACTAATGTCACTTATTGAAAACAGTGATAAGAACAGAAATTACGATATTGTAATTCTTGAAACAAATAACGAGGAAAATGCTAAAGATTTAATATCTGATATGGTTAAGGATTGCAAAAATTTTTCTGTAAGATTTTTTAATATAAGTGAATATTTTGATAAATATCGTAGTGAAAATATGGTTTCACATCATTATTATTCAAAAGAAATATTTATGCGTATATTTATTCCGGATATTTTGACAAATTATGACAAAGTAATATATTTGGATAGCGACATTATTGTTACTACTGATATAGGTAAATTATTCGATATGGATTTGGAGGGTAACTATCTGGGAGCAGTAAGGGATTTCAATTCCATAACAAATATGCAGTATATGCCGGAAATGCGCAGTTATTTTAAAGAATTTCTCGGGATAGAAAAAATGGGATTATACTTCAATTCCGGCGTATTATTGATGGATTTGAATTTGTTAAGAGAGATAAAACTTGTTCAAAAATCAATGGAGCTTTTGAAACGATTTGACAGTTTGAAATACCCCGATCAGGATATTTTGAATATAATTTGTACGGATAATCATTTATTGATTGACGGCAGTTGGAATTTTACTTTTGCAATAAATGCTATATTAGTTCAAAACAGTGCGCTTCGGGATTTCGCACTGGATTGGTGCAAAGGTCTGATTACTCCAAATATAATACACTATATTACTGAATTTAAACCATGGAATACCCCGATGTCATACAGTGATGTATGGTGGATATACGCTGCAAAAACACCTTTCTTTGAAAAATTGAAAGAAGAATTTAATATTGCACTTGCAAGCGGACATTATGGAAATATTTTAAATGTCTAGCATTGTATAAGGTAATTTTATTTTTGAAAAACAAAAATGTATTCGTGGTTAAATATCGAAAATCCTCCGGCCAAAGCACGGTAGCGCCAAAGATTTGCAGTTCGTCCTTTTGCACGTTCGTTACCTTGAATATCTTTAACGATTGTTGATTTTAATTTGAACCCGATTTTTCTCATACGATTCATACATTCAAAACCAAGCGGTTGCACTTCGGAATTTTTATAGCTGTCGCCGATAATCAGGCATGCAAAACGTCCTTTTTCAAGTAAATCATAACCGTTTTGCGCAACTTTTTCAAACATATCATAAAATTGTTCTGTTGATTCGCAATTAGATAAGTCTTCTTTCTTATCCGAAAACTTAATAATATCATCATAAGGCGGATGAAGCATCAAAAATTGTGCGTTTTTTTCACCCATAATTTCTAGCCTTGCTTTAACTTTTTCAACGGCATCTGCACTTGTTGAATCAGAACAAACAAGGTTTACATCAGTTACAAGTTGTTTTGGGGTGAATTTTTGAGAAACACTATCAACCAAATCTTGTTTAAGTTCTACCCCGATACAGCGTCTGTTCATATTGACGGCTTCAATACCTGAGGTTCCTGAACCAAAAAACATATCCAGAACTACATCACCTTTTTTTGTGTAACGTTCATACATTTGCTGCGCAATTTGTGGGATATAGTTGCCGTGATAGTCGTTTGAGTGACCGTGTTCTTTTAGTCGTGATGGAAATAGCCAGAGCGAATTTGTAATAATATGCGCATAATCTTTCCATTTGTTCAAATTGATATCACTATATTTTGTGGTTTTGATATCAGGTTTTTGGACAACACGAAGATCTGCCTTCTTCTTAGGTTTTAATTTTACGTTATTTAAAATTCTTGCCAAAATTCTCTCCTCCCATCTAACCATTTAATCTTATAAGACCATCATGAATTTGTAATCAAACATTTATATGATTTTGTGCTATTATTTGAGTAGATAAAGGGATTGATTTAATTAAAAACTTTTTTCTTATAAGGGTGAAATGTTTTAAACACCAAGGGGGTTGTGTTTGGCAAGAATAAAACAATTATCAAAAAATCTTATCAACCAGATAGCAGCAGGAGAAGTAATTGAGCGTCCGGCATCCGTTGTTAAGGAGTTGGTCGAAAACTCAATCGATGCAGGAGCAACAAAGGTTAGTATTGATATAACGAATGATTGTCGAGATATTCGTATCGCAGATAACGGCAGCGGAATACATCCTGATGATATTTTGCTTGCGTTCTCAAAACATGCTACAAGTAAAATTCAAGAAGATGAAGATTTATATAATATCCATACTTTCGGGTTTCGCGGGGAAGCACTTGCAAGTATAATTTCTATTTCAAAGTTAACATGCATTACAAGAACTCCGGAGTTCGAAACCGGTACAAAAGTCAAATGCGAAAACTCAGAAGTCACTCAAGTTGAAACCGGCTGTGCAGTAGGTACAATTATGGAGGTCAAGGATTTATTTTATAATTTGCCTGTGCGCTTGAAGTTTTTAAAAAGTTCTTCAACAGAATTTTCTTATATTCAAGAGGTTGTTCAATCGATTTCGTTATCTCATCCTGAAGTTTCATTAGAATTGAAAAAATATGGCAAGACGGTGTTGAAAACAACCGGTCAAAATAATTTAATTCAAACGATTAAAGAAGTATATTCGTCTGATGTTACAAACAACCTCAAAGAAGTTTTAAAGACTGATGAATTGTCGGAGTTAAAGATTTCAGGATTTGTGAGTACACCGGACTATACCCGTTCAAGCAAAAAGAGTTACTATACTTATATTAACTCGCGAGCAGTAAAATGTCCTGTATTTCAAAAGGCGATAGATACGGTATACAGGACTCTAACGGCAAACAATAAATATCCGTTTGTTGTTCTAAACCTTGAAATTCCGCCTCTCGAAGTTGATGTTAATGTTCATCCGACTAAGAAAGAGGTTCGCTACAAGAACCCGAACCAGATTTTTAATTTTATTTTTAGTGCGGTACAGGGAGGACTTTCTAATTACAAAGAAGGGGGAAATGTAAAAGTATTTTCTCAACCGCAGCCTGTACAAGCCGTTAGTCAAAGTTCTTCGCCGATAGTACAATTCCCGAAAAGCAAAGGCGAAATATATGTTGATAAAGATTCTGATACCATGTTTGTCCCGCAGCATGTTATGGACAATATGGAGGCAAAATTCAGCCCAAAAACGGACTATTCTTCAAATATTCAACAACATCAGATGTTTGAGGTAAATTCGCCTATAGAAGAAAACGGGGATAAAATTATAGGTCAGTATAAAGACACTTATATTCTAATTGAAACGCAGGAAGGGCTTGAAATTGTTGATCAACACATCGCAGAAGAAAGATACAATTACGAAAAACTCCAAAACGATAAAGAAATCGTTTCACAAATGCTTTTTGTGTCTGATGTAATTGAAATTTCCGCATCAGAAAGTGAACTCCTAAAAGAAAATCTGCCAAAATTTGAAAAGTACGGTTATGGGATAGAGTTTGTAAGTGATAGCGAAATTATTTTCCGTAAAATTCCGCAGATGCTTTCAAAAGTAAATCCGAAAGATATTATTGCAGAGATTTTGCAAAATATTGATGGAAATATTGATTCTATGGAAGAAAATATTTTAAAGACGACTGCATGCAAAGCATCTGTCAAGGCTAATACGCCACTAACAATCTGGCAAATGCAAGAGATA
Source organism: uncultured bacterium (assembly GCA_902791985.1). GTDB lineage: Bacteria > Cyanobacteriota > Vampirovibrionia > Gastranaerophilales > Gastranaerophilaceae > Zag111. The sequence goes on from CADAYD010000014.1 coordinate 38,219, forward strand.
ATAAAGAAATGGCGAACAACTAAGATGCCTTATACTTGTCCGCATGGGCGTCCGATTTGCCATACAATCCCGCATAAAGAATTAGCAGGATTTTTCCAAAGGGCAAAATAAATATGCAATCAATAAATGTTCAATGTCCGGCAAAAATTAATTTGAATTTGAAAATTACGGGAAAACTTGAAAACGGGTATCACGCAATAGAAAGCGTCATGCAAACAATAAGTTTGTATGATTATTTAACGATTGAAATTCATGATAGTGATAAAAATGAAATTATCTTGTCAGGAAATAACAACCAAATCACTTATGACGAAACAAATTTAGTTTATAAAGCCGCAAAATTGTATCTTGAAACAACGGGAATTAAGAATAAAAAAATAGATATTTATATTGAAAAAAATATACCGGTAGCAGCCGGCATGGGCGGGGGAAGTACTGATTCTGCAGGGGTTTTGTATGGATTAAATAAAATATTTTTATGCGTAGATATAAAAAATTTAGATAAATTATGTGCAAAACTTGGTTCAGACTTAAATGTATGTTTTCATGGCGGGCGAATATTAGCGCGTGGGCGTGGTGAAATAATTACTCCGCTTGAATTTGAAGAATTTAACGTAAGTTTAATCAAGCCTATAAACTTGGGTATTAGTGCTAAAGAGGCTTATACAAAATTTTCGCAAAAAAATAATATACCGTTTACGCTACAGAGTGCTGCTTTTTCTTCGCAAGGAAGAGAAAAGCGTGAGGATTATGTAAATGACCTTGAATGGGCAGTAATTGAAGATTATCCGCAATTGCAGCATATAAAACAAAAATATCCGCAATCAGTTATGACCGGTTCAGGTTCTACTTATTTCATAATTAATAATGAGTTTGAACAAGAAACCGGCTACTGGGTAAAAAATAACTTAAAAGCGATTAATTTCGGGGTTAAAGAGATTTAATTATAATATTTCTTTAACTGCTTTAACAACTTTGTCCACTGCATCTTGTGGAGGGATAGCAAGTTTTTCGCCGTTTGAACGTTCGACAAATTCTACATTCCCTTCTGAGATTGTTTTGCCGACAGTTATTCTGAACGGGAAGCCGATTAAATCTGCATCCTTGAATTTTACCCCTGCACGTTCGTTTCTGTCATCTAATACCGCTTCAACGCCTGCGCTTAAAAGTTGTTCATAAATCTCATTTGCAACCTTCATCTGTTCATTGTCCTGTGTGCTGACAGGAACAACAACAACATGATACGGTGCAATCGCCAAAGGCCATTTGATTCCCCATTCATCATGGTGTGCTTCAACAGCCGCAGCAGCAGTTCTTGTAACCCCGATACCATAGCAGCCCATTATATAAGGCTGAGTTTTACCGTTCGCATCAAGATAAACCGCATTCATAGGCGCAGAATACTTTGTGCCGAGTTGGAAAATATTACCGACCTCTATCCCTCGTGTGACTTTTAACGGTTTTCCGCACTCAGGACAAAAATCACCTGCTTCAACAAGCCTGATATCTTCAACAATTTCAGGCAACTCTATATCAACACCCCAATTTGCGCCAACCAGGTGTTTATCTGTTTGATTAATTCCGATTACAAAGTTTTTAAGATTTGCAACTGTCTTATCCGCAATGATTTTAACTTCATACTCGCCGTATTTTTTCAAACCTTTTGGTCCGATAAACCCTGCAACCGCATCAAAACCGTTTTCTTTCATCATTTCTTCGATTTCGCCTGAGGTTGCAATTCTTATATCTAATCCGCCGACTGCATTCATCAACTTTGTTTCTTCAACCGCTCTATCTCCTCTAATCAAAGCAACGACAGGTGCTTTGTCGACAATATAAACGAGCGATTTGCAAATTACTGTCTGAGGACAGTTTAAAAACTTACTTAAATCTTCTATTGAGCCGACATTTGGAGTGTCAACGATTTTACTTTCGCTAAAACTGCCGTCGGTTACAGCATCAGGCAAGTTTGAAACAGCGTGGTTTGAATTTGCACTGTAATCACATTCACAGTAGAAAACGTCGTTTTCGCCCGCATCGGTGTCGGTTATAACCATAAATTCGTGCGAAACGCTTCCCCCGATTGCACCGGAATCTGATTGAACCGCTTTTGTATCAAGTCCGCAGCGCTTAAAGATATTTGTATAAGCCTGCCACATATTTTGGTATTCTCTTTCCAAATCTTCCTGCGAAGTTGAGAAAGAATACGCATCTTTCATTATAAATTCGCGGCCTCTTAAAAGTCCGAAACGAGGGCGGCGTTCATCTCTGAATTTTGACTGAATTTGATAAAGATTAACAGGTAATTGTTTATATGATTTTAGAATATCTCTTGCAACAGAGGTGATAATTTCTTCGTGTGTCGGTCCAAGACACATTTCTCTGCCGTGTCTGTCTTTCAGACGCATGAGTTCACCGCCGTACGCATTCCATCTGCCTGATTCTTCCCAGAGTTCTTTTGGTTGAACAAACGGCATTAAAAGCTCTTGGGCACCTGCTTTATCCATTTCGTCACGAATTATATTTTCAATTTTTTTTAATACTCGCCACATCAAAGGTAAAAATGTATAAACTCCGCTTGTGAGTTTTTTTATATAGCCTGCTCTTGCAAGCATTTTATGTGAAATTACTTCTGCATCTGACGGAAATTCTCTCATTGTCTGAACAAACATATTTGACATTTTCATAATTAAAATCCTCTTTTCTTAATCAGATTTTAACATAAAAATATTTTTAACGTCAGACAGCCTCTCTTTTTTAAGGAGAGGCCGCCATTTATATGTATATCAACTTCACTTGGGTCTATTCTTTTAATTTAAGTTTTTGTTTTGGATAAATCATTACGTGGTAATTATCCGGTTCAAATTTTAAATTATTGATTTTCATAAGTTCATTTGTATGTTTTAAAATTTCTGCATTTGACGGAACATAATTTTTATTATCTTTATTAAGTTCTATAAGATGTGCTTTTGCAATATTCCAAACGCAGTCACCTTTGACTACTTCATAAGTATTTCCGCTGACATTTACTGGTGTATTTGTATTAGTATTTTGATTTTCTTGTGCGGGCTGTGTTTCCTCTTCTGCAGGTACAGGCGTAACTGTTTCTTCATTCTCTGCCGGAGTTTCTTCCGAGTTAGGAGGCATTGCAGTATTTGTTGCAGGTATATCTTCTTCATTTACCTTTTGAGCATCTCCTGTTTCCTCAGTACTGTCTTCAAGTTTTGGCATAAATGCTTTTGATGGCCCGTCCGTTGGTGTTGGTTTATTTTTGTCAGAAAATCTGTCATTAACGTAAGCCCATAGAGCTGCCCCTACAGCAATTACTGCAGCAGCAACAAGTCCCCATTTTCCTTTTGGAGTCTTAAAAAATGATTTTACCTTGCTCCAACCATTTTTTATTGCATTTTTGGTTTTAGAAAATAATCCGGATGCTCCGTTTTTCAATTTTGACCAAAAGCTCGGTTTATTTGTTTCATTAACTGTTTCACTAATAATTTGTAATTCCTGATTTGTGCCATGATTTATTACGGCAGGAAGATTTGGTGTTGCCGTAGTGTGCGCTGCACTTGCTCCTACTCCTCCTATATTCCCTGAGCCGCTTCCTGAACCTATATTCCCAAAACCTGTGTTGTGTGAAAATGTAAATGGATTATTCATATTAAAATTCAAGGCTTCATCAAATATACCTTTATAATTATATTTTGGTTTGTCAATTATTGCCGGTAAATTACGAGTAGTACTTCCGGTATTTAAATTTCTGTTTGCTGCTTGTATAATTTTTGCTTCTTCCGGTGTTGCAGATACGTGTGCATGTTTTGCTTTATCATAAACTGTAACATGACCTTGTCTGCTTGCCTTTCTAGCAGCTTTTTGCGCAGCTTGTGATTGTCTGCGTTGAATTTGAGAATCTCTGTATGGCTTGTATAACTCTTGCAATTTAGCATTATCTGCTAATGGAGTGTTCCGTTTGTTACCTGTAGAATATACTACTCTTCCGTTTCCTATCCAACCCGAAGCGGATTCTTGCATACTTGGTATGTATGGCATCTTAATTTCCCCTATGTGTTTATATCCCCTATATTTTTATAAAGTATTTTGAGTTTCAAAAATTGATAAAAATTATATATTTTGTTAATATTTGTTAATATTATTTTAAAAAATTAGGTATAGTGGGTATTATGGCTTAACCTTATTTTTGCTATTATAATTTTTGTCTTTATAAAATGATAATTTTAAAGGGTAATTATGATTATTGAATTAAACGAAGAAAATTTTGATAAAGAAATTGAAACCGGTCTTAGATTAATTGAATTTTATGCTACATGGTGCTCATATTGCATGAAGCAAAGAATTGAACTGCAAGAACTTGAAAATTCTGAAATACGAATAGGAATTGTTGATGGAGATGAAAGTCCTAATATTGTAAATAGATACCAAATTGATGGTTATCCGACTTTTATTTTGTTTAAAAACGGAGAAAAAATTGTACAATTTTCGGGTTTTCACAAAAAAAGCGAATTGTTAAACAGGATTATGAAATATGTTTAAAATTTATCATAAATCAAGTTGTCGCTGTTTGCGGATTCTACAGCCATTTTATCACAGCGTTCGTTATATTCATGTCCTGCATGTCCTTTTATCCAGATAAATGTAACATTATGCCCTTCTTTTGCTTTTAATAATCTTTCCCATAAATCTCTGTTTTTAACAGGCTCTTTTTGGGAATTTTTCCAGCCTTTTTTTATCCAGCCGTCAATCCAATTTTGATTGAATGCGTCAACAAGATATTTTGAATCCGATGTCAATTCGACATCGCAAGGTTTTTTGAGCGCTTCAAGTCCGACGATTGCTGCAAGAAGCTCCATTCTGTTGTTTGTTGTGTTTTTGAAACCTTGGGAGAGTTCTTTTTTATGAATGTTTCCCGCTTCATCTTCTGCGATTAAGATTGTACCGTATCCGCCTTTGCCCGGATTACCGGAACACGCTCCGTCTGTATATATTTTTACTAACATTTGTTTACCCCTCTGTTATATCCCAAACTTCTAAAATATCGTCAGGAATTTTATCTAAAAATCTTGACGGTTTTGATAACACCATCCCCATCGAATAATCATACATATCAACGGGATATGAAATATACAAATTATTTTTGGCACGGGTGGTTGCTACATACATTAGTCTTAATTCTTCATCCATTTCTTCTTCGGAATTAAACGAATATGCGCTGGGAAATCGTCCGTCAACTGCTCCGATTATAAATACGCTGTCCCATTCAAGTCCTTTAGCACTGTGTATGGTTGAAATCGTCAGTGCTTCATCATCTATATTTCTTTTATACATACCTTCAACACTTGCATCAGGAGGATCCAGTGCCATATCACTTAAAAAATCCTCCAAATTTTTGTATTGGGTTGAAAGGTACTGTAGATGTTCCAAATCTTTTTCTCGTTTATTAAAATCGTCATATTTGTCTTTTAAAATCGGGCGGTAATATGCTATTATTTCTTCCATTATATGTGCAGGTTTTTTTGTCGAAAGTGTTGAGCGTTCTTTACTTAAAACATTCAATAACGGTGAAAGACTGTTCAATTTATTTGACGGTAAAAGTTTTATGTCAGGATTAAAATTACCTTTTATAACAGGCAAAATATTATTAACTGCTGCATTTCCGATTCCGCGCAGAAGCAGTAAAATTCTTGTAAAACTAATTACATCATCCGGATTAACAAGCACACGCAGGTGTGATAATACATCTTTTATGTGTGCTGTTTCCATAAATTTCGGGCCGCCAAATTTCCTAAACGGAATAGCCCGTTTTGAGAGCTCGATTTCAAGAGAGTAAGACATTCTGGCATTTCTTGCCAGAACGCAGATATCGGATAATGGTACATCTTCGTCTAAAAGTTCTAAAATTCGTTGGCAAATAAAATCGGCTTCCATCTGGGTATTTTTTGCACAAATTAGTGCAGGTTTGACAGGGGACTCAATTTGTGAAAAAAGTTCTTTGTCATATTTTTCCTTTGCTCTGCCAATAATTGTATTTGTTAATTTTAGTATATTTTGGGTACTGCGATAATTTTGTTCTAACTTTATTATTTTTGTATCTTTAAATAATTTTGGAAAATCAAAAATGTTTTTGTAATTTGCACCTCTGAAAGAATAAATACTCTGTGCATCATCCCCAACAGCCATAATGTTTCCGTGTACCGAAGATAAAAGTTTTACGATATCCGCTTGTAATGTGTTTGTATCTTGGTATTCATCAACCATTATATACTTATATTCGCCTGAAATTTTTTGTCTTAATGTATCATTGTTTTCTAGCAAAATTTTTAGATATACAAGCAAGTCATCATAGTCAAGGATTGAATTTTCACGTTTGTAAGCAACATAATTTTTATGAATTTCAAGGATTTTGTCAATGCAGTGTTCAAATTGTGGGAATTCATCCTCAATAATTTTTGGGGCTGGAGTAACTTTATTGACACTTTTTGAATACATATCAAGGATTGTTGATTTTTTTGGAAATCTTTTTTCTTTTTTGGGGAATATTTTGCCGATTATGTGGTTTATAATATCTTCGCAATCACTTCTGTCCATGATGGTAAAATTGTTTTTGAGTTTGAGGGCAGATGCGTATTTTCTTAAAATAATGTTCGCAAACGAGTGAAAAGTACCCCCCGCAACTTTTTCACAGCGTTCATCAAGTACGAGTGCAGCACGTGCGAGCATTTCATGCGCAGCTTTTTTGGTGAAAGTTAAAAGCAAAATGTTATTCGGAGGTGTTCCGTCCTCTATTAGTCTTGCAACGCGGTAGGTCAAAGTTTTGGTTTTCCCTGAACCCGCACCCGCTATAACAAGCAATGCTCCATCATCTGACATAACAGCTTCAAGTTGTTTTTCGTTTAAATCTTGAGAATAGTTAACTTTGTAATTTTTAACTTGGGGGGCACGTTTTTTAAGCACATATTTTTTATGTGCGGGTTTAGTTTCTTCTATTGTCGAAAGTTCCTTTGCCATAATTTCCCCTGTAGAATTTATTATAGTGTATTTTTAATGCTATTTTCAACTTTATTTATGTAAATTTTTAATAAGTACAGTGCTTAATAATATTATATTTATTCAAAAAAAGTGAATAATATTAATATGAAAAAGATTTTTACGATAATTTTTGGGGTTTTGATATTTTTTATTACCGGAATTTTAGTTGTAAATGCTACTGTGACCAGTGAAACATTCAAAAATGTAGCGCCGATTTTGGGAGTAACAAAAGGTATAAAAGTTTATATTCCTCCCAAAAACAGACTTTCAGTAACTATGCAGCATGCGTTTATGGATTGGCAAAAACATACGAATAATAATTTTACTTTTGAGTATGTCGGAACCCAAAGCACTGCAAATATAACTGTTGTTTTTATTGATTCAGGTATGGTTGATATTTGTAAAAGTTCTGGCGCTTTGGGTTGTACAACTTATGCTATTGCAAATACTCTTTACGGGAATAGACGAATTCAAAAAGCAAAAGTTTACATTTCAATGAATGACATGTACGGAAAACCTATGACAAATAATCAGGTTTATACAATAATGCTTCACGAAATCGGTCATGCGCTCGGATTACAACATTCGCAAAATCCGAACAGTCTTATGTATGAGATAACTAATTCTCAAATGGCAGAGGGTCAGGAAATCAGACAAACCGATTTGGATGCTCTTTATAAATTATACGGACTTACTCCGAAACATTAGCCGGAGCACTTTTTTCAACGTATGCCCAGCCGTTTACCTGATATAATCTGTATACGTCAGTGTATATGATATCTTGCTGTGAAGTTACAGGTGTCGCCATTATCCCGAGTTTTCTGCTGGAATCTCTCAAACCCAAGGCGTGGCCTATTTCATGCAGCATTACGGTATAAATCAAATCGTTAGAATTCATAGTCGGGTTTGGTGCCATTGTAATGGTAGCGTGTGTGATTGCTCCGCCTTTTACTGTTAAAGCATAAGACCCGATATCTCCGTCTGTTCCGTCAGTTTTTTCTGCAAATTCGACTTCTATATCTGCGGGTGGGGTTGTTATAAATTCAAATTTCAATCTTCCGTTACATTGGTCGACCCATTTTTGAAACGCTCTCTGCATCATTCCCGAATAACTATCCTCAGGAATGTAAACTTTAATTACTTGCTTTTCCCAGTTCGGCCCGTATTTACCAACAGCAAAAGCGTTGGTGCCAAATAAAAATATTCCTGCAATGATAAATAGTGAAATTATAAACTTCTTCATTATTCTATCCCTTTAAATAGTTCGTTAATATCTATTCCAAGAACCTTAGAAATTAAATATAAATTTATGGCGTTTGGGATTTGCTTGCCTTTTTCAATTTGACTTATTGAGTTTGTACTCAAATTTACCAACTCTCCCAATTTTTCTTGGGAAAGTTCTTTTCGATTTCTTTCAGCCTTTATATTTAAACCTAATGCCCTTGTATTCATAATATAATTATCGACTATTGACAATTAAATAACAATATGGTATTTATGTAAATATTACAAGTTAAGTTGTAAATATATAAATTTAATATGGAAGAATGATTGTGAAAAATAAAATAGCGAGATTTCATTTCTGCATTATTTTGTGGTATCTGTCATAAAATATCTTAAATTCTGTTCATATTGCAAAAATCTTTGTATGAGCAATAATCACAGGCGTTATCTTTATGGTTCGGTTCAAATTCGCAAGATTTTATTCCCGCTACAGCCTGTTTAAATTTTTCAACAGCATCGTTTATTTCTTCTTCGGTATAATTGATACCCTCATTTTTGGATAAGAAATCTTCAGGGTAGATAAATTTAGTTACAGAAACTTTATTACCTGTTGAGAGTTCGAAGAAATACTTATACCATGCCATTTGGTTGTAATAATCTTCGTGTTTCCCGTCAATTTTAATACCGGAATTTTTATTATTTCCTGTTTTATAGTCATAGATTGAGTATGTACCATCTTCATTGATATCAATTCTGTCAATTTTTCCTGTAAATTTTGTTCCGTCTTCAAGGACATAATTTATTTCTTTTTCTTGTGCAAATAATTGATTTGGGGTTGTATTTGTAATTTGACAATAATATTTATCAAGTGCGTTTTCACCTCTTACTTTAAAAATTTGTCTTTGTTCATAGGATTCCATAGGCAATTTATACAGTTCATTTCTAAACCATTCAAGAACTTGAGATTTTGAAGGATGAGTTTCATTTTTCTTTAGGTATTTCATCGCTTCTTCGCAAGCTTTGTGAATTGAACTTCCGTAGCTTAGGAAGTTTGGATTTCCATCTTTGACTTCTAAATTAAGAATATCGTTATATAGATATTGTCTTGGACATTCCAAGTATCTGTTTATAGAGGATGGTGAAAATGCTCTGTCTGCTAATTTTGTAGTTATAAGTTTTTCGAAATCTTTTTTATAATCATAATCTTTTTTAATTATTAATTCATTCACTTGCTGCCAGTACGAATTTTCATCATATGACGGGGCTGATTTATATTCCAACATGTTTTGAATATTTACAATGTAATTTGTTGGTTTTCTGGGACTTTTTCCTTTCATTTCAGAATATGACATTCTAAGTGTATGTTTTGCTCTTGTCATTGCAACATACATTAACTTTGTTAAGTCTGATGGTTTAATTTTATTATCCCATTCATCTTTTGTTTTATATTCAGATTGATTCAATGGAATATCCGGTTTATTTGATTTTGAACTTTCCCATTTCCAAGTTTCAAGAGAGGGCATATAAACGTATTCAAATTCTCTGCCTTTTGAGGAGTGATAAGTGCATAATTGAACGGCATTCATGGGTACAGGAGATTTGTCGGTGCATATTCGCTCATCATCCTCAATTATATCTTTTAGGTATTTATAAAATTCTTCAAGAAAACTTGTTCTGTATATTTCAGAAAAACCTACTGCTTCATCAATAAATTTTTGAATTCCTGCAACGCTTTCAGTCCTGTTGATTTCAGTATTTAAGTAGTAATTAAAAATACCTGTTTTTGAACCGATTTCCAAAATAGTATTCTTAATATTTTCCTTTGACATATATTCTCGCAAATAATCGTATGTTTGCAAGAAATGTTCAAATTTTTCGCCTTCAACAAATCGGTTTTTATCAATATTGCGTAAAACATCGACAAAAGTTTTTCCCTTAGAAACTTCTTCATACAATACTTGATAATCTTTTGGATGAATATTAAAAGGTTTAGATACTAAAATTTCAAAAATTCTGTAAGAAAACATTTCAGGATTAATTAAAAACTGAATGTAAAAATACAAAACATTAACAGCAGTAATTGTAAAAATATCTTTCCCTTCTTTTAGTTCAAAAGGAATATTTCTAATTTTGAGCATTTCAGCAAATGATTGAGCTTCAGCATTTGAACGGGTTAAAATTGCAATTTCAGAATATTTTTTCTCTCCTGTTTTTTTGTCTTTTGGGCAATGGTCAGAATTTACAAGTTCTTCTATTTCTTTAACAATTTCTGTATATTCTTGAATAATATCCGCATATTTGTAAAACCTGACGGGTTTGTCTTTTATGCAGACTTCCTCGTTTTTTGCAATCAAATCTTTGTTTATCGGATTTCCGTCTTTGTCTTTAAATTTATGAGAATTAACAAGACTTAGCGGATCCTGTGCAATAACTGCTCTTGCAGCATTTAAAATACTTTGAGTTGAGCGCATATTTTCTTTCAAACAAATAATTTTTGTATCAGGAAATTCTTTTAAATAATTTTCGATAGTTTCAAGTTTAGCACCCTGAAAACGATAAATAATTTGGTCATCATCCCCTACAACAAAGACATTTCCGCTTTCAAGTGAATGAGATAGCGCAAATACAATTTCATTTTGCGATTTATTTGTATCTTGGTATTCATCAACCATCAAGTATTCATAACGATTTGCAATATCATGTAAAAACGACGGACTTGATTCAAATTTATCCAGAACAATATTTATCATATCGTTAAAATCGAGATATCTTTGAGCTTGTAGTTTTTCACTGTAAAGTTCATAAAATTTCCATAGCTCTTTGGCTTGTTCAACTTTTTTGACGGCATCTTCACGTTTATCATACGGAGGTTTTTTGTATCTTTTATTTCTACCTTGTTCAACATCTTCAATTATTGTTTCAATTCTTGCGATTTCAGGTTCCCAATCGAGATTTTCTTTTAAATTTTTAAAAAACTTTTCTTTTGTCAGTCGATTTTGTTTAATATTGTTAATTCTGTTTTTTATTGTATTTATGTAAAAATACGGGTCATTTTTTTCTGTTCTGAAATACTTAGGCTTAATTTCGTCAATACATTTTTTTATAAAAGCTTTAGATACGGGGTCTGATATTACTTTATAGTTAGAAGGGATTTCAAAATCTTGTGGAAATTCTTCAATAATATTGGAGCAAAATCCGTGATAGGTAAAGATTTGTACTCCGCAAGATATGACATTCAGTTCATTTTCAATACGTTTTTTCATCTCTGTTGCCGCAGCATCAGTGAAGGTTAAGCACAGAATTTTTTCAGGATTAACTCCGTGAGATAACATATTTTTAATGCGTTCAATAATAGTAAAGGTTTTTCCTGTACCCGGTCCGGCTAAAACCAGCCATTTCCCCGAAATATTATCAATACATTCCTGTTGTTTTGCATTTGGTGTTTTTGTATCTTTTGTAATTGTGGCCATATCGTATTCCTTTAGACTTCTCTTGGTAATAATATATCATAAAATAAAGAAGCCTTGTTATTTATCAAAGGTTATTACGGCGGTAACGGGAATTTTCTTGTTGCGCCTCGCATTAGACGGCTTGCGCATTAGCTCATTTGTCCAGCCTAATGCTCGACTATTTCGCCGACGGCTTCAGTCTTTGCTCGGCTTTCGCTAAACCCTAAACACAAGCTTATTGGCTTGTACGGGTTCTTATATTGCTACGACACACATAGCCAAAAAAAAAGACACTGGCAAACGTGTCTTTTATATTGGCGGCGGTAACGGGAATTGAACCCGTGTTTGCAGAATGAGAATCTGCCGTCCTGACCACTAGACGATACCGCTATTTATAATTTGATTATAGGTCAAAAATTATTTAATTCAATATGAATAATGATATTTATGTAAAATTTTATTTAACATGAAAGGAAGTAAAAAATTTATGTATTATCATGTAATAACAATGAGGTGAAATCATGCCGGCAGTGAAAACAAAGAAAAAAGAAATAGACGAAAATTTAATTCCGCAGAACGTTGAAGCGGAAGAAGCCATACTTGGAGCAGTACTTGTTAACCCGTCAAGTCTTGCTAAAGTTTCAGATTCACTTGATGCGGGGTGTTTCTATAAACCTGCGCACAGATACATTTACGAGGCTATGATTGAGCTTTTTAACAATAACGATAATATAGATATAGTTTCGGTATCTGATGTTTTAAGCTATAGCGGAAAGCTGGATGCAGTCGGTGGACGTGCATATATAAATGATTTAGCTGAAAATACGATTACAACAACAAATGTTGCGTATTATGCAAAAATCATCAAAGAAAAAGCTATCAAACGTGCGCTAATAAGTGCCGGTGCAGAGATTGTCAGTAAGGGTTATGACCTTGAACCGAGTGATGCCTCAATAGAGCAGGCAGAAAAACTTATTTATGATATAAGTTCAAATAAAACCACCTCGGACTTAATTCCTGTAAAAGACTTGGTTTTAAATGCATATGATAAGATTGAATATAGATGCACTCACAAAGATGAACTTTCAGGTGTTCGCACCGGATTTGATAAACTTGATTTAACATTAAACGGGTTAAATAAATCGGATTTAATAATATTAGCAGCACGTCCTGCAATGGGTAAAACTGCATTGGCTCTTAATATTGCTCAGAATGTTGCAATTAATGAAAAAGTTCCTGTGTGTATATTTTCGCTGGAAATGTCTGCAGGACAACTTGTGCAAAGAATGTTATGTTCACATGCTGAAGTTGATTCTCAGAGAGTGAAAACCGGTCAGATGCAACAAAAAGACTGGGATAAACTTACAATGGCAATGGATGATTTTTCTCAAGCTAAAATTTATATTGATGATTCCGGCGGATGCACGCTAACTGATGTGCGAACAAAATTACGCCGATTAAAATCTCAAGAGAAAGATTTAGGTCTTGTAGTTATAGATTATTTGCAGCTTATGGAAAGCTCCGGTAAAGAGGACAGATTGCAGCAGATTTCTGCAATTTCAAGAGGGCTCAAAATTCTTGCAAAAGAACTTGATGTACCTGTTCTTGCGCTTTCACAATTATCACGACAAGTTGAAAGCAGAAATGATAAGCGTCCAATGTTGTCAGATTTGAGAGAATCAGGTTCTATAGAGCAGGATGCCGATATTGTTATGTTTATTTATCGTGCTGATTATTATGCAAAAGCCGAAGAATCTGAGGAAGAAGAAGCAATCAAAGCTAATTCAAAAGGACTTTCAGAGGTTATTATAGCAAAACACAGAAACGGTCCTGTTGATACAATAAAATTACTATTCCAATCAAATATTACGAAATTCAAAAATCCGCTTAATGATTCATTTGATGCATTTTAATATTTTTATTAATATTTCTTAATAAATATAAATATTATGGCAATTTTTGAAGCCAAAAAATCTTTATATATATGTAAGGGATATTAAATCAAAAATTTTTGGGAAAAACAAAAGCGCAATAAAATACTAAAGCGGGTTTTAACAGGAAATAAAAACTCGAAAACGGGAAAAATTTAGGGGAATAAAATCGAATCATCCATCATAATCAATCTTCTTGGGTGCTGATATTTTTCAGCGCCTTTTTTCTTTGGATTTTTTATGGTATTTTAAATTGTGGAGAGGGAGTGAAGAAATGATACATGAATTTTTATCAGATCCAAATTGGATAAGTCCGCAGATAGATTATCTTTTGTGGCTTCAAAATATAAGGGCTAATTTAGGACCTGTTTTTGATAATTTATTTTTACATATAACAACGTTTGGAGAAATTTTTATTCCGACACTTGTCATAAGTATAATTTATTGGTGTATAGATGCGGAAGCAGGACTATATTTGTTTGGGTTAAATTCATTAGGAATATTATTTATGCAAATATTCAAAACATCTGCATGTGTTTACAGACCATGGATACTAAGTGACAAAATTAAACCGGTCGGGTCTGCGATTGCAATGGCGCATGGATATTCATTTCCAAGCGGTCATTGTATGATTTCTGCAACAAGTTGGGGAGGGGTTGCTTTTCTCCTAAGGAAAAGAAAATTTATTGCAACCTTGATTGTGCTGTTAATACTTTCTATTGCATTTTCAAGAATGTATCTGGGGGTACATACGCCTCAGGATGTTGTTATCGGACTTTTAACAGGACTTGTTTTTGTATTTGTAATGCACTATGTTTTTAAATGGTGTAAAAAAGATAAAAACAGATATTTGTATATACTTGCAATTTTTGATTTGACAATATTGGGAACAATATTGTATATAATTTTTAAAAGTTATCCTTTTGATTATGTTGACGGTAAATTACTTGTAAATCCTTATCATGCCAGATATATTGCCGTAGTATTCGGTTGTTGGGTAATGGGATTAATAAACGGGGTATTATTATGCAGAAGATTTTTCCCGTTTGACGCTAAAAACGGAAGTATCAGGGCAAGAATTATAAGAGGTATAGTCGGTGCATGTATTTTTTACTGTATTTTTCATTCCATTGATAATCATTTTATAATAAATGAAGCACGTTTCAGATTTGGATTACCTTCTATGTTTGTGGCAGGATTTTTTATTACGGCAATATATCCGCTAATATTTATCAAAGTTGAAAAATTTATTTCAACTAAATTTAATAACAATGTAAAAACTGTGTAATAAATTTGCACATCTTGAAATTGACCGTTACAATAGTAACAAGAACAATATGAGGGGTAAAATGAATGCCGAAGTTAGCAAGGGATTATAATTATTCCGGATATAATAATTCTTATGCTTCAAATACATTCAGGGACGATACTTATGCTGCAGGAAAAGTATATCGTTATCCTTTGCCCAAACAGCAAAAAGTAAAAGTCAAAAAGAGAAAAAGAAATCCAATAAGATTTTTGTTTTCTTGTTTGGTTTTGTTTGGGATTTTCTTATCTTTTATGCCGTATTCATTTAATAAAATTACTAAATCGGTTTTCGTTCCTGTTCCGCATAAGAACATTTCTGTTGATTTGTATCAGGCGGCTTTTCCTTCTACTAATTATCTTTCAAATAATTGGTATATGGGCAGACGAAAATTCTCTTTCGCTGCAGATGAAAAAAATGCACAAATGCTTCCTATAAAAGAAGGTGTAGAGATGCCATCTTTGCAAGGAAATCTTTTAAGACTTATGGAACAATATCCTATGGTTAAGCCGGCAATTTATGTTTGGGATTATGAAACTCAAAATTATGTTGATATAAATGCATCTGAGGTTTTCCCTGTTGCCAGTATAATTAAAGTGCCTGTTTTGATAAATCTATTTAAATCAATTGAAAATGGTGAAATTACACTTGATGATACCATTCCGTTGACAGAATATTACAGAACAGAAGGTTCCGGAAATCTTCAATATAAAGCTGCAAATACTCTATATAATATTGATAAGTTAGCTCAAATTATGATAACCGAATCTGATAATTCTGCAACTAATATGTTAATTGCAAAACTTGGCGGGATGAATGGTGTTAATCAATTTGTGAGAGATTGGGGATTAAAGAATACAGAAATTCAGACATGGTTGCCTGATATGAAAGGGACAAATCATTCAACCGCAAAAGAAATTGCTCAAATGTTTTATAATATTGATGTAAATGAAAAGTTTTTAACCGATGCATCAAGAAATAAAATATATGATTATATGAGTCATGTTCATAATGACAGACTTATTCAGGCAGGACTCGGAAAGGGTTCAACTTTTTATCACAAAACAGGTGATATAGGTAAAATGCTTGGGGATGCAGGAATTGTTGTTACTCCTACCGGCTCAAGGTACATTGTTGTTATACTTGCGCATCGCCCCCATAACGCGCCTCAGGGAAAAGAATTTATCGTCAAAGCATCTGAAATTATTTATAACTATATGGTGAGATAGCAATGTTAAAAGAATTTTTAGAAGAAAAACATTGTTTTAAGCTCGTTTGTGGAGCAGGAAATGAAGATGTTGAAAGTATCCGCAGATTAGTTTATCTGTATGCGCTTGCAGGATGCAGATTTTTTGATTTATCGGCAAGCGAAGAAGTTGTGGATGCTGTTATTGAAATTTTGCATGGTCTTAATATTTTTGATGCTTATCTGTGTGTCAGTGTCGGAATAAAAAGTGACCCGCATTGCAACAAGGCTGTTATTGATTACAATAAGTGCATAAATTGTGGCTCATGCGAATCAATTTGTCCTCAGGGTGCTATTCACAATGCAAAAGTTACTAAATCAAAATGTATTGGTTGCGGAAGATGTTGGAAAGTTTGCCCCAGAGTTGCAATATCTTATACTCACGAAGAAAAAAAACTCGATGAAATTTTGCCTCAACTGCTAAAAAAGGGGATAGATTGTATAGAGCTACATGTCATAGGTCAGGATGAAAACGAAATTTTTTCAAAATGGAAATATATAAACGAGCATTTTGACGGATTACTCAGCATATGTGTCAGTCGTGGTAAGTTGGGTGATGAAGCGCTTATAGAGCGTATAACAAAAATGATTGATTGCAGAGAGCCTTATTCGACAATTATTCAAGCAGACGGCTTTCCGATGAGCGGCGGGGATGACGATTATAAAGCGACTTTGCAGGCGGTTGCGACAGCTGAAATTGTACAAAATGCAAAACTCCCTGTATTTTTAATGCTTTCAGGCGGGACAAATACCAAAACTACTGAGCTGGCAAGGATGTGTATGATTGATTATAATGCTGTTGCTGTTGGTTCCTACGCAAGAAAAATTGTAAAAAAATACATAGAGCGCCCTGATTTTTGGACAAATGAATATGTCATCGAGGATGCTGTAAATGAAGCGAAAGTACTTGTGGATAGTGTTGTATTGTAAAGTCAAGACAATATATGATAAAGGAAACAAGTTTATTAATATTAATCGTTTTAATGCCCTTATATCTTAGTGCCTTTTTTATATATTTCCCATTTTATTCTTTTTAAGTTATAATCTTATCAGTTATAATTAAATTTTTTGGAAAGGTTATATATTTATGAATAAAAGTCAGTCAACGGGGTTATATGTTATACTTGCAATAGTTGTTGTGGTATTTTTGTCAACAATTTTTATGACAGGCCCGGTTACGAATACAACAGAAATTTCTTATACAAAATTTCTGACAATGCTTGAAAACAAAGAGTTTTCTAAAATTGAAAAAACAGAGGATGTGATATATGCGATTCCGACAATTCAACCAAAAGTTGAAAAGAAACAGGATGAAGGCATAAACACAAATTCTCCTTTCTTACTTCCTGATAATACAAACGGGCAGGCTCCGTTGTTTCAATACAAAGTACAAATTCCTGCCAATGATGAAACATTGATGGATAAATTAAATGCATCCGGTGCTGATGTTACGGTCAAAAAAGTGCAGGAATCCGGTCAGCTTGTCGGGAATATAGGTACATTCTTAATAGTATTGTTTGCCATAATTTCGCTTGGCTTAATGATAAAAGCCATTCAGGCAGGCGGTTCTCAGGCGATGTCGTTTGGCAAAAGCAAAGCAAAAATGCTGTTAGACTCCAAAGTTAAAACAACATTCAAAGACGTTGCTGGTATTGACGAAGAGAAAAAAGAGCTTGAAGAAATTGTAGATTTTCTCAAAAACGGTGAAAAATATATGAAACTCGGTGCAAAGATACCTAAAGGAGTTCTGCTTGTCGGACCTCCGGGAACAGGTAAAACCCTTATGGCTAAAGCCGTTGCTGGGGAAGCAAATGTACCGTTTTTCTCAATTTCAGGTTCAGATTTTGTTGAAATGTTTGTCGGTGTCGGTGCAAGCCGTGTTCGTGACTTGTTTGAACAGGCTAAAAAACATCAGCCGTGTATCATCTTCATTGACGAAATAGATGCGGTCGGACGTCAGCGTGGTGCCGGTCTTGGCGGCGGGCATGATGAAAGAGAACAAACGTTGAATCAACTGCTTGTTGAAATGGACGGGTTTGATGCCAATACAAATATTATCGTTATTGCGGCAACAAACAGACCTGATATTTTGGATAATGCATTATTACGTCCGGGACGGTTTGACAGACAAATTTATATCAATGCACCTGATGTTAAAGGCAGAGAGCAAATTTTGGAGGTTCATGCAAAGAATAAAAAACTCGATTCCGATGTTGATTTGAAAATTCTCGCAAAACGCACCCCAGGGTTTACGGGGGCTGATTTGCAGAATTTGTTAAACGAATCCGCACTTCTTGCGGCTCGCAAAAACAAAGACAAAATCAATATGGAAGATGTTGATGTTTCAATAGATAGAGTTATCGCGGGGGTTGAGAAAAAAAGCAGAGTGCTGACGGATAAAGATAAAGAACTCACTTCTTATCACGAAGTCGGTCATGCTTTGATAGACAAACTTTTGCCCGATGCAAACGAACTTCATAAAGTATCGATTATTCCAAGAGGTATGGCTTTAGGTGTTACATGGACAAGACCGAAAGATGAAAGCGTTCATGTAAGCAAAGCAAAACTTTTGGCTAAAATCGCAGTATCATTGGGTGGTCGTGCGGCTGAAGAAATCGTTTACGGCAAGAATGAGGTTTCAACAGGGGCTTCGCAGGATTTAATCAACGTAACTGATATGGCGCGCAAAATGGTTACTGCGTGGGGCATGAGTGATAAACTCGGACCTATGGCTTATGGTAAAAATCAAGAAAATGTCTTTATGGGCAGAGATTTTGGGCATCAAAGAGATTACTCCGAGCAAATTGCTTACGAAATCGATGAAGAAATCAAAAATATCGTTGAAGAAAGATATGAACTTGCCAAAAAGTTGCTTATTGAAAACAGAGATATGCTCGAAGCCATTTCAAAAGAATTGTTAGATAAGGAAACCATTGACGAACAAGAATTTCAGGAAATTATGGACAGAGTCAGAAACTCAAGAGCATAATTCATGATTAATATAAACAACAAATCAAAATTAATTGCATTAAATTTAAATGCCGACAATCAACCTTTACAAAAGGTTGATTGTGATATTTTGGCGCTTAAATTTGACGAAGATATTGAAAAATCAAAAGAGATTTTGAAAAATCTTTTGCCGAAAATTGACAAACCTCTGATGATGTGCGGATGTGGTAAAGACGACACAGACAGGGTTTTATTGCCCGAACTTATAAAAATTCTCGATAGAGCATGCATCATTTCGTATGTTACCGAAAAAACTTACAAAGATATTATTCCTTTTGTCATTGATGGTGGTCATTATGCGGTTTTAAAAACTCCTATAGACATAAATTTAGCTAAAGAACTCAATATTTTGTGTATTGATATGGGATTAGAGAAAAATAAAATCCTTATGAACACGGATATTGGCGGTCTTGGTTACGGTTATGAGTATGGTTACAGCATAATGGAAAAAGTTCGGCTTGAAAATGGGGATGAGTATCTGAATCTGCCATTAATAAGTGAAGCAGGAATAGAGTCTTTAAAAACTAAAGAGGCAAAATTCGGCGGAGAAAAACGCTCAAGAATGATAGAACTAACTGCAATTAGCGGTGCTTTGGCAGCTGGTGCGAATATTGTTCTTGTAAATAATTCCGACAATATTAATATAGTACGAGGGCTTTTGTAGTATGGAAATGACGGGATTACAAATTTTTAAATATATGCCTGCCGCAAAAAAACTTGAGCATACCAACTGCAAAGAATGCGGATGTCCTACTTGTATGGTATATTCGCTAAAACTGGCAAAACAACAGATAAAACTTGACAGATGCCCTTATGTCTGTGACGAATTAAGACAAATTTACTGCCAAAGTCTGAAGCATCCGCAAAATACAGTTCAAATCGGGGATTTAAAAATCGGGGGCGAAAATGTTTTGTATCGCCATGAAAAAACTTTTATAAACCCGACAATCCTAGCGGTTATGGTAGATTGTTCAAAGCCTGATTACGAGGATAAGATCAAAGGAATTTGTGAATTTAAATACACACATGTCGGCGAAAATTTCGGGGTTGATTTGGTTATTCTGAAAAATTCAGATAATAAAGCAGAGTTGTCATTGCGAGCCTACAGGCGAAGCAATCCAGCCATTATAAATTCAGAACAATTACAATCTTTAGAATTAAATATTATTGAAGAACAGGATTTTCAGACGACAAAGGATTATCTTATTGAAACCCGTCGCAGGGCGATTTTAGAAAAAGATGAAAACAGTTCTGCGCCCGTTTGTGTCGTGATGAAAAATGACGATATATACTCACAGTGTGCAAAAGCAGGGTTTTATCTGTGTAAATATGCAAATATGCTCGTTTTTGAAGAGTTTGATGCAGATTTATTTTCAACCCTGATAACTTTAAGGCACAACATTTTTACCGACCCGCAAAAGACTTTGCAGGTTGATTCGGGCCTTTATAAGTACAATAACCCTGACGAAAACTCGATTATATTTATGACAACAAATTTTGCGCTGACTTATTTTGCGGTTGCAAATGAACTTGAAAATCTTGCTGTCCCATCTTACCTAATTATTGTACCTGCTGACGGAATGAGCGTTTTGACTGCTTGGTCCGCACAGACTTTCACGCCTGAGATTGTGTCAAAATTTTTGGAAGAACTTGATATAAAAAATAAGATTAAAACCCGTAAAATTATTATTCCGGGGCTTGTTTCCGATATGATAGAGGAACTAAACGCACAATGTCCTGATTTTGAATTCGTTGAGGGTACAAAAGACGCTTCGGATATAGGGGAATTTGTGAAGAAACTCTCAGTTTAATTTTTTTTCTCAACTGTTGCGATAAACTTTACTGCTTCATTAGACGGAATGGCAAAGCCTATTCCGATATTTGAGATGTTATGGTCAGGGTTATAAATTGACTGGCTTATTCCTATAACTTCGCCTGTTGAATTGAGTATTGGGCCTCCAGAACACCCTGGGTTTATTGCGGCATCTGTTTGAAAACGGTTTTTTACATAATCAATTCTTGAAATTATCCCCTGCGTGAGTGTGTTTGAAAATCCGAACGGATTGCCGATAGTCAAAACTTTTTGCCCCACTTTTACTTCTTCACTGTCACCAAATGATACAATTGGAAGTTCTTCCTTTGTTTCAATTTTTAATATTGCAAGGTCTTTTTTATCTTTCATTTTTGCAACGAGTTTTGCTTTGTATGTTTTGCCGTTTGAGGTCGTAATATCAATGGTTTTTGCATCTTCTACGACGTGCCAGCCAGTTAAAATTTGCCCGTCTGTGGTAATTATGCAGCCTGTCCCCTCTGACACTCCGTCATCAAGTTGTGCCGTTACGGCAACTATTGCAGGTGAAATTTTTTCATATACATTGATATTTACAAGTTCGTCTTTGTCATAGTCTTGGGCAAAAGTTGGTGTGCTGAGTGTTAATATTACTGCTATTGTTGTTATAATTTTTTTCATAATACCTCATTATATTTCATAAATAATTATTGTTTTTTATTTGTGTTAAAGCCATTGTCTTTTTGTGTTAAATAGGTTGTGTTCTTGCAAATATTAAAATAATAATGTATAATTGCCGTAAGAGTTGAAAATGTAGGTCGGGCGTGCTTGCTCGAAACAGAATATAAAAGGAGAAAATTATGTCAAGAATTGATTTATTCAAACATCATTTGGAAGAAAAAAGAGCAGTAAAAGTTATCGCAGGTATCGATAATTTTGATATTGAAAATATTAAAAAAGTAGTGTCTTCAGCCGAAAAATCAGGAGCAAGTGCAGTTGATATTTGCGCAAGAGAAGATATTGTTCGTGAAATTCGTTCAATGACCGATATGCCTATTTTTGTATCTTCAATTGTTCCATCAGAACTTGCAAGAGCAGTTGAACTTGGTGCTGACGGTATTGAAGTCGGCAATTTTGACACATTATATAAGGATGGTCGTTCTTTCACTGCTCAAGAAGTTTTGGATATCGTTAAAGAAACAAAATTATTAATTGACGGTAGTGATGTATTTTTCTGTGTTACAATCCCCGGTGAAATTTCTACAGCCGATCAAATTGAACTTGCCCATCATTTAGAAGAAATGGGTATTGATTTAATACAAACTGAAGGTCATTATTATCCGCATTCAGAAATGACAGGAGCAAGAGCATTAATGGATAGAGCAGAATTGACTATATCTAATACAGTAGAACTTTGCAGAAATGTTGAAATTCCTATTATGACTGCAACAGGTATTAATCCTACAACTGCACCTTTTGCTTTTGCTGCAGGTGCAAGTGCTATAGGATGCGGTTCATGCATTAATAAATTGTCTTCAGAACTTTCAATGATGGCAACAATTTCTGCGTTGGTTGAAATTGCAAATAAAAATGCCGTTAAAGTTCCGGAATTGGTATAAATTCCATTATAATAAGAAAGTCGTTTGACAGTTTGTCAGACGACTTTTTTTATGTTATATTTAGCTTACAGGTAATATTGATGATTAGATTTCTTGGTATATGTGTTCAAAATTTAATAATTTGTATTAAATATCTTTTTGGGGGTAATCAACGGTTTAAGACTGTTATTTCTCAAGCGGCAGCAATTAGTTATGATTCTCTGTTAATTTCGCTTGTAATTGCTTTTATTGCCGCTGCGGTTATTGCTATTCAGGTTTCAAAAGAATTTTTGAT
Organism: uncultured bacterium; assembly: GCA_902791985.1. Lineage (GTDB taxonomy): Bacteria > Cyanobacteriota > Vampirovibrionia > Gastranaerophilales > Gastranaerophilaceae > Zag111. The sequence continues at coordinate 61,110 of CADAYD010000014.1, forward strand.
GACGGGGGCTGAAACGTACATTGGCGGAACTATTGCAATTGTAATGATTAGAGAGATTGCTCCGGGGTTTGTTGCATTGGCAATCGGAGCAAGAGCCGGAACCGCGATTTCAGCAGAAATTGCCAATATGCAGGTAACATCTCAGGTTGATGCTATAAAAACCTTAAAAATCGACCCTATCGGATATTATTTTACCCCACGAATTTTAGGTGCTGCAGTAACTGTTCCGATGGTTGTTTTGATAGCGGAATTCATCGGAATTACCGGCGGAATGGCTGTTGCACAGGGAACAATAGGACTTCACCCCGCAAGATATTGGCATTCTGTATGGGCTTGGATGGCTACAAAAGATATTTACATAAGTCTTTTAAAAGCCTGTATTTTTGGTGCATTAATTGCGCTTGTTTGTGCATCTAGAGGTTATTTAACAAAAGGCGGAGCAAAAGAAGTCGGAATTGCGACAACAAGGGCAGCAATTCTTTCGACGATTTTTATGCTTATTGCAGACTTTTTAATCAATTTGCTTTTCTATATTGCGTAATTATTTCAAATCATCGGATTTGAATATGTTGTAACCTTCGTAGTGGTAGCTTGCATCAATACCTTTCGTATAAACTTCTCTTTTGTTAATATCAGAAGTCAGAGCATTTTTTAAAAGTTCTTTTATTTCGACTGTTTTAATCGGACTTCTTTCCATCGCAAGCAGATAGTCTTTTTTATCAATTTTACTCCAGTCAACAACTTTGCTGATTTCGCTTTTTAAAATTAAATAAAGCCAGATGCGTGTACTTCTGCTGTTTCCTTCTCTAAACGGGTGAGCAATATTCATTTCGACATATTTGTCTATAATTTCATCAAAATTTGATTGAGTCATAGAATCAATATGTTTTAAAGCTGATTTAAGATACATCACAGGTGCAAATAGGATGTGTCGTTCTGGTGCACCTTATTAATTAATTTCCATTCGCCCGCAGTATTAATTTGGTGGGAGTGGGGTAAATTTAATGTAATCGACTATTTACTCCTCACTTTATTTATATTTTTGTTTATACTATAATTTCCATAGTCATCGGAAAGGATTTTTATGAAACAGGTTATCGTATCGGGTATGAGGCCGACAGGTAAATTGCACTTGGGACACTACTTGGGTGTAATCAAAAACTGGGTTAATCTGCAGGACAAATATGACTGCTATTATTTTGTAGCAGACTGGCATGCCCTGACTACAAAATACGATAAAACCGATGAACTCAGACAAAACACTTATGACGTTGTTCTTGATTGGCTTGCGTGCGGAATTGACCCTGAAAAATCCGTTATATATGTTCAATCTTTAATTCCTGAGGTTGCTGAACTTAATGTGTATTTGAGTATGATAACTCCTCAAAACTGGGTTGAACGTGACCCGACCTTAAAAGATATGGTTAAAATTCTCAAAACCAAAGAAGGTCAGGAGCAGCAAATGAACTACGGACTTTTGGGTTATCCTGTTTTGATGAGTGCGGATATTATGATGATGAATGCTGATTTGGTTCCTGTCGGAATTGATCAGGTTGCGCATATTGAGATTACAAGAGATATTGCAAGAAGGTTTAACAATCTTTACGGAGAATTTTTCCATGAAGCAAAACCTTTGCTCAATGAATGTTCTTTGATTTGCGGACTTGACGGCAACAAAATGGGCAAATCTTATCATAATGACATAAAAATTTCTTATAGCGCAGAAGAAACATCCAAAAAAATCATGACTGCAATAACCGACCGTTCACGTTTGCGCAAAGATGATTTGGGTCATCCGGATGAATGTGAGGTTGTTTATAAATACTGGAAAATTTTCGGAACGGAAGAAGAAATTTCAACAGTCAGAAGCGAATGTGAACAAGGATTAAGAGGTTGTGCTCAATGTAAACGTCAGCTTGGAGATAAGATTAACGAAATACTTGCTCCGATAAGAGAAAAACGCAAATATTATGAAGAACATCTTGACGAAGTTGATGATATAATAAGAGCAGGTTCGGTAAAAGCAAAGGAAAAAGCATCACAAGTTCTTGATGGTGTAAAAGAATTGGTAAAAATATATAAATAAATGTAGGTCGGTGTTGACACGCTGACAAAAAAGATATAAGAGGTAAAAATTATGAATACGGTTACAATAGTAGGCAGAGTCGGCAGAGATGCATCAGAAAATTTCACATCTTTTGAATCCGGAAAAACAAAAACTAATTTTTCTGTTGCAGTAAACAGATGGGATGCTAAAACTAAAGCCGAAGTTACAGACTGGTTTAACATTGATGTTTGGGATAAACAATCTGAATTTGCATCAGAGTATGTTAAAAAAGGCAGACTTGTTGCAGTTGACGGCAGAATTGCAAACAGACGCTGGACTGATAAAGCAACAGGTGATGAAAAAGAAACATTCTATATTGTTGCAAATAACATAAGATTATTAGGATCTAAAAGAGACGTAGAAGAAGCAGTATAATGATAACGAATTCCAATATTGTAGGTATTATTGCGGATGATTTAACCGGAGCAAATGATACTGCATTGCAGTTCAAACTAAATGGCGCTGATACTAATATTTTATTGAATGAAAATATATCAGAAGTAGATGAGCGTATACCTCAAGCGTGGGCGATTTCAACCGAATCGAGAAACGGTACTCCTGCTTGTGCATTTGAAAAAGTAAAAAAAGCAGTTGAATTATTTATTGATAAAATTAATCCTGATTTCTTTTATAAAAAAATTGATTCAACTGTTCGCGGGAATATTGCTGTTGAAGTTATGTCTGCATTGGAGGCATTGGATTGGGATGCTGCGGTTATTATGCCTGCATTTCCTGCTCAAGGCAGGATAACAGTCGGGGGGTATCAATTACTCCAAGGTTCGCCGATAGAGCGTACAGAAATGGCTGCTGACCCTCATTCCCCGATAACGGAATCGCACTTACCTACATTGTTAAAACATCAGTTGGGTGAAAATCTTGAGAATCTTGTCGGGCTTATAGAGCTCAAAACTGTTCTTGATGGTGCCGGTCCGATTTTGTATAAGATAAATGAGCTTATTGAAGACGGAAAGCGGATTATTGTTGTTGATTCCGCATCAGATACAGATATTGAGCAAATTGTTCTTGCGGTACAAAAATCCGAGTATAAAATTTTGCCTGTCGGGAACGCCGCCGCAGCAAATGTTTTAAGTAATATTTGGTTTCCGAGAGAAAACCCGCTTGAAAGAAAAAGTATTATAGTGCCTAAGTTACCAAAATTTATTGTATCTGGCAGTGCAACACAAATTACTGCAAATCAAATTCGTTCTCTTGAAAATAATTGTATCTACAGTGAAAAAACTAAGATTTATGAGCTTGATATGGATATGATTTTAAAGGGTGTAAACGATGAATTTGCAGATAAAATTGTTGAAGATTTGAATAATATCGGAGTTGTTCTTGTGCACACTTCTAATTTGTTTAAAAATTTCAATGGATTTGATTCTTCAGCAAATAATATAGAGCTTACAAAATCAGGACTTGCAAATATGATAACGGATTTTCTTGCAGAACTTACTAAAAAAGTATTGTCCAAATTATCCGCAGTACTGATTACTCTGGGCGGAGAAACTTCTTATAAGTGTTGTGATGCGCTTGGAATTTGTCAGCTCAGTCTTGTCGATGAAGTGTTGCCTGCGATTGCATTGAGTAGAAATGTAGATTCGACACAGTATATAGTTACAAAATCAGGGAATCTTGGTAATGAAACAACTATAATGGATATTTTACGTTATTTTGAATCTCATGAGGAATAAATTATGGATAAAATTGCAATATTAACCGGTGATCCTAACGGAATTGGAGCAGAAGTTACCCTAAAAGCACTAAATATTTTAAAATTATCTCCGGATAAAGTTGTATTAATTTCTAATAGTGATGTATTGAAGTTTTATAATAATTCTTCTGTAGATATTAATAAATATGAATTAATAGAAATACCCTATGATAAATTTGATATAACCCCTGGTGAAGTTACTGCACAAGCCGGTGAATTTTCGTTTTTATCTTTAAAAAAAGCTTGCGAAATAAAACCAAAAGCAATTGTAACAGGACCTGTTGCTAAGAATGCACTTCATTTAGCAGGATTTAATTTCAACGGACAGACAGAAGTTTTACAAAAATATTTGTCGCATAACGGGCAGCTTGCGGAGATGCTTTTTATTGCAGGAAATTTCAGAATTTTACTTTTAACTCGCCATTGTCCGTTAAAAGAAATAAATCTTACAAGAGAAATTGTAATAAGAAAAGTTGAAAATTTAGTGAAAACATTTAAAGAAATTTTTAAGATAGAAAATCCAAAATTTGCGCTTTGCGGATTAAATCCTCATGCGGGTGAAGATGGGATTTTGGGTAAAGAAGAAACAGAAATCTTGATTCCGGCTGTTGAATATTTGCAGGATGAAGGAATAAATATTACCTATCCGAAACCGTCTGATACATTGTTTATCAATGCAAGTAAATATTATCATAATGGTGAAAAGGATGATTATGATTGCTATATTGCTTGTTATCATGATCAGGGATTGATACCGATAAAAACCGTTGCAGGTGAAAGAACCGTTAATACAACAGTAGGACTTGATGTTATAAGGACTTCTCCTATGCATGGGACAGCATTTGATATTGCGGGAAAAGGAATTGCTAATCCTGACAGTATGGTTGAAGCAATTAGACTTGCTCTAAAATTAAGCGAATAATGTATTTGTAACGAATTGTAAACTTGAATTTAAAATGGCTCAAACCCTGTTATAATCTGCTATATGATATGATATGATATGATGTGGTGGGGCGGGGCAATCTTTTCGGCTAAAAATTTTTTACATGAGTGTAGGTATTTAATTTAGGTAGAAAGGAAATTTATTATGAGTATTATTCAAGTTGGTTCAAAATTGGTTAGAACATTTGGCAGCGGTTCAAATTTAAGACACGCAATTACAGAAACTGTCGGAAACAAAACATTTACAGAAGTACTTGATTCTGAAGGTAAGCTATTAGCAAATCGTGTAAAAGAAATTACGAGACAAAATATTGGTGATAAGTTAGTTATTACAAGAAAAGAGATTTCTCCGTGTACAAAAGAAATCGATAATCAAAGAGATTTAATATATGACAAAGATGGTAAATTTTTAGGTATGCGTGTATTAGACTGGTTTTTTGGAGGTTTTAAAGGTAAACCTGCAATTGTGCTAAAAGTAAATGCAGATGGTATTGGTAGGTGGAAATATTGTAATGTCAATAGAGCTGATGTTGATGGGATTAGAGCTACTACTTATAGTTTGTATGGAAAACTGAGAAATTGTAGAGGAACAAATGGAATTCCACACTCACGAAGTAATGCTGAAAAAATGTTTAAATCCGAACCAATTTTGACACTCCATAATAAGCATGGTATTCCAATCCCACATAGTGTTTTGGATATTGGCTACAATAAAGAAATTATGCATGGAGACTGGCCATTAAGGAAAATGATAAGCGCAGGTCCATTTGCTAAAGGCAGTGGATATGAATTCCTTAATTATGTAAAACCGAAATTTGATATATTGAAATATGCAAATGATATGAAATGGTAAGAATTGCAGCCTGTAGGTTGGGTGAAACCCAACCAAAAATATAAAAACGAGAATTTTAAGATTCTGAAATAAATTCAGAATGACAAAATTCTCGTTTTTTGAGTAATAAGTAAGTTGGGGTTTCTACCCCAACATTTTATTTTGGTGGGCTGAAAGCCCAACTTACATATTATTCTGAACTGCTTGTCATGCTGAACTTGTTTGACTGCTTTTGCCGAAATCTTTGATTTCGTGCAAAATGTCCCTTATCGGGCAGCATCTCCTTGTTAATCAAATTTAAGAGTGTTCAGTAGGAGATTCCGAACCAAGTTCGGAATGACACAATTTTCTTAAGGCTGTAGGTTGGGTGAAACCCAATAATACTTTATCTTACAGTTTAACTTCAACCCCTGCTTTGTATGAGCCAAGGTATCTGAAAAATGAGGTTTTCGGTTTAATTTTGTTTATCGCTTTGAACATGTTTGTACCTTGAACATGACCGTCAAAATTGACAATAAATATGTATTCATCAGGGTTGCTGCGAGATGGCTGGGATGAAATGTATGTAAGATTGATGTTATGTTCAAGAAATACACTTAAAATTTTTAATAGTGCTCCGGGGGTATGGTTTGTACGAAACGCAATGGTTGTTTTGTCTTTACTTGTCGGTTCAGTTTCCATATCACCTATTAATATATATCTTGTCTTATTATTTTTATCATCATGTACATTTTCTTTTAAAATATTGAGCATATTTACTTGTGCAATTTTGCGATTTCCAATTGATGCGTAGGTTAGGTTGTAATTGCGCAATTCATCTGCAGCTTCAAACATTGATGCTGCTTCAATAATGGTATGATGCATAGGGAGTTCGTTGTTAATAAAATTTTGGCATTTTGAAATCATACGGGGAGAAGCAATGAGGTTTGATATACTGTAAAATTCAGTAGTTTTTGATAAAAGACAATATTCAATCGGCATAATAATTTCAGATAATATTCGTATATTGGGATTTTTGCTTGCCATTATACAATCAAAACTTTCTCTTATTGTCCCGTCTAAAGTATTTTCTACAGGAAGAACTCCGAGAGTGTCAGGATTATCTTCTACATATTTGACTACTTGTTTAATATTATTTAATGGAGTAGTAAAACAGTTCATATTATACATTGAGCAAAATTCATCAACTGCCATTGCGCTAAAACTTGTTTCAGGTTCTAAGTATGCAATATTTTTTACTGATTCAAAATTAGACATTTGCACCCGCTCCTTATTTTTATTACAATTATATCAGAAATAAAAGGAAAATATTATGAGTGAAATAAAATTCGGTACTGATGGTTGGAGAGCAATTGTCGGAAAAGATTTTAATAAAAAGAATGTTGAACTTGTATCAAAAGCAATCGGTAAATATGTTTTTGATAATTATGGAATTTATAAACCAATAATCTTAGGTTATGACCCGCGTAATAAAGCGGTTGAATTTTCGACTCAATGTGCAGAGGTTCTTTCAGATTTAGGGTTCAAAGTTTTGTATAGTGATAAAGTTGTACCGACCCCTGTTTTAGCATTTAATGCAAAATATCTTGATGCTTGTGCCGTTATGTTTACTGCTTCTCATAATCCGCCTGAATATCTCGGGATAAAATTTATCCCAGATTATGCCGGTCCGGCAACAAAAGAAATAACTGATGAAATCGTTTCAAATATAGGACAAGATTTTGAGACAGGGCTTAAAGGTAAAATTATTACGACTGATTTTTCTACTGCGTATTTTAAAAAAATCAATGAACTTATTGATTTCGAAAAGATAAAAACGGGGTTAAAAAATATTCATATTCTTTTTGATGGTTTGTATAGTGCAAGTATTGGTTATTTTGACAAATTACTCTCAATGCATGATATAAAATTTGATTCTATTCATATGTTTCATGATAAGAATTTTGGCGGAGTTATGCCGGAGCCAAAACCCCAGTACATGTCTGAAGCCATTGAATATGTGAAGGCTCATGAAAATTATATTGCATTTGCAAATGACGGTGATGCAGACAGGTTTGGGGTCATAAACGAAAACGGAGAATACGTAACCCCGAATGAGATAATGGCAATTTTACTAATGCACTTAAAACAAAACAAAGGATATGAAGGTTGTTTTGTTAAAACCGTTGCGGGAAGTCTGATGCTTGATATTATTGCTAAAAAACAAGGAATCGATGTAATTGAAACTCCTGTAGGATTTAAGCATGTCGGCGAAGCAATGCGAAAATATAATCCGATTATTGCAGGTGAAGAATCCGGTGGCTTGAGTATTCAAGGTCATATTCCGGAAAAAGACGGAATATTGGCAAACTTGCTTATTCTTGAAGCTATGTCGTACGAGAGTAAATCTCTTACTGAATTACAACAAGGTCTAAATGATTTCGTAGGATGTGCATTTATTAATACCAGAGTTGATAAAAGACTCGATAATTTCGATGAGGTTAAACCGACGATAGAAAAATTTGCTCAAATAAATGATATTGCCGGTATGAATATTATTAAAAAAGATGATAAAGACGGAATAAAATTGTATCTTGAAGATAATAAGACTTGGATTCTTGTTCGTCCGTCAGGTACTGAGCCGTTATTAAGAATTTATATTGAAAGTGACAGCCAAGATAAAATTGATTCTATAAAACTTTTTGTTAATACATAGTTGTATTTGGCAAAAAAATTTTTTTTATGTTTTATAATAAAAAAATGATAGTCATTATGGATATAAGTAGTTCTCAAAATATTTCATTTAAAGCCTTTTATCGGAATTCTCCGCCTTGTCGCAGATATTTGTTTGAAAATTTTGGAGGGAATCAATCGAAATTTGCTAAAGCATTGAAGATATTGGATGAGCGTTGTGCTAAGCATAAATATTTTGATATGTTTTACTCTTATGAGAGAAATAGCATATGTATAGTTCCAAAAAATGATAAGGTTGAGGAGTCTATCCCTGAACGTTTGAGATATATTAGCATTGCGGAAGGAAAACATTTTTCTAAAGAACTTCTTGAGAATATTGTAAATAATTCGGTTCTAAAAGACAAAATTTTAAATAATACTTTAAATAGTAAAATTCAAAAACTATTATATTTTTTAAATATAAAAAAACATATTAACCCGAATCCTTATGATAAATTACCGTCAAATGTTCGTGAAGCGGTTGATGTTATTGAAATAATTGAGCGTTCAATGTAAATTGTTTAATAATTATTGTATTATTTAATATAACTTTACAATCATGTAAAATGCTTGTTGACAGTGAATTTTGTTTATCATAGTATAGTTATACTCAAAAATAATGTCCGAAGTATGTAAAATAGCAGTTTTGAGTACGAAGCAAAGGCTTTTCGGTGCTTTTGTTTCAAGTAGTACATTAGAAAATAAAGGAATGCTAAAGATGGCAAACAGCACTAAAAAATCAAGAATCAGAGTTTGTTTAAAGGCTTATGACCACAAACTTATTGATGTATCAGCTGAAAAAATTGTAGAAACAGCAAAAAGAACAGACGCTAAAGTAGCCGGACCTATTCCTTTACCTACAAAAAGACGTATATATTGCGTTTTGCGTTCACCACACGTAGATAAAAAATCTCGTGAACATTTTGAAATGAGAACTCATAAGCGTATAATTGATATGTACGATCCGACTCAAGCCACTATGGAAGAGTTACGTAGATTAGATTTACCTGCAGGAGTAGATATTGAATTAAAATAGTTTAATTCGGTTCCTGTAATTGAAAATTTAATAAGCATTATGCATATAATGTGAACTACGGCCACCCTGAAGCGGTGGTGGGGTGATCCTCAAAAGGTAAAGAGATAGTAGCGCTCACAAGCGAAAATGTGCAATTCTGAAAACGGATTTTAGGGCAGGCGGAACTTTATAGAGTCTGCCGGATCTCAGAGGCAGATGAATTCTGCACCAAGTAGGATGAGCATAGAAAGGAAAAATTATGACACTAGGTGTAATAGGTAAAAAAGTCGGAATGACTCAAATCTTTGACGAAAATGGTTTGGCAGTACCTGTAACAGTAATTAAAGTTGATGAAACTGTTGTTACTCAAGTAAAAACAGTTGAGACTGATGGTTACAATGCTATTCAAGTTGGTACAATTGCTGCTAAAGAAAAACATTTGACAAAAGCTCAATTAGGTCATTTCAAGAAAAATAGCTTATCAAATTACAAACACTTACAAGAATTCAGAGTTGATAATCCTCAAGATTTCAAAGTAGGTGACAAGGTAGAATTATCAGTATTAGATAATGTTGAAAAAGTCGATGTAACCGGCAAATCAATAGGTAAGGGTTTTCAAGGTACAGTAAAAAGATGGAACTTTGGAAGAGGGCCTATGGCTCACGGTTCTAAAAATCACAGAGAACCCGGTTCAATCGGCGCAGGTACAACTCCTTCACGTGTTATCAAGGGCAAAAGAATGGCTGGTAACATGGGTAATGAAAGAGTTACAATTACTAAACTTAAACTCGTTAAAGTTGATGCTAATAACGGTTTAGTTTTGGTAAAAGGTTCAGTTCCCGGTTGTGAAGGAAGAATAGTTACAATCGTTCCTACTCGTACAAAATGGAATTAGTTTATAGTAAGTAGGTTGGCGTTGCCACGCCGACAATATAAATAACCCGCTTCTGCCATATAAAACTCACAAAATGAGAAAGGGGTAGACGGAAAGCAAAAGGAAAAAAGAAAATGTCAAAAGAAATTTTAAGTTCAAATGGAGAAAAGTTAGGTGAAATCACCTTAGCTAAAGAAGTATTTGGTGTTGAACCCAATATACATGTAATGCATTTAGCATTAAGAAGACAATTAAACAATGCACGCTCAGGAAATGCTTGCACTAAAACAAGAGCAGAAGTTTCAGGCGGCGGCAGAAAACCATGGAAACAAAAAGGTACAGGCCGTGCAAGAGCAGGCTCTTTACGTTCACCTTTATTTAGAGGCGGCGGAGTTATCTTTGGGCCAAAACCGAGAAGCTATGCATTTAATATGCCTCAAAAAGCAAGAAAACTTGCTTTGAAATCTGCTTTAAGTGCAAGAGAATCTCAAATTGTTGTAGTAAAAGATTTTTCTACAATATCTGAACCAAAAACTAAGTTGATGGTCAGTGCATTGAAAGCATTAAATGTAAGCGGTAAAGTTTTAATCGTTGCAAATTTTGCATCTGATGAAAACAAAAATCTTGAATTATCAGCAAGAAATATTCCAAGTGTAAAACTTTTATTACCAAATAATTTGAATGTAAAAGACTTATTGGAAGCTGATTTCGTTGTAATGACAGAATCTGCTGTTAATGAAATTACAGAAAGACTTCAAAAATAAAAAGGAAATATAAAAATGAGTAAAGAAAAATTATATGATGTAATCAAAAAACCTTTAATCACAGAGAAATCTGTCGCAGCGACTGAAAATGGTCAATATACATTTGAAGTTAAAAAGGGTGCAACAAAAATTGAAATAGCACAAGCTGTAGAATTAGCTTTCCCGGGTAGAAAGGTTAAAAGCGTAAATACAGTATATATGCCATCTCACTCAAAGAGAATGGGATATAAATTCGGAAGAACAGATTCTTCCAAAAAGGCCATCGTAACAATCGAAGGCGAACCATTAGAATTTATGCAAATTTAATATAAATTCTGGATTCAGGGCGTGATTGGCATAAGTCCTGAAAGGCGAAAGCCTATGAAATATCAGTTTTAGTACTGAAAGAAACATTACAAAAAGCCAAAAGGAGAAATTTAAAATGGCAATTAGAAAAATCAATCCGACGTCTCCGGGACAAAGAGGCATGACAAAGAGTGATTACTCCGAAGTCACAACATCTACTCCTGAAAAATCATTGCTAAGAACTTTGAATAAAAAATCAGGCAGAAATAACACAGGTAGAATTACTTGTCGTCACAAAGGCGGCGGAGTTAAAAGAGCATACCGTGTAATAGATTTTAAAAGAGAAAAATTCGGTATTCCTGCAACAGTGAAAACTATTGAATATGATCCGAATAGAAACGTAAGAATTTCACTATGTTTTTATGCTGATGGTGAAAAAAGATATATTTTAACACCGGAAGGTTTGAACGTAGGTGATAAAATTATTAGCGGACCTGAAGCTCCTGTACAGACAGGAAATGCTATTCCGCTTGAACTTATTCCGTTAGGTACATTTGTTCACAATATTGAAATGACCCCGGGTCGTGGCGGAATTTTAGTCAGAGCTGCAGGCAACAGTGCTCAAGTAATGGCTAAGGAAGGTAATTATGTAACAGTAAAACTTCCTTCAGGTGAAATGAGAATGATAAGAAAAGAATGTCTTGCTACAATTGGTGTATTGGGCAATTCAGAATTCAAAAATTTATCAATCGGTAAAGCCGGCAGAAAACGTTATCTTGGTGTACGCCCGACAGTTCGTGGTGTTACAATGAACCCTTGTGATCACCCGCACGGAGGTGGTGAAGGTAAAACAGGTCCTGGTGGTAATCCTAAGACTCCTTGGGGTAAACCGGCACTTGGTTACAAAACTCGCAAAAAGGGTAAAGCTTCTGATAAGTTAATTGTTAGAAGACGTAATAAGAGATAATAATCTCAAATAAAAGTATTAATAACAAAAAGGAGAAATAAATGGCACGTTCATTAAAAAAAGGTGCATATGTAGAAGAATCTCTACAGAAGAAAATAGATAAAATGAATGCTAACTCAGAAAAGAAAGTTATCAAAACTTGGTCTAGAGCATCAATGGTAGTACCTGATATGTTAAACCATACGATTGCTGTACATAACGGAAAAACTCACGTTCCCGTTTATATTACAGAAGAAATGGTAGGACATAAATTAGGTGAATTCGCTCCTACAAGACTTTTCAAAGGTCATGCAGGTTCTGATAAGACCGCAAAAAGAGGATAAGCATTAATCCAAAGTAATATTTATTAAATAAAAAGGATAAAAACAATGGAAGCAAAAGCAAAACAAACAGACATAAAAATGACAGCACGAAAACTTCGCAGAGTAATCAACGAAGTTCGTGGGAAATCTGTTATTGAAGCTCAAGATATGTTGCGTTTTATGCCATACTTTGCTGCAAGAGTAGTTGAAAAGAATTTAAAAGCTGCTGTTGCAAATGCAAGAGAACAGTATGGAGTTGCTCCGGAATCATTGAAGATTTCACAAATCTTTGCTGATGAAAGTACAACGTATAAACGTGCAAGAACAAGAGCACAAGGTCGTATGTATTCAAGAATGAAACGTACATCGCATTTAACATTAGTAGTAAGTGACGTAACTAAAAAATAGGAAATAATGATATGGGACAAAAAACACATCCAACCGGATTCAGAGTAGGTATCATTCAAAAATGGGCAAGCAGCTGGTTTGCTAAAGTGAAAGACTACAGAGAATTCGTAGCGGAAGACGCTAAAATCAGAAAATTCGTAAAGAAAAAACTTTATGCAGCCGGAATTTCAAAAATCTGGATTGCAAGAAAAGGTGACAAAATAACAATCACTGTTGTTACCGCAAAACCGGGTATTGTAGTCGGTAGAGGCGGTCAAGGTATTGATGATCTCCGTAAAGATGTATCAAAATATCTTGGCAAAGACGTAATTATCAATGTTGTTGAAGTTGCAAGAATAGATGCGGATGCGCAATTAGTTGCAGAAAATATCGCACAACAACTTGAAAAACGTATTGCATTCCGTCGTGCTATGAAACAGGCAATGCAAAGAACAATGCGTTCAGGCGTACAAGGTATCAAAGTTATGGTATCAGGTCGTTTGGGCGGTGCTGAAATCGCTCGTTCTGAATGGGCTAAAGAAGGAAGAATTCCTTTGCAGACTTTAAGAGCAGATGTTGATTTCGGATTTGCAGAAGCAGATACAATCATGGGTAAGATTGGTGTTAAGGTTTGGATTTTCAAGGGCAACTTGATGCCTGGTGAATATGCAGATCAAAATATCAAATCAAGCAAAGGTAATAGAGAAAACAATTCTGAAAGAAGTGCAAGACGTCCAAAACGTGCAAAGGCTTCCGCTTCAGAAGAAACTAAGTAATAATAGGAGCAATATAAAATGTTACAGCCTAAAAAAACAAAATACCGCAAAATGATGAAAGGCAGAATGAAAGGTACCGAAACCAGAGGTACAAAACTTGAATTCGGTCATTATGGTTTGCAGGCGCTGGAGCCGGGTTGGATAACCAGCCGTCAAATAGAAGCTGCTCGTCGTGCTATGACTCGTGAAATCAAACGTGGCGGTAATGTATGGATTAAAATATTCCCTGATAAACCTATTACTGCAAAACCTGCTGAAACTCGTATGGGTTCAGGTATACTGGGTATCAGTAGTTAAACCAAACAGAATCATGTTTGAACTTGAATACTTTGATAGAGCAGTTGCAGTTCACGCTTTAGAATTAGCGGCTCAAAAATTGCCTATCAAAACAAAGATTGTCGAAAAGACAGAAGCATAATTAAAAAGGAAAATAAGAAATGAAATTAAGTGAAATGCGTGAAAAGACAGTCGATGAGTTGCAAAATGCAATTGTTGATTGGAAAAAACAATTATTAGAATCAAGAGTTGCTCTTGGCAAAAACAGTTATAACTGAGAAAGGTAAAGAAAATGCCTAAGAAAGAAAAACAAGGAACGGTTATAAGCAATAAAATGGACAAAACGGTTGTCGTAAAAGTTGCGGATTACGAACCACATCCGAGATACAAAAAGATTATGGAATCAAACAAACATTACAAAGCTCATGATGAAGGTAATATTTGTGGTGAGGGTGATATCGTAAGAATCGTTGAGTCTAAGCCAATGTCAAAAGATAAACGTTGGACAGTAGCAGAGGTAGTTGAAAAAGCACGTTAATACTTAATGAGCCTAAAAGGCGAATTTAGTAGGAACGTGTCCCGAACCTGTTTCGGGACCTCAACCTCAAAAAAGCAACATTACCATAGAGTAATGAGAGGCAGTAGGTCGTGGGCTTGCCCCGACAATATGTAGGCTGATAATTTATATCAGCAGAGAAAAGGAAAGAAAAATGATACAACAAGAAACCAGATTAGTAGTTGCAGATAACACAGGTGCAAAAGAATTATTATGTATCCGTGTTATGGGCAGTTCAAATAAGAAATTTGCGGCAGTAGGCGATGAAATTGTTGCTTCTGTAAAGGATGCAACTCCTAATATGACCGTAAAAAAAGGTGAAGTTGTTCGTGCAGTAATTGTAAGAACAAAAGCAGATATCAAACGTCAAGATGGTTCAGTTATCAGATTTGATGAAAATGCTGCAGTAATTATTGCAAAAGACGGCAACCCAAGAGGAACTCGTGTATTTGGACCTGTAGCACGTGAATTGCGTGATAAGGGTTATATGAAGATTGTTTCTCTTGCACCTGAAGTTATTTAGCTCTTAACTAACCACAGGTGAGTTTAGAGATAAATAATCCCGAACCCTATTCGGGATTCCAAACAAAAAATAAATTGTAAAGGAAAAGAAAAATGACAAACACAGATAAGAAAGATTTACATGTAAAAAATGGTGACAGAGTTATCATTATTGCAGGTAAAGACAAAGGAAAAATCGGTAACAGCGGACTTATCAAATTGGAGGCTCCGATTGATTCGTCTAATGTAATGATTGTTTGTCCTGCTTGTGACAAAGCAACAAGACCGTCAATGAAAGTTATTGATGGCAAAAAAGTTCGCATTTGTAAAAAATGCGGTGAGCAGCTAGATGCTTAATGTATGTTAAAATTTCCCTCGCCCAATGGTAGAGGGTGCCCTTAGGGCGGATGAGGGGCAATCCTTATCAATATTTAAGCATGACATTAATACCAATAGTAAAGGAAAGAAAAAATGACAGTAACAAAAGACTTAAAGGAACGCTACAAAAGTGAAGTAGTTCCTGCAATGCAAGAAAAATTTGGATACAAAAATATCCACCAAGTACCAAAATTAGTTAAGATAGTTTTGAACATGGGTGTAGGTGAGGCTTCTCACAACTCAAAAATTGCTGAAGCAATCGAACACCAATTAACAAAAATTGCCGGACAAAAGGCAGTTGTAACTAAGGCAAAAAAATCTATCGCATCTTATAAATTAAGAGAAGGTATGCCGGTTGGTGCTATGGCTACTTTAAGAGGCGATAGAATGTATGATTTTATGCAAAAACTTATTTGCGTAGTTCTTCCGAGAATTCGTGACTTTCGTGGTGTAAGTGCTAAGAGTTTTGACGGCAGAGGTAACTATACATTAGGTTTGAAAGAACAAGCTTTGTTCCCTGAAATCTCTTACGAAGAAGTAGATTTAGTTAAGGGTATGAATGTTTCAGTTATTACTACTGCTGAAACTGATGACGAAGCAAGAGAATTGTTAAGACTTTTGGGTATGCCATTCAAAGGTTTGAACAAGTAATGTCGGTCGGTATAGCAATGCCGGCATATAAAACGAAAATAATACACATTAAAAATAAAGGAGAAATTCATGGCTAAAAAAGCGATGATAGACAAAGAAGCAAAACGCGAAAGACTTGTTGCAGCAGGTAAATACCCTGCAGTAAGACTTCATAACAGATGCAGTATCTGCGGCAGACCGCACGGATACCACAGAGATTTCGGTCTTTGCAGAATTTGTTTAAGAAAAATGGCACACCAAGGTTTATTACCGGGTGTTACAAAAGCAAGCTGGTAGTTTGCAAGCCAAAATTAGTAATTTATAAAAGCAGGTATGGTTTTTCTATGCCTGTTTTTATATGATTAATATCTTATACAATCTTTGATATTCTCTTTTGGCAGGTACATTTTGCCTTCCAAATCCGGAGCATTAAATTTTGTACCGCCTAGAGTTTTCCATTGTTCAAGAATCTTATTAAACTTTTCTTCTAAAAATCTGAATCCGAGTTTGTAATAAAACCCTGCAGGGGAGGTTCTGGCATCTATTTTTTGAGCATCCAGTATCACTCTGCCTGCTGTGCGTTGATCTTTAAGACTCTTTATAACCACATCCTGAACAAAATTTGTTCCTTCTCTATTGCCATCTCCCCACAAAAATTTAATAAAATAATGTGGCTTTAAAATATTTTGCCCATTAGATTTTATATAATAATCTCTCGGAAAATGTGTTTGTATGCCTAAATTAACAAAACTATTAACAAATTCTGATCTGCATTTGCCGTTGAAAGAAGTTTGGTATGAGGAATAAATTTTCATATTTTAATTAAAAATCGTAAAAATTTTTTTTGTCGACTGTTCTTAATCTGTTTTTATTTCTTTGTTTGGGGTATGATATGGTTGGATGTAACCCCTTCGGTACTTCGTGCCACTTGCTCCTTAAAAAGAGCAGAATGGATAAAGAGTAGGTCGGCGTTGATACGTCGACGTTATATACAGAGGAAAAGAGATATGCTAAAAGGAAATGAAATCAGAAAATTATATTTAGACTTTTTTAAAAATAAACATCAGCATACAGTTGTAGAAAGTTCAAGCTTAGTGCCTGATAATCCGACAGTGTTACTTACTACAGCAGGTATGCTTCAGTTTTTGCCGATATTTTTGGAAATCCAACCCTGTCCATATGAACCGGCAAGGGCAACTTCCTGTCAAAAATGTGCAAGAGCGGGCGGAAAAGATTCAGATATTGAAAACGTTGGAAGAACTCCGCGTCATCACACTTTCTTTGAAATGTTAGGCAATTTCTCTTTTGGCGATTATTATAAAAAAGAAATTATCCCGTGGGCTTGGGAATTTGTAACCGAAGTTTTAAAACTTGATAAAGATAGACTTTGGATAACTATTTTTGAAACGGATGATGAAGCGTTTGAAATTTGGCGCAGTGTTGGAGTTCCTGCTGAAAGGATTAAAAGAAAAGGCAAAAAAGATAATTTTTGGGGGCCTCCCGGGGCATCTGGTTCCTGCGGCCCATGCAGTGAAATTCATTACGATTTGGGTGAGCAGTACAGTTGCGGGCACCCGAATTGCGGTATAGATACTTGCGAATGTGACAGATGGGTTGAAATTTGGAATTTGGTATTCACTGAACTTTATCAGGATGAAGAAGGCAACCAGTCGCCATTAGGTAAGAAAAACGTTGATACCGGCATGGGTTTAGAGCGTATAACAATGGTTTGTCAAGGAGTTGCTTCAACTTTTGAAACAGATTTATTAAGACCGATTTTGGATAAAGTTTCTGCAATGTGCGGTGTACCGTACAAACAATCTGAAAAAACGGACGTATCTTTAAGGATTATTACAGACCACGCAAGATGCGTGACTTTCCTCATTTCTGATGGTGTAATCCCAGGGAATGAAGGCAGAAGTTACGTTTTGAGAATGATTTTAAGACGTGCGCTCCGTCATGGCAAAATTTTGGGTATGGAATTACCGTTTTTATACAAGTTGGTTGATACTGTCGTTGAAAATTACGGCGAAGCCTACCCAGAACTTGTTAAAAACAAACAAAAAGTTATTGATACCATTAAAGCCGAAGAAGAAAGATTTAATAAAACTCTTGACAGAGGTTACAAATTGCTTGAAGAATTTATCGAAAGCAAAAAAGATATTGATGGCGAAAGTGCTTTTAAACTCTACGATACATTCGGTTTCCCTCTTGAATTAACCAAAGAAATTGCTCAGGAAAACGGGTTAAAAGTTGATGAAGACGGATACAAAGTTGCGATGCAAGAGCAAAAAGACAGAGCAAAAGCGGCAACGGCAAAGATTTCTGTTACGGGAGACATAAAATACGCTCAGGTTGAAAAAGAAGTCGGTTCGACAAACTTTATCGGCTACAATGAAAACGAATGCAATGATGCTAAAATACTTGCTCAGATTGAGGGTGAAGGGTATGTCGATATTGTACTTGATAAAACACCTTTCTACGCAGAATGTGGTGGTCAAGTTGGAGATAGCGGTTTTATCGAAAACGAAACTTTTAAAGCTGAAGTTTTAACCACGTTTAAAGTTAACGATTTATATGTCCACAGATGTTCAATACTCAATGGTGATGTTGAAATCGGTGCTAAAGTCAGTGCAAAAATTGATATCGAAAGACGCGAAGAAATCAGAGTTCACCATACATCTGCTCACTTATTACAAGCGGCTTTAATTAAGGTTGTAGGAGACGAAGTTAAACAAGCCGGTTCTTATGTTGATGATCAGCGCATGAGATTTGACTTTACTTTTTCAAGAGCGATGACTCCCGATGAAATCAAAAAGACCGAAAACCTTATGAACAAATGGATTGGTGAAGGTTATACAATTAACACGAAGGTTATGGGTATAAAAGAGGCTGAACTTACAGGTGCAACGGCTTTGTTTGGTGAAAAATACGGAGATACGGTCAGAGTCGTTTCTATTGAAAAAAATGGGCAGTCGATTTCAAAAGAATTTTGTGCCGGTACGCATGCTAGAGAACTCAAAGATTTGCGGTTTGCAAAAATTGTTTCAGAGGGCGCTATTGCTGCCGGTACAAGAAGAATTGAACTTGTCGTTTCAAAAGCGGCACTCAATTACATTAATGCAAAAGTTGAGGTTACCGATAATCTCTCAAACCGTTTCAAAGCGCATTATAACGAAATAATTGACCGTGTTGATAAAATTCAGGAAGAAAATAAATCATTGCAAAAAGAGGTTGAAAAACTTCAGGAGGATAACGCTCGTTCAAGATTTTCTGCCTTTGTTGATAAGGCGCAGGATATTGCCGGTGGCAAATTATTCATTTCAAAAGTTACAAATCTTACTCCTGTTGCGCTTAAAATTGGCATTGAAATTTTGTCACATAAATTAGGCAAAGATAATATTGTGGTTCTTGCCGGTGAAAAAACAGTTGCTGCTAAAGTTTCTGATAGTTTTATTGCTAAGGGAATTAATGCAGGTCAAATAGTTGGAGAAATAGCAAGAGCTACAGGCGCAAATGGTGGTGGACGTCCGAATTTTGCACAGGGCGGGGTCAAAGATTCTTCAAAACTCGATGAGGTTCTGGCTAAAGTTGAAAGCAATATTAAAGCAATATAAAAATATATAATAATACTTAAAGGAATACTTAAAGGGTACGGAATATTTCGTACTCTTTTTTCTACTGCTATGTAGTAGTGACGAATTAGAGGAATTTTCAATCTCTCTTATTATCCATATAATCGAAGTATACGTTTACTTATGGTCTTTAAGAGGTGATTTATGAAATATAAATTGTTGGATGCTCAGCGCAAATTTCTCGAAATTCCGCACGATTATACCCTTGATGTTGCCGTTTATCAGGGTGGGTATGGCTCGGGTAAAACTTTTGCCGGTGCGCTTTTAGGAATTTTGCTGGCGTTAAAGTATCCGAAAATTAAGGGATTGGTCGGAGCACAAACTTATACGCTTGTGCGAGATACGACTTTACAAACTTATTTTGAACACCTTGATAATATTGGTTATGTTGAAGGAAAAGATTATAAATGGTCATCAACTGAGCAAAAATTGACTTTCTACAATGGCTCAGAAATAATTTTTAGGCATTTTGATGAACCAAACAGACTCAAATCTTTAAATGTTGGGTTTGTAGAAATTGAAGAAATGTCAGATACTCCTTATGAAACATTCAAAATGCTTCTTGCTCGTTTAAGACAAAAACCTTATAAAAGCTGGAAAAATTTTCAATACAGAATTTTTGGACACACAAATCCTGAAATTCAACAGGGCTGGATTTATAAGACTTTTTTTGTAAATCCAAATCCGAATTACAGAATAATCTGTGCTCCGACTACTCAAAATATTTATCTTCCGCAGGGGTTTTGTGACGAATTAAAGCAGCTTTATGATGAAAAATACTATAATACCTTTGTTCTTGGGCAAACTGGAAATTACAATGAGAATTTGGTAGTTAAAGATTTTACAGATGAAAATATTAAAGATATAGCCTATCACCCTGATTTGGATGTTCATCTCAGCTGTGATTTTAACGTTGACCCCATGGCATGGGTACTTGCCCATAAGACAGAGGATAAAGTTTTTTATTTTGATGAAATTGTGCTTGAAAATACAACTACTACTAAAGCTTGCGAAGAATTTTACCGCAGATATCCGAATCACAAAGGTAAAATTATTATAAACGGCGATGCATCAGGAGATAATCGAAGCTGTACAAGTGAATATACAAACTATGTAATTATAAAGAAGAAACTTTTATCTTATGGCTATGAAGTCGCTATTAAGATTAAACCGTTTAATCCGCCCATAAAAAACAGGGTTGCAGCATTTAATGCGAAAGTTCGTAATGCAAACGGTGATATCGGATTGTATGTTAGCCCAAAATGCGAAAAACTTTTGTACAATATCAGAAATTTAAAATATATTGAAGGTACATCAAAGATCGATGTTCCGAATTACAGACAGATAAAACAGTCTAAAGAACTTAAATTTTTATCTCATCCGTTTGATGCGGCAAGTTATCTTGTTGATTTTTATTGGCCGATAGTTTTATAAAAGGAGAAAATTATGGATACATTAATTTATTATTCCCCTGTGATTGTTGCTGTGGTGATTTTTATTGTGCAGCA
This sequence comes from uncultured bacterium, assembly GCA_902791985.1. Classification (GTDB taxonomy): domain Bacteria; phylum Cyanobacteriota; class Vampirovibrionia; order Gastranaerophilales; family Gastranaerophilaceae; genus Zag111. The sequence continues at coordinate 82,271 of CADAYD010000014.1, forward strand.
GCGCATTGTTGTTACCCCCGAAGAGCTCGAACGCAAGCACAGACAGATTTTGCAGGAAGTCGAAGCGAAATTTGTTACACTTAACAGTTACGAGGATTTGAAATGTCAGTTTAGCGAAATTAAAGAAAAAATTGATAAAATTTATAATTGTTTAATAATTTCAAAATAATGTAAAGATTTGTTACATAAATTTTAATCATGTATCAAGTTTTTAAGTAAAAATGCCGTAAACATGAGTAATTAAGGATAAAAAACCGAAAGGAATGACGAAAAAATGGGATTAGCCGCATCACAAGCACGATTCCTAGGGATTACGTTAAGAAAAGCTAATTGTGAATTTAAGTCAACAGAGTTGGCTCAACAAAGGCTGGAATTAACTAATCAAATGACTGATATTTCTCAGGAATATTCTAATGCCTTAAATTCGACCAAATTGGTATGGCATAATGAGGCTGTTAGTGATAGTTTTGGTCATTCTGTTGATATGGGTTTATCTTACAGTTTACTTATGATGCCGACTGCGGCAAATGATTATAATCCTTATATGGTCACCTCAAAAACAGGTGCTATAGTTTTGAGTTCAAAATATGCGGAGGCTGCAAGACGTGCCGGAATTTCTATGGCAGGCGGTATGCCTAGTGCAGACGGAAGAGATAAATTTATTGCAAGTCTTGCCAATGCATCGTTTGATGCTAATGGTAATATCATATTTAGTGGTGCAGTAACAGATGCAAATGGTAATGTTGTAAGAGATGGTAATGGAAATATTCAATATGATGGTTCTGTTACAGATGCAAGCGGAAAACCTTGTGCAACAATGGTCTTTACAGGTGGTACCGATAGTATAATCACTAATTTGACCGGAAATATTTTGGTTGGAGCACAAGTAGTTGATGAATCTGCAGATGTATCATGGCATTATGCTGCAGGCATGGGTGTAATGCCCAAAAATAAATCCGGTGCAGAAGAAGTTAATTTGAATGTTTTGATGGAAGATGCTTATATCGGAGGATTAAAAATTGATTGGCTTCAAATTTATAAATCCATGATAGGCAGAGATTCTGCAATTACTGAAACTGAAAAAACTCAAAAACTCAAATATCATCAAGATATAATTGCTCAGGCTAAAAATAATTATCAGCATAATACGGAAATTCCTCGTGACCGTAATTATGCTGCGGACGTAGAAATGCTTGCAAAAGCACTGGGTCTGGAGTTGTATACACCTACTACGGCCGGTACCGGCACAGGTGGTACCGGTGGTACGGGCGGAACCGGTACGGGTGGTACAGTTAATCGAGATCCGAATATTGCTGCATGCTCGCAAGCTCTTGATGATGCGGGTTTCCCTTATACAGGCGGTTCTGAAGCCTACATAAAGCAAGCAATGGAAAAATTTGCAAACATTGAAAGATTAATGAAAGAAGCAACTAATGATGCAAATAAAAGACAGTATCAGTATGAATTAGAAATGCTAAAACAAGGTCTTATGCAGGATCCTTCTGACAAGAATAATACAATTCCTATTGATAATAATCCTGAAAGTAAATATTTGTATCCGCTTTTGTGGGCTTGTTATGAATATTCAAAAGCAGAGTATGCATACAGTCAAGATGAAATAAAATTTGATTATAAAGAATATGAAGGATCTGATTGTACTTCTCATGATGTCGACTTTGATGATTTATTAAATATCCGTAATGATGCGAGAATAATTGATAGCGTATATACTCCATTAAAAGCGGCTGATAATTCAGTATCATATGTCGATGGTATTACAGATCCGGCAGATATTGAAAAAATTAAACTGACCGGATTCAATAAATTGACTGTTTGCGTTGGCGAAGCGATAATGAATGATCAGAGCATTATTGAAAATTTAACAATTGCTGATTTATTATCAAATAATGTTGTATTGATGTCCCGAGAAGCCGGAATAAATATCCCTTACATACATATTAGAAAAGCAATTGAAACAATTGAAGTTGCGTCTCAGGCATTGATGAAATCTATTGCTGAGGCTTTTGGATATGGTTCTATTGGTAAAGGTATCAACGTAGATGAAGATACTGACAGAGCATTGAACTATGCTTTAGAAATGATGAACAGAAAATTCTTGAAAGCAGGAAATGCTGTTAAAATTGGCGGAGAACGAGATGACAGATCTTTAATGTCAAACAGTGCCTATAAAAATGCCAATGAATATAACAGAATAGGCTCAGATGATAATGGCGATTATGCGGCAGTAAATCTTTCTAATATGGTAGCTGCATTTTTAACATATTTTGATAACGGATTAAGAGGTGCTGAATCTCAATATGTTGTTGGTAAATCTAATGATGCCGGTAGTGATTACTCCAGAACGAATTTTGTTACTGATGACCCAAGTTATGCTTATATTCAATCTTCAAAAGAAGATTTAACTAATGATGAAATAATGGCAGATTTCTATAATGAGTTATATAACAATATATGTGAACATGGTTGGCGACAGGACGATATGGTATATGATAGTGAATACCTTGAAAGTGCCGTCAAAGATGGCAGATATCAATTGATGGCTCTAAACAAAGGAGATGGTTATTTCTATCAAATGAGATATAATGATATAGAATATCTCGTTGAAGAAATGGACAGAGATGCAATAGCAAGAGCTGAGGCTGATTATACGACCAAAAAAGCCCAAATTACTTATAAAGAAGATTTGCTCGACATGAAAACGAAAAAACTTGATGCTGAAATTGCAGAACTTAATACAGAATTAAATTCTGTACAAAATATAATTTCAAAATCTATAGAAAAAACGTTTACGATGTTCTCAAGCTAAGAAAGAAGAAACCGGCATTTTCATAAACGTATAATAATCTGTTTTAAACCTTTTTATGTAGTTAAAGGAAGCTTAAGCTTTATTGGTTTAAATTTATTATTTTATACAAAAGTGAAAATGCCGGATAAAAAATAAAAATAGAATAAAATATGTCTTTTTCATACTAAGATACACTTTTTATTTTTATTATTTCTCCTTAAAACTTCCGCCTTTCTGATATATTAAAGGATAGTAAAATTTGAATATAAATTCTATTAGTCATGTGGATAATTAATTTTTAATGAAATCATAAACTATTTTAGGATTTGCTCATTAATATTTTATGTGATTACCTATTTAAATAATATTACCAATTTTATTCTGTGTTATAATCATTTTATGAAATTATTGAAGTTTATTTTTGGATTTGTTTGTGTTTTGGCAATTTTGCCTGTACTTACAGCTGTTATATATTTAAAAGTTTTACCTGCAGCAATTCAAAATCCAAAAGTAATCAGTTATATTGAAAAAATTGGTTCAAAAGCTTTGGGTGCGGATTTAAAAATTGAACAACCGTATCTCCAAACGGATTGGACTCCATATGCACGTTTTAAACTCAAAAATGTAACACTGAAAAATAAAGATAAACAACTTCTTAATGTAGATAATTTTGATTCCGAAATGTCACTTTGGAAACTTCGTACACATAAGGAAATAGATATTAAAACTATAAAAGTGGATAATATTTATGCGGATGTGAGCGGAATTATAGATTTGCCCCCGTTTAAAAAAACTTCAGAAGGTGAAAAAGGGCTTAGCATAAATATTTTTAAATCGGTTGCAGATATTAAACATCTTAGAGCATTTTACCAAATAGATAAAGAAAATTCTGTCAAAATTGATGCAAAGGACATAAAAATTTCTGATAATCCCGATAAAAAAACGCTCAGTTATGATATGCATGCAACTTTGATGCGTGATAAAAGTAAACTTGATATTCTTGCAAAAGAAACGGGTGCGAATACTTTAATTGAAAATAAACAAAAACTAATTATAAAAAATTCGCCACTTAAGGTTGCCGGCACAAATATTTTATTCAACGGTGTAATTGATTCAAAAAATTATGCGCTGAATTTTAAATCAAAAAATTTTCAAATCAAAGATGCTGTTGACATAATGAATTCTCAGATTGTAAAAAATAATTTAAGTGATTATTTGATTTATTTTGATAATCTGAATGGCGATTTTGATTTTGATGTTAGCCTTAATTCAAAAGGAATTGGCGGGAAGGTTAATCTTAATAAGCTTACTTTTAGGCTAAATCCTCTTGCAAAATTACCCGTTATTATAGAAACCGGAAAAATAACTTTTGACAGTAATAAAGTTAATATTAAAGATTTCAATGGATATTATGATGGGAAATCATATAACAAAATAGATTTTGAAGGGACTGTAAAAGATTATCTCAGATCTGTCGATACGGATATAACAGGAAATGCTGTTATTACAAATGATTTCGCAAAAAAATATTTGTCAAAAATCGTAAATTCTCCTATTGAAATTATCGGTAAAGCTGATACAAGAATTATGCTCAAGTCAAAATACGGCAAGATGGATATGACTTGGCTCTACAAGTTTGAAAAGGGTAACGGCTTCATTGTTAACGGAGAACACAGTGATATTAATGATGCCGGAATAAGAGTGTTAGTTGCAAAAATGCATCTTGAAAATAATTTGCTTTCAATAAAGTCACTTGATTATCATTTTGCTGAAAAAAGACCTAATTCTAAAAAGGAAAGGCATACGCCAATATTGAGTATGAGCGGGGATATTGAATTATCCGGCAAAATCAGAAATATAGGAATGACTTTGACTCAGCCAATTCCAAGTGCTTTTGTCAACTTAATTATCGGGCAAAATTTATTTAGGAACGGTACGTTTACCGGCAGAATGAAATATGTACACACAGGTAAAAATCCTGTTCTTGACGGTGATTTTAAAATCAATGAAGTCGGTATTCCGAGCCAAAGATTGTTTATTAAAAAGGGTGAAGTAAAAACAGATAACGGCAATATGCTTATTAGTGCAGAAGGAAGGTATCGTCGTTCAAAGTATAATGTTGATGCAAAAATTAGAAATGAAATAGTTTTTCCGATAATTGTTCATGATGCAAATTTATCTATAGACGATATGGATGTTGAAAAATATTTGCAAGCATTTAATAAACAAAATTCCGGTGATTATGTATCTAATGATGTACATTCGACTATATCAAAATCTTTAGAGCAGGAAGTTGACGAGGATGGGGATTCTCAAACTTTTGGCCTTGCAAACCTGATAGTTGAAAAATGTACCCTAAAAATTCTTAAAGGTAATTATAAAAATATTCATTTTGCTAATGTAATCGGGAATCTTACTTTGGATAAGAGCAGTTTCTTAAATCTGAATTCAAACAGATTTGAAATTGCGGAAGGAAATGCTGAAGCAAAAATTAAATGTGATTTAAAACGGCATCTTTACTATTTGACATTAGCTCTTATGCGGGTTAATTCGGACATAATAGCAACGGAACTTGTAAATTTACCAAAAGAAATTAAAGGTAAAGCGAGTGGGATTGCCGAACTTAATACTGACAAAACATTGAAGTTAAATGGAACAATAAAATTTGTCATTCAAAACGGAGAAATTGCTAAAATCGGATTGGTTGAATATGCAATGAAAGTTGCTTCATTATTCAGAAATCCTGTTGTTATGATTACTCCCAGCGTGGTTTCTGATTTGGTTGATATTCCCGAAGGTAAATTCGATACAATTAACGGGACATTAAAACTTGAGAGAAATGTCATTAGACAAATGGTAATAAAATCAGTTTCGCCGCAACTTAGCACATATATTGTCGGTCGATACAATCTTGATAATCAAGATGCAATTTTAAGAGTATATACAAGATTTTCTAATCGTAAAAAAGGTGTCTTCGGATTTTTACGCAGCATTTCACTTAACAGCCTTGCCAATAGAATACCGTTAAGCAGCAGAAATAACAGTAACTATTATGAGGCTGAAATTAAAGAAATCCCAAGAATTGAAGCGGACGATAAAGATACCCAAATATTTTTGACAAAAGTTGATGGCGATATTGTCGAAAATAATTTTCTGTCATCTTTACTTAAACTAAAATAGAATAAATTGATTAATTTAATTCAGAATTTCTATTTTGTTCTTCTTTAATAAAGTTACAAATTTCTTCAAGTCTGTTGTCTTCCATTGCGTCAATAAGTGCTTGAACGTTATTAAATTTTTTTAGTGCAAATCCTGTTTCAGCAAGTAATACACAGTCGTTACAAAGTCTGTATTCCCCATATTTTATTGAGCCGGCATAAGACTTATTTTTGCCGCAGCAGGCGCAGTCAAAATATTCATATTCCAAATCAGGATTTTCTTCTAAGTCATCAAGCACCATTTGATTACATACAGCTTGCATTTCTTTAATAATTTCTTCCGGTGTTTTTTCCACTTTTAAAATTCCTTTTTTAACCATTTTGACAGTTTATTTTCTTTTTTTTGTAACTAAAAAATTCATTTGGTCAACTGCATTATCTAAACCGGTAAATATTGCTTTAGAAATTATGCTGTGCCCGATATTTAATTCGTATAATCCATCAATTTCATGCATTCTGTGAACGTTCTCATAGTTCAAACCATGCCCTGCGTTTACTCTCAATCCTAAATTTTGCGCCAGTATAGCAGAATTTTTCAGTTTTAGAAATTCTGTTTGCTCATTTTCTGTTCCGTAAGCATTTGAATATGCGCCGGTATGCATTTCGATGAACTGAGCGCCTGTTTTTGCGGATGCTTCAACCTGTTCTTTTGTCGGGTCTATAAATAAACTTACTTCTATACCGGCTTCAACAAGCGGTTTGACAAAATTTGTGATTTTATCAAGCTGCCCATAAACATCCAACCCGCCTTCTGTTGTAACTTCCTGTCTTTTTTCGGGAACAAGACATACCGAATGAGGCTTGATTCTAAGAGCAATCGATTGCATTTCGTTAGTTACTGCCATTTCAAGATTCAAATTTATACCGATATTTTTCCTGATTAATTCAACATCTTCATCTTTTATATGGCGTCTGTCTTCGCGCAAATGTGTTGTGATTGAACTTGCACCATATTCCTCGCATATCTTTGCCGCTGCAAGAACATCCGGTTCAGTTCCCCCTCTTGCGTTTCTTAATGTTGCAACGTGATCGATATTTACACCTAATAGCATTTAGTTTTCCTTTCTATTTGTAAATAGTGAATTTTGAATATACCATTACGGAAATAATAATTATTAATTGAACGATAGAACCGATAATGACTATTCACTTTTTATTTTTCTCTATTTACTCATTTTAATTTCATCTTATTTAATTTCAAAAGAGCAGTATATGTAGGCAATATTGTCAGATTTTCTTCCATTTTATCAGAACCTGAAGCAATTTCAACTGCTGTTTTTAAATCTTCTTGTATGATAATTTTTTCCGTTGGGATTCCTGCGTATTTAAGCCGAACTGACATGTCTTTAGCTCTGATACCGGATACAATAATTGGTTTTTGAACATTTTGCAGCCGTTCAAAATCCGCATCCCAAAGCCACGAAACATCGCGCCCATCTGCGTAATTATCATTTATTGCAATTAAAATCTGCGAATTTAAATCAACCGTTTTTAAAACTTCACTTGCTCCTGTAGGATTTTTAATCAGCTGAATTAAAGCATTATGACCGTTTATAATTCTTTTTTCCGCTCTGCCGAAAATTGATTTGTAGGATAAAAGGGAATTTTTTATAATTTCATCTTTTGTTCCTAAAAACATGGCGACAGATATTGCTCCGAGAGCATTATAGGCATTGTATAACCCTATTAAATTTATACGAAATTCATAAGTTTTCCTGTCAAAATTTATTGTCAATTCAGAGTAATCGTCAAAAATTTTAACTCGGCCTTTAAAAGTAAGTTCAGGACGTTTATAACTGCATTTTTCACAGTAATAATGTCCTTGCTGTGCAAAAAATTGTTTTGAGTATTTAAGTTCTTCTCCGCAAATACATTTGAATACTTCACTCGGAGCGGTTGAAGATGATTTGTGTTTGTCTGAGCAGAATTCAACATCCTCAAATCCGTAATAAAAAACATCTTTATCTTTTCCTAAATTTGCTACAAGTGGGTCATCTGCGTTTAAAAATAAAAACGGATTTGCTTTATCTATAGCATTCTTTATAAATCCGGCAGTTGTTTCAAGTTCTCCGTATCTGTCAAGTTGGTCTCGAAAAAGGTTTGTAACCAGCAAAAAATCAGCAGGTGCAAAATCATAAAGTTTTGTCAGATACGCTTCGTCAGACTCCAAAACAGCATAATCAAACTTTTTGCAAGGCAGGTTAAGTGCAAAAACATTGGCAATTCCTGTTAGCATATTAGCCCCTTTGACATTGTGAATAATTCTGTTTTCTTCTTGTAGAATATGAGCTAAAATACCTGAGGTTGTGCTTTTGCCATTTGTCCCAGTGATTGTAATTTCGTGAGTAATATAATTTTTACAGTATTTTAAAAATTTGGGGCATATTTTGAGAGCCAACATTCCTGCGAACGATGTCCCGCCTGAATGTTTTAGGATTTTTATTGCTAAATATGCAAGTTTTGAAACTATCAGTGCCAGATAAAATCTTAACATACCCTTAAATACTCCTTTAAATGGATTGCAAATATCCGAACAAGTATTATACTAAAACTAAGTATAATACAAAAAGGGAAATAATGCTGACATTTTTTATTACAATAGTTCTTATTGCGGAAATAATTATAACGTTTCAGATTGTTACGTTTATTCTTAAAATTGATAAAAAAGTCTGTGCACTTAATGAACAAATAAGTGCACTTACTCCTTCAATTGAGCGCGGTTTTTGCTCTATAAGAATTTTGCTTAATAAAATTCTATTGGGATTGAACAAATTTGAGCAAAAACTCAAATCAAAGAAGGAAGAATTCAAGTTTAATATTTTAAAAGGTATTTTAACTACAGCATTGTTTCTAATTTTAAATACAAACGGGCGAAAAATTATTTCAACGGTTGAACTGGCATTTTCACTCAAAGATATTTTGACTAAGTGGGCTAAAAGACTTGCCTAGCAACGATTTTGCAAAAAACTCTTGAAAAAGCGCAAAAAACATGATATCATTATTGCGTTATATTAAGTTACGAGGTTTACAGCTATGTGCAGAAAAAATGATGCTTTTGTATTCTCAATGGGTATAATAGCAGGAGTCATCGGCGGAATCATCGGCGGTGTCCTTTTTGCCCCAAAATCAGGAGAAGAATCAAGAAAAGAATTAAAAGAAACTGCGTGCGAATTTTATGAAAAGCACGCTCCGCAAATTATTGATGCCAAAAAACAAGCGCTTGAATCTGTCGATTTGATGAAATACAAACTTGAAAGACAGTTCAAAAAAATCAATAATGCAATCAAATCAAAAAAAATGCTTAAAGCAAAAGAACTGGAAGATATTGAAAATTCTTCAGACAACGAATTTGATTACTAAGAAAGGATTTTAATATGAGTATAGAAATATCCGAAGCAGTTCTTAATTACAGTCTTGTATCACTTGCGGTTATGGGCGTAATTACTTTGGGCTTTTTGGCAAAATTATTTTATGACTGTTCAAAACTTGCCCAGAACGCAAACAAAACAACAGAAATTGTTAATTCTGAATTAAAGCCGACACTTGATGAACTTAACACAGCATTAAAATCATTCAATAATATTGTCAAGAATACGGGTGATGGTGTTGATAGTGTCAAACTCGGTTTAACTAATATCGTTGCCAAAACAAAATTGTTTTCCGGTAATCTTATGAGCGGTTTTCTCAAAGGTTTTTTGGCGGTTTACGGACTTTTTGGCAAGAAAAAATAAGTAATTTGTCTAATAAAAAAAAGAAAGCAACAGATTAGAATTATATAAGTGTAACAGTAAAGGAGAATTAAACTATGTCAGCAGGAAAATTTATAGCAGGTTTTATAGTAGGTGGCGCAATCGGTGCCGTAGCAGGTATTTTGCTTGCACCTAAATCAGGTGAAGAAACCAGAAGCGATATTGCTAACGGTGCAAAAGAGATGCTAAAAAAAGCAGATGAAACAGCAAAACAAATTCAATCAAAAACCGATGATGCAATCGGAGAATTGCAAAAAAAAGGTGAAGAAATTAAAGAAAAATTACAGGATTTAATTAACAAACAAAAAGATGATAAAGCACAAAATCCTGCATAAGAGGTTTATAAGAATTTCTACCCTCTCCTATAAGGAGAGGGTAGTTTTTTATGCAAAGAATGAGTAAATTGGGGTTTCTTGAAGCTCAACTTACAGATTGTTTATTTTTTTCAAAATATAATCATAAGTTTCATGTTGATTTTTTGTCCAACTGTTATGGAACATATGTCTTACAAGAGTTGATTTGTCTAACGACATAACAGACGAAGAATTTGATACGCATCTTGGGGCTAATTCCTGACTTAGATTAAATCCCCATTTTGGCATACCAATAAATCGCATTAAATATTTATACCATTCATTATATAACTTACCGTTACCCTCTGCCGTAACAGCAATTGCTTCTGCAAAATTTGTATATGCATATGGGATATGGTCTTTATCTATCCCTCCTTTAGATAATTGTTTTCTAAATATATCAAATTTCTTACATAATTTTATCAAAGGATTCCTTACATAAAAATCTACTGCATTGTCCATGTGATGATTCCCATGCATAATTTCGTGCCGAAGCGCATAGTTTATATTATCAACGCCTGCAATAGCGATATCTCCTCCGGCAAAAGGATGACATACACCAGCCCATATATCGTCCGCAAATTGTATATTAGCAAATTTATTAACATCAATTAAGTGGGGAAGTTTTGCTTTCCCTTTACTTGTCTTGGCATATTCTGCAATTTCTCTATATATGTATTCTGCCTGATATTTATTCGGGTTATCCATCAAAAATACTTTTACATTGAATTTTTCTTGAAGTTCTGCTAATATTTTTGAAGTTTCACCATCTAATTGCGATAAATAATATTTTTTATACAATTTATTACATAATTCAGGTTCTTTTAAATTATAGCCTTTTATATATCTCTGCAAACTGTTGAATTTAATATTGTTTTCGTAGGCTTCAGGATACAAACATTTGTTTATGTATCCCATATCACTTTTTACCATAATAGCAGCACTGTGATCGCCTGCTCTATAAAGCCCCGTAATTTCCGGTTCAATATTTGAAAGGAGTCTTGCCCTTTCTAAAATTTCAAAACTTCCTATAGCGAGTGTTCCATCTTTAGAAAATTTTATTTTTTTTAGTTCCTTTGCAACACATTCCTGCATCTCAAGAGATAATTTTTCATAAAATTCTGCAGTTTTTCCTGCTAAGCGCGGGATTTCAGATTCTGCATACCGTGATGTTAAACCTAAATCATTAATTCGTCCCAAAATAGAACGAACTTCAGGATTTTGAATTTTATCAATTCTATACTGACGAACTTTAAAAAATTTTTGAGCAAGTTCAGGCGTAATTGTGCTATTTTCTTTTGCAGCAAAAAGTAAACCCTCAAGTTCTTTTTTTGCAGATTTGCAAGATTTTGTACTTGAGATGACTCTATTAAAAATAGATTTTACTGCATTAAATTTTATAAGCATAATATCCCCTATAAATTTATAAAGTATTTTTATTACGAAAAATTGCCATGTTGTTACAAAACTTTAAAGCCCTCTCCAAAGGGGAGAGGGTAGAATTTCAAAACGAGATACGAGTTTTAGAAATTCGGGTGAGGGGTTAAACTCTATTATTTTTCAATTCTTTTAATATTACCTCACAAACCCCGTCAATGTTTTTATCTATATCATTATTCCAAAACCGCAAGACTTTAAAACCTTTTGTTTTAAAAAATTCGGAACGCATCTTGTCATATTCAATATTCTTCGCTTCATTATGCTGTCCGCCGTCAAGTTCAATAATTATTTTTCTACCTTCACAAACAAAATCTGCAACATAGTTTCCTATTGGAACTTGCCTTCTGAATTTATAGTTATAAAACAAATTATTTCGTAAAACAGACCATAATTTTCGTTCTTGGGTTGTCATATTTTTGCGTAATTCTTTTGCCTGATTAATTGTTGAATTCTTATACATAAGAACATTATAACATGATTCAACCCCTCACCCTACCCCTCTCCCCTCAGGCGAGGGAACTATTTCATTACATGATTCAACCCCTCACCCTACCCCTCAGCCATACGGCATACAGGCTCAGGGCTTATACTTTGCGGTTTCCTCTCGCAAAAACATTCACCGGATGTTTTTGCTCGGCAGAGTGCTTTGTATCCCCTCTGGCGAGGGAACTTTTTTTATTATTGTGTTATAATCCTTTTGTGAAATAATGTAGAAAAGTAGGTCGGCATTACTATGCCGACACATATTATTTACGGAGAGCAATTATGAATATTGAAGAATTGAGAAAAGAAAATGAATTGGTTGACCTTTTTTGTTCGCTGGCGGAAATTCCGTCACCGTCAAGAAAGGAAGAAAAGGTTATAGATTGGATTTGTAACTATTGCAAAGAAAACAATCTGAACTGCGAACAGGACGATTACAAAAACATTTATATAACAATTCCCGCAACAGACAGCACAAAAGAGCCGATTTTACTGTCATCACACCTTGATGTTATCGGGGACGATTCACCTGTCATTCCCTATTTAGACGGCGATTTGATTAAGGCAAAAGGCAGAACTTTAGGGGCTGACGATAAAGCAGGTGTTGCCAATGCGCTATACTTTGCAAAATATTTAAATAAACGCACAGACTTAATGCATGGCGGACTTGAAATCCATTTCACTCGTGATGAAGAAGATTCAATGAGCGGAATTAAAAACACAGATTTTAACAAAATCAATTCAAAATATGTTCTTGTGTTAGACAGTGACGCTCTAGGACAATGTCTTGTAGCAGGTGCAAGTTATGTGATGATAGATTTGAAAGTTAATGCCCCGAAAGGCGGACATTCAGGTAACGACATTGGCGACCCGACAAGAGCAAACGCCGCAAAACTTATTGCGGATTTGGTGTCAAAACTTCCGCAGGGTGTGTATTACAGCGAAAACGGTCAGGTTATAACCTCCTGCAATATCGGGGGGATTGAATCGGGTGATGTTACGGTTACAAATGTCATAAATACTGATGCTCATGCGACTTATTCACTGCGCAGTTCCGATAAGAAAAAAGAAGACGAACTTATCGCCAAAATGCAGGGTATTGTTGACGAATTTAATAAAGAGCATGAAGGTATTGCGCATGCTGATATTACTTTCACTGTCAAAATGCCTATGTTTGAAAAAAATGACGATGAATACATGCCAATTCTTTTTGAAACGGTAGCAAGAAAAATCGGGGTGGAGCCTGAGATTTCATCGTTCCATGCGGGTGCGGAAACTCATATTTATGCAAATAAAACAAACGCTAAAGGTGAGAGATTTTCGCCGTATCTTTTGGGGCTTGCGACGGTTTGCAACATGCACTCAGCAAGAGAGTACGTCGATTACAAAACAATGCTTAAAGGTCAGGAACTTTTACGGTCACTTTTTGAGGCGCACAATCGCAACTAATATCATGTTTTTAAATATTAATGTAAAATCTTGTAAACTTTGCGCAAAAAATTCTTGCTTTTTGTTTTAAAATGAACGAGAATACCAAAAGATGGGAAAAACAAGATGTTAGTGGATAGCGTATCGAAATTCCGAATAGCAGACAAGCGAGAAAAGATGGGGTTTCTATCCCCGAAAAACGGAATTCCTGTCTTTAATGAGAGTTCATGTCCACAAAATAATAATCGAGATATTGAGAGACCTTTAAACAATAATCATCATGATTTAAGTTTTGAAGGTCTTTCTTTTATGCCAAGATTGTATAAGCCTTTAGAAAAAACATACAGCAAACAAGAATTTTTAGAGTTTACAAGAAAATATTTAGGTGACATGGGAGAAGAACTTTTACAAAATGTCACTATTGTTCATCGTAAAAGAACAAACAAATTAATTTCAATGGACGGAGATACTATCACTATCCACAAAAAGACCATCCCGCATTTAGCATGGGATGGTATTTTGTATCCGTTCAAAATATTACCTGGTGATATCTTAAATGGTCTTGTTGAATTTGCAGGTAAAATTCCCGGATTAAAGAGTTGGTCAAAAGAAACTTTGAAGCGTCCGATGTTTAAGAATATAAGACAGCGTTCAAAAATCGATAAAAAAGTAAATTCTCTTGTTGGTATGATTACGTATAGAGAAAATAAATTAAAAGATGCGATAGAAGGTTATAAAAAAGTTCATGGTGTTGAGCCTGATGATGCAGCAATTTCAAAAATCAAACAAGAAATTGAAGAAAATATGCATTCGCATGTTTTCCAAACAATAACAAAACCTTTTGATTATAAAACAGGCAACTATGATACAAAACACGAAAGAGCATTAAATAGACTTGTTTCAGGTCTTCCGCCTGCTGTTTTTCTTGCAAATGATGCTTATAACCTTTCAAGAATGATGGATGATGACCCTAAAGCCGCTGAAAAAGAACGTAAAACAAGGTTTAAGCAAGAAACCAGCAGGATTTTGACAAGCGGATATTTGACTCTTATTACAATGGGTGCGTTCCAAAAATTTATTAATAAATCTAAATTCGGAATAGTTTTAACAACGGGTATAACAGTTCTTATAACAGAAATGTTTTCACGTTTATCTAACGGTAAATTCATTACAAGATTAACTCCTGAACAGGCAAGAAAGATTAACGAAAGAGAAAATGCTCCCGAAGCTAAAATTAAGCCAAATGCTCAGGTTACATCAACCGGTAATGTTAATAAGAAAGAAGATAAAACAAAAGAACAACAAAAACCGCTTTTATCCTTCGATACATTGATGAAGGCTTCTGCGGCTGTTCTTGCTATCGGTTATGCGATTAAAGGTTTCAAAAATATTCCTGCAATTAAAAATGCGGCATTGAAATATTTTGAAAATATGAATAGTGAAAAATTGGCAAAGCTTGGTGTTAATAAGGAAAAATTATCTTTAGATAATGCGGTTAAAACCTTTGAAGATAAGGTTATATACAGACCGTTCACACAGTTCTATAAAAATATTACAAGTACTGCATATCACGTTGCACCTGAAAAATTTAATGCAACAATCAGTGTTTTGAGAAAGAACGGCTATAAAGAACTTGCAGATCAGTATGAAAAAGTCGGCAAATCGGCAATTAAAGAAGGTACGGATTATCTTGATTTAGGGATAAGAGATAAGATATTCAAAGTATTTGGCAAAGAAGTTTCGGTCAAACCTTTTGTAAACTTTGTGATTGCACCGTTCAAATTTATGTGGAATACTGTTACGCTGCCATATTGGGTGGTGGATGAAAAAATCGGCAATCTATTCAGAAAAGCAAAACCAAAATCTTTGCCAAAAGATATTGATGCTTTAGCAACAAGTTTTGGTAAAATCAGTAAGAAAGCGGAAGAATTTGCTTCCGGTAAAATGACCTCTGAACAATTTGAAGATTTTATCAAAATTAATATGACAAATGCGTTCAACAGGGATTCAATGTCAAATGTTTCAAATGCGGAGCTTTCAAATCTTGCAAAGACTGCTGCAACCGCTGCGACGATATGGTTCCTGATGACGGATAACTATAATATGGTAATGCTCAAATCAAACGGAAACGATAAAGATGGCGCAAATACCAAGTTTAAAGAAAGATTTGTACAAGAGGGTTCAAGGTTATTCTATCAAACATTATTGATTGATTTGTTTAATTCAACCTTCAGAAATTCATACAATGCGTCACTCCTGGGAATGAGCTGGGTGACTTTGGCTGACACTACTTTGGGTGAAATTTTGACAAGAAGTTCGGTCGGTATCCCTGTAAAGGCTCACACAAGAGATGAACTTATCGCAATTGAAACTAAGCAAAATAACTCAACAGGGTTTAAGAAAAAATATTATAATTTTATGCAGAGATTAACAGGAAAACGTTCGATTAAGACCTACGAAGTTGTTCAAAAAGATTCTCAAATTAAGACTGAACAATCCTCTTCTAAACAAACTGTCAACACAGATTTTACCTTCCAGAAAAACAACAGTCTTTTGGAAAAAATGATTAAGGGGTAATGAGGGTGTTAGGGCAATAGGACCATTACAGTCATTAATTAAATACTAAAATTAATAATTTGAAAATAATTTATCGCTTTGTAGTCCAATCGCCTTTTTCTGTGTTGCCATATTACTTTATTATCGTTATAATAATTTCATACTTTTATAAGAAGGAGAAAATTTATGGCAGACGGAAAAATTTTGGCAACTATTGAGCGTTCGGATACTGAACAATTGCAAATTTCTTTGAGTGAGTACAAAGGAACAAATTATCTTAACATGAGAATATTTTTTACAACTGATGGTGGTGCTTCTTGGATTCCTACTAAAAAAGGGGTAACTTTTACTGCTGAGCAGTTAGATATTCTTACGGAGGCTATTGAAGAAGCAAAACAAGAACTAATGGCTGAAGCTGAGTAAATTTTAAAACAATAAAACTTTAAAAATAGCACCCACCCTTAATTCCTTCCTTATTAGGGAGTGTAGAATTTTAGATTGAGCGTACAAAATTTAGAAATTTGGGTGGGTGAAGTCCGGTTAGGGTAACTTTTTATTAATTATTATGACTGATATTATTCAAAACAAATTATTTGAGCAGAAACTGACCCTAAAAAAGCGTGAGGGGGTAAATATTAATCCGGAGGGAAATAATTTTGAACTCCCGACACACAAATATGCTGTTTGTCTTGTAAATATAAAGGCTATGGGGGTTCGCACATTCAGTTACGAGATTCCTCTGCATTTCCAAAACAAAATCAAAATCGGTCAAGCGCTTTTGGTTCCGTTTGGGAGACAGGGTATGATAAATGCATTTTGTGTAGGATTTAGTGATTATCTGCCGCCGGAAATTAAAGCAAAACCGATTACAAAAATTCTTGAAGATACCCCGTTATTCAGTGCACAATATTTAAAATTGCTTGAGTGGATTGCAAATTACTATTGCACTGATTTGATTACAGTACTTAATGCTGCAATACCCTTAAAACTAATCGAAAAATCACTTAAAACAGAGCAATCAATAGAATATGTCCGCGATTTTGGAGCAACAAAAAGGCAGCTTCAAGTCCTTGAATTATTA
Organism: uncultured bacterium; assembly: GCA_902791985.1. Classification (GTDB taxonomy): domain Bacteria; phylum Cyanobacteriota; class Vampirovibrionia; order Gastranaerophilales; family Gastranaerophilaceae; genus Zag111. Next base: position 99,385 of record CADAYD010000014.1, read on the forward strand.
AAAAATAAAGGCAAAATGCCCCTTGTAGCGTTTGAAAAATTTGCAAAAACAACAAGGGCAACCGTTAAAAAACTTGAGGCTTTAGGGTGTGTCAGGGTTTGTGAAGAAGAAATTTACCGCAATCCGCTTGATATTCTTAATATAGATAAAACGGAACCTTTAAATGTGCTTTCAAATCTGCAAAATGAGGTTTATCAGAGAATTAAAAACCAAATAAAAGAAGAAACAAATCCGACAATACTTATTCATGGGGTTACAGCAAGCGGTAAAACCGAAGTTTATTTCAAACTTATTGATGACACAATAAAATCCGGAAAAAATGTTTTGTTTTTAGCGCCTGAAATTGCGCTTGCTTCTCAGTTAACAAAGCGTCTTGCTCGCAAATTCGGGACAAAAGATGTTGCTATTTGGCATTCAAGTATTTCAGAGGGTGAACGCTATGACGTTTGGCAAAAACTTTATAAAAACGAGATAAAAATTCTTGCAGGAGCGCGTAGCGCAGTTTTTGCGCCGTTGCAAAACATTGGTCTGATAATTATTGATGAGGAACATGAGGGCGCTTACAAGCAGACTTCTCCGGCACCAAGGTATGATGCCAGACTCGTTGCAAAAAAATTAGCACAATTTAATAATTGCCCGTTGGTTTTGGGTTCTGCGACTCCTGATATTTCAACTTATTATTATGCTGTTAATTCAAATCATCTTCATCAGATGCTAAAGCGTTATAATGATGCAAAAATAGCTCCTGTTACCGTTATAAATATGCAGGAATACGGTCAAGCGGCATACAAACATTTAATTTCTCAACCGCTAATCCATGCGATAAAAGAAACTTTAGATAACAAACAGCAAGTTATTTTGCTTATTAATCGTCGAGGTTATTCGACTTATACTCAGTGTCAAGGTTGTGGTCATGTTATTGAATGTCCGAATTGTGCTATTCCGATGATATGGCACTCAAAAGAGAATATGCTTAAATGCCATTATTGTAATCATGCTGAATATTTTCCGGATAAATGCCCGAATTGCGGATTTGAGGGACTTAAAAATTCCGGAACGGGGACTCAAAAAATTGAAGAATACATCAGTGAAATTTTTCAAGGATATAATGTTGCCCGAATAGATAGCGATGTTTTGGTTCGCAAAGGGGAGCATATAAGGCTTTTAGAGAAATTTCAAAAAGGTGAAATTGATATACTTGTCGGGACTCAAATGATTGCAAAAGGACTAGATAACCCGAATGTGACGCTTGTCGGTGTAATTAGTGCCGATGCAAGTTTTAATTTGCCGGATTATCGTGCTTCTGAGCGTGGGTTTCAGCTGCTTACTCAGGTTGCCGGGCGTGCAGGGCGAGGAGAATTTAGGGGTAGAGTATTTTTTCAAACATATAATCCTGAGTTTTATGCACTTGAAAGTGCAAAATCTCAAAATTATGCAGATTTTTACAAAAAAGAAATTGTCGCAAGAGAGGATTTTGACTATCCGCCGTTTAGTCAGATTATACGGATAATTATGTCCAGTGAAAATAAATTTCGTGCTGAAAAATCGGCGCAGGAGGTTGCGCTGCGGTTTCATACTATGATTAACAAGTTCGGATTTGGGGAAAGGCTTGATGTACTAGGTCCAACTCCTTGCGTAATTGAGCGGATTAATAGTCAGTGGAGATTTCAAATTCTTATTAAAAATAAATTAGAGGATAAAGGACATCAATTCGTTTCAAGTTTTATAAATAAAATAAATGCTCCAAAAGATATACGAATGACTGTTGATGTGGACCCGCTGGATATTTTATAATTCATTTTGTATGAATTCCAGCTAGAAATTCACATAAAACATATTATAGGTATTTAATGTTCATTTTTTCTTTTTGTCTTAATGCAAAAAGAAAAAACGAACCAAAAAAGAAAAACACGCTAAGGTGCAATACTGCCTACGGCAGCATAAGACCGCTACGCGGTAATATGAGTTTTTGCCTATCGGCAAAAATCTTTTAGCGCGGCTAAAACTACGCCGCGCGCTTATCTGACGACCTTTACGAAGTGAGCAATAAATGTTATGCGAGAGAGCATCAAAGG
>CADAYD010000015.1 GCA_902791985.1 uncultured bacterium
TACGAGCCGTCAAACTTAGAAATCTAGCTTGAGATGCACTCATTCCCATTTTGGCGCTGTCCTTTCTTTTGTGTTTCCTATATCTTACATGTCGACAGCCATGGTTAAAAACTTTAATTTAGGGGTTGTATTTGTTAAGATTTTGTTACAATTAAAACCGAAATTCTTCTTATTATTGACATTAAGCCCAAAAAATTATTGATTAAATTCATTCAACAGCGAATCTACCCATTTAATGAGTGTAGGTATCTCGTACGGTTTTGGTAAATACAGATCAGCGCCGGTATTGAGTACCAATTCTTTATCGTGAATTATAGATGTAACTATTACTTTGCTCTTGTTGAATTTTTGTTCTTTTTTTATTTTGTAGCAAAGGTTCAATCCGTTTTTCTTTTCTAAATCTCCGGCATCTATAATTATAATTGCAGGTATATCTGATTTTGGAGGTAATTTATATGAGGTCATAATTTTTGCATTATAACCTTGTAGGTTGAGTATTGTATGCAACAGAGTTGAGAGTGCTTCATCACTCTCATATATATATATATCTTTATTGTACGTTTTTTGTTCTATTGAATTGGGGGAAGAAATTTTGGGGCGATCTATTATATAGTTGGATTTATTTGGCAGGTTTGCCATAGAATTCAGTTGCTCTAAGGATGTCAATACCTGTGATACATCGTTGTAATAGTTGTTTTCATTTGATATTCCGCTTATTGTGAAATGAACAAAACCGGCTCTTTTTCCTGCAAATTCATCTCCCTGTAAAATCATGTAGCCTCTTGTTAAATCGTGTTCTGCGTAGAATTTATTTGCTACACTGTCAAATGCAAAAGTCAAAAAACGCGCAACATTTTCGGCTTTCAAGGTATCAGTTATTACAAAAAATACATCTTCTCTTATTTTTCCGACATAGTCATTCTCAGGTACGGATGCTTTTATAATTGCCCCGTATGTTTGTAGTAGCTTATCTGATGCAATTTCAGTGTAAGCCTTTTTATAATCCTTGAAATTTTCAATTTTAATATATAGCATTGCCCAATCCGAGTTATTATTTATAGCACGCTTGATAGCACGTTTTGTATAACTATCATTTGGCAAAAATTCTTTTGTTTCCAAGTTTGACTCGTATTCACGGCGAAGATGTGCTTCAATTCGCACTTTAAACTCATTTTTATCAACCGGTTCTGACAAAAAGTCATCCGCCCCGCTATTTAAAACTTTTATCCTATCTTGTATATCTGCGGATTTTGACAATGCGACAATTACCGGTCGCATATTGTAGGTTAACGCTCTTATTTGCTTGCAAAATCCTGATAATTCATTGTCAAAACTATCTGAAATAATTATTAAATCAGGCTCTTCATCTTGGATAATCTTCATTGATTTTAGGATATATCGAGAAATCAGAACTTTATTATAATCTGATTCCAATAATTTCTTGTATTTAACAGACATTTCCAGCCTTTTATCAATGATAAGTGTTACTGATTGCATTTTATTCTTGCTTGCTCCTCAATATTTTTAACTGGCATCTCTAATGAAAATGTTATCTGTGCGAATTCACAATTATCTAATGGTTGTGAATCTACGCTGATACATCCTCCCATTTGTTCTATAAGCGATTTTGTTATAAAAAGTCCTAATCCGCTCCCTTGAACTTTTCTTGTTAAAGGATTATCAATACGCGAGAACTTGGTAAAAATTGTTTCATAGTCTTTTTTTTCAATATTTATCCCAAGGTTCGTGATTTTTATAAGAACGCTGTTGCTTTTTTCTTGTGCGCTTATAGTCGTTGTTGAGTTGTCCGGAGAATATTTTGCGCTGTTTTCTAACAAATTAGTCATTATTTGCTGGAATTTGTCTTTATCAACAAATATGTATGGTATATTTGGGGGACAGTTGAATTCAAAATTTTGATTTTTGTATTTACTCTTAACAATCGTAATAGTCTGTTCTATCAGCGGTTTTATGTCTGTTTCATTGTATACATAAATATTTTTTGAATGTAATTTCGTAACTGAGAGCATGTTTTCTACAAGATTTATAAGTCTTTGGGATTGTTCTTCAATAATTTTAATGAATTTTTTCTTTGTATTGTCATCCAATTTATCCCAAGATGCGAGCATAGTTTGTGAAAAGCCTCGAATAGATGTAAGTGGAGTACGCAGTTCATGGCTTACTGTTGATATAAAATCTTCGTAACTTTGTTCATTTTCATTCATAATGTGATTATAGCAAATAAAGTTTCGCATGTAAAACCGAATTATATATGAAAAGAGTGCGGTGAATCCGCACTCTTTAAGTGACATGTTAGAAAGACGAAGTAAGTTTTGATGCTGCAGCACCCCCTGCCGGTCCCCCATAGTAAGTCGCAAGGGCTGTCGAACCTATTTTTGCCAGATTTGTCCAAGGGCTACTTCCTTGCAAAGACGCCTGATATGCAGCTTGGTTATATTGATTACCTGAATTTGCATTTGAATTAGCAAGCCCTAAATAGCTTAAAATATTATTATTTAAGGAATTATTGAGGCTATCAAGAAGGCTGAGAACATTAAGTCTTTTTTGCAATTCTTGATTGTACAAATCATTTTGAGCAAGTAATAAATTATTAGTCAGCTCTGCAACTGCTTTTGATTTATTATTGGTAATTGCACTTAAATTATCCATGAATACAGAATTATCAAGATTGCCGAATCTTGAAGCAATATCATTTTTAAGATTATTTTGCAGCGGAGTATAAATATCATAAATGTTTTGCAATCCTGTTTCTTGCATAGCATTTAATTGATTTTGCCATTCTTTACGCTGAGGATCAGATATTTCAAATAAATTCTTTAATACACTGTTCATGCCGCTTTGAAGGGTATTATAATATTTTTTCTGCGTATCAGTCATTTTGAAAGTCGAATTAACACTATTTCCGCTTCTTGATGTTGATGCAGTATTAAAGCCGTTAATATTTACTCCGCCTCCGGAATATGACGGATATTTACTTGTTTTACTCATAATTATTCCTTTCTTATGAGCAAAAACAACAATCTATAAATTTATAACGAAACTATTAATATTATATCAGTTTATAATATCTATACAAAGGATAAAACTGTGCAAAAAGAATAACTTTACAATTTAATTGAAAAATTTTATTCATAAACGATAATATTTATATGGCAGATAAGATTAAAATATCGGGAGCAAAAGAACATAACCTCAAGAATATTTCTCTTGAGATTCCTAAAAATGAGTTAGTTGTGTTTACAGGAGTTTCCGGATCCGGTAAAAGTTCTTTAGCGTTTGATACAATTTTTGCCGAAGGTCAGAGACGCTATGTTGAAAGTCTTTCGACGTATGCCCGACAGTTTTTAGGACAACTTGATAAGCCGGATGTTGAATGTATTGACGGGCTTTCTCCCGCGATATCAATTGACCAGAAATCTACAAGTAATAACCCTCGCTCAACAGTCGGAACAATTACGGAAATATATGACTATTTGCGCTTGATGTATGCAAGAATCGGTACTCCATATTGCCCGAAGTGCGGAAGAAAAATTAAACCTCAAACACTTGATGAAATTGTTAATAAGATAATGCAGTTGGGTGAAGGTACTAAAATACAAATTCTATCCCCTATAGTTAGAGGTAAAAAGGGCGAATATTTATCAACATTTAAAGAATTATCCCATGAAGGATTTGTCAGGGTAAGGGTTGACGGGAAAATATATAACCTCGATGAAGATGAAATAACTTTAGAAAAGACAAAAAAACATGATATAAGTATAGTTGTAGATAGAATTGTGGTAAAAGAAAGTGCAGTATCAAGAATTGCCGATAGTGTTCAAACAGCGTTAAAGCGTGCTGATGGAATTGTGAATGTGGATGTAATCGGTAGCAAAGAGATTGTATTTAGTGAAAAACTTGCTTGTCCAGATTGCAGCTTGAGTTTTGAAGAACTGACTCCGAGAATTTTTTCTTTTAATGCTCCTTATGGGGCATGCGATAGGTGTGGTGGGCTAGGAGCAGATTTTATCATAGATCCTGATTTGGTTGTACCTGATAAAACAAAATCTATTAATGAGAATGCAATTTATGCTTGGGATAGACCTGCAACAACGTATTATAAGGACATGCTTACCTCGGTTTGCAATGCATATGATATTAATATGGATACCCCATTTGCTTCTTTAAGTGATGAACAAAAAAATATTTTGCTTTATGGTTCTGATAAACCGATAAAAATGCGTATAAAAGATTTTGGTACCAACAGGTATATGTCTCGTAACTTGCCGTTTGTCGGGGTAATCCCGTTCCTTGAAAAAAGATATCACGATTCAACAGGGGATTATTGGCGTGACGAAATTGAACCATTTATGGTTGCAAAACCTTGCCCAGCGTGTCATGGGGCAAGATTAAAAGAATTCCCGCTTGCTGTAAAAATTAAAGATAAAAATATCTACGAATTTACTCTAATGTCTATTGATGATGAGTTTAAATTTATAACTGATTTGTATCTTGATTTAACAGAATATCAGCTAAAAATTGCAAAGCAAATTCTTGATGAAATAAGAGCACGTTTAAAATTTCTCATAGATGTAGGATTACATTACCTAAACCTATCTCGTATGGCTGGAACCCTCTCAGGCGGAGAAGCACAGCGTATTCGTCTTGCCTCTCAAATAGGAAGCGGTCTAAGTGGAGTTTTGTATGTCCTTGATGAACCTTCTATCGGACTTCATCAACGTGATAATGATATGTTAATAAAGACACTGTTTAAACTCCGAAATCTCGGTAATACTCTTATTGTGGTTGAACATGACGAGGATACAATAAGAAGCGCGGATTATATTGTCGATATCGGTCCAAAAGCTGGCGAATCAGGCGGAAAAATTATCGCTCAGGGTTCTGTTGATGATATTATTTCAGCGAAAAATTCTATTACGGGTAAATATTTAAGCGGTGAAAAATTTATTCCGCTTCCTAAAATATTGCGTGAGGGCAATGGGAATTTTCTACAGATAAAAAATGCTCACCTGAATAACCTTAAAAATATAGATGTTGATATTCCGCTTGGAAAAATTGTGGTATTAACAGGAGTTTCAGGTAGTGGTAAATCTTCTTTAATGCAAGATTTACTCTACGAATTTGCTATCCACAAGTTAAGGAAAAATAAACCAAAACCGCAGGGCATTGATGATATTTTGGGATTTGAGAACATAGATAAAGTAATAAATATTGACCAGTCTCCTATAGGAAAGACTCCTCGTTCTAATCCTGCAACGTATACAGACATATTTACTCATATTCGTGACCTTTATGCAAAAACAAATGAGGCAAAAGTCAGAGGATATAAACCCGGTCGTTTCAGTTTTAACGTAAAAGGCGGACGATGTGAAGCATGCAAAGGCGACGGACTTGTGAAAATTGAAATGAACTTTTTATCCGACGTTTATGTAAAATGCGACGTATGTAAAGGTAAGCGTTACAACAGAGAAACTTTAGAAGTTAAATACAAGGGCAAAACAATTTCTGAGGTTCTTGACATGAGTGTAAAAGAGGCTCTTTTATTCTTTGAAAATATCCCTGCAATAAAAAGGAAACTTCAAACTCTTAATGATGTTGGGCTTGACTATATGAAACTTGGACAGAGTTCTACAACTTTATCAGGCGGAGAAGCTCAGAGAATAAAACTGGCATCTGAATTAAATAAACGTTCAACAGGGAAAACGCTATATTTACTGGATGAACCGTCTGTCGGTTTGCATTGGTATGATTTGGATAAGTTGACAAAAATTATTCAGGCGCTTGCAGATCAAGGAAATACGATTCTTATGATTGAGCACAATCTTGATTTGATAAAAATTGCCGACCATATTATTGACTTGGGACCTGAAGGAGGAGCAGAAGGCGGAAGCATTGTTGCTCAAGGGACTCCCGATGGAATAATGAAATGTAAAAAATCATATACAGGAAAATATTTAAAAAATTATTTGAGTAAATAGTAGTATCTTGCCATTTTTATTAAAATCTGTTAATATATCCTTGAGGATTGATAATTAATATGCAAAAAAATTTATTTTTAGGTTTTCTAGTATTATTAATATCAGGTATATGTACAGGCGCTTATGCTAAAACCGTTGAAGTAGAAGCATTAGATGCCTTTACAACTGCCAATCCTCCATCAACAATAAAAGTTCGATTATTGGATTCTCTTGAATTATCTCAAGACAAGATCGAATCAGGCTCGGAAATGTGCGGTTCTGTTGTTGATGTAATAAGTCCTAAGAGGTTAAAAAGAAATGCAAAATTTTCTTTTATACCGCAATGGTACATAGATGCACATGGTTCAAAACATATTATTCAGGAAAAAGTTGTTGCATCATACACAACAACGCTGGATAAAGGACAAATGGCAAAATCAGCTGTACTATCAGTAGGTAATCACTTCGTAAAAGGTTTAAGTATGGGCGTTGCTGCCATCGAAGGTGCGGTTGAAAATGAAGAAGGTAATGTCCTTAAGTCAGGTGCAAAATCGATGTATAATGCTTCACCTCTTTCTTATTCAAAGAAAGGTGAGGATATTCAAATAACTGAAAATCAGGTGTTTTATTTAAAATTCCCTGATAATAAATAAGATAATAAAACAGAAAAGGAGTAATATAAAATGAAAAAACTATTAAGTGCAGTTATCGGATTAATTCTGACATTCACCTTGACCGGTATCAGTCAGGCAAAAACAGTTCAAGTTTCTGCGTTAGAAGATTTTAATACTGCTAACCCGCCTCAAATTTTACATGTTCAAATGAATGCAAACACAAGATTGGATTACGATGTAATGTTATTCCAAGGCTATCAGGTTGCAGGCAGAATTTCTCCTGCACAAAACGGAAGTTTTGCTTTTGTTCCTGTTGCTTATGTCAATTTCCAAGAAGAACAAATTCCTATTAAAAAAGAATTTGCAGCATACTACAAAGGTGGTAATGGTATTATCAGACAAAACCAGCCGTTCTTGTTAGTATTCCCTGAAAATGGACCTGATACATTCCAGTATTATGTACCTAGTTCAAGTGATATTAACAGATAGTAAATAAATATTATGTAGGGCGGGTTGTATTCCCGCCCTTATTATGTCTTATAAGAGGGAGTATGATTAGATATTTTATTGATTCAATAATTGTAACGGTATGCGGAATTGCAATTGCTTATTTTTGGGGAGAACATGTAAAGCCGGGCGGCGGTTTGCTTGCTGTATTTATTGCTGGTATTTTGGCTATTCTTGAAATTAGTTTGTCTTTTGATAATGCTGTCGTCAATGCAATGAAGTTAGAGCACATGTCAAAGGTTTGGCAAAAGCGATTTCTAACTTGGGGTATTGCAATTGCCGTATTTGGAATGAGATTTCTTTTCCCGATACTTGTTGTTTCGATATTTGCGCATTTAGATATGATTACTGTTACAAATATTGCATTAACTGATTCAATGAAGTATGCACATTATCTTGAGCTCTCTCATGCACCTATAGTTACGTTCGGCGGAATTTTTTTAATAATGCTCTTTCTTAATTATTTCTTTAACCATGAAAAAGATGTTCATTGGATTGAATGTATTGAATCTCCTATTTCATATCTTGATCATATTAGGGGAATAGAAATTGTTGTATCATTAATTATATTAGTAGTGTTAAATAATTTTATACCTGAGGAGCAGAAGGTTGCTGTTTTATTGGCAGGTATAACAGGGATTATAACTTATCTTGCAATAGATGGCATTTCTCATTTTCTTGAAAAACACGATAAGCAAAGGATGGCGCAATGTGCCACAAATGCCGTTGCCTGTACAGGGTTTGTAAGTTTTCTTTATTTAGAGTTAATTGATGCGTCATTTTCATTAGATGGTGTTTTGGGTGCATTTGCACTTAGTGATGATGTTATAATTATTGCTGTCGGTTTGGGGATTGGGGCTATGTTTGTTCGGTCGTTAACATTATTAATCGTAGATACAAAAACTCTTGCAAAATTCAGATATTTAGAACACGGCGCACATTGGGCTATCGGTGCTTTGGCAATTATTATGCTTGTTACTACCGTAAAGGAGGTGCCTGAAGTTGTAACAGGTTTAATAGGTCTTGTATTTATTGTCGCATCGCTGATTTCATCTATTATTTATAATAAAAAACACGCAGAGTAATTGTTATAAGTTTAATCAATTTTACATATATATTAATTAATTTTGAATATTATGTTATTTTTATAAAATTCTTGGAAACTCCTATAGATTATTGTTTTCTGCCTATTTGTATAATTTTTTTTTATTCCAGTTTTGTAATATTTCTTAACAAAAAGTAACCAAAAAGGCAATTATTGGAAAGAAAAATTTTTTATATAAATACGAGGACACTAACAACACAAGGATACTAGAAAAATGGGTTTCTTATTAGGCGCATACGGAAAATTGGCTGCGGGATCTAGATACAGATCCTTACAAGCTCGTATGATGCGTATTCAGTCAAAACTGAGACGCGCAACCCGCGATGTTGCCAATATGGAAAAAATGTTAGACCGCAACATGAAGGCTGAGTTGCAGGCACTTACAACTTCTAGTAATGCTACCAAGGCCGGTTTCCAACAAGTAATGCAGGCTACGATGTATTCGACTGGTGTTGGTGCAGCACAAGCAGCACTTGCTGAATATTATAAAAAAGGTTGTCCGGAGAATTTTGAATATGGCGAAGGTAATTCAAAGATTACAATAAAAGATTCTGCTGCCGCACAGGCGTTGATGCAATCGATATCTCAGCAACAGGCAAATTTCAATACACAAGTTTCTTCTATGACTTCTTGGATGGATCAAAATGTTGCAACATGCAAACAGCAAATAGAAGAAAAATACGAAATGTTGAGAGATCAAATGCTAGAACCTCTCAAAGACGAAGAAGATTCGTTGCAGCTCGAAAAGGACACTTTGGAATCTCAAATCCAAGTTGCAAAAGCAGATTACGAAGCATGTCAGAAAATGGAACAACAAGATGCAAAAATGCTCGCTCCAAACTACACCGGCGGACAATAGAAAGTTTAAAGTCAGGGAAATCAATAAAGGCAAGGGATATAATAAAAACGGGACTTACAAAGTCCCGTTTTTTTTATATTAATAAATAAAACGGCTGGATTGCTTCACCCTATCGGGTTCGCAATGACATGGTGCATGTCGTTGCGAGGAGGTCAAAGGATTGACCGACGAAGCAACCCAGCCTATAATGCTGTTATGAGCGTATCAAATCAATATTATGTTTATATTTTGTTTAGCAAAAAGAATGGCACTCTATATGTTGGTGTAACTTCCGACCTTGTCAAAAGAGTTTGGCAACACAAAAATAAATTAGTAAAAGGATTTACCCAAAAATATAATGTAGATAAATTGGGGTATTATGAAGTATCTAATGATATTAATTCTGCAATAGTAAGAGAAAAGCAACTAAAAGGCGGTAGCCGACAGACAAAACTTGATTTGATAGAAATAAATAATCCGAATTGGAATGATTTATATTATGAAATAATATAACGACATGATGTGACGGCTGGATTGCTTCGCTTTGCTCGCAATGACATGGTGCTACCGGATTGCTTTTATATTTACCCCTAATCAACATGACTTGTAATCCCTATTGAGGCATTATTATCTATATCAATTACGTGTTTAATTATTGAATGAGCCATCAAAAGTAAATAAGGGTTAATCTCTGTTGTTTGACTCATGTTTACACTTGCTCTTGCCTTTTCTCCTGACGGTTTAAATTCTTTTTTAACTTCATATGATGTTAATGTATCGACGCTATAATGAGTTTTATCCTTATCTAATCGAAGGTCAAGTTCTTCTTTAGGGAAATTTTCGGAGCATTGAATTGTTGCTTGTACTGAATTAGATGTTTCTAAAAATAACGTCGCAACTACTGCTCCAAAATTGATTGTAGTAATTGTTATTGTCAAAATGCTGTCACTTTCCGGAGCGTTTTCTTTTTGCGTAACTTCGAGGTCAAAATCTACCCCTTCCTTTAGCGGAAGCCATGGCAGATATAGCATCAAAAGAAGCTTTAATGTTTTGGTCGGATTGTTTTCCGCAGCCACAGAAATACTTGCATTTATCAGTTTTGCCATTTCTTTTAATTGCGATAGGTCGTTTATTCCCATTTTTGATGCTTGAGTCATTGTCATAATGAGTTTTGTTAGAGCTTCTTTGCCGTTTGTTTGTATCATTTGGGCAATTTGGCTAAGATTTATCATTCCGTTTGATAAAATCTCAAGATTTTTTAATGATGCTTGAAGCTGGGTAGACATTTGTTTATTGACTATTTCAGACATATTTGTAAAATCTAATCCCTGCAGTTGGGCAAGAATTTGTGCTTGCAGTTGAGAAATTGAATTTCTCTGTGCTGCAAGCTGAGATGAGAACATTGCATTGAATTGACCTGTGTTAAGCCCTCTTTGTAGCATATAAATAAATTCATTAATGTTTTTGGGTACTCCCATCAGGTCTTTTGCATAAATAGCTCTATCAAGACTTTTTAGGGTATTCATCTGTAAGTTTTGAGTCTGTTGCATTTGCGGCTCAGGTATTACAGGTTTTGGCATTGCAGTGGTTTGAGATGTAGACGGTGCAGATTGAGCCTGTGCATGACGCTGATTTACAACGGTATTGCGTATTTGCTGCTGTCTAAGTGCATTATTTAAAAATTGATTAATATTAAAATCTGCCATAGAACAATTTTAACAATTTTTAGCAAAAAGTCCAGTGATTATATTGATTTTCTTTCCCCTTGCCCCCTTATTTTGCACGAAAATATATTATTTTAAATTTGACATGGGCAAGTATGCTTGAGGATAACTGTAATCTTCTAAAAATCCAAGGTTTTTATAAAGTCTTAAGGCCTGAAGGTTGTTTGTTTCTGTTGTTGTATTGATTTCTGTTACGTTTGACATTACTCTATTATTCAAAATTTCATCCATTGAACGCTTTAGCATTAGTGTAGACAGACCTTTACCTTGATGCTCCAATATAACTCCTACGAGCGGGATATTTACAATTGCATCGTTTGTTATATTCATAAATGAGAATCCTACAGGTTGCTCATTGTATAGTAAAACGCTTGTCGCTTCAGGCAAAAATTTTGCATATACATCATTGACGACTTTTGTAACTATATCTCTACAACCAGGAATAGTTTTGAATCTAGGATCAAACAAAGCATCGGAAGAATCCTTAAAAGATTCCTGTATAACGTTTATAGCATCTTCCAAATATTTATTATCCCATTTAACAATGCGATATTCTTTTGGTAGTACAACCATTCTTGCTCTTGAAAATAATTCTTTAGATTCTGTTCCGCTTGTTCTGAATCGTAAAACTTCTATTCCGACAAATTGAAATCCTTCTCTTACAACGGTTCCTATAAGGGATTTTTGATTCCCGAGCATAGGATAGCATACAATCTTATGTTTTCTTAAATCTCTTGTTAGTTCAAGAAACTTTGTAAGTAGTTCTCTTGCATGATTAAGATAATTTTCTTGTTCTGTGCAATGAATTATATTTAACTCTATAGCCTCAGATATTGCGGTTGTATAAACCAAAAAGCCCACCAATCGGTGATTGTCGTATAATACTATACATTCAATAATACCTTTTTCAACTGAATCCAAAAATCCGTCATAGTCAATAGGATCGAGTTCAAAATTATACTCTGATTTTGCTTTTGAACAAAAATCATCATAGATTATTTCAAAATTTTCGTAGTCTTCGATTGTTAAAAGTTTCGTATTATACATCAATTTCTCCTTACAGCGAATGGTGCATTTTTTCTTTTTTTGTTTCTAAATATCTTCTATTATAAGGTGTTATTTCCGATTCTACTTTTATTATATCGTTTATTTTTAATCCGTAACCCTCTAAACCGATGACTTTTTTAGGATTATTTGTAATTAAATTAAATTTGCTATAGCCTAAATCTAGGATTATCTGTGCTCCGGTTCCGTAATCTCTCAAATCAGATTTAAAACCGAGTGAGATATTTGCTTCAATTGTATCTTGCCCTTGTTCTTGTAATTTGTATGCTTTAATTTTGTTGCATAAACCTATTCCCCGTCCCTCATGGTCTGTTAAATAAATAACTGCGCCCTTGCCATAGTTTTCAATGTATCTAAGCGCATTGTGCAGCTGTGAATTGCAATCACATTTCAAACTATGGAAAATATCTCCTGTTAAACACATACTATGGACTCTTACGGCAGGTATTTTATCTGAACCGTCATCTTTAACAAGTGCTACGTGTTCGTGACCGTTTATATGATTTTTATACCCGATGAGTTGAAAATCCCCGAATTTAGTCGGCAAATCTGCTTGAGCCTCTCTTGTAATAAGTTTTTCTGATTTCAGTCTGTATGCTATAAGTTCGGATACCGTAATAAATTTTAATCCGTGTTTATCAGCAAATGTTCTTAAATAATCACGTCTTGCCATGTGACCGTCAGGAGCCATAACTTCGCACATTAGTCCTGCTTCTCTGTGACCGCATATTCTTGCCAAATCAACTACCGCTTCAGTGTGTCCGGTTCTTTCAAGAACCCCGCCGTTACGTGCTACACAAGGGAACAAGTGCCCCGGTCGTCTTAAATCTGAGGGCAGTGCATCCGGAGCAATTGCGACTTCAACTGTTTTTGCTCTGTCGAATGCAGAAATTCCGGTTGTGACACCGTATTTCTCATCCGCATCAATACTCACTGTGAATGCTGTTTTCATACCTTCTGTATTTTGATTAACCATTTGCGGAAGGTCAAGCTTGCTTGCTATATCGCTCGATATTGCAAGGCAAATCAAACCTTTTACTTCACTGGCAAGAAAATTTACTATTTCAGGTGTAACCATTTGTGCGGATATGATAACATCCCCTTCGTTTTCTCTGTCTTCATCATCTGCAACAACAATAGGTTTGCCGGCCTTAAAATCTTCTATTGCTTCTTCTATACTGTCAAATCTGAATTTTTCCATTTATACAAATCCGTTTTCTTTTAAAAATTCCATACTAACAGAACTCTTGGCATTATTATCTCCGAAATTAACCAATTTTTCAATATATTTTGCCAAAATATCTGTTTCAATATTAACACTATCGCCAATTTTTAGCTCTTTTAATATCGTATTTTGGTATGTGTGTGGAATTAGGGCAACCGTGAATTTATTGTTTTGCGCTTTGGCAATGGTTAAACTAATTCCGCTTATGGCTATTGAACCTTTATACACTACATATTTTGAAAAGTTTTCCGGAATTTCAAAAATTAAGTTATAAAAGTCATTAAACTTTTGGATATCTAATAATTTCCCGACGCAGTCTATGTGTCCTGATACTATGTGTCCTCCAAGTCTGGTATTTGGTGTCAGTGCCCTTTCTAAATTTACGAAGTCTCCCTCTTTTGCAGAAGAAAAATTCGTTACTTCTAATGTTTCATCGCTTAGCATTACCTTAAATGAGTTATTGTCAAATTCGGTTACTGTCTGGCATACCCCATTAACGCATATGCTATCTCCAATTTTAATATCGGACAGAATTTTATTGCATCTGATACGTATTTCAGCGCCGTTAGCTAACTTTGATATGCTTTTTATAGTCCCTAATTCTTCTACAATTCCTGTAAACATAATTAAAGAATAGCACAATTATATTTTTTTTTAAACTATCTCAAACTTTCCGGAACAGCAATTGGGATTTGTTCAGTCTTAGGTACTGGTGCTTGATTTTTCTTGAAATTATTATTAATGTCTGTTGGTGTAATGGGGTTGGATGTATTTGAATTATTTTTAACAGCTTCAAGTGCTCTTTCCTTAATTTCATTTGCTTCTTTTAGCAAGGCTTCTTCGTCTTCGGATTTAGCTTCGCTTTCGGCATTTTCGTCTCCTTCCGCAATAGGTTTGCCTTTATCACTAAGCACTATTTGAGGGTAATCAAAATCTTTGTTCCCGTATTTTTGAGTTGCAACAGTCATAATTTCTTTCCAAATTTTTGCCGGTATTGTTCCTCCTGTGAGACCGTGCATTTGTTTGTTATTGTCGTCTCCAACCCAAACTCCTGTAACAATATCCGGAGTATAGCCTACAAAATATGCATCTCTATAGTCATCTGTGGTTCCGGTTTTTCCGGCTGCAGGTTTGCCAATATTTGCGCCCATACCTGTTCCGTTGGTAATAACGGTTTTCATCATTGCCGTCATTTCTGCTGCGGTATTAGAACTTAGTTGATGAGAAGATTTTGTGCCTGTTGCTTTGTAAAGTATTCTGCCTCTTGAATCTTCTACTCTTTCTATCGCATAAGGCTCAACAACATAACCGCCATTAGCAAATGCGCCGTATGCTCTTACGAATTCAAACAGTTTAACTCCGTTTGAACCCAATGAGATTGTGTAATCTTTTTCAAGAGGGGTTGTTATTCCCAAAACTCTTGCTAATTGTATTACAGAATGAACACCTACTTCCCGTATTACTCTTGCCGCACATACATTTGATGAAACCATAAGTGCTTTATAAAGAGGAATTTTTCCTCTGTATTTGTTCCCGTAATTTCTTGGGGACCATTTTGAAATAGTTACCGGACTGTCATCTACAATGTCATTAGGCGAAAATCCTTTTTCCATTGCTGCGGCGTACACTATTGGTTTAAATGCTGATCCGGGAGGTCTTATAGCCTGTGTTACTCTATCGTATTGCGATTCCCCGTAATTTTTTCCCCCTGCATATACTAAAATTCTTCCGTCAATAGGACTGAATGAAAATACTGCAGCCTGTTGTGTTTTATTTGTTAACCCATATGCTTTCATATTTGCTAGTATTGCTTCATTGGCTTTTTCTTGTGCTTTTGCATCAAGGGTTGTGATGACTTTATATCCGCCGTGTATAACTTCAGTTTCTTCAAATCCGAGTTTTTCTAACTCTTTCATAACATAGTCGCTGAAATATGGTGCTTTATTTGTTGTGTATAATTGCGGAACGTTACTTAATTTAATCTCTGCTTCAATTGCTTTTTGGTATTCGTCCTTGGTAATATATTTCATTGTTAACATTCTTTTGAGAACCTGATTGCGACGCTTTTTTGCCAAATCAATGTTATTATAAGGGTTATAAACGGAAGGTGCTTGCGGAAGACCTGCTATTAAAGCAAGTTCCGGAAGGGTTAATTGATTTAATTTTTTATTGAAATATGTTTTTGCTGCGCCTGAGACCCCGTATGAACCCGCTCCCAGATACACGTTGTTAAGATACATTTCTAATATTTTATCCTTAGAAATGGTTTTTTCTATTCTTGTAGCAACTTCAAGTTCTTTAACTTTTCTTATTATTGTTCTTTCATTCGACAAAAAGAGTATTCTTGCAAGTTGTTGAGTGATTGTACTTGCTCCTTGTACAGTATGCATTGCAAGAACGTTTTGTATTGAGGAACGAACAATACCAAACAAATCATATCCTTTATGTTTGTAAAAGTTTTTATCTTCTGTTGCAATAATCGCTTTTTTTAAATTGTCAGGAACATCTTTTAATTCGATTTTGTCATAGGTGTAAGTTGTAAAAGTTTTTATAATTTCTCCGTCAGCCGAATAGAATTTTGTTACGATATTCGGTCTGAAATCTTTTAAATTCTCTATTGGAGGGAGTGATGACAGGTAAAGATTCAATGCGACAACTCCTGCAATAGCAAGTGCTGAAAAAACTATTACAAACATCTTTAAATATGTGAAAAATTTGTTTGTTTGGTTTATTGTCTTTTTTTCTCTTTTTGTACTTTGCTCTGCTCGTTGTTTTTTATAAGATTCGTATGACCTTGACATGATATTCTCTCCCTAATCAAGTGAGAATATTATAACATGAAAATTTAAAATCAATAGATTTATTAGATTATTCTAATGCTCTAAAATTGGTTGTTTTCTTATGAGTTGTTTCCACTGAATGAGTGATTCCTCAGATAGTTGCATTGGGCGTTCTTCTGCTTTTTTGAAAACTTTTTCTTTCGCGATAAAACCGCATTTGCTATGAAAAGGAAATGCTTTTGGGGTTGAACAAATTTGTATATTTTCAAATCCTTCCTGCATCATTCGTTCAATTCCTAACTGATGTAATCTTACTCCTATACCGCTGTAGTGTTTATTTGCAGAATTTGAACTCATTATGCCGGAAGTGATTGTATTATTATCCCAGTCTATTCCAAATTCTCTTACTCCAACCTTTCGATAATTTCCTTTGGAGTCTTTTATGCACATATACCATTCTTCATATTTTGTATCAAGACTTTTGGGTCTTATGTATGCTTTTACAGGTTTTCCGGTCTTTTTACTTATAATACTGGTTACATAATATCCGTCTTCATTCATTCCTTGGGGCAATTTAAATTCAGAAGAAAAAAGTTTTTTTATCGTTTCTGATTTCTCGGTAAGACTTTTTGATATTTCGACTATATCTTTTTTTAATGTGGCACTATGCCTTAAAGCTGTTATATTGTTTTTGGGGCAAAGCAGGCTTTGTACAAATCTTCCGTTTCGTTCTACTGTTAAGTTTAATACAATTTTTGCTATTCCCATATAAAATTCCTTTGTATTATTAATATAAAGTATTTTTATTTCTAATAATTGCGTTTTATTGCAAATTGTAATAAAAAATAAGGCACGGTTTCCCGTACCTTATTCATAAAATTGTACTTATTCGTTGCATCCAAATGCGATTGTAATGTGTTCTCTAGGATTAACTGCAGAGATTTTATAGCCTCTGGGATCAACCAGGTATGCAAATTCATCGCCGGTTGTTTGGAATAAGCCCATAGTACCTGATACTGCTGTTCTTGTTACATCAACAGGAGCTTTAACAGTTTCATACAAACCGTCGCCTATGCTTCTTGCGGCTGCCCCAAATTGACCGGAGAATGAGTGTCCGAGTACATAACCTGCATCATTTGTTACATTTTCAGCAGCGTTGCCAACGTTTGTTAAAATTCCGCCTGCGGTTCTGCCGACAATACCGATAAGCGAACCTGTCCATGTAAACGGCATCTGAACTAGCCTTGCTACAGGATTTAAGTTCTTTTGCTTATTAACCTGAGCCTGCAATATTTGTTTTGGTAATTTTGTATGGCATTTGCCGTTAGTAATGCTTGTGAATGCAAGTTTAAGAGCGCCTTTGTTGCATCCTGAAGGTCTGATGACTTCAACAACCTGACCTGTTACGGTTGAACCGCATGGGTATTTAACTCCATTAATTGTCACATCTTCAAGAGTATTTGCTCTGAAGTACTGACCCACGTGTGATGATTTTGCATTAACTTGGTCTATCATTGATAGTTTAAGTGTCGGAATTTTAACTATTTCTTCCTGTTCAAGTAATGCTTTTTTCTCGATAGGACAAGCAGGGCAGATGTTGTTTGCTGTTGTCGGATTTTTATCATAACCGAGTGCAACTCTTGTGTTTTGCATCATTGAAGCAATTTCTGCTCTTGTTGCATCACGATTTGGCATAATTAAGTTTGGATTTGGGCTGTCGCTTAATGCCCCGTTTTGCAGTGATTTTGCAACAGGTATTCTTGCCCAGTTTGGAACTTTGTTACCGTCTGCGTACTGACTCAAAATTTGGTCTGCTTTACAAGCATCAATATCACATGTCATACCTTTTGAAATTGATGTCAATGCTTCAACTCTTGTTACTGGATTGTGAGGTTTAAATGTGTGGTTTGGATACCCTCTTAACAAGTCTTCGTCAACTGCCTTTGCAATTGCCGGATTTGCCCAGTTGCTGGTTGATACATCGCTGAATTTTGATGTCGTATGACCGTCAGGACACATGTTAAAGCCTTTTACCAGCATTGTTGCGAATTCTGCGCGCGAAATGTTTTTGTTTGGTTTGAACATTCCGTCTGGATAGCCCACAACTACGTTATTAATTGCTAATTTATCAATGTCGCATGATGCCCAGTAGCCGTTTGGAACATCCGGAAACATTCCGCCTGTAAATGCAGGAGCGGCTGCGCCGGTAATGTTTTCCTTAATTGTATACGGAACTAACGACTTTTTTACCGCATTAATTGAATTTGATGTTTTAATATCAATAGGACACCCTTTTACCCCGTCCATATTTACACTCACACCGTTGTTACATCTAGGACATTCGTTCAAACAAGGCATTGATGCTGCTGCACCTGTGATTTGACTTTCTGTTTGTGTAGAAATGGTTGTACCTGAAATATCAGAGCTTAAACGTGATGCAGGACAACCTTTCATTGCTGTTTCAGTAGAGAAGATTGAATTAGCAGGTTCTCCGACATAGTTGTTTGTCCCGTAAATTGCTTGGGGATAACCGTAGACCTGTTTCATTTGGGAACTGTCAGGTTTACCTGATTGGGGACAAAGAGCAGTTGATGGTACAGCAGGTTTATCGCAGCTTATATCATCGTTACATGGTGTTTTTACAGGACATGCTTTTTTCTTCTTACATCCGCAATCTGCTTTTTTTGCACGTTTACATTTGTTACATTCAGGTTTTGCACAATCTGACGGCCCTGTTACTACAGGCAAAGCCTCGTTTTGTGTACATGGGCAGGCAGCCATTGCACTATTCAAGGAACACGTTGCTATTCCAACAGCAATCGCCGCTGCCGCAGTTAGTTTTTTAATTGACATTTTTACCTCCTTGTGTTGTTCAAGTTTTTGTTTTTTTAACAAAAACCCTTAAAAAACAAACTCATAGAAGATTATTTATATTTGATAGCATTAAAACATTAGCAATTTTTCTAGTCTGACTGTACAGTTTATAAAATGTCCTTAATATTTAATATCTAAAACCCCATTAATTAAATGTGCATTACTGCCTATCGGAACAGTTATTTTTGTTTTTGCGTGGGTAATTTGATAACCTCCATAAATTGGGATATTTAATTCTTTTACAAATTCATTAAACAATGTATCAAGTTGATCGATGTATTCTTCTGTTCCAAGAAAATCACCTAAGATTATTGCAGAAATATTGTTTTTAAATTGTGCAATATTTAATAATTGCCTAAAAGAACGATCTATTTTATAAACCGGTTCATTCAAATCTTCTGCAAAGAATATAAATTTCTCATCAGGGATAAAATCAATTCCGCATAAAGAACATACCGTTGATAAATTCCCGCCCCAAATAATTCCTTTAGCATCACCTTTTTTATATGTTTTTAAATTTTTTGCATTTATGTTCAAATTGTTACTTGTAATTGCTTGCCAAAAATTATTTGCCGTAAATACGTCAATATCTTCATGTTGAAAATCTCCTTTCGGCATAGGAGATGAAAACGTAATAAGTCCTGTTTTCTTTAGAAACATTAGCGATAAAGCGGTAATGTCAGAGTAACCGCAAAATATTTTTGGATTATTTTTTATCAGGTTGTAGTCAATTTTATCAATTAATCTTAAACACCCATAGCCGCCGCGAGCACACAATATCGCGTTTACATTTTTATCTTCAAAAGCATCATGCAAATCTTTTAGTCGTTCGTAATCGTTTCCTGCTAAATATCTGTCAGTTTTAAAAATATTTTTCCCAAGTTTTACTTTATACCCTAAATTTTCAAAATATTTTACAGCTTTGAGAATTTTATCTTCTTCGACATTCCCAGCCGGTGCTATAATCGCAATTGTATCGCCTTTTTGAAGTCTATTAGGTTTAATTATGTTCATAATCTGTCCTTTTTGAAAATTTATTTGTTATAATAACTTTATCATGAATAAAAGTTATGTACCTTTATATAGAAAATACAGACCGCAGAGGTTAGAAGAAATTGTAGGTCAAGAGCATGTAAAAAAGGCTCTTACTAATGCGATTGAGTCAAACAGAATTTCTCACGCATATCTTTTCACAGGTCCTCGTGGTACTGGTAAAACTTCCAGTGCCCGTATTTTTGCAAAATCTTTAAATTGTGAGAAAGGCCCGACAATTTCACCGTGTAATGAATGTGAAAACTGTATTAATATAACAAAATCTGTTCCCATTGATGTAATTGAAATCGACGCAGCAAGCAATCGTTCGGTAAGCGATGCAGAAGAAATTATCCGAAATGTTGCAATGGCGCCTATACGCAGCCGATATAAAATATATATTATAGATGAAGTTCATATGTTGACTCCGACAGCATTTAATGCTTTACTCAAAACGCTTGAAGAACCGCCGGAAAACGTAATTTTTATTTTGGCAACAACAGAGGTTCATAAAGTTCTGGATACCATAAAAAGCCGTTGTCAGAGGTTTGATTTCAAACGTATTACAACAAATGATATAGCAAAACATCTGCGCTTTATTTCTGATGCTGAAAAAATTAACATAACAGATGATGCACTTAATTATATAGCTTCAAATTCTGCAGGCGGAATGAGAGATTCTATTGCGCTATTAGACCAGCTCAGTGTATTAAATTCAACAAAAGACGCTATTAATGTCGATGATATTAACCGTTTACTTGGTCGTTTGTCATTCGGCTCTTTGAGCCTACTCTTTGAAAATATTATTAAGTCTGATGCTAATTCTGCGCTTGAAGTTTTAAATGATATTTATAATCAAGGTAATGAGCCAAGCCAGATATTATCAAATTTCTTAGAATATTTGCGTAATGCGTTAATTTTAAAATCAACAGATGCGAAATCTGCTTTTAATGTTCTTCAATTAAATGATGAACAAGTTAAGCAACTTACTACATATCTTAATAACATAGAAACTCATCAAATTGTTTCACTGATAGATAAGTGCAGTGCATATATTAAAGAGCTTAAACTGACAACCAATCCAAAATTATGGCTTGATGTTGCGGTTTTGGATATGTCAAATTTGGCTCAAAATACTAAACTTGATGATTTACAAAACAGATTGCAGCAACTTGAAGCCGGTCACATTGTAAAATCGGCTCCTGCGTATAATACTCCGCCTATGCCTGTTAACAAAATGAGTGTAAACGAAGTTAAAAAAGAGGATATCAAGGCTGCATCCGAGCCTAAGCAAATTAAAACGTCTCCCTCCGTAACAAAATCCGCTGATACGGGTGTAAGTTCAGAAATAAAAGATTTATGGGGAAAATTTTTAGATAATATTTCAAGTTTTGCATCTCGTGCTATACTAAAGAAGCATGCTTTGCCTGTAAAATTTGCTCCTGACGAGGTTATTATTGCGATAAAAACTGACAGTTGGCTTACAAAATTCCGAGAAGAAGCAGATAGAATGGCTTTGATCGAATCTGCAGCAAATGCTGTAACTGGCGGCAATCCTAAAATAGTACTTCGTGCTCCGCAAGCGGATGATGATAAATTGCGTGCTGATTCTTCAGTTCCAACTCCTGCTGTGCAAAATGAGCCTAAAAAAACATTAATCCCTGAAAATAGTAAAATTGAAGAAGAAATTCTTGATACTGTTGAAAAAAATGACGAACAAGAAGAAATAATTGCTAATGATAACGATTCGGATGAAAAAAAAACTTCGCAAATAACCGGCTCTTCAAATAGAGAAGATGCTGCCTTTCATTCTGATAATGTGAATATGGTGATTGACTTATTTGAGGGTAAAATTATTGAATAAATTAATTATAAATTTTCCTGTTTAAGTCTGCTTTGCGTAGTCTTATATTCTCAGGAGTAATTTCAACAAGTTCATCATCTGTTATGTATTCTAATGCTTCTTCAAGTGATAAAATTCTTGGCGCTTGCAATGTTACCATAACATCAGCCGTTGAGCTTCTCATATTTGTTAATTTTTTAGTTTTGCATATGTTTACTACAATATCTTGCGGCCTATTGCCTTCTCCGATAATCATACCTCTGTAAACTTTTGTTTTTGGGGTTACAAAGAATACCCCCCTGTCTTCAAACTGTGCTAAAGCGTAAGGTATAGCTTCTCCTTGTTCATGAGCGATAATCGAACCGCATCTTTGACGGTTTATATCGCCTGCATAAGGTCTGTAGTGCAGGAATGTATGGTACATAATCCCTTCGCCTCTTGTCATTCGAATAAATTCGTTTCTGAATCCGATTAAGCCTCGCGCAGGGATGTGGAAAGTCAAATGAGTTCTGCCTTTTGCAGATTTCATATCTTTCATTTCTCCTTTGCGGTTCGAAAGACGCTCAATAGCAGAACCCGCATATTCATCAGGGACATCAACAATCAAGTTTTCATAAGGTTCACACTGTTCTCCATTAATGTTTTTGAATATAACTTCTGGTTTTGATACTGCAAATTCATATCCTTCGCGACGCATTGTTTCAATAAGAATACTCAAATGCAATTCGCCTCTGCCTGAAACCTTGAAACAATCAGTTGAATCAGTATCCTCAACTCTTAAACTAACGTTCTTTTCAAGTTCGGTGTAAAGTCTTTTTCTTAACTGACGTGAGGTTACAAACTTTCCTTCTTGACCTGCAAATGGACTGTCATTTACAGAAAAATTCATTTGAAGTGTTGGTTCATCAACCTTTATTAATGGCAAAGCCTGTGGATTTTCGCTGTCGCAAAGTGTTTCACCGATTTGAATATCGCTGAACCCTGCAATCCCGATAATATCACCTGCTTTTGCTTCATTAATTTCAATTCTGCCTAAATCATGAAAACCAAAAAGTTTTGTTATTTTACCTTTTGACTGAGTCCCGTCTGCTTGAATCCAGCATACTGTATCTTGACTATGCACAACTCCTTGGGCAATCCTTCCGATTACAATTCTTCCGACATATTCGTTGTAATCAAGTGTTGTTGCTCTGAATTGAAAAGGTTTGTTTTGATCCCCTGAAGGTGCTGAAATATTTTCTAAAATACAATCTAATAACGGTATCATGTCTTTTGGCTCGTCTTCAAGTTCTTTTATTGCAAAACCATTTAAACTGCTTGCAAATATGAATGGAAAGTCAATTAAATCCTCACGATCTGTTAATTCAGTGAACAAGTCAAAAACTTTATCTAAGGCTGTCAAAGGTTCTGCTGCTGGCTTATCAATTTTATTTATTACAACAATTATTTTTAATCCCAATTCAAGTGCTTTGGATAGTACAAATCTTGTTTGCGGCATTGGACCTTCTGCGGCATCTACGATTAGTAGTGCTCCGTCAACCATTCCCAGAACACGTTCAACTTCGCCACCAAAATCTGCGTGACCTGGAGTGTCTACAACGTTAATTTTTGTACCTTTATAATCTATTGCAATATTTTTTGAAAGTATTGTTATACCTCGTTCACGCTCTAAATCGTTGCTGTCCAGAACACGTTCTTCAACGTGTTGATTTTCTCTGAATACACCTGCTTGTTTTAAAAGACAATCAACGAGTGTTGTTTTGCCGTGATCAACGTGTGCTATAATTGCTATATTTCTTATATTATTTTCAGCCATATATTCCGCCATTCATAAATTACTAGGGTAAATATTGTATTTTCATGATAATACAAACATTGGAATTTTCAATGATATTAATTATGTCTGTTTTTTATCATCATGATACGCAATTACAGAACAAGTAAGGCAGATTACACCAAACAAAACGCCAAATAACATTGTAGAGTGATAAGATTTAAGAAATGCATTCTGCAATCCGTTTGACGCAAAATAATGACGAAAACTTTCAAACAGCGAGATTGTAATTGCAACTCCTAATATATTCCCCAAATTCCTTGCAAGTGATAAAATCCCGCTTGCTACCCCAAGTTCGTTTGTTTTTACGCTTGTGATGATTGCATTATTTGAAGGCGACTGAAACAGACCGTTACCTATTCCCATAATTACTGAGGCTAAAACAATTTGCCACATTTGAGTATTTAGTCCGAAGGTTGTAAAAATCAATAGTGCGGTAATATATACACTGGGACCAATTCTTGTCAATATTTTGCTCCCATGTTTGCCTGAATATGCTCCTGCAAAAGGAGCAACAGTTGCAGATGCAACAGAATACGGTAATATTAAAAGACCTGTTGTAAAGGCATCATATTTTAATATCCCTTGTAAAAATAGCGGTAGTAATATCGCATTAGTAAACATAGTCATATATGAAGTCATAACTGCAATATTTCCAAAGGTAAACGGTTTAATTTTAAACATTTTAAAATTTATCATAGGGTATGAAATTTTTTTGTCTCGAAAATAGAAAAGACCTCCAAATAATAGTGTTAATATCCCAAGCAGGGCAATTTGAACTGATTTCCAGCCCCAGTTGTGACCTTGTGAGATTGCCAGCAACAATGATAATAAAGAAATACCGAAGTATAAAAATCCTTTATAATCGAACTTGAATTCTTTTCTGCGAATAAAAGAAGGAACCATTTTGAGAGCAAAATATCCGCAGATTAGTGCGACAGGAATTGAGGGGACAAAGATAGTGCGCCAGCCAAAATTATTTATCATCAATCCTCCGATTGCAGGCCCAAGCATTCCTCCGATTGCAACGAGTGAGCCATTTATTCCGAGTGCTTTCCCTCGATTTTTACCGTGAAAAAGTGTTGCTATTACCGCAGGACCGTTTGCCATCATAATTGATGCTCCCAATGCTTCTATGCATCTTGAAAAAATCAATAAGCCGAAATTTGGTGATATTGTGCATATTATTGCGCCGAGTGCAAATGTAAAAAATCCTGTAGCGTAAACTTTATTTTTAGGGTAAAGGTCTCCGATTTTACCAAAAAATGGTAAAAATACAGTCATAACAAGCATATATGCAATAATTATCCATTGAACATGTGATAATGAAATATTCAATCCTTGCGAAATAGGGTATAGAGCAAGTTGAACGGTTGTAGAATCCAACATTCCCAGAAAGTTTCCGAGAATTATTATTATGCATATTACCCATTTAACAGAAATATTTTTCATGATCATTAAAATAATATCACAAATTGTTAATAATATTGAATGTTACCTTATAATATGTTATAATAAAATGTATAGGCTATAAGTCATTTGGAGTTATTTTGAGGATGGAATCAGGGCACAAAGCATTTTCTTTAACTGAATTGTTAATAGTATTGGTTGTTGTTGCGTTATTGTTTGCTGCTCTTGCTCCTATTCTTACCAAAAGACATGTATCCGAAAATGCTGCAACCGAGTCTATTTGGAATTTTGTCCCGGGTGATGGAGAAAGGAACGTATACTTTGATCCCGGTAACGAAAGCTGGACTTCAAGTATTTATATGGGAATGGTACCTTCACGTACGATAAACGATTCAAATTCAGGAAAGTTAGTCATTGATTCCGGTGATATAACGTATAATTCGGTTACATATAAACAGCCGCAAATTCAATTTAGGTTTTCTCCCGATATTCAGCAGCAAGGCAGGGGTTTAAATTCGGCTAATCTTTTTGTTGATGAAACAAATTTGATTTTCGGACCTTCACTTGTTAATACAAATCTTTCACAAACAACTATTTATGGTTTATCAAATCTAAAAAATCCATCAAGTGCGAATGCCTTAACTATTATGGGTAAGGACGCAATGGGTAATGCAAATGTATCCGAAAACGGATTATATAATTATATCATTGCAATCGGTAACAGAGCTGCATATAACTTGGGTACGGATACTTCTTCAATTAACGGTATATATATAGGCGCTAATTCAGGTGCAGGCTCAGCCGAAACTGATACTATTCCTACAGATAACGTAGCAATTGGTTATAATACATCCAATAAAGCCGGATTTGCCGGCTCAGGGAACGTATTTTTAGGCGCATTTACAGGAAATGGTTTTAATAATGCTGCTTCAAATTATAATACAATTGTCGGGTCTGTATTTTACGGTGAAAATGCGGCTTACAATACATTAATTGGTTATGGAACATATCAAGTCGGAGATTCTAATATTAAAAATATTACAGCAATAGGATATGGCGCTTGTAATTCTGTCGAAAATGTTTCTGACGGTTCAAGAATTTGTATCGGTTACAACTCCGGTTATTCAACAAACTATACTCCGTCCTCTTTTAATACTGATTCGGGTGAGCATATATTTTTAGGCGGAAAGCCTGAGATTCCTTCTCTTGGCGGCAATGGTTTTTCCGGAAGGTCTGTTTTAGAGGTGCATAATATTCCGGTAAATGATATAAATTATGGTTATGTTGTTCTAAATTCGAATCTTGTGGTTAGAGGTAATTTTTATCCGTCTAATTTATCAAAGCAAGTTGTATACAATCAATTTGCATCAACAAGAGATATTGGTGCAGAAAAAGAATATTTCCGTTGCAATACAGATGATGTTATTTCGGGTAGTTCTTTTGTCGGGATTAATGATAAATATGTTTGTAAAGGTTTAGTGTCTGCTCGCCCAAAATCTATAAATGCGCTAAAATATAATGGCGCGTGTTCTAATAATTCAGGATATACAAGCGGCTCAAATTGTCCAAATATTACTTCTGATATAAGATTAAAAAATATTATTTCCGAAAATACAGATGGTATTGATAAGCTTGAAAAATTAATTTTGTATAATTATACTTATAAAAATAACCCAAAAACTCCTCAGGTCGGGGTTATTGCGCAAGATTTGCAAAAAGTTTTCCCGAATTCTGTTTCAAAAGATTCTCAGGGATTTTTAAAAATTCGCTGGGATGAGATGTTTTATTCTCTTATAAATTCAATCAAGGCTCTTGCTGCGAAAGTAGAGGATTTATTCTCAAAAGTCGCCAAATTGGAGGCTGATGTAACTACGGTAAAAAATGATCAATCAGATATTAAGTCACAGATATCAGTTATAAACAAAAGAATTAAAAGGCTGGAAAAGGAGTAGAGGTAAATGTTTATATATAGGATAAAAAAATATTTAGCATTTACGCTTGCGGAATTAATGGTTATAATGGCTGTTATGACTGTTATTTTGGCTGCTCTTGCTCCTATATTTACGTCAAGATACACCAATGTAGCATTCGACAGTGTTTGGAGTTATATTGGTGCTAATGATGAAATGAACGATATATATACAGATGCTCCTATGCGTTCTATGATCCAGCAGGTATTTATAGGAATTACTCCTACGGATTTAGAAGATGTAAGGGCAACATTTAAGCCGTATTCAAAAGTTATTATTCGCTCAAGTCATCAAATTGATGGCTCAAAAAAACAGAAGCAAATACAATTTAAATATAATGAAACAGATTATGGTTATTTATATGCTGCAAATAGAAATATACTGTTAGGCGGGGATTATAATGATTTAGCATTTACCTATAATGCCCCATTTAGTCCTGCTACGGAAAAATTACCTTTGCAGGTTGTAGTTCTGGATAGTACCGACGATGCACATGAGAATACAGCACTAGGGCGAGGTGCTTTAAATGCTCTTACAACTGGTTCATATAATGCTGCATTTGGTTATAAAGCATTAAATCACCTAACAACAGGAAATTATAACACTGCGGTTGGAGTTTCTGCAGGTGAAGAATTAAGGTCCGGAGACGGTAATGTTCTTGTTGGTTATAATTCGTATAATTCTGAATCTGGAGAATACAATACAATAATCGGGAATAATAATTCTTCTTCCGGAACGTCAGACTATTCTACTGCAATCGGTAATGGTATAAAAATTAATGGGAATTACAATGTCGCAATAGGTTATGGTTCAAGCGCTATGGGTTCTTTTAATACGGCTGTTGGATACAAGGCTCTTAGTAATGATGATGTAAATTCTTCGGATTCGATTAATAATTTTCAATATAATACTGCTATAGGCTATAATTCTTGTCGTGGTATAGGTCTTGGATCAAAAAATTTAACTTGTATCGGAGGTGTTGGCTCCGATTCAAATATGTCAGATATTGCAAAAAGTTTTTATAATGATGGAAATTCAAGAGTTCTTATTGGTAGAGGAGTTGATATAAATAACAGTAGGACTGCGGCTACTCTTGAAGTCCACAATTTAACCTCAAACAATTCGAAGTTCCCATATCCTGGGAGTACGACTAGTGCAGGAATTGGAGACTCGTCGGTTATTGTTAACGGGAATTTAATTGTCAGAGGTCAGACATATATGACAGGGAGATCGATTTTCCCGATTGCACCATACAGTAATGAATCTACTGTTTATACAAATTATAAAATGTCTCTAATGGGTTATAGACTTTACAGAGAGGCTACAGCTACAGAACATAAACCGCTAATTGGTTATGATGGCAGTGAATATACTATGAGGTTGCAGGATGAAGGTAAGACTGGCAAACCTTTCAGAGAAGCTTATACCGGTATGGAGCATTGTATTTGTTCATATTCTTGTTCGGAGAATTCTTTGAATTCTGCATATGATTGGTCAAAATTAAATTTTGATAGTTATTCTTATGTTACAAATAGTTTTTATGCAGGGAATAATGATTATTTATGGGGTGCTAGTAATCATAGCTGCGGCAATACTTATAACATTTCGAGTACAAATAATCTGGTGAATGTTGAATTAAGCAGGGCAAGAAATATTATTGAGTTGGATAAGTTATTAGGTGGTTCAACTCGTGAGGATATTATTAAGGCTATGTCAGGTTCAGGTTCTTGCTGCCCGATTTTAAATAGTGGTGGGGTTCGTAAGGTTTTTGGCGACGTAGATGACGATGAAGAATTCTCAAGTGATTTACGTTTGAAAAATATTATATCTCCGTTCAAAAATTCTGTTGATCTTTTATCTCGTTTAAAAATTTACAACTATAATTTCAAATCCGATAAAAATAAATCACCTTTTGTTGGGGTTATAGCGCAGGATTTAAAAGCGATATTCCCGAATTCCGTATCAAAAGATGAAAAAGGTTATTATAGGATTCGTTGGGATGAAATGTTTTATACTGCAATAAATTCTGTAAAAGAGTTAAATTCAAAAATTCTTGCTTTGGCTGACAGAATACAAACTGACATTTCTCGTATTATTACTCTTAAAAAAGAAAATAATATGTTGAGAAAGAAATTATTTGAATTATCAAACGAGTTAGATTTATTGGAAAACAAATAATTTTTATTGTGCAAAAAAGCGGAATGATTATAGTCATTCCGCTTTTTTTGTCTGTTATTATATTATTATACACAGCCGCAGCCGCACATTGTTGCTTTTTCTTTCAATTCGCTTGCTTTGTCTGTCATTTCCCAAGGAACATTTATATCTGTTCTTCCCATGTGTCCGTACGCTGCAAGTAACTGATAGAATTTTCCACCGTTTTTAGAAGGTAAATTCCTTAAATCAAATTTGTTGATAATTCCTGCAGGAGTCAGATCAAATGTTTTTTCTACGATTTTGGATAATTCCTCATCAGATATTTTGCCTGTTCCAAAGGTGTCAACCATTATTGACAAAGGTTCTGCAACGCCGATTGCGTATGCAAGTTCAATTTCACATTTTTCAGCAAGACCTGATGCTACAATATTTTTAGCAACATATCTTGATGCATATGCAGCAGAACGGTCTACTTTTGTCGGGTCTTTGCCAGAGAATGCTCCGCCGCCATGTCTTGAGTAGCCGCCGTAGGTATCAACAATAATTTTTCTGCCAGTCAATCCTGAATCCCCTTGAGGTCCGCCAATAACAAAGCGTCCTGATGGGTTGATTAAAATAATTGTTTCTTCATCAGGCTTTATAGCACAAGATTCAAAAACGTAATCTATTACATACTTTTTCAAGTCATTTTTGATTATTTCTTGGATTTTTTCATTTTCACTAACACCATTAATTACTGGATTGTGCTGAGTTGATAACAAAATAGTATGAATTCTTTGCGGCTTACCGTCGACATACTCAACAGTAACCTGTGATTTACCGTCTGGCCTTAGATAATTTACAATCCCCTGTTTTCTAATCTGAGCAAGTCTATATGATAATTTATGAGCGAGACTGATAGGCAATGGCATAAGTTCTGGAGTTTCGTTACAAGCGTACCCAAACATTATACCTTGATCCCCGGCACCTAATTCTTCAGTTTCTGTAACAGAAGTGTCAGAATTATTTGAGCGAGATTCTAATGCTTTATTCACTCCGTTGCCTATATCTGTTGATTGTTCGTCTATACTTGTTAAGACTGAACACGTATCAGCGTCAAAACCGCCTGAACAAGAACCGGTATAACCAATGTTACGTATGGTGTTTCTTACAACTTGAGGTATATCGACATAACAATCCGCAGTAATTTCTCCGCATATTAGTGCCATCCCTGTTGTTACAGTCGTCTCTGCTGCAACTCTTGAACGGTTATCTTTTGATAAAAATTCATCTAAAATTGCATCTGAAATTTGGTCGCAAACTTTGTCTGGATGACCTTCTGTAACTGATTCTGAGGTAAATAAAAAATTTTTCTTCGTCATTTTCTTTTCTCCTTAATTTTTATTTTGCCGGTAAGGTTTTTAATTCCGACCCGGCACTATACTAAAAAATAGTGTAAACTAAACGCTTTATTTATTCAAATAAATAACGAATTTTACGAAGTTTTATTACAATAAAAAGAAAAAGATGGAATATATCTATTTATTTTTAAGTTTATTGACTCTTCTGGCTAATGAATTAATCTGCTCTTTCAATTTTTTATTTTCATTTTCTAATTCTGTAATTTTAGTTTCGATTTTATCAGTTCTGTTTATAAGAGATGTAATTTTTGAATTTAATTCTTTTATTGCATTTATTGCTGCATAAAACATTTCATCCCAGCGTATTTTTAAATATCCGTTTTCGTCTTTTGATACAGAATTAGGGAATATTTTTTGTAATTCTTGCGCTATAACACCTACATGTGGCTTTTTATCTTTGTCATTTTTAAACGTATAGTTATAGACTTTAATTTGTTTTATTTTATCTAGCCCATCTGTATTTTTTGATAAAATATTTTTCAAGCGCCTATCGCTTGTAATAAGACTCAATTCAGCGCATTTATTTGTATTGTTAAAAATATATGTTTTTTGGTTGTTCGCACATTTATCTGCTAATTTTGTCCCAAATATATTATTTTCATAATAAAACGGATACAGTGCATTACCCATAGTGAGATATGTTTTCCCTCTAACAATCAAATTCCCGTTTATTACTGTTGTTACATTTGATTTTATTTGGGGATTATTTAGAAGTCCTGCATTTGGAATCCCTTTAATGTTATGGATTTCCAGAGTTGCATCACCAGGGTATTGATTAGTAGCCCAGCTGTTTTGCTCTTTATCATAGTGCGGGTTTGTCCCGATATATGTCCTTTGATTATTATCTGCAGATTTTAACCCAAGTTCTTTTTTTACGGGGGAATTTAATGGTGGAGTTCCATCTGATGTGAGTACCGGGCCTGAATTTGCACCAATACATGTGATATAAGATTCTCCGGTTATACCAAAACAAGAGTTATATCCTATTGCTACATTATATTTACCGGTTGTTAAGTTTGGTAACGCATTGGCGCCAATTGCAACGTTATAATTCCCGTTATTGATACTATTCATGGCATTATAACCAAGAGCAACGTTATAAGAATATGAGCCATTAGTAGCACTATATCCAGTTTTTGCTCCTACAAAAGTATTGAATGCTCCGGTTGCGGGAGTAGGAGATGAATATGCTCCGATGTAAGTATTAGAAGATGCACTACTGTTCTGTCCTGCCATGTAGCCTATATATGTATTTAAAATTCCGCTGGCAGTATTTTCTCCTGCATTTGCTCCAATTGCTGTGTTTTCTCTTGTTGAACCGCCTATATTTTTTAGTGTTGAAGAACCAAATGCAACATTATTACGTATTTGAAAAGATTTATTCTCATCTGTAATGGTGTTAAATGTATGGTATCCAAAACCAATATTATTTGCTGGATAAGATGAAATGTTGTGTTTTTTGTCAAGCATGTAAAAATAAGAACCGAAGAGCAGATTGGTATTATCGGCTAAAAATGTTGCTGCAAGTTGTCCTGGATCTTCAAGACTGTTACGCCCATATCTTAGTTGTAACTGGTTTTGTATTGTATTATCCGATACATATCCTGAACGTATAACAAGTTTTGATAAAGGAGTATAAGATTCTTTTATATCAGATTCCGAATCAGGAGTTGTTCCTATATATATACCTCCCAAATAACTATTGCTTATAGGTTTAAAATAAGCATTCATAGGCCCTGCCATATAGTTACGGCTAGACCAGTTCCACATATCTTGTGCTATGCTGTGATTTTTTTTTCTTTTTGTTATAAATGGGGCAAAAGCAGCAAACAAAATAGTCAATACAAGAAGCACTACCATAACTTCCGCAAGCGTAAATGCAGGTTTCTTTTTTGTGTTTATCATTTGTACTCCCATATCAACGTATTATACTCATTATAACATGTTTTATATGTTATTTCAATTATTGCAACACAGTTTAACATGTTTTTTGTATATTTTTGTGATATGTTTTATTTGTGAAATATAAATGAGGATTTTTTATGACTATGATGATTGAAGATTTACCTACCGTATATGATGCAAAAGAAACAGAAGAAAGTATTTATAAATTTTGGGAAGAAAATGAATTTTTTAAGGCTGATGCTCATAGTAATAAAAAACCTTATTCTATAGTTATCCCTCCTCCAAATGTTACAGGTGTTTTACATATGGGGCATGCACTTGATGAAACATTGCAGGATATTCTTGTTCGTTATCACAGAATGAGCGGATATGAAACTCTATGGGTTCCCGGTACTGACCATGCCGGTATTGCAACCCAAAATGTTGTTGAAAAACAGTTAAGAGAGCAGGGGCTTTCTCGTTATGATTTAGGTCGTGAAAAATTTTTGGAAAAAACTTGGGAATGGGCTAATGCGCATAAGTCAAGGATTCTTGATCAATGTAAACGCTTAGGTGCTTCATTCGACAGAACAAGAGAAAGGTTTACTTTTGATAAAGGTTGTTCTGATGCTGTAAAAGAAGTATTTGTCAGACTTTACGAAAAGGGTCTGATATATAAAGGTAAATATATTGTCAACTGGTGCCCGCGCTGCCGCAGTGCGATTTCAGATGTCGAAACCGAATACGCAACTGAACAAGGGCATTTATGGGAAATTTCTTATCCTTTGAAAAATGAACCCGGAGCAATAATAGTTGCGACAACCAGACCTGAAACTATTTTCGGAGATGTTGCTATTGCTGTTCATCCTGATGATAAAAAGTATTCGGAATTAGTTGGTAAAACAGTTGTCGTTCCGCTCTCAGGGCGTGAAATACCTATTATTGCGGATGAATACGTAGACAGAAACTTCGGTACCGGTGCAGTCAAAATAACACCGGCACATGATCCGAACGATTATGAAGTCGGGAAACGTCACGGGCTGAGTCCGATCTGGGTTATCGATGAAGAAGCAAAAATGATTGCTTGTGGGGAAGTTCCTCAAAAATATCATGGGATGGAAAGATATGAAGCAAGAAAAGCAATTGTTGATGATTTGTCATATCAAAATTTCTTGTTAAGAACAAGAGAGCATGAACATAATGTCGGCAAATGTCAACGCTGTGGTACAACAATTGAGCCGTTACTTTCAGAACAATGGTTTGTAAAAATGAAGCCTTTGGCTCAGGAGGCAATAAAAGCGGTTCAAGATGGGAGAATTAAATTTATCCCTGAGCGTTGGGAAAAGAACTACTTAGGTTGGATGGAAAATATCAGAGATTGGTGTATTTCTCGTCAACTTTGGTGGGGACACCAAATTCCTGCTTATCATAACAAACAGACAGGAGAAATGATTGTTGCAAAACAAAATCCTGATCCGTCACTTTGGGAACAAGAAACGGATGTTCTTGATACTTGGTTTTCATCAGGCTTGTGGCCGTTTAGTACAATGGGTTGGCCTAATACTGACAGTGATGATTTTAAGAAATTCTACCCGACTACAACTCTTGTAACTGGTTTCGATATAATATTTTTCTGGGTTGCAAGAATGATTACAATGGGTCTTGAATTTACAGGAAAAGCCCCATTCTCCACGGTTTATATTCATGGCCTTATTCGTGATGAAAAAGGTCAAAAAATGTCCAAGTCGAAGGGAAATACGATTGATCCTGTTGTTATTATTGATAAATATGGATGTGATGCTCTTAGATTTACAATGACCTCTCTTTGCACATATGGTGGACAGGATATTAAAATCAGTGATGAACGTTTTGAATATGGCAGGAACTTTGCCAATAAAATTTGGAATGCATCAAGATTTGTATTGATGAATCTTGAAGGTGTTGATAATAAAAGCATTGATTTAGATTTATTAACTATTGCCGATAAGTGGATTTTAGATAAATTAAACAATGTTGCAAAAGAAGTTAATGAAGATATTAAAAATTATAGAATAGGTGAAACGGCCCATGTTCTTTATGATTTCTTCTGGAATTCGTATTGCGATTGGTATGTCGAAATAGCAAAGATACAGCTTCAAAATCCTGAATTAAGGCTAAATACGCAAAGAGTTTTGAGATATGTTCTTGATATGGCATTGAGGCTTTTACACCCAATTATGCCGCATATAACGGAAAAAGTATGGCAACTGATACCGAAATCAACAGATATTAAGGCTATTATGCTTGCTCCATATCCTGTATATGATGATTCACTTTCGTATTCAAAGGAAGCAAAAGAGATGGAGCTTGTATTTGAAACAATTTCATCGCTGAGAAATGTTCGTCAAAGTTTTAATATCCCGCTTTCATTGAATTTTGATATCAAAATTTACGCATCTGCAGATGAAAAACCAATATTTAAAGAAATCGAAAGCTATGTAAAACGGTTGGCTAAAGTTGAAAATATTACTTATGCCGATGGTGAAGTTGACTCTAAAAAATCTGCAAGTGCGGTTGTTTCTGCTTCAAAAATTATCATTCCGCTTGAGAATTTGATTGATTTTGAACAGGAAATTGCACGACAAAATAAAAAGTTGGACAAATTAGTCGGGGAAAGAAAATCTTTAGAAGGAAGAATAAATAATCCAAAATTTGTTTCAAATGCTCCTGCTGATTTAATTAAGCAGACAAAGGACAGAATTGACGAAATTTTAATACAAGAAAAATCTATTAATGATTTAATTGATTCATTATCAAAGTAATTTTATAAAATATTTACTGATTCTCAAAACGAAGATGTAGTGCATGTAAATCATTCTTGTTATGATGAACGCATTAGTAAATTTTTAAATGACAATTTTATAACCTTTGAATATTTCCCGCGTATCAAGTTAAGTGATAAGTTGACAAATGATGTAGTTAATTATCTTATAAAGCGTGATATTGAGCAAAATAATGTAATAAAAAATTCTTTTGTCCTAAAATCGGAAATCCTGAAAGGTAATATTTCAAGAAGTAAAATATTATTAAAACATCTTGATTCTATATTTAAAACGTTGAGATTAAATGTTGAAAAACCTAAAATGGAGATAATGAAGAACGGCTTACCAAAGATTAGAGATGATGCAAAAGAAAGAACGATTTATTTCAGTACTAACTATACTTCAAAATATTATGTATTTGTGAAGCCTGATTCAAAAAATCAGCCGGCATCAAGATATCTTTTATATAATAACGGTAGTGTTCTTGTTAAGGAATATAATACTCCTGAAGAAATAAAGAATTTTAACCATTTATCAGGTTTAGTTTCCGATTAAATGTCTGCTTATCTTTAAAAAACTTTACACGATAATGTTACAAACCTTTACATATTTCTGGATGTTTGATACTATAGTACTGTGAATTTTAGTGGTAGTGTCAATTTATAGTTGACGTGGAGTTAAAAATGGCAGTGAAAAAGAATGCATCCGAAGAAGATTTCGAAAAATTATTGGAAAAATACGATTATAAGTTTCAAAAGGGTGATTTAGTAAAAGGGGTAGTTAGTGGTTTTGACAGTCAAGGGGTTCTTGTTGATATCGGAGCAAAGACTACAGCTGTTATTCCAACTTATGAAGCCGTTGAAAAAGGCGAAAATGTTGAAGAAAAATTTGAAAAAGGTCAAGAGGGCGAATTCCTTATAATAAGAGAAGAAGATGAAGACGGTAAGTTCTTGCTGTCCAAGAAAAAGGTTGATTTTGCTTATGCTTGGAAAGATTTAGAAAAAGCAAAAGAAACTGATGAAACTATTCTCGGCACGGTTATAAATACTGTGAAAGGTGGTGTTCTTGTTGATGTTGCGGGTGTTAGAGGGTTTATTCCTTCAAGTCAATTAAGGGTAAAAGAATCAGAATTAGCTGCCGGTGCAAAGATTGAAGTTAAAATATTAACGCTTGATGTACAGCAAAATAATTTTATTTTATCAAATAAAAAAGTATACGATGATACTGTTCAGGAAGCTAAGGACAATATATTCTCTCAAATAGAAGTAGGACAAATTGTTAAGGGTGAAGTTGTAAGGATAACTGATTTTGGCGCTTTTGTTGATATCGGCGGCGTAGATGGTCTATTACCTCTGTCTCAGCTTTCTTGGCGCTGGATTGAACATCCGACAGATATTTTGCATGTCGGAGATAAGATAGATGTTGAAGTTATTGATGTTAATCATGCTAAACAAAGAATTTCTTTAAGTCTTAAAATGCTTGAGCCGGATCCTTGGGTTGAGGCAGAAAAAAATATTAAAGAGGGTGACAAGATAGAGGGTACTATTACAAGATTGAAATATTTTGGTGCTTTCGTAGAGGTTTACCCCGGTGTAGAGGCATTGCTTCCTCATGATGAAGTTATTGAATATCAAAACGAAAATAAGAATATTTTGCAAGTTGGTGACAAAATAAGCACATTTATTATTAAATTTAACACCGCTGACAGACGTATTGCCTTATCAATTCATGCGCAGGATAAAGAGATTTCAAGTGATGATAATTCAGAGGAAAAAGATTCCTAAAATTTTTTCTTATTTAATTATATTTTGTTTACTATTTTTATCCCTGCCTGCGAACGCTGTAAAATGGGAAAATTTCGGGTTTGGTGTGGGTATATATCTTGATATGGACAGTATATCCGAGCAAAATAACAAAGTATCGGTTGTGTACAAATTTACAAATGAATCAATGTTAAAAATATTTAGTTTGTTGGATCAAAAACAGCGTCCTTTGTCTGTTTGTTTAATGCAAACAACGGTTGATTGCAGCACGGGGAAACCTGTATCCGGAGCAATGCTTTGTTATGATAAAGCAAGTAACGTTGCTATTGACGAACCTAATATGGATTTTAGTAAGAGTAACAGATACAATCCGGCAACTTGCTCCGAGTTACGCGAACTTAAAAAAATGATGAAGTAGTATACAATATTTAAAGTTTTGTTCGGTTAAGATTAAATTTATTTTTTCTCTTTTCGTTCTCTTGCACTCAGGCGTATCGGGTTGCCGAAAAAGCCGAAGGCTTCGCGAAGCTTGTTCTCAAGATAGCGTTTGTAGTTATCTTTTAAAAGTTCTTCATTATTTACAAAGAACACAAATGTTGGCGGTTGTGCCGTAACTTGTGTAGTGTAATATATTTTCAGCCTTTTGCCCTTGAAATTTGTCGGAGGGTTGAGTGCATAGGATTCATTTATAATTTTATTCAATAACCCTGTTGAAATACGCTTGCAGGCCTCATTATAAACTTTTATGCCTTCATCAAAAATCTGGGTTAATCTTTGTTTTGTTGTTGCACTTATAAAAATTTTGGGAGCATAGCTTAAAAATGGGATATCTTGTTCAAGTTTTTGTGTAAATTTATTAATTGTGTTAGCCTTTTTATCTTCAATCAAATCCCATTTATTAATCGCTACAATAATTCCTTTGCCGGCTTCAGTTATAATTGATGAAATCCGTTTATCTTGTTCTGATATTCCTTCTTTTGCGTCAATTACCAAGAGTGCAACATCACAATCGCGAATTGAACGTATTGCTCTGTCAACTGCAAATTTCTCCACACCATAGTCAACTTTTGATTTTTTTCTTATTCCTGCAGTATCTACAATCGTAAATTCAGTGTCATTATATTTTATATGACTGTCTATACTGTCCCTTGTTGTTCCGGATATATCTGATACGATTACTCTTTTGGTATTTAATAAAGAATTTACTATAGATGACTTACCTGCATTAGGTCTGCCTACAATAGCAATCCTTATTCTATTTTCTCGTTCTTCTTTCTCTGTAATCTCAAAGTCTTGAGTTATTATATCAAGCAGATCTCCTACTCCTCCGGATCCATGTAGCGCAGATATTGCAGTGGGTTCTCCCATAGAAAGAGCATAAAAATCGCTTGTCATTGCCAATAAATCAGGATTATCACACTTATTTACTGCTAAAAATACAGGTTTGGATGCTCTTCGCAAAATATTTGCTATGTCGTAATCTATAGGATTAATTCCTTCTTTCCCGTCTACAAGAAAAATAATTTTATCTGCTTCTTCGCAAGCCAGCTGTGCTTGTGAAAATATTGAATTCATAATATCATCATCATCTCCGGGAATAATTCCTCCTGTGTCTATGACAGTAAATCCTTTACCTTGCCACTCTACATCAAAATAAATCCTGTCACGCGTAACTCCTGGAGCATCATCAACTATTGAGTTTCTGCTTCCGATAAGTCGATTAACAAATGTTGATTTCCCGACATTTGGACGACCTACTATTGCAACTATAGGTTTTCTTATCATATATGTAAAATAACATGAATAATACTGTTTGTAAAATCCTCTGCTGTTTGATGCCTTGATTTTACTCAGATTTTTTAGTAAAATTGCAATAACACGAGAAGGAGAAGATTATGGCACAACAATACAATAATCCAAATGCGCAGAATATTAAAAAACGCTATTCAGTTCTTGTTTTTATTAAAGGCTCTACTGCACCTTTGGTTCTTTATGTTAAAGACCCTCAGCAATTGTATGATGACCTTCTTAATTTAATGCAATCTCAGAAAAATGTGCTTTTTGAACGTGAAACAGAAGGACCTATAAAAAAAGCATGTTTCTTATCTAACCAAATTGCTGCAGTAGCGATACAAGAAGAACAGTATATGTAATTTAAGGCATAGGGTAATAATAGCGTATTAGGAATAAAATATGCATAAAGTTATTTTGATTGAGGATATTGAAAATTCACCAAACAAAATTTTACGGTGTGATTTTAATGAAAAAATTGAAGAATTTGATTGCATTGAACCGGTAAAAGCAGAGTTAATGCTTAAATCTTTAGGCGATTTTATACAAATAACCGGTCATGTAACAACATCAGTATTACTTGTTTGTGATTTATGTCTTGATAAATTCGCTTATAAAATGGATTTTGATATTGATGAAATTTATTCAAAAAGAAATTTAGTTGAAGATTATACTAATTCTGATAAAGAATTCGAAATCAAGGAAGGACAATTCATTACAGACCTTAATGGCGAAAAAGAAATTGATATTTATGACTTATTGTATCAATCTGTAATATTAAATTTCCCAAATAAAAAGGTTTGTGGTATAAATTGTAAAGGGAAGGATTATTTATCTCAAAATGATAATTATGACCCAAGACTGGAAGTCTTTAATATCCAAATTAACCCAAATGTAGATAGTAAAAAATAAAAAGGAAAGAAAAATGGCAGTACCAAAGAAAAGAACAGGTCATAGTGCTCAAGGTTCAAGAAGAGCAAACTGGAAAGCAACAAAACCTGAAACAACTAAATGCCCTAATTGTGGCGCAACAGTTTTAGCACACACCGTATGTACAGAATGCGGTACTTATAAGGGACAACCGGTTAAATTAGCAGATAAGGCTGCTGCAGTTGCGGCAAAGAAACCTGCTAAAAAAACCGCAACCAAAAAGACTGCTACTAAAAAAGCAGCAACCAAGTCTGAAGAAAAAGTAAAAGAAACTAAGGTTGAAGAAACCAAATCTGAAGCGGTTGAAGAAGTAAAAGAAGAAGCAAAAGTTGAAGAAACTGTTGAAGAAGAAAAAGCAGAATAACAATCTAATAGTAGATAAGTAGATAAGTAGATAAGTTCGTTATGACAATATAAATTTTGATAACAACTTAACTACTTCCCTACTTAAATACTTATCTACTTCTATAAAAGAGAGGGAGTATGGCAAGAATAGCAATCGATGCAATGGGTGGTGATTATGCACCAAGAAAAATCGTAGAAGGTTCTCTATGGGCTGCGATGGAATATGGTGTAAGTTTGGAGCTTGTTGGTAGAGAAGACGAAATTCAAAAAGAGTTAGATCATATCAAAAAAGTTGGTTATATCTTATCAGATATAGGAACAAAAGGTCATAAAAGACGTATAAAGATTGATTTAGGTAAAATTGATTACACAATTACGCATGCATCGGAAGTTATCGGTATGGGTGAAGCTGTAGGGCAGTCTATTCGTCGTAAAAAAGATTCATCAATCGTTGCATCAGTAAATGCAGTTGCTCAAGGCAGATGTGAGGCTGTTGTTAGTGCAGGTTCAACCGGTGCTGCTATGGCTGCGAGTTTATTTGGACTAGGAAGAATTTCCGGTATAACAAGGCCTGCAATTGCTGTTACGCTTCCTAGAATGGACAAACCTGTTGTTATTATAGATGGAGGTGCTAATAGCGATTGTAATGCCGGTATGTTAGCACAGTTCGCACAAATGGGCGTTGCTTATGCGAAGCTTAGCTTGGGCATTGAAAATCCGAAAGTCGGAATTTTGAGTATCGGAGAAGAAGAAGGCAAGGGAAATGAACTGGTTAAAGAAACTTACCCGTTACTTAAAGAAATGCACGAAAACGGCAGATTTGAATTCGTAGGGAATGTAGAAGGTAAAGAAGTTTTCAAGGATAAGGCCGACGTTATTGTAACTGATGGTTTTTCAGGTAATATTGTATTAAAAGTGACAGAAGGTTCTTCTTCTATGCTTCTAAATATGATTAAGGCTGAATTTAAATCTGACATAATTGGCGCTATAATAGGACTACTTGCGAAACCATTTTTGCGCAGAATTTTAAAGAGGGTTAACTGGGAAGTGTTCGGAGGGATGCTTTTACTTGGAGTTAACGGTATTTCAGTTATTGCGCATGGCAGAAGTTCTGCTTTTGCGATGAAAAATGCTGTAGGTGCAGCAGTAAAAGTATTAAATAAAGACATAAATTCAAAAATTTCAGAAAGTATAAACAAATAATGACAAATTTAAGACCAATGAAAATAGCAGGAATCGGATATTGTGTACCGAAAACGGTTATCACAAATGATGATTTGAAAAAATTATATGAAACTTCAGATGAGTGGATTTATACTCGTACTGGTATAAAAGAACGTCGTGTTGTTTCAGGCAATGAAACGGCTATTGATTTAGGTTTGGAAGCAGCACAAAAGGCACTTAATAAGTCAGGATTTG
The DNA here is from genome assembly GCA_902791985.1 of uncultured bacterium. Classification (GTDB taxonomy): domain Bacteria; phylum Cyanobacteriota; class Vampirovibrionia; order Gastranaerophilales; family Gastranaerophilaceae; genus Zag111. The sequence goes on from CADAYD010000015.1 coordinate 41,290, forward strand.
AGCCTAAAGATATCGATTGTATAATTTCTGCTGCATCGGTGCCTCCTCAGCTTTATCCTACTCTTTCTTGTACATTGCAAGATAAGCTTGGAATTCCGGGACAGGTTCCTGCGTTTGATTTAACTGCCGCGTGTACTGGACTTATTTATGCTTTGCAAGTAGCAAGAGGGTTTATCGGTGCTGGAATATATAAAACTATTTTAATTGTTGCTTCTGATAATAATTCAAAAATAACTGATTGGACTGATAGAGGTACATCAATTCTTTTTGGTGACGGAGCTGGGGCTATGATAGTAACGGAGTCAGATGATGGGATTGACGATGTATTATCAATAAACATCAGTGCTGATGGTTCTATTGGACAAATGATACAAACCAATATGCCGGGACAATGTTGTCCATTGGTTGAACCCGCAGATGAAATCGGAACAGGAAAAATTATTATGAACGGTAAAGATGTTTATAAATTTGCGGTAACTACTGTTCCTGCATATGTGGAAGAATGTATTTCAAAATCCGGTATGACATCAGAAGAAATTGATTATCTTATACCACATCAGGCTAACCAAAGAATAATTGAAGCTATCCAAAACAGACTTAAATATTCTGACGATAAAGTCATTTCAAATATAAAATATTACGGCAATACATCTGCTGCCTCAATACCTATTGCACTGGTCGAGGGAGTCGAACAGGGCAAAATCAAGCTTGGTTCTACTGCTGTTCTTTGCGGATTTGGTGCGGGTATGACTTGGGGTGCTGCTGTTGTAAGACTTCGTGAAGGCATATGTTAGATATCTTCAGGCAAGTACATTAAATTCTTTTGCAAAATTTCCCTTGTATGCTCATAACAACAACTTTCGCGAGTTAGTTTTTGGTATTCGCGGACTATATTTATGACGTCGTCTACCGATAATCTTATAAGCCGCCTTTCGTTTTCAATAATTTCAGCCATACTAAATTCCTTTCTTTTATCAATATGTCGGAATTTAGTTTTATAACTTTAAAATGTCATTTATATGCTTTAAAAACAGAAATTCAAATTATAATAAATTTTTTATAATTTGTTGGGTAAACTCTGTTGTAGAAAGAGTCCCGCCTAAATCTGCAGTTTTATATCCGTCAGATAATGTTTTAAATAGTGCTTTTTCAATTTTCTTTGCGTGTTCAAATTCATTTATATATTTAAGCATTTCAATTGCTGATAACAGAAGTGCCGTAGGGTTTGCTTTGTTTTGACCTTTTATATCCGGAGCTGAACCGTGTACAGGCTCAAATACAGCGCAATCTTTCCCGATATTTGCTCCTTGTGCAACGCCGAGCCCACCAATTAATCCTGCCGTTAAATCGGAAACTATGTCCCCGTATAAATTCGGCAAAACTAAGACATCGAATCTAGTCGGGTCTTGTACTAGCTGCATACATAAATTATCAACTAATATTTCTCGCTGCTTAATTTGCGGGTATTCTTGTGCAACATTTCTGTAAGAATCTAAAAACAAGCCGTCAGAAAGTTTCATTATATTTGCTTTTGTTACTACACAAACTTCTTTCCTTTCGTTTTTAACGGCATATTCAAATGCAAAGCGACAGATGCGTTCAGATGCTTCTCTTGTTATAATTTTTATACTGTGTGCTGTATTTTGGTCAATTTGTTCTTCTATGCCGGCATATAAATCCTCGGTGTTCTCTCGTACAACAACCAAATCTACATTATCAAATCTCGTTTTTACATTGGGGAGGTTCTTGCAAGGCCGTATGTTAGCATATAAATCCAAATCCTTTCTAAGTTGAACATTAACAGAACGAAAACCTTTACCGATGGGGGTTGTAACCGGTGCTTTTAATGCTACTTTATTTTTTTTAATAGAATCTAAGACTCTTTTTGGCAGTGGAGTTCCTTCTTGTTCTATAACATCTGAACCTGCACTTTGAATATCCCAATTTATACTTAATCCTGCTGATGCTATAATTTCAATCACACTTCTTGATATTTCAGGACCAATGCCGTCACCGTTTATTAATGTTATATTATGCATAATAAAAACCTCCGCAATATAAATTATACTACAGAGGGAAAAAATAGGGGAAAATAAGTCTTCTTAATAAAATTATCCTTGGAATGCTTTAAACGAACGTTCCATATTTTTATTTAATGCACTTTTTACTGATTCATATTCTGTTTGAATGGCGTTGTGTTCTGTATCAAGTAGACTTAATTGTCTTTGATATTTTTCGTCTTTTGCATTAATTTCGGCTGTTTTTCTTTGGTATTCTGCTTCTGCCTTTGCTGTTGCTTTATCATTTCTAGTTTCGATTATATCTTCGACTGAAGAATATATTTTACCGTTCCATGATATTCCGTTTAAATTGAACGAAAGAGGATTATCTATAGATTTAAGTGTCATTTCGGAATTTGTATATGTGGCTTTTTCTATGTTTGCATATCCTTTTGCAAGTGCATTACTAATCCAAGTCGGACTGTTAAATAAAGAGGAGTCATTCGATGAAATTGCATTTTGTGCACTAATGCCGCCTTTAAATTCTCTCATTCCGTCTTTTGCATTTAAATATGCATAATTATTTAAACCTGAATTATCTGTTGATGGACCGTTCAGTTTGTACCACAAATTTGTATACCACTGTGCTTTTTCTTGATCTTCAAAATGATATGCATTATTAGCACTGATATTTAATTTATCCAATTCATCTTTATATAAAGCCATCTGTTCTTTATATGATATGCCTAATTCTGATGTATTTGAGTTATTGATGTAATATCTGTATAAATCTTCGTACGCAATTTCTACTTCTTCATCATTTTTATCAAGTAGTGTTATTGTTCCATGTGTTTGGTTTTTAATGTCGTCTGCAATATCTTTCAGCAATTCTGTTTCTTGAGCAGTTTCATAGGAAATTACTTGTGTGAATTTTTCTCTTGCATTTTCCATTGGAATCTGAACGAGGTTCATATCAGAGTTAGAAACATCTCCTCCATTTTCTTTTTCTCTTACCATTTCGTTGTATTCTTTTAAGGCTTCAAAATATTTATCCAAAGCTGTTTGTTTATTACTGCTCCATGCTTCAAGAGTCGGACCTGATTTATCTTTTGCTTGTTCCCATAAATCTGCCCATTCTACTAATGTATAACCGCCAAACGTATTTTTATAGAGATTTTCGTATGTTTCTTGTAATGTAGTTGTTTTGAATGTCGGTTTCATACCGTGTTTTTTCAAATATTCCATCAAATTTTTTGATGTTTTATATAAGTTAATTTCGCTTGAGTTTAAAAGTACTTTCCCTGTATTATTTGTTAAAATGTATTGGTTTTTGTTTTCGGCATATTCATAAAGTGCCGCAACTGTTAATGGAGTATTTACAGTATTACCCATTGAATCATAGGTTAAAAATGTATATTGAGTATCATTTAATGCTGCAATGTATGCTTCACTGGCTTCTTGTGTTTGAGTTGCCAGACGCATTTTCGCATTAGAAATTTGCTGAGACTCGTATTCATTTGATGTTAGTCTTGCTGTTATCGATAATAATCTGCCTTGTGAAGCTGATAATCCCATTTATAAAATTCCTTTCAGAGTTACTCTTATTTTTTTTGTCGGCATAAATGGGCTTATACTTTAATGTTTTGGAGTAATTGTAAAGTTATGTAACAAAAAGTATATAAATTGCATATAAAAAGTCAATATTTTTTTATAAAAATTTTTTATATATATGTAAGAGATAAATAAAAAAATAATCGTTTAATTAAGAGTTTTAAGAAAAGAGAGGATGAAACTATGGCAACATTGTTGTTATTTTCTGATGCAATTACAAATACATACAAGGATACATCTGAAAGTTTAAAAGAGATTAAGCTTAATGACAAACGTAAAGTCAGAAAGACTTTAACTCAAATGATGAAGCAATCATTTTTCCAAGGTGCAAACAGATTTGGAACTAATTTTATTGCTTAAGCAAGTTTGTTGGATAATCGAAATTAGGAAAAGGAAACATAAGAGAAATTAGGAATATATAGAGCCCTCAATATTTGAGGGCTTTTTATTATATATTATCTGCTTTCTTACCAATCATTGCTCTTAATTTTTTTTGTCCTTTATCAAGTCTTTCTTCTATTGCATTAAGTAATTGGGGGATATTATTTTCTTCTGTTTCTGCCGGACTATAGTATTTAATAATCTTGCCAAGTTTAAAAAGATTTTCTTCGACAGGAGGATTAGTTTCTTCGACAGGATGTCCGTCAAGAATTACAAACATTTTCGTTTGATGATTATTTTCATATAGGCGAATTCTAATTGCGGGTTTCTCACTTTTTTCAATTATATTAATTAATACGTTTTGTCCTTTATTTTTTAAATTATCAATTTCCATGATTGGTCTTGTCTTATCCAGTTTTATTCCGCATATATCGGCAAATGTTTTTTTTCTTCCATATGTTGTGGAGTTTACATCAATTCCATAATACAATTTATTAAATTTTTGATATACATCATTACATTTTTTAATTTGTATCTCCCAAAAATATTGAGATATTTCCGGTTGCTTTTTGACTATTTTCGGCTCTTCATTCTGCATATATTTGTGTAATTTTTCAATTTCCGCATCATATAAGTCCAGATATCTTCTCATTCCTAAGTTATTAATTTCATGCTGAGTATAGTAAACAGAATCAGCATCATAAGCGTGTATTTTTGCATCTCTTAAGAAATCAATTGTTGGGATTTTTATTATTTCACCTTCTCTATTTATCAAGTAGCGTTCTTTGCTTTTTGAATAGCCGTGAATAATCAAATCAAGGTATTCTTCGCTAGAGTTTGATTTTACAGATGCGGAAATTGCTCTTATTCTCGGGTTATTAACATAAAAAGTTAAATGGTTATTGTGTTTTGGGTCGATTAAAAGATTTTTATACCACTCGAGCTTTTGAGTCTCTTTTGAATGTTTTTTATTATTTAGTGTATCCAGTATTTTAATAACTTCGGTTTTAATTTTTGTTACAAGTTGGTTGTCTCTATCATTTATGGTGCCTCTTTCAATATTAAAGATATTTTTGTTGCTGTATAATGATTCGACATTACCTCTTCCTACAGTTTTATCTGCTTCGGATGTAAATTTGTTCATTTTAAATAATTTTTGGCTGTTTAATCCCGAATTAATAATCTTTAAGACCTTCATTTTGTATCCCCTGTAATATTATCTTTTTGGTTTGTATATTTTTTTACCATCATTAATATATTTTTTTAATACTGATTTACCCAATTCCGGTTCAATATTTCCATAAACTCTAATTCCGCGTTTTGAAAATTCTTTTATCCAGTTTTGTTTAAAGCCTTCATCATATCCCGTAATTTCTTCGACATATTCAGAGGGGACTCCATAGTATACATTTTTTATTCCTGACCATAATATTGCTCCAAGACACATCATGCAAGGTTCGGCAGTAATATAAATGCTTAAATTATACGCAGACAAATCATATGTGTTGAGTTTTTGTTCTGCGGCTTTAATAACGTTGATTTCGGCATGAGAATTTGAACAATTATCGTTCACAACTGTGTTTGCGCATTTTGCAATGATATTTCTATTTTCATCATATATTGCGGCTAAAAATGACCCTGAACCTTTTTCTGTATAACTTTCAAGTTCATTCTGAAGTGATTTAATTACTGATATTGCAAAATCAAAATCGTTTTTATCTATTTGTGAGTTTTTTATTACACTATTATATTCAGAAATTTTTGTATACATATCTTATCCGATTTTACTCCTAACAAGATATTACAATTAAAAAAAATAGATTAAAAGCATATATGTAGAAATATATACTTGTATATATTAAATTTTTTACAAATTTACTTGAAAATAGGATATTTTTTTTGTAGTATATGCATGTATATAAATAAGCGCCCGTAGCTCAGCTGGATAGAGCGTTTGGCTACGAACCAAAAGGTCGGGAGTTCGAATCTCTTCGGGCGTAATAAAAGAGATAGGGTTATCCTATCTCTTTTATTTATGCAATAAATTGCATATTTTCGTGTTAGAGTAATTTTTATATTTCAAAAATATTACAGCCTGTGCCAAAAGCATATGGACGCACCATTTTGATTTTTAGATCTGTACTCAATTCATCGGCTAGTACAAGCTGTGCACAGAGTTGTTTATCATCTTTATCTAATACTGCTCTTAAATATGTATTTTTCTAATTACATTGATTTAGTTTTTATATTATTCCCTGTAACAAATTTGCCTATACATGTGAATATTCTATAATTGTAATAGGGATATTAGCGCATGAAAAATATTTTTATAAAGATTCTTTTAATATTCACATTTATCCTGAGTTTGTGCTGGGTTCCGGTTTCGGCGGGATCTTTAGGTATATCTTCTGTTAATTTTGATAATTCTGGTGCTTTTATGACTCTTAATAGTTCTGATAATCTTGATTACACTCTTGAAAAAACTCAGATTGTTCGGACAGAAGATGATAATTGTGTATATTTTGATTTGCAGCCTGTTAGGTTGGATTTTAGCAGTAAAAGTTATTTAATTAATACTGATGAAATAGAGGAAATTTCTGTAAGTCAGATTTCAAGCACTCCTGATATTGCCAGAGTTACTATTAAATGTAATCATGGGTATGATCCGAATAATATTGTTATTAAACGATTAAATAACACTATTTTTGTAAAATTCAAGTCCCCGGTTATAACTAATTATTATTTCCAAGAGGTTTATAAAGAGACTGGAACAACTCCTGTCTATGAAAAAATCAATATACAGCAGAAAATTTCTACGCAAAAAAATGTTTTTGGGGAGATAAATTCTTCTTTTACTCCGGGAAATGGTGATTTGGCTGAAAATAATTTTGTCTTATCGACAAAAAATTCTATTTTAAAATCAAAATATTATTTAAACGGTATGACTCTTATTGGGGATTCCGCAATATTAAACGGCAATGGTTCCTATACTCTGTTGAAAAAAATTCAATTGTCAGGACCAAATCGTGCAGTATTTGACATAAAAAATACTGTCGTTAACCCAATGCTGCGTAATAAGGATGTAATTTTAGGCAATGATTCAATTAAGATTGGACAGTTTGATAATAATACTGCAAGAGTTGTCGTAACGACGTCTAATCCTGAAAATTATTTACCTGTTATAATTGGCGATTCTCAGAATATAGGGATTTTTAATCTTAAAACAACCAGTCCTTTGAATTTATATTCCGTGACTGCCAATATGACTGCTGTCACATCAGAAAAAGCCGATATGAATAATTTTTCTGCAAAGTTTGCATTTTCAAAGCCTTTGGTATTTGGATTAAAAAGAACCGATAGTATGCTCGATTTGTTTTTGTTCAACGTTAATAATTATTATAGCGGTGCAATGATATCAGAATTTAGAGGTAGTGCATTTGAAAAAATTACGACTTCGGATATAAAATCCGGAGGGGTCAAATTATCTCTTCCTGTTGGAAGTAAGGATAGTGTTGATGTTTATCTTGGCGCAGATGGAAAAACTTTGCGTATAAAGCTCCATACGTTCGATAAGTATACCCCGTCAGGTGATAGTGAAGAATTCAATCCTGAGATTGTTATCCCTGCTATAATAAAAAAACATACTGACGGTAAAAAATATGTGGTTATTGATGCCGGACACGGAGGCTCTGATTGCGGTGCTTTACGTAACAATATCAATGAAAAAGACATAACACTCGATATTTCAAAACGAGTTCAAACATTATTGGAGAAAAAAGGTTATGTTGTTGCAATGACAAGAACTGATGACAGTTATGTTTCGCTCCAAGATCGTGTTGAATTTAGTGAAATATTTAATCCTGATATTTTTGTTAGTATTCACGTTAATTCCAGCAACAGCGATACTCCAAACGGACTTGAAACACATTATTATAAAGAGAATAGCCTAATGCTTGCCAAATATGTACATGCTGCAATGTTGAATAATATTAGTGCGAAAGACAGAGGCTTGTTTAAATCAAAATTTTATGTTATTAATCATACGACTGCGCCTGCAATTCTAGTCGAAACAGGGTTTATATCAAATCCGTCTGAGCGTGCGCAGCTTATTACTGAAAGCAGAAAAAATGCTACGGCAAAGGCAATAGTTGAGGGTATTGATGAGTATTTTAAACATGAATAATCCTATAGGTTTTTTCGATTCCGGTGTCGGTGGACTTACAGTTTTAAAAGAAGTAAAAAAAACTTTGCCAAATGAAGATTTTATTTATTTTGGTGATACTTTACATGTCCCATACGGTGATAAGACTAAAGAAGAGCTTATTGATTATTCCAAAAATATATTAAAATTTTTAGAAAAAAAAGGATGCAAAGCTGTTGTTATGGCATGTAATACTACGTCCTCAACAATTTATGAAGATATAAAAGACAAATATAATTTCAAACTTTATCCTGTTGTGCAATCAGTTGCAAAAATCCTTGCAGGACTGGATATTGAGAGAATGGGGATTTTTGCGACAAAAGCAACTATCGCTTCAGGAGCATATTCAAAAGAAATTTTAAAATTTAATAGTAAAATGCAGGTTTTTGGGCAGTATTGTCCTAATTGGGTTAGGATTGTCGAGAATAATCTTTCCAATAATATTGAAAGTGTATCTATAATCAAATCTGATTTAGAACGTATGCTTTCTAATGCTCCGCAAAAAATTGTTCTTGGGTGTACTCATTATCCTTATTTATTGCCTGTTTTAACTAAATTTGTATCAAAAGATTTGTTTATTGATCCTGCTGAATATTTAGCGCAATTTGTAAAAGATGATTTGGTAAAATCCGGATTGACTAAAAATAGTAACACTCCTCATTTTGAGGAATTTTATGTCAGTGCGAATCCCGATAAATTCAAAACCGGAGCAAAAGTGTTTTATGAAGTAGATAATGTTTCAGAAATTATATTTTAGCTCTCTTTGAGATTTTTAAAGTGATGATATATATACCAGATAGCAAGGGCGAGGCAGGCTAAGATTATTACAATATCAAATTTATGCCAGAGCGGTTTGATTTTATCCATGTGTTGACCGAATTTTACTCCGACATAAACAAGTATATAGCACCAAATAAGTGACCCTAATAGAGTCATAGAGAAGAAAAATCTTTTCTTTGCTTTTAATATTCCCGCAGGCAGCGATATAAAAGTCCTTACAACCGGTAACATTCTGCATATAAAAAATGCCCAATCTCCGTATTTGTCAACCCATTTATCTGTTTCTTCAAGATCTTTTTTTGATATTAAAAAGTATTTTCCGTATTTTTCAATAAACGGTCTTCCGCCGAAATATCCTAAATAATAAGATGGTATAGAACCGAGCAGACATCCGATAGCACCTGCCCATGCAGCAATGTGAAAGTTCATTTCACCTTTAGACACAAGATATCCGGCAAACGGTAATGTCGCTTCACTCGGGATAGGAATATTACAGGATTCTAATGCCATGATCCCCATAATGCCCCAAGCACCCCAGCCCGAAATTACGTGTTCCAACCATGATATAAAACCTGCCAAAAAATTATCTAACATATGCTATCCCTCTTATTCTTATTACATAATATCAAAAAAAAGAATAAAAAAAAGACACTCATTATTAAAAATGAGTGTCTTAATCTTGTATAAAATTCAATAATTATTTGCCGTTAACAGCAACTTTGAATTTTTTACCAGCAGAGAATGCAGGAACTGTTTTTGCAGGAATTTTTAATTCTTTGCCTGTTTGTGGGTTTCTGCCGATTCTTGCTTTTCTCTTACGAGATTCAAAAGTACCGAAACCAACTAATGTTACTTTACCACCTTTTTTAACTGTTTTTTGAATTGTATCAATCCAAGATGCTAAAACTTCAGCTGCTTCTCTTTGAGTAACACCAGCTTTTTTTGAAATTTCTTGTACTAATTCTTCTTTGTTCATAATAAAACTCCTTCTTTTGTGTACTTTTAAACTATACCAAATTTTTTAAGAAATGCAAGTATATTAACGTTTTTTAACATTTTTTAACTAAAAAAACATACAAACAGAGGAATTTCGTGGAATTTGTTATATAATTTTTTTATGAATATAAAAGATGAATTTGATACTATAACAGCAATAGCAACCCCTTTAGGAACCGGAGGAGTCGGAGTTATTCGTATTTCGGGAGATAAAAGTTTTGATATTATTTCAAGTATTTCTGACAAAAATTTTTTTCCGGCAGGTCACATTTGTCATTGTTGGATAAAAGATGACACAAAATTTATCGATGAAGTAATTGTTTTGCCGTTTAAAGCCCCGCATAGTTATACCGGTGAAGACGTTATAGAAATTCAATGTCATGGTGGAATTAATGTTGTAAAAAATATTCTTGATTTGGTTCTTAATAACGGAGCAAGAATGGCACAGCGCGGTGAATTTACCAAACGTGCATTTTTAAATAAACGAATTGATCTTTCTCAGGCTGAGGCTGTTGACGACTTAATTCATTCAAAAACATCTGAATTTGCAATACAATCCGCAAAAAATTTGTCCGGAGTATTAGCACAAAAAATTACAGAGATTAAAAAAGATATTTTTGAAGTAGCTTCAAAAATCGTTGCTGGTATCGATTTCCCAGAGGATGTTGTTGAACCAGATTATTCATACTTAATTGATAACTTTGAAAAATCTTTAGTATTAATTGATAAGATTCTTGTCAGTGCTAAATCTTCAAATATTTTAAGACAAGGTATTAAAGTGGCAATTGTTGGTCGCCCTAATGTCGGAAAATCTTCGATATTCAATTCGCTTTTAAATATTAATCGTGCAATTGTTACTGATATTGCCGGAACTACAAGAGATACTATTACTGAAACAATTGATTTAGGTATCCCTGTAACATTAGTAGACACTGCAGGAATTAGAACGGATGATAATATTGATAAGGTAGAAGAAATAGGGATAGAATTTTCTAAACAATCTGTCAAAGAGGCTGATCTTATTCTTTTTGTATACGATTCTTCTGTCGGTTTTACTGGTGATGATAAGACAATTTTTGACATAATAAAGGACAAAAATTATATTACAATTGCAAATAAAATTGATATTGTTGATAAGTCGTCTTATCAATTCGCTTCGGATTTAAAAATTTCGGCAATTACCAGTGAAGGTCTTGATGTGTTGAAAGACCGTATTAAAAATGCTGTACTTGATTTTTCAACTGATGATATTGAGTTTGTTACAAATCAACGTCAGCAAACCTGCCTTATAAGGTGTAAAGAAGCACTTGAACGAGCATTGGATGCTGCTAAAAATAATCAGCTACAGGATATGATTTATATAGATTTAAAATCTGCACTCCTCAGTCTTGACGAAATAACAGGAGAAGTAATTACTGATGAGATTTTAAATAATATATTTGACCATTTTTGTATTGGGAAATAGCATTACTGCCTCTGCTTAGGCTAAAAAACGACTGTTTTTCATTTATTGGGTTGATTTGTAGCAGCATTTACCCCCCAAAAAACGACTGTTTTTCATTTATTGGGTTGATTTGTAGCAGCATTTACCCCCAAAAAAACGACTGTTTTTCATTTATTGGGTTGATTGGTAGCAGCATTTACCCCAAAAAACGACTGTTTTTCATTTATTGGGTTGATTTGTAGCAACATTTACCCCCCAAAAAAAAACGACTGTGTTTCAAGTCGTTGGAAAATCAATAGGAAAAAAGGGAAAGGAAAGTCTTTTTTCAAAGTCAATAAAGCAAATGGTGGATAAGTCATCAGGTTTTTGCAAACCCCATACCTAAAACACGCAATATGCATTATTGCTTGTATATTTTTTAATTTTAGAGTTTTTGGTTTGTGTTAGTTTCTTCTTTCTTTTTATTTAGTATTTGTATTTTGGCAAATTTAACTAAGCCTAAAACAATCAAAGGTCATATATACCTAAGTGCTTTAGTATTTAGCGTCATATTGCTTTTTTATTATGCGTTGAATGTTTTGAATGAACCTTCAACGTTTTTAGATATAACTTTTTTAACTGCATCCATTTCAGTTT
>CADAYD010000016.1 GCA_902791985.1 uncultured bacterium
TCTTTTGCTCAAAATTTTGATTTATTTTTATTTGAGGTAAAGTTTTTACTGGTTCTATCATTGTATATCCTTTCTTTTAATTATACCCATGCATACGATATAGAAGCATTTATGTAATTTTTTCTATTTGTGATAATATTACCATTCGCATCGTATACAACATCATTAAAATGTAAATGTCTAATTGATCTTCCAACTTCATATGTTCCGCCTCCGAAAAATGTTTCAGTGCTGGTTTCAAACTCTTTAAATTCGTGGTCAAATGTTCTTTCAATTTTTGAAACAAGTTTACCATTTTCATCAAAATGTTCTATTGTACCCGTAGTTCCTTGTTTATCTAATTTTAAAACATCTTTCATTCCATTTTTAAATTCTCTTGTAATGGTATGCCCGGCAGCATCCTCAACATCTATTATTTGAGCATTTGGATAACTGCCTCCAAGACCACTTTCCCATTTTCTGTAAGGCATATTTTCTCTGAGGCCGGTAGTAAGAATATTATGTTCAGGATTATCATACATACAATCCTCAACTTCTGCAGATTTTATAAAGGTTGTAGTTTTTTCAGGAGTTACAACTTTTGTTTCTTTAATATCGCCGTACGAGCCTCGCTTAAATTCAACAGAACTCTTGACACCATTTCTATCGACTAATACTTTATCTAATACCTTATCTCCATGATGCCAAGTGTCACTTAAACAATATGTATATTGGTATTCTTTTTGGGTTAGTATTTTTCCTTCTTTATCTTTAATTATACTTGATTGTATTTGACCATTTTCATAAACCATAGAAACTTGATTACCATTTTTTAATTCATGGCTTACTGTTCCACTAAATTTTTCTCCTGAAGGTAGCATTGCTTTGCCTTTTTCGAATTTCAGATCATTTAATTTAATTTGTGGTTTTTCAGTACCGCCTAAAATCTTCCCGCCTTCTAAACCTTTAGGCAGTTTACCATTTTTAAGATATTTAATCGCTAAAAGTGTCCCCACAAGTGTAGTTGCTACTGCTGCAGTACCAAGTAAAAAATTTTTTATATTTTTCTTTTGCTTTTTATCAACCAGGTCAATTTTATTATTATTGACAAACATATCCCCACCTTTTGTAAAATCAACCGGTGCAGGAATAATATGAGCGTTTTGTCCATATTTTTCTTTTAATTCTTTATCCTTTTTAATCATTATCCTTTTTAATCATTTCAGGTGTCCAAGGATTTACTGGTTGAATACTTGTCATAATTTACCTACTTTCGTTTACACTGACCATACAAGATGTATCAAATACTTCTGGTTTTATGAATTTTGTCTACACTGTTTTAACTCTATCGCCTGCTGTGCACACTCACGTTGAGCATCCGCAAGTTCTGCTCTTACAATATCAACTTGCGCTTTAGTCAATTTTTTTTCAAATCTGTCTATTGTGTCTTGATAAAATGCTACTTTGTACTGTGCTAATTGAAATTTCAATTCTTGTTTCATTAGTGTTCTAAATTTTTCAGTTGCCGAATTTGAATTATCCACAGCACCTACAGGTGAACACCCAGGATAAAAACCTGCATTTTGAATTGATACTTTTTCCATAATTTCCTACTTTCATTACATAAATTTTTTACTAACTATACATGTAAAAACAAAAAAGTCGGAATTATTGCTCCGCCCACCACATCAAATCATAACATATAGCAGATTATAACAGGGTTTGCGCCATTTAAAATTCAACTTAACATTTCGTAATGTTTTTAATTAAAGAGTTAAATATCGGCAGTTGAACTCTCAACTGCCGATTTTCGCTAAAACATAATTAATAAAATAAGCCGTTATGCTTTCATCTTTTTTAGTCGGAAGCGGTACAACCTCCGCATTTTTGCGATTTTCTACCATTTCCTTAGTTACAACAAATTTTTTAATATTTTCTTTTGTCGGAACATCATACATAACATCAAGCATAATTTCTTCAACTATTGAACGCAACGCTCTGGCACCGGTCTTACGTTTAATCGCTTCTTTTGCAATCATCTCAACAGCATCAGGTTCAAATTCAAGCTCCACACCGTCCATTTCTAAAAGTGCCTGATATTGTTTTAAGATTGCATCCTTAGGCTCGGTTAAAATCATTTTCAAAGTCTTTTCGTTCAACTGATCCAAAACTGCATAAACAGGAATACGCCCGATAAATTCCGGTATCAAACCAAATTTTAACAAATCTTCCGGCTGCAATTTTTTCAACAATTTCATCGCATTAGCATCTTTTTCAGCCTGCGACAAAGATGCCGTACCAAAGCCGACAGCATTACCTTGCCCTGCGCGTTTATCAACAATTTTTTCTAACCCGACAAAAGCACCTCCGCAAATGAACAGGATATTTTTTGTATTAATTTCGATAAATTCCTGATGCGGATGCTTTCTGCCACCCTGAGGAGGAACATGAGCAACAGTGCCTTCTATCATTTTTAACAGCGCCTGCTGAACACCTTCTCCGGAAACATCTCTTGTAATAGAAGTGCTTTCAGATTTTCTTGAAATTTTATCAATTTCATCAATATAGATAATACCGCGTTCAGCCTTGGCAGAATCAAACTCTGCATTCTGATAAAGTCTTAACAAAATATTTTCGACATCATCCCCGACATAGCCGGCTTCAGTTAATGTCGTTGCATCCGCAACCGCAAACGGAACATCCAGCATCTTTGCCAATGTTTGCGCAAGTAAAGTTTTACCTGAACCGGTTGGTCCTACAAGCAAGATATTTGATTTTTGAATTTCTACACCGTCTTTTGCTTCATCTGTATTGTGCTTCAATCTTTTGTAGTGATTGTATACAGAAACAGCGAGAACTTTTTTCGCATCCTCTTGTCCTACTATATATTGATCAAGATAAGCCTTAATTTCGTGAGGTTTCGGGATAGCCTTTTCATCTTTGTCAGACTTGGCACCTTCAATTTCTTTTTCTTTACCTTCTAAAAATTCCTCATCTAGAATCTCATTACATAATTCAACACATTCATCACAGATATATACCTCAGGACCCGCTATGAGTTTTTTAACCTGATCCTGTGTCTTTCCGCAAAAAGAACATTTTAATTTATCATCATGTTTTGGCATTAATTTACACCTTTTACTACTTAATTTCGTCTCTGGATATTACCTTATCAATCATACCATACTCAAGCGCTTCTTGCGGAGTCATGATATAATCACGATCTGTATCCTTTTCTATTTTCTTAATAGATTGCCCCGTATTAGAGGCTAAAATTTCATTCAATGATTTTTTAATTCTAATAATCTCAGCAGCCTGAATTTCAATATCGGTAGCCTGACCTTGCGCACCGCCCAAAGGCTGGTGAATCAAAACTCTTGAATGAGGAAGAGCCAATCTTTTACCTTTTGTTCCGGATGATAACAAAAATGCACCCATAGAAGCAGCCTGACCCAAACATATTGTAGAAACATCTGCTCTTATATGCTGCATTGTATCATAAATTGCAAATCCTGCAGTGACACTCCCACCAGGAGAATTTATGTACAACATAATATCTTTCTCCGGATTTTCACTATCCAATAATAACAATTGAGCGACAACCAAATTAGCAACCATATCATCAATTTGGGTTCCTAAAAATATAATTCGCTCTCTTAATAATCTTGAAAAAATATCAAAAGAACGTTCCCCTCTGCTTGATTGTTCTATAACTACCGGCACAAAACTCATAATAATTATTCCCTTTCTTATTGTCTAATAATTTTAAAAAAGGCGGAGCGAAAACTCCGCCTTCTATATATCTATTATACTAATCTTCAGTTTTTTCTGCTTTCTTAGAAGCCTTTTTCTTTGGTTTTGTTGTTTCTTTAGCTTCTTCCTGAGCAGTAGCAACTTCTACATAATCAAATTTGTTGTTGTCAATGATGAAGTTCCTAACTTTATCATTAATAACTTGTTGAGATAATGAAGTTACAAATGCCGGATTTTGTCCAAACTGATTAACCAACTGTTGAGGTGTTGTACCATAAGCAGCACTTAATTGATTGATTCTGCCTGTCAAATCTTCTTGAGTAACAGTCAATTTTTCTTCTTTTGAAATTTTATCAACAATTAAAGAATTTTTAATTCTGATTTTTGCATCTTCAGAAAGAGTTTGAGCAAATTTTGTTTCGCCACCTTGTGCTTCAACAAATTGAGCCCAATTACCACCTTGATTTACAACTCTTTGTTGATAATCAGCCGCAATTGCTCTGACCTCTCTATCAATCATCGATTGAGGAATATTGATCGTTGTTGCATCGGCAATTGCTTTGAAAACAGTATTTTCAGCGCTAATTCTCTTTGCACCTTCTCTTTGATTTTCTAAGAATTTATTGATATCTTCTTTGAGTGCATCAACTGATTCAAATCTTGTTGATTTTTTAACAAACTCGTCTGTTAATTCAGGAAGAACTCTTTCCTTAATTTCGTGAATTTTAATATCAAATTTTGCATCTTGACCCTTTAATTTTTCATCACGATAATCTTCAGGGAATTTAATGTCAATAGTAAATTCGTCTTTAATATTGTGACCGACCAATTGTTCTGCAAATCCCGGAACAAGAGTAGAATGAGCTAAATCCAATGCAAAGTTTTTCGCACTTCCGCCTTGGATTTTTTCGCCATTGCAAGTACCGTCAAAATCAAACACTACTATATCCGTATCTTTAGAAGGTCTGTCCAAAACAAGTTCTAAAGAAGAATTTTGAGTTAAGAACGAATTAAGAGCATTATCAAATGCCTTTTCATCAACCGCAGGAATTTCAGCCTTTAATTCCATTCCTTTATATTGAGCAATTGCAAATTCAGGTCTTGTTTCGACTTGAATAGTAACTTGCAAATTTTGCCCAGGTTCAAAACTGTAACCCGTTAAAGCCGGTTGAGTAACCGTATCTAAATTATTTTCGGTAATAGCCTGACTTACATATCTTGGCAATAACATATCAAGTGCTTCCTGTTGAATTCTATCAACACCAACGTGTCTTTCAACAACAGATTTTGGTGCTTTTCCCGGTCTGAAACCGTTGATGTTTACATGCTGAGAAATTCTGTTTGCTGCAAGATTGTAAGCAGATTCTGCTTCTCCGGCAGGAATTGTCATATTCAATATAACCACATTCTCTGCCTCTCTTGTTAAGGTTGTTTCCATAATATTAACTCCTTCTATTCAATTACTCTCTCACAATTTACATTTTACATTAAATAGAAAGAAAATCAAGTATCTTCACAATTTTTTAATAATTGCTTGCAACAAAAAAATATTTGTGATTAAATTTTCTCATAGCCGAAGTAATTTTCCTCTTTATTTTGGCTTAGACATTTTAGGAAGCGGCGCCTAAACTGTTGCGAATATGTATAAATAGAAGGAAAAACAAATGTTAAAAATCAGATTAAAAAGATTAGGTGCAAAAAAGCAACCATCATACAGAATTATAGTTATTAATTCAACAACAAAAAGAGAAGGCCGTCCAATTCAAGAATTAGGCCACTACAATCCGAAGACAAAAGAAATGAAATTTGATAAAACAGCAGCTGAAGAATGGATTTCAAAAGGTGCTCAGCCAACTGAGAGAGTTCAATACTTGATGAAACACTGCAACGAAGACGGAACTTTAAATTATGTGAAAAAAGAAACCGTTAAACTCTCTAAGAAAGCTTTAGCTAAGAAGCAAGCGGAAGAAGAAGCAAAAGCACAAGCAGAGGCAGAAGCAAAGGCCGCTGCAGAAGCTGAAGCAAAAGCAGCAGAAGAAGCAAAAGAAGCACCTGCTGAAGAAGTACCCGCTGCTGAAGAAGCAGCAACAGAAGCACCTGCTAAAGCATAAAAAATTATTCTTAAATACAACAAAAAAGAGTTCTCGCATTGAGAACTCTTTTTTAGCATTAATTTAAAATCATTTTAAACGCTAAATTTTCACAAATAACCGAATCGTTCATAGGAGGAGTAAGAGTAGCCTGACGTTTGGCATTCTCAACGTGTTCCAAATCTCGCAAAAGACGATTAAACAATACTTTATTATCAAAATTTTCTTTCATAAGAATACATATATAGTTCTGCATTTGTTCAAATACTTCAACTGCCCCATTTTCATCTGCTAAAGCAGTTAGATTTTGTTCAAAAATTAAAACATCATTTCGCTCAATACTCCAATAATTATCAAGCAGATTTTGCACAAGTTCAAAATTTTGTTCAACGTTAACATTTGACGGAACAAAAAACGATTGAGCACGCGATACAACTGTTGAAATAACATCACTTTTGTCATTTGTCAAAAATATAAATGTAGTATTTTGCGGGGGTTCTTCAAAGGTTTTCAGAAGCGCATTTGAAGTTACCTCCGGAAAATTGATTTTATTTAACGGCAGCAAATTACCACTTTCATCCCTGTCACAAAAAATATAAACTCTGTGATAATCACTTGTGACAGCAAGTTCTGATATTATTCCTCTCGCCTGAGCAACATTAATATTCTTTTTCCCGCCTGTTGAACCTTCATCTTCTTCAGAACTTTCTGAAGCCTCTTTATAATCAAGTCTTGTATAAATTTTTACTGCAGGATGAGCCTGTTCTCTAATCCAGCGGCAATTAAGACATTCACAATCCGTATCCCCTGATTCTTTACAGTTTAAAAGTCTTGCTATTTCAAGCGCAAGTTCACATTGAGTCTTTATGTCTGCACCCCAAAACAAAATACAGTGGCTAATATTTTTGTGTTCATCCTCTATACCGGATTTAAAATACTCAACAAGATGCGGGAGTTTTTGAATTATTGAACTATCGTAATATTGCATACTCTATCTCCCTTTCAGGGGCAAGATTTGATTGCCCTGTTTTGATTTTATATTCAGCCTCAGTCAAATTTTCTTTCAATTGTACCAAATTTTTCAAAGGAACTTGTTTCAATTTTTGTAGTTCAAGTTTGACTCTGTATGGATGCATACCTGTCAGACGCGCAATTTCGTCTTGAGAATATTTACCACCGTTTGCTTTAATAAATATTTTTTCTTTTAAGCTTGAATGCAAAGTCGCAAGAATAGATAACGGATAACGAGTTGAAATAAGTTTATTATACTGCTCAAGCGCCTTTGATTTTTCTCCGAGAACAGCAGAATCAATAAAAGCGAACAAATCTTCGCTGCTTACGCAAATTTCTTTTACCATATCCTTTGTAGCAGGCATATCCTTTGCAAAAACTTTAAGCTTTTCAAGCTCGCTATCAAGCATCCTCAAATTTGCCCCAACCTGTAAAAGTAAAAGACTGGCCGCATCAGGATTGATTTTTAAATCATGCTTCTTAGCCTGATTTTTAATCCACACTTCAAGTTCTGCGACTTTGTATGCAGGAATTTGATTAAATTCCTGCACATTGTATTTTGAGAGAAGTTTAAACAATTTCTTGCGTTTATCAATTGATGTTTTTTTCTTTGCATCAGGCGCTACATATGCTCTGAACACAATATCCAAATTTTCATTTACATTTTCAAGTGCATCTTCAATTTGTTTAATTTGTCCGTCATCAAACCCGCCGTCATTTGAATCCTTTTTCTTTGATTTGAAATAATTTACGCAGTCAATTACAATGAGCATTTTGCCAAACATCATCGGTTGAGAAGAAATTGCAACCATCAAATCCGGAAATTTAGGATTATCAAGCTCCTTATAACTCATTTCAAGAAAATTTTTATCAAGTTTTGATTTTAATTTCTTGATTTCGCTGGATATATTAAATTCTTCATCCCCATAATAAAAATAAATCATACAAAAATATTAACATAAAATAGATATAATCATTAAAAGTTATAAAAAAATTAGTAAATTTTTGTAAAAATTATAAATTTATTTAGCAAATTTATTAAAACATTTTTTTTATAGAACATGTAGTAGAATAGTGAAGGAGAATAAAATGACCGGAATTAAATTGGGTTTCAAAATGGTTGATTTAGCAAAATCTTGGGGCAGAGGAATTGGCAGCGTACGCTTAAAAGACGGTTCAAGTGTAAAAATTCTTGGCGATCCTAATGACTGTGCTGTTGATTTTTTTAGAATTAAAAATGGGAAAATACTCGGAATAAAAGGTTATCGAGGTCAAGACGCAATATGCCACGCAGCAAATGAAATCGGAGCGATTGAAAAACAGGCATTGGTTCCGTCGGACGTAGATAATGCTTGGGCAACCTGCTTTGACGTAATTGCATAAAAATGGAAAGTTGAACATAAACATCAATACTGGTAAAATATTTTCTATGAAGAAAATATTTTGGTTGATAGTTTTATATATCATATTCATCGGAAATTATTCTTTCGGAGTACAAATCGTTTACCCCAAAAGTAAAAACGTAACAATAAATTCCGACAAAACATTTTTTGCAGGGAATGAATCCCCAAACAGAACACTAAAAATTAATTCCAAGAAGGTAAATTTACACCCAAGCGGCGGCTTCAGAAAAGCTGTTAACTTAAATTACGGTCTAAATACTTTTACTATAGATAACGGAAAAGAAAAAGTAATTTATAAAATTACAAGACCTAAACAGGTTAATAAAACTGACATTACCCCCAGTGCAATAATTTACAAAAATTCGATATTCATTTCTATTATCAAAGATAATACACCTCTTCGTTCAACTCCAATAGACAAAGGCTTTAACAGGTTACAACATTTTAATAAAGGTATTGAATTTGAAGCAATAGGTGAAGAAAGAGGTTTTTATAAAGTCAAACTCAGCAGGGATGATTTTGGCTTCATATCAAAAGATTGTGCATCAGAAATTAATAAAAAAAATCTTGCAAACGCAAATATAAAAGCTCTCGAACATAAAACAGAACATAATAACAAATACATTAAAATATCTCTTGATAAGCAAGTACCATATGCACTCTCAGAATCAGAACACGGCTTAGACATTGTAGTTTACAACACTGACAACCAGTTTCAAAAATACGAAGATTTTATTGAAGGAAAACCATTCGGATATACAAGTTATTACAATGATAATAACGAGCTGATTATATCAATGAAGAAATTTCCTATCACTGACAAAAAAAATCCTCTAAAAAATATCCGAATTACAATTGACCCAGGACATGGAGGAAACGAACTCGGAGCAACAGGCTGCTTAGGCACTCAAGAAAAAGATCTTAACTTAGAGATTGCTAAAATATTAAAGAATAAGTTAACTAAATTGGGTGCCATTGTAAATATGACCAGAGAAAACGATACATTTGTAGAACTAAATGAACGTGTGGAACTAACTAATAACTTTAACTCAGACATTTTTATAAGCATACATAATAATTCAATTCCCGATTCTGCAGCAGATAAAGATGTAACAGGGACAGAACTTTATTATTTTTACCCTCAATCAAGAGAACTTGCAAAAATTTTAGCAGAATCAATTTCCCAAAGAACAGGATTTAAAAACGGTAAAGCAAGAGGACAGAGTTTTGCCGTTATAAGAAACACTCATTGTATAGCTATATTAGCCGAGATTGGTTACTTGATTAATCCTGAAGACAATTATAAACTTATAAATAAAGATTTTCAAAATAAAATCACAGACGGGATAATTGACGGATTGGAGAAATATTTAAGACAATGACATACAATAACGAATTATTTGGCGCATTTATTGTTCCGACAGGAATAGGAGCCTCAATTGGGGGATATGCCGGAGATGCATCCGCTTACGCAAGAAAATTTGCACAAAAATCAAGACTTATCGTAAACCCGAATGTTGTTAATGCAGGGGGATTTTCAGGCATAACAAATAAAATGCTATATGTTGAAGGTTTCTCAATTGACAGCTTTTTTAAAGGTGAAATAAATCTTATTCCGGCTTGCAACAACAAAATTGGTATTGTATACGATTGTGCCATCCCGAATGATGTTCTCAACGTTCATATCAACACTCAAAACGCTGTAAAAACCGTATACGGTGTAGATTTAAATGATTTTGAAGAAACTGAAGAGGCCGTTGGAGTAGAATTTTACGTTAACAATGAAGGGATATCAGTCGGAAACGTTAAAAATATATCAACAGTCGAAAATGCTTGCGAAAAACTAATAAATAACGGCTGCGATGCAATTGCGATTGTCTGTCTTTTTGAAGAACCAGAAAGTGACAACGAAAATTATTCAAAAGGTATTGGAGTTGACCCTGTAGGAGGAGTTGAAGCAATAATATCCCATGCTATTTCAAAAAAATTCAAAGTTCCATGTGCTCATTCTCCGGCTTTTATTGATTATCAAATAAAGCCGGAACTCGTAAACTCAAAAGCTGCCGCAGAATATATTACTCCGACATTTTTACCTTGTATATTATTGGGGCTTTCGAACGCGCCACAAATAACAACTAACTTGACTCAAGGAATAAACATTAAAGATTTAGACTACCTTATAATGCCATATAACTCACTTGGCAGTACCCCTGTTTTTGAAGCATTATCAAAAGGCATAAAAGTTTTTGCGATAAAAGAAAACAAAACAGAACTTGATGTAACAAAAGAAAAACTATTCCCAAATAGCGACATAATTGAAGTTGAAACTTATGACCAAGCATATGAGCAATTATTCGTATCTTAACGCATCTATAGGATTAAGCAAAGAAGCTTTATACGCCGGGTAATACCCAAAACCGATTCCTATAGCTGCCGAAAATCCTAACGATAACAAAATTGAAGATAGAGTTATAGCTATATTCATCCCCGCAAGGGTATGCATCAGATTCGCACCCACTATACCAACTGCCACCCCGACAAGACCTCCTGAGATGGATAATAAAAACGATTCTATTAAAAACTGAAATCGGATATCAGACGCTTTTGCACCTATTGCCATACGGATACCAATTTCTTTCGTTCTTTCGGTGACAGATACAAGCATAATATTCATAATCCCAATTCCACCGACTATCAAAGAAACCCCTGCAATTGCACCAAGTAAAAGTGACATCGTTTTAGTCGCGGATTTTATAGTTTCCTGCATTTCTGCCAAGTTTCGTATTTCAAAATCATTATCCTGTTTGGCACCAATATGATGACGGGATTTTAATATTGCTTCGATATCCTCCTGAGCCATATTTATTACATCATCATTCTGCGCTTTAACAGTAATCATATTAACAGTTCCGGGGAAATCAGTTCCGAAAACTTTTCTCTGAGCTGTTGTAATCGGTATAAATACCAAATCATCCTGATCCTGTCCCATACCGCTTGAACCCTTACTTTTTAACAGACCGACAACTTTAAACGGGATATTACCTATTCTTATTGTTTTGCCTATCGGATCAACGTCACCAAAGAGTTCATTGGAAACAGTCTGTCCAATGACGGCAACTTTTGTACCATTTTTTGAATCGTCAGGCAAAAAACCGCGCCCTGATTCAATTTCGTAATTACGAATCATAAAATATGACATTGTTGTACCTGCGACAGATGTTGACCAGTTTTGATTCCCGTATGTAACCTGCTTACCTTCCGCACTGTAAGGAGCAACAGCAAGAACACCCCTTGCCTTATCCTCAATAGCCTGAGCATCTTTCATAGTTAATGTCGGCTTTGACCCTGCCCCCATACGCACACCGCCTGATTTTGCGGATGCAGAACGAATCATTAGCAAATTACTACCCATTGATTCCATATCAGATGCGATTTTTTTACTTGCTCCTGAACCGACAGCAAGCATTACTATTACGGCACTGACACCGATAATTATACCAAGACTTGTTAGCATTGAGCGCATCTTATTTATCTTTAAAGATATTATTGACATTTTTAATATTGATTTAAAATCAAGCATTTTACGTTTCCCTTGTTCGTTGCTTTAACCATTCGTCTTTGGGTTGATCAAGAACAATCTTGCCGTCTTTGAATTTAACAACCCTTTGAGTATATTGTGCAATATCAGGCTCGTGAGTAACAAGAACTATTGTTTTGCCGAGCTTTTCATTGAGTGCAACAAAAAACTCCATAATCTCTATACTTGTTTTTGTGTCTAAGTTTCCTGTCGGTTCGTCTGCAAGAATCAGCGGGGCATCGTTTACAAGCGCTCTTGCTATTGCAACACGCTGCTGCTGACCACCTGACATCTGATTTGGCATGTGGTCTTCTCGGTTCTTTAGTCCTACAATTTCAAGAGCTTTTCTGCCTCTTTCAATACGCTCTTTTTCTGGTATTCCTTTATATATCATCGGCAGACAAACATTATCTAGCGCAGAAGTTCTTGAAATAAGATTAAACCCCTGAAAAACAAACCCCATTTTTTCGCATCGCATCATAGCTAAACTGTCCGAATCCAAGTGTAACATATCTTGCCCGTCAAGGTAGTATTCTCCGGAATTTGGTTTGTCGAGTGTCCCTAGCATGTTCATAAATGTTGATTTGCCGGAACCTGATGCGCCCATAATGGCAACAAATTCACCCTGCTTAACACTTAACGATACATCATCTAAAGCGTTAAACGATTCCTCACCGGTTGAATATGTTTTTATTGCGTGTCGTACTGTTATTAAGTCCATAGTTTACCCCTAAAACATTCCCGGAGGGCCGCCGCGTCGTTTACCCTGCGGCATCGCTTTACCGGATTTACCTGTTGAACCTACTATAACCTTATCGCCGACTTTAAGTTTATTTGTTATTATCTGAACGTTTGAATCATCACTTGCGCCTTCTTTAACCGGCACTCTAACGGGTTCATTGTTCTCAAGAATCCAAACACCTTGTTCTTTATACTTTTGGCCGGTCAATTCAGGAGTATATTTAAGCGCAACTGAAGGGACACACAATACATCTTTGTTCTGACTCGTTATTATTGAAACATTTGCAGTCATACCCGGTTTGAGTTTCAAATCCTCATTATCAACACTTACAATAACAGTGTAAGTAACAACATTTGATGTCGTCGTTGAATTTAAACGAACCTGAGTAACTTCACCATTAAAGGTTGCATCTGGATACCCGTCAAGCGTATATTCAGCTTGCTGCCCTTCTTTAACTCTGCCGATATCAGCTTCTGAAACATTTACTTCTATCTGCATCTTTTTCAAATCCTGCGCAATAGTAAAAAGTTCCGGAGCCTGAAAACTTGCCGCAACCGGCTGTCCGACATCTATTGCACGTTTGATAATCGTTCCGTCAACCGGCGCAATAATTTTTGTGTAACTAAGATTTGTCATAGAAGTATTTAAACTTGCTCTAGCCTGCGAAATCGATGCTTTTTGTGCAACTAATGATGCTTGTTTTGCAAGATATTCACTCTCTGCCTTGTCAAGCTCACTGCGTGCTATAAAATTTTTATCGTACAAATTTTTGTATCTCTGGTAAGTCTTTTGAGCATACATTAATTCTGCATTTAGTTTTGCAAGATTTGCCTCAGCATTTATAATTTGAGCATTATTTTGATCGACTTGCGCCTGAAATGTCGCAGGGTCAATCTGAGCCAAAAGCTGTCCTTTTTTGACCTCGCTGTTATAATCAACATAAATTTCTTTCATCAGACCTGATACGGTAGAACCAACACTGACAATATTTACGGGATTTATAGTACCTGAAGCCACAACAACTTGAGTAATCGTACAATTTTGAAGTTCCTTTGTCTGATATTGAACCTTATTCCCATGATGGAAGAAGAAATACCCTGCACAAGCCAAAACTAAAACAGTGGGAATAATTATTCTTTTCTTGGTCGCAACCGCTTTAATACTATTTTTTACGTCCATTTTTCTTCACCTCTAAAGTTTTTGTAACTCGCTGCGGATATGATATAGCACTTTCCAATGCCGCAAGAGAAACATTATATAAATATATTGAATTAATGTATGAATGCTGTGCGTTATTGTATTCAAGTTTTGCGTTTTGAAGCTCCAAATAGTCGCCCAAACCAACATAATAACGACCTTCAGCCAATTCAAAATTTTCTCTGGTTTGACGAACCTTGACAGCTTGCAAGGGAATTTGTTTTGCAAGTTGAATCACATTTATATAGGCATTTTGGACCTGAAAATATATATCATCTTCAAGTTTTTGCAGGGTAATTTTTGCAATATCCAAATAATATTTACCGGCATCTACTCTGTTTTTCTGCGCCATAATATTCAGACTGCTTGAAAGGTTCAAACCAACATTTAAACTGTTTGTAGAAGATGATGCACTTGTATCTCTGAGTCCATACCCTGCATTAGCGCTGATTGCAGGGTAGAAATTACGTTTTATATATACCAAATTTTCCTCAATAGCATCAACTGTTGCCTTGTAAGCCTTCAAATCAAAACGATTTTTCTTCGCAATTTTAAGACATTCTTGGAATGTGTACGGGAATTTTTCTATTTGATAATCTGTCAGAAGTTCAAGTTTTTCAATTGCAGAAGTCAATTTCGCATCTGAAACACCAATAGGCGTTTTACTTGATTCTTTATCATCAATTTTATGGAATTTCGTCAAATCAACCGGCGCAGCAACATCAGTTAAATTCATCCCAAACACCGCTTCAATATTATAGTTCGGTGCTTCAGTCAGATACATCGCATTATTCAAATTTACAAGCGCATTTTGGTAGGCATTTTCAGATTCTATTAGTCTTATTTTTGAATCACTCAGAGTAACTTCTGAATTAACAAGGTCTATTTTAGATTTTAATCCTTCATCATAATAAGCCTTTGTTCGTATATAATTGCGTTCATTTATATCTACATAAGCCTGATTAATCAGAACATTTGCACGAGCAGCAAGAACTCTGTAGTATTTTTGTTTAACATCAAAAGTCACTTCAACAACAGTATTATAGAAATCATATTCATCTGCAATTAAGTAAAATTTTTGCATCTTTATTTGCGCATAAGTTTTACCAAAATCGAATAAAAGCATATTAAGATTTGCATTGAGATTATACGAATTAACATCAGATGTTCTGTTACTAATCCTTGTATTCGTAAAATCATATCCCGCACCAATACCTATCGTAGGGAAAAATTGACTGCGAGCGATATTTACATCGGTTTTAGATATCCAATAGTTGTACTGCGCCGCACGAACCGCAGGGCTGTTATTGAGTGCAATTCCTATACAATCATCTAAAGACAAAACAGAACCCTGTTTTACTTTAACAGACTGGGCTTCAGTTTGTTCAATTTTTGGTGTTGGGTCATCATCAATAGCCAATACCGGCGCTGGCAAAATAAACGCGCTTAATAAAATTATTGTTGCGATTTTTTTATAAATACTCAAGATTATACCTTTGCCATAATTACATATATATAACGATTAAAACATATATTTGTTCATTTGAGGTCATATAAAAAGAGTAAAATATAAAAAAATTATACCTGTTAAAAATACTAAAATAAAAAGTGCTTGCAAAAAATTTTTTTGCATGTATTATGGTTAGGTAAAATTAAATAAGCGGGGGTAATTCAGTGGTAGAATGCTTCCTTGCCAAGGAAGATGTCGCGAGTTCGAGCCTCGTCTCCCGCTCCATAAAGAGCCGTTGGACTTTTGTTCAATGGCTCTTTATTGTTATAATTTGGATTGCCATTTGCATTGTATTACCTTTTTTTTCAGGACATTTGGTCGGAAGTGCAACTTTACCAAAAAACCGATTTACACACTTTTACTCACTATTTACTCACACCGGTCTGCTATTTCCCAATAATAGTGGTAGACTGAAGTCTACCCTACTTGCTAAATCATAGCCAAGAAAATAATGTCCAATTATGTCCAGTTTAATTACAGAGTTTTAAAGTTTAGATTTTGTAAAATTAATGCTTTTAAACCACTTCTATTGCCCGTTTTGTATGCTTCAACTTCTAACGGATTCTTTATATAATCTTTTGATACAGAAATAAATAATCCATCTCCAAGACCTACATAATTTTCCTGTGCTTTTAAATATGCCTCTGCATTCTTACCCATTTCAGAGGCAGGATTGATTTTGGGAGCATTAATTGAGCCTTTGAATGCCTCTCTCATTGTTTTTTCAATATCATTTTTCGCCCAATGAATATCGATAATTTCCTGTAATTGTATATCATTTTTACCTGCATTTTTTGGGGATTTTTTCAAAGTTTTTAGCATGTTGTTTTTTAAAGCAGACATATATCGTTCTATTCCAAAAGTTCTTATTATTGTATCAGCCTGTTCAAAATGCTTCAATTCATGAGTAATAAGATTGGTCTGATACCATTTGGGTAATGAAGAAAATTCTTTTGTGAATTCTATTGTATTAGACTGAGGATTAAAACCACCCTGACAGCGATATTTAGTTATAAAATCAGGCATAAATGCTTCTTCTATTGACATTCCTGCTGTTTTATCATTAACAACAATCTTTTGGGGAGCTCTTTCAATAAGTCCATTTGAGCGAATAAGTTTTTGATAATAAGCAAATCCGAATTCATGTTTTGGCAATTTTACAATATCTTTTAGTAAATTTTTAAAATCTTTTGATATAAAAGCAGAAAATGTCTTATTAACAGGGTATAGAAGAGTTCTACCAGCTAATACATTTGCACCATGACGAATTTCTTTCATTAAACAAGACGCAGTCTCTTTCATAGCTTTAACATCACACTGATGTTGATACATCTTTATTTCAGCATCTGACAATTTGGTAAATTTAGCGAATCCGTCAGATAATGTTTCTTTTAGCAATCCTGAAGATATAAATTCATCTGCAACTTTTTCCGGACTATGAAACATCCACCAAATAGCATTTTTAATTTTTGCTGGTTTTTCTTTTATAATATGTTTTAAACCTTGTGTTAGCTGAGTATCTAATACATTTATTTCTGCCTTTGATTTCCCTATAAAACTTAACGCTGAACGTGCCAGCTTTAAAGCGATTGTCATAATTTCCCCTAATATTAATTTATTTCATATTTTCCCTGTATTTATATAAAGTATTTTTCTTTCCAAAAATTGACTTTTTATTAAGAATTTTAAAGTAATTAAATATATAAATCCTCCAATAACATGAAAATGGCACTTTAAATATTATTTATAAATATTGAAACTATTACCCTATCGGGTAATGGTTTTGTATGTGTGAAGTTATACATTGGTATTAGATAAAAAGAGTAGAAGATACACTAATTACTACAGGGAGAGAACTGATATGATTAAAGAAAAATGTATTAAAGTAGTTATTGTTGAAGATTTCAAATTAACAAGAGTCGGACTAAGATGCGCACTTAATTCTAATTCCGACATTAACGTTGTCGCAGAAGCAGAAGATGCCAACGAAGGAATTAAATTGATTGAAAAATCAAATCCCGATGTAATACTTATGGATTTGGGATTGCCGGAAATAAACGGAATAGAAGCAATTATGAAAATACGCGAAAATAATAAAAAAGTCAAAATTATCGCTTTAACATCACACGACCGGCAGGAAGAAGTCGTTGCAGCACTTAGTTCCGGTGCAAATGCATACTGTCTGAAAGATATTGATCCGGAGAAACTTGCAAATGTAATTCGAGATGTAAATGAAGGAGTTTGCTGGATTGATCCGCTGGTCGCAGATTTAGCACTAAATGCAATTCCAAAAATTGAAGATGCTTCAATTATCGGAGAAAATTCGGCATCACACGTTAAAGTTCCGTTAACAGATCGAGAATTTGAAGTTCTAAAACATCTTGTAGCAGGCAAAAGTAACACAGAAATTGCCAAAGAACTAATAGTAAGTGTTCATACCGCAAAAGCACATGTTTGTTCGATTTTACAAAAAATGTGCGTTAATGACAGAGTGCAGGCTGCAGTTAAAGCTGTTAAAGAGGGTATGGTATAAATTCTGCGTCTATATAATAAAAGGACTTTGTCGCAAACAATTTTTAATTCATTTGCGACAAAAGTTCTTCTACAACTTTTGACGGCAAACCGATGACATTATCGATTTGCCCGTCAACAGATTTTAAATAGCCTTCAGGAAGCTCTTGTATTCCATAACTACCTGCTTTATCAAACGGTTTATAATTATCAATGTAAAATTTAATTTTATCGTCACTGAGCGACTCAAACGTCACATAAGTCGTATCTGATTTTACTAAATACTCAAGCGACTTTGAATTCACAACCGCAACGGATGTTACAACAAAATGAGTTTTGCCTGACAACATTTTAAGCATTTCAAAGGCTTCCTCATAATTCGCGGGTTTTCCTAAGATTTTATTATCAATAACAACTATTGTGTCAGCGCCCAAAATAAGTGCCTCAATCTTGTGTTTATTTATTTTTTTTGCAACATCAAGTGCTTTATTATAGGCAAGATTTTCGACAAAATCGTAAGAGAA
The DNA here is from genome assembly GCA_902791985.1 of uncultured bacterium. Classification (GTDB taxonomy): domain Bacteria; phylum Cyanobacteriota; class Vampirovibrionia; order Gastranaerophilales; family Gastranaerophilaceae; genus Zag111. The sequence continues at coordinate 18,298 of CADAYD010000016.1, forward strand.
AACCGTCTGGTTATGAGGTTCCTCATATTCAGACGGTATAACGTCAAAATCCAATTTCATTGTTTTCAAAATACTTGTTCTTCTGGGAGAAGAAGAAGCAAGGATGATTTTTCCCATTTTTTTCTCCTTAAATCTTTTAATATGAATATTTTATCAAAAAATTTAAAGAGAGGAAACTTTTATCTTTGCCCCAGAGATCTTTGATATCTTGCAGTTCTTGCATTAATTGCATAGCAAGCAATATTCAATCTTTGGCGTAATTCAACCATGTTTTTAAGAGTTGAGGCATAATCATTCATTGCACCCAACATCTTTTCCGGATCAACCATCGACTCCATACTGTCGTGATTATCGACCTTTTCTTCCTGATACTTCTGAACTAACATCTTATCGATGTAATCTTCTGCGCCTATACCCATGAGTAGCGTCCTCCCTTGATTTTGACTATCATCCTATTGTATTTTGAATCATCCTATCCCTGAAAATATAAATCAGGTATTCCTATATATATTGATAAAGTATTTTTTGTTTCAAAAATTGCCTTTTTGATAAAAAATATTAATAAAACTTTACAATTAATTTCCAATCGCAATAAATACCGCTTGATTTTTTAGTTTTAGCGTATTATTATGCACCTGTAGAGTGCTTACGCCAATAATCACTCAACAAGTAAAGGAAAACTAATATGTCAATTAACTTAGAAAACAAAGCAGAATTCGCTAAGAAATTCGGTAAAAATGAAAAAGACACAGGCAATTCAGCAGTTCAGATTGCTATGATGACTGCAAAGATTGCTCAACTTACCGAACACCTTAAAACCAATAAAAAAGATTTCTCAACCAAAAGAGGTCTTTTGATGATGGTAGGTAAAAGAAAGAAACTTCTTTCTTACGTTAAATCTAAAAATCTTGACGAATACAGAGATTTGATTAAAAAGTTAAAGATCAGAGGTTAATCTCAAAAAGCCGGCTTTTACAAGTCGGTTTTTTATGAGAAAATTAGAATATGAAACCATTAAAATCAAACAGACTTCATATAGGAATTTTTGGGAAAACAAACGTTGGGAAATCATCTATTCTAAACAGAATAACAGGACAAGATGTTTCAATAGTGTCTGATATTGCGGGAACAACAACTGATGTCGTTGAAAAATCTATGGAATTACTACCTATAGGACCAGTTAATTTCCTTGACACCGCAGGAATAGATGACAATACAGAGCTTGGCTCAAAGCGGCTTGAAAAGACTTTAAAAGTAATAGACCGAACGGATGTTGCCGTTGTAGTTTGCGGGAATGAAGGTATTGGGGATTATGAGCAAGAACTTATAAATAAATTTAATGAGTTAAATACTCCTTTCTTTATTCTAATCAACAAAACAGATATAAATAGTCCGCAAGAATTCATGGATATTTCACTTACACTCAGTATAAACGGTAAAGACAAACCGGTTGATGTAATTTACACATCAGCCATATTTGATAATGATTTAGTTTACAAATTCAAATCCGCACTAATAAAACTATTGCCGGAAGAATTTGTAAATTCGCCTAAAATTGCAGGGGATCTTGTTGACGAGGGTTCAACTGTAGTTTTAGTTATCCCAATAGATAAAGAAGCCCCGAAAGGCAGAATAATTTTACCGCAAGTACAAACTTTGCGAGATTTACTTGATAGCGGATGTTCTGTTTTATCAGTTCGAGATACTGAATTAAAAGAAGCACTTGATGGGTTAAAACAACCACCTGCACTTGTTATTACTGATTCTCAAGCGTTTAAAAAAGTTGATGAGATTGTACCGAAAAATATAAAATTAACATCTTTTTCAATACTTTTTGCAAGACTCAAAGGGGATTTAAAAGCTTTTATTGATGGAGCAAAAGCGATTGACACTTTGTGTGACAATGATAAAGTATTGATTCTAGAAAGCTGTACACATCATGCAATAGATGATGACATTGGCAGGGTTAAAATCCCTAATCTACTGAGACAGAAAACAGGCAAAAATCTTATTATAGAGAACTATTCCGGACACGATTTACCTGATATCTCGGGATACAAGCTAATAATACATTGCGGCGCATGCATGACAAACCGCAAAGAAATATTATCCAGAATAATATTTGCAAATAAAGCAGGAATCCCTGTTACAAATTATGGTATTGCAATATCATATTGCATTGGGATATTAGACAGAGCAATTAAAATTTTTGAAAATAAATAAACCTCTAATAAATCTGTCCGGCTAACAATCTGTCGCCAACAGTTATTAATTCATCATCAAAGAATGTTCGCATAGTATCTGTTGTAATAATATCATCGAGACAATTATATAGAATATTGTCAACACGTGTATTAATCTCTTTATCATTGCATGTACGAGAATCATAACTTCTCAAAGTAGCCGAACCATATGGTGTTTCGACAATTTTTTCATACTTAAAATTATTAGGATTATATCTGTCTATAATAATATTTTCCGTATACTTACCATTTTCTTGTTCGACCAAAAGCGCAGGATATTTTTGGGAATAAACAGGTTTTACGCTGGTAATTTTACGCCTGTCACGGCTGAAAAATATAGGCGTTTTATCTTTATTCCCACTCATTTTAATGTTTTTCCATTCTTTACTTATTTGTTCATTTAAAGCAGCAACAAGCTTTGCTGTTTTTTTAGAAATTTTACCTTTATCATCAATTAAAACTCTGTCAAATACCAAAAGACCTCTGAAATTAGGGGCGTAACTAACATTATTATAACTTATCGGCTGCATATATAAACTCCTTTTTGTTTTATAAAAACACTGAAAATTTTTTTTGCTATTAAATTTTATAAACTTGAATAAAAGTTATGTTTGTAATAAATTTTTTGTGTACGAGGACGTAGTATGCAATTGTTTGCATAATTAGATATAAAGAAGGAGAACAAAATGGCTGAAAGAAAATTAGTCGGAACAAACGAAATGTTCAAAAAAGCACTAGCAGGCGGATATGCTATCGGTGCTTACAACGTTAACAACATGGAAATTTTACAAGGTATTGCAGAAGCAGCAGAAGAAACACAATCACCTATCATTTTGCAGGTATCTGCAGGCGCAAGAAAATATGCAAACCAAACTTACCTTATCAAATTGGTTGAAGCAGCATTGGCTACCACAACAGTTCCAATAGCGCTACACTTAGACCACGGTGCTGATTTTGAAATTTGTAAAGCATGTATCGACGGCGGTTTTTCTTCCGTTATGATTGACGGCTCAAGATTCCCGTTTGAAGAAAACGTAAGAGTAACAAAACAGGTTGTTGATTATGCTCACGAAAGAGGAGTTTCAGTTGAAGCAGAACTTGGTAAACTTGCAGGTGTTGAAGACGACGTAAACGTATCTGCAAAAGATGCTAAATATACAAACGTTAAAGAAGCCGTAGAATTTGTAAAACAAACTGGTTGTGATTCTTTGGCAATCGCTATCGGCACTTCACACGGGGCATACAAATTCAAAGGTGAAGCAAAATTAGACTTTGAAAGACTCAAAGAAATTAAAGATGCATTAAGAGAAGCAGGGTTTGGAGATTATCCTATCGTATTGCACGGTTCATCATCAGTACCAAAAGAATTTGTTGAAAAATGCAACAAATTCGGCGGTAATTTGCCTGATGCTCAAGGCGTTCCGGAAGAAATGCTTAACTATGCATCAAAACATGGTGTTGCAAAAATCAATATTGATACAGATTTAAGACTTGCAATGACTTCAACAATCAGAGAATTCTTTATTGAACATCCTGAAAAATTCGATCCGAGAGAATATATGGGACCGGGCAGAACTGCTGTTAAAGAAATGGTTATGCACAAAATGCGTGACGTTCTTGGTACTGCAGGACATGCTAAGGATTAATTTTTTAGTAAACATAATAATACAAAAAAGACCGTTTATGAAAAATAAACGGCTTTTTTGTAAACATAATGACATCTCATTTGAAATAAGATATAATGTACATTAAATAAGGGGATTATATGGATACTATAGAAATAATAAAATGTCCTGCTTGCGGGGAAAAAATGGAAAAAGTATTTATTCAGTCTGAAGGTATTAATCTTGATATTTGTACGAACGGCTGCGGAGGAATATTCTTTGATAATCGGGAATTTGACAAATTTAATGAAGATAATGAAGATATTTCAATTATTGAAGAAAAATTAAAAAACAAAAAATTTGAAAAAACTGATGAAAACAAAGAAAGAATTTGCCCTGCATGCGGCGCTAAAATGGTAAAAAATACGACAGCAGTCGGAGGCACTGTTGTAGATGATTGTTATATTTGCGGCGGTAAATTCCTTGACTATGGGGAATTAACTAAAATAAGAAACGAATTTAAAAATGATTCTCAAAGACAAGAAGCCGCAATGAAATATTTATATCAAAAAGTCGGTCAAGAATTGCGAGAAGCAGAATCCGAGGCGGCAAAACGGAAAATGAATAAGACCGTTGCCCAAAAATTATTTTATTCGCTCTTGGATATTAATGATTGAAGCTGAGATAATTCTCTATAATAACCCGCATTTAATAATTCATAAAACCGCTTACAGCAATTAGGGGCTATATTTTTTATGTAATCCGAATTAATATATAATCCTTCAACAAATCTGGCAAAAAGCTCTGTTGGTTTTGTATAGTATTTATTCATACGATTAATTTTAGCGCTGATTCTTGATTGTTTTTTCTGGCAGGATTTTAATCTGATATATGCCGCAAACTCCTTGGGCATATCCATGAAATCATTTTCTATATTATCAACGGAATAAATTTCAATTTTTTTTGAGAATAAATCATTTGTTACAAGTCGCACTCTATCATACTTTAGCAAATATCTCGCTTTGGAATTTTTTATGTATCGATTAAATTCAGTAAAATTTTTTGAGCGCATAAATTTAGGATACTTTAATTTTATAATATTTTCATAATTCTGCATTTGTTCTTTAACAATATTTTTATGCTGCAAAAGTTTTTCACATTTTGAATTTTTATCTACAAATTTGGTCACTTCGATAAGTTCATTTTGGTAAAATTGGACAGCATTATCATCAAAAATTTTTTCCAAAGTCCCGCCAGTACACTCCATAAAAGGTTCAATTTCTGAATGAATATAATGAGTAAATTCGTGCAGCAAAGTCGGAACAATCCGTTCTTGCGGAATATTTTTGGAGATATCAATTCTTTTTTTTCTGAAAAATCCCTGATTCCCGCGAGCCTTAGTTGAAGTATGAACTTCCAATCCAAGACTCTTAAAATATTTCACCAACTGCTTTGCTATATCTTCCATACCACTTAGTATATATGCTTCCTAAGGATTATGCAACAAAAACTGCCACCCCAAAACTAATTCAAGTGACAGTTTTTATTATTTGCATAATTATATTACTCTACGCTTGTTCAAATTGGTCTTTACCAACACCGCAAAGCGGACAAACCCAATCTTCAGGTAAATCTTCAAATGCCACGTTCCCGTTTTCTGCCGGATCATATTCATAACCGCAAACACTGCATACCCATTTTGTCATAATAAAACTCCTTTCATTAAATCCTGTCGACATAGCAATATCGACCTACATATTTTATTTAAAAATTATAACATAATATATAATTTAAGCAATTATAAAGTAGATTAAGCCTGAGAGTTAAGCTTTGCTTCAACATCCTTTTTAACCTGATAATCTTTATCACCACCTAAAAATCTAACCGCAAGCATTATAGCAGGCGCCAAAATTCCTAATGCCCCGATACAAGCACCCATATTCTTTATGACCGATGCTCTTTTCAACTTTCTTACTGATTTAAAGAATGTATCTAAGTCTTGTCCGGATTCTTCATACTGGCTCAAAAGTTTTTCAATCTTTTCCCCAACCCCTTTTAAGTCATCTAAATCAATATATTTTCTTGTATCAACTGTTGTTGGATGCTTTTTAAAGAAAGAAGTCTTGATTCTTGGGATTACATCTGATTCTTTTGCCATTTTTACAATAAGATTTTCATTATTTTCAGGATTAACAGCAAATTTATACATATCTGCACCGGAAGAACTTTGAGACTTAAACGCTTCTAATTGAGATTTAATTGTACCGTTTTTGAACGCATTTTTGAAATCTTCATTTTCAATTACCCTTGCATCAAGATCGATTGATTTTTTGTGAATCTTTTCAGAGTGTTTTTCAAGCGCCTTTGCAAATAATGGACCGGCAAAATACATAAAGGTCCAGAAACTACCCTCTTTTATTGCATATCCCATAAAATCTTGAGGATTTCTTGAATGAGAAAGTCTTTCGCCTGTTATAACAGCATCCACAATCATAAGATTCTTCACCGGATTGAACATAAAATCCTGTAATCCTCCGGTGAATGATATCTGGTCGTTTCTCTTGCTGCTATGAACAGCAGAAAATTTTGATGAGAAAGGAATATATCCGGAACCAAAACTTTCTGATATCTTCTTTTTATTTTCAATATACTCTTTTTTAATCTGACCTTCAGTGTATTTATGTCTGAACTTTGTCAAACCGAAATAAGATAATGCAGTCAATGCCGTTGAAGCAACAAACTTTGCCATCGTCAAAGTCTTAAATAATTTTTGTTTTTTGGCAGCATTTTTAAGATTTTCTTTAATTTCTTTTGATGGCGCAAATTTTTTAGCTAAAGTCAAAATTCTTTTATCTTTGAAAATCCTTACATCAATTTCAGAATCCAATTTAAAATACTTAAATAAAGTTTTATCAAGAATATATTTATAAGCAGGAATACCGCCAAGCCAAATAGCCTGAGTTCCAAACTCGTCTATGAATCTGTCTTTTCCTTCATGTTTGTCGCCAGCAATATAAGAAGCTGCCGTAAGACCGCAACTGTTAGCGACGTCTTTTATACCCAGTGGGATAAGTGAACTGTTATTACCTAATGTTGAATATATTGTGCTTGCTGTTAATTTTGAAATCATTTCCTTTTCCTTTTGCAGTCAATTCCCTCTAACTCTGAGAGTGATTTGTAGAGAAACCTTGTAAGCCTTACAAATGCGAGGATATGAGCTGCCTTAATCATGTGTATTACAAGCCCCAGACTAAATTCATAAATTTGACTATTGGGGCATTAGCCTTAATGATTAAGTTTCGTCGTAATTTCATATTATCCATAATACTTTTCACCTCTTGATTAAGTTGCGTAAAAATATTAATTGACTAAATTTTTAAATATTTTTACTTTTGTTAATAATTTATTTAAAAAGGGTAATAAAAAAGAGCCTTTTAAAACTCAGGCCCTTTTAAATCTTTATACCAAAACGACTTAGCGTTTGTTTTAATTTAAAACAAGCCTTCTAATCTTCGTCTGCTACGTCGTAATTGCTTTGTCATTTTCATAACCTTTTCTACAAGAGTAATACTAACATGTATCATATACTTTTGCAAGCTCGCAAAAATATTAAGAATTATTAAATCATTAAAAAAAAATAGGCAATTTTTATTAATATATAAACTTTATATATATAAGAGATATTATTCGGAGTATAAAAATGAATATAAGAATTTCTCAAAGTATTAATATTAGGGGTTGCGGAATGCCGATGTTGCCAATGGGAAGACCTCACTGCGGGTTTGGGATGTCAATATTTCCGGGATTTTTCGCTCAAACACCAATAATGAATAATTATATGGCTGCAGGTTTTTGTACAGGATTACTCTTAGGGACTCCAGGAGTACTCGGAGGAATTGTAAAAGCCGGAAAATGGACATATAATCACATACTTAAACCGGTAGGTTCATTTATGTGGAACAGTGTAATAAAACCAGTAGGAAACTTCTTATATTCTAATGTTTTAAAACCAATAGGATCAGGAATAAAATATGTTTGGGATCATACATTAGGGAGATTATTCAGGAAATCAAAACCGGAAGCTGAAGAAAAAACCGGCAAAAAACCTGAAGAAACAGAAACAGAAACATAGATTATATAATGTATTTTTGTAAAATAAGTTTTTTAAGAGCCTTGCCGTAAATATGGTCGGGCTCTACTTGTAATAATTTTTCGATATATTCTAAAGTTTTATGATAATCTCCAAGCTTTTTGTATGCCGCAGCTATTGCATAGAGAGCATCTTGAAAATTCGGATCAAGCTCAATAGCTTTTTCTAAATCTTTTATTGCGTTTTCTATTTTCGGGGCTTGTATATCTTTACGCGTTAAAATAATTTTTGCTCGATTATAATATGCATCCGTCATTTTGGGGTCAAGCTTTATAGCTTTTGAATAGTCCATCATCGCCTCGTCATATTCTTCCAATGAATGATAACAGGCTCCGCGATAAAAATAAGCAACCGAAAAATCATCCTTCATTTCAATAGATTTTGTAATATATTCGATTGCACTTTCAAATTTACCTCGACCAAAATCTACAATACCGTTATCCAAATAAAATTTATAATTAATCATAATATTCATTATATTATAAAATTCTTCAATATTCTATCTAAATGACTTATTTAAAATAATAAATAATGAATAATAATTACAATATGTACGATTCAAATTGGTATCTTTCATTAAACAAACCTCCCCTGAGTCCGCCATCATCGGTTTTTGTTCTGGTATGGAGCGTTTTGTACATACTAATGTTTATAAGTCTTGGATTATATATTACTCAAGACACACAAAAATCGAAAATTAGAGGCTTTATATACTTTTTTATTCAATTATTTTTTAATGCGATATGGAGTCCGATATTTTTCATATTACAAAACATCGGATTTGCTCTTTTGGTGGTAATATTCCTTGATATATTTGTCTTAATGACTATAAAAGAATTTTATAAAATTTCTAAAATAAGCGCATATTTACTTATCCCGTACCTGATTTGGATATTATTTGCAACTTATTTGAATGGGGCATATCTATATATAAATTAGTCCATATTAATAGGAATGGCAATTTTAAATACGGTTTCTGATTTTGTAGATTTCACAAGTTCTAAATCAGCACCTTGGCTATTAAGGTACTTTTTACAAATATTTAGTCCAAAACCAGAGCCTCTTTGCTTGGATGTATAACCACACTCAAATATTTTTCCCTGTTTTTCAAGAGGAATTTGTTTGCCGTTATTTGCGATTTTTAAAACGGCAAAATCAGATTTAACTTCACCCAAAACAGAAATCTTTCCTCTTACCTCAATTGCTTCTATCGCATTTTTTATAATATTTACAACACAAGAAATAAATCTGTTTTCATCTATAAAAATACTTGAGGTATTTTTTACAAATAACTCAAATTCAATATCTTTATCTTCAACATACGCTTTAGACAACTCAAAAGCCCTTAAAACGCACATTTTAAAATCTACAACAACCTTATTATCAGGATTCAACGATTTTAAATCATTGACATTCATTCCGATTATCTGAAAAGATTTTTGAATACAATCAAGGGCATTGGAAACTGAAGGATTTGAATATCCGTCATTTTCAAGATGTTTTTTTATTATTTGAGAATACATATCACAAACTGAAAGGTGATTACGTATTTCGTGAGAAACAAATCTTATCTGCTGAGCCAAATCTACATTATCATCTATATTAATTTCAGGCATATCTACTCCTTTTTAAATAAATGGGGTTCTACAAATCTGCAGAACCCCATAATTAAAATCAAAATTTAACTTATGCCGCTGCTTGCACAGACTGAGATGTTACAGAAGGTTTAAAACCATGAGTCAAAGCATATAAAACAGCATTAGTTCTGTCATTAACTTGCAGTTTTTGGAAAATATTATTTACATGTGTTTTAACTGTAGTTTCTGATATAATCAACTTTTCTGCAATACTCTTGTAGTTAATACCTTGAGTTAATAAATCAAGAACTTCATTTTCTCTGCCGGTTAAAGTTGTAAGTAAATTTTCGCCAACAAATGCATTCGATTCTTCTTTTGCAGCATTTTGGAAGTACTCAAAGAATCGTGTTGTAAGAACAGAAGGAAGATAAACTTTACCATCTGCAACAGTTTCAATAGCATCTATTAATTTTGAAGATGCCATAGTCTTCAAAACATATCCTCGTGCGCCAAGCTTCATTGAGCGATAAATCAAATCAGAGTCATCATACCCACTCAAAATCAAAATGTTAGTTGAAATACCCAATTTGTTAATTGCTTGAATAGCTTGCAATCCGTCTTTTTCCGGCATATTTATATCCATTAAAACAATGTCAGGATGATATTTTTTTATTAAACCTAAGCCTAAATTAGCATTCCTTGTTGCTCCTACGACATTGTAACTTGTTTCAAGGCTGATTAATTCTTTAATTCCTCTCAAATGATTCGCATTGTCATCAATTAATAACACTCTCAGTTTTTTAGTAAAATCTCTCATCTTATTCCCCCATTTGTTAATTGCTTTCTACACTATACATACTACTCTTTTTAGATGGGAATTTAATCCATGAGATGATTGATAAATCATGCACACAAGATTGAAACAATTATCTAAATCTAAAGATTTAGAAATTTACTCAACCATGCTCTAGACCATGATTTCGCCGCATGGATGAGCAAATCTGTAAATTCATTTAAAAATATGAAATATTAAGGCCGTTAAAATATAGCGGCCTTAATATTTATTTACTGCTCATTTACAGTTTCTTGTAATTTTAAATTGAGCATACTAATATAAAAATACACACTGGAATATAGGAAACACTGATGATAGAGTTAGATATCAGAGGAGCAGACAGCAAAGTAATCGGAAATGAAAACGGTCTGAATATAGCTGAAGAATTTGAAAATTACAAAGAAAAAATAGCACAAATAATATCCGATTTATATAGCAAAAAAGATACCGCAGGAGCAGGATTGCAATGGATGAATCTTGGCTATAGTAAAGAAACGTCTTGGTATGTAAAAGAATATGCTTCACTCATTGAAAATAGATTTGATAATATTCTTGTACTGGGAATCGGCGGTAGTGCATTAGGAGGTCTGGCTGTTACTCATGCTCTTTTAAAACCTTACTGGAATATGTTATCCAAAGAAGAACGAAACGGTTATCCCAGAATATTTTTCCTTGATAACATTGATCCGGATGAAATGAACGGGCTTTTAAATGTATTGGATTTAAAGAAAACCCTTGTCAATGTAATAACGAAATCCGGTGATACAACAGAAACAATGGCTCAATATATGGTCATTAAGGACAGACTTGAAAAAGAACTTGATGATGACTACAGAAAAAATATTATAGTTACAACAGATATTAAAACCGGAATACTTAGACAAATATCGGAACAAGAAGGTTATAAAACATTCGTAGTTCCTGATGATGTAGGAGGGAGATTTTCTGTATTTACTGCCGTCGGATTACTTCCGTTTACACTCACCGGAATTGATATCGATGAAATAACTAAAGGAATAAGAGATATTGATGATTCTCTACAAAATACAAACATTTATGAAAACATATCCGCTCAAAATGCATTAGTTCATTATCTAATGGACACCAAATTAGGTAAAAATATTACAGTAATGATGCCATATTCTCAAAGACTCAAGTATATCGGAGATTGGTTTGTTCAACTCTGGGCAGAATCATTGGGTAAAAACAAAAAGCTTGACGGAACAGAACTTTGTACAGGGTCAACACCTGTTAAAGCAGTAGGCGCTACTGATCAACATGCCCAAATGCAATTATTTAACGAAGGCCCTAATAACAAACTCATTAATTTTATAAGGGTCGGAGAATATGAGACAAAACTCGATATACCCCGGATTTTCGAATATACAGGAATCGGATACTTAGGCGGGAAAACAATGAATGACTTAATTAATGCCGAAGCAGATTCTACTTTAGCATCACTAATTGATTATAAAAGACCGACAGTAACAATTAAACTCCCAAGAATTGATGGTTATCATATCGGTCAGCTTCTTTATATGCTTGAAATTCAAACAGCAATAGCAGGAGCGTTATACAATGTAAATACATTTAATCAACCTTCTGTTGAACTTGCACGAAATTATACATACGGATTGATGGGCAGAGTTGGGTATGAAGAATCTGCAAAAACGCTACATAAAAAGATGCTTATGGTATAGAAAGGTAATATATGAAAATTTTAGTCGGCTTATCAGGCGGAGTTGATTCATCAGTTGCAGCCTTGATTTTAAAAGAAAAAGGGTATGAAGTTATTGGAGCAACAATGTCAATTTGGGGTAAACAAGGTTTGGCTGTAGCAGAAGGCAAACACAATGCATGTTACGGACCTGACGAAGTCGAAGATATTGAAGCCGCACAAAATTTGGCAGCACAACTCGGTATCCCTTATCACGTTGTTGATTGCGTCACGAAATATGAAGATATAGTTATAAAAAACTTCAAAAAGGAATACCTTGATGGTCACACACCAAACCCATGCGTTTGGTGCAATGCGCTTATAAAATTTGGAGTATTGCCTGAAATTGCAAGACTCAACGGAGTAGTATTTGATAAATTTGCAACAGGACATTATGCAAAAGTTGAGGAAGAAAATGGCAGATACATTCTAAAACGAGGAATTGCGCCACATAAAGATCAGTCTTATTTCTTGTACAGATTAAAACAAGACCAATTAAAGAATATAATTTTACCTCTCGGAGATTATACAAAAGAGCAAATCCGTAAAATAGCAAAAGATAACGGGCTACAAGCCGCAGATAAACCTGATAGTCAGGATTTTTACGGTGGAGATTATAACGAGTTGCTTGGAGTTAAGGAAAAAATCGGTAATATAGTTGATTTAAAAGGTAAAATTCTAGGGCAGCATAAGGGTATTTGGAACTATACAATAGGTCAGAGAAAAGGAATTGGCGTCAGCGCATCAGAACCATTATACGTCCTTGAGCTTCGCAAAAATTCAAATGAAGTCGTTATAGGACCGGCAGACAAGACATTTAAAAAATCTTTAATAGCGAATGATTTAAACTGGATTGCTATAGAAGATTTAAAAGAACCAATAAAATGTCAAGCAAAAATCCGTTCTACACAACAGCCGACGCCTGTAGAAATCAAACCTTTAGGCGATGAAGTAGAAGTTATTTTTGACGATATGCAAAAATCCATAGCAATCGGGCAATCCGCAGTATTTTATGACGGAGACAAAGTACTAGGCGGCGGAATTATTAAAAGTGCAAATTAACGAAAATAACTATTTAATTAAGAAATTTTTATAATAAAATTACTAAATATGGAACATAAATTATTTAAATTAGTTTCAAAATACAAACCATCCGGCGACCAACCTCAAGCAATAGAAAAGCTTGTACAGGGTGTTAAAAGAGGGGATGACACTCAAACACTCCTCGGCATTACCGGTTCTGGAAAAACTTTTACTATCGCAAATGTCATTGAAAAGGTTCAACGACCAACCCTGATTATTGCTCATAATAAAACTCTTGCGGCGCAATTATACAACGAATTTAGAGAGCTTTTTCCTGACAATGCAGTTGAATATTTTATAAGTTATTATGATTACTATCAACCGGAAGCATATATACCAAGAACTGACACATACATTGAAAAATCCTCAAGTATCAATGAAGAAATTGACAGACTTCGTCATAACACAACAAGAAGTCTTTATGAACGAGATGATGTTATTGTAGTGGCTTCTGTAAGCTGCATCTACGGTTTAGGGGTACCTGAAAACTATTTTAAAGGAACAATAACACTACATAAGGGTGACGATATAGACAGAGATGCACTGTTAAAATACTTGGTCGAAATTCGTTATGAACGAAACGATATTGAACTAAAGTATTCAACATTCAGAGTTCGCGGGGATATTGTTGAAATTATGCCTCCTTATGAAAAAATTATCACAAGGTTATATTTCTTCGGCGACGAGCTCGAAAAAATTATTAAAATTGACCAAGTTTCAGGCGAAATTATTGACACCCCGAATGAACTTGTAATCTATCCCGCAGTTCACTATATTACAGATGATGAAAATCTGGAAGAAACAATAAAAATGATAAGACAAGAACTTTCAGACAGACTTGTCGAACTCAACGACCAAAACAAACTTGTAGAAGCACAAAGACTTGAACAACGAGTAAAATACGATATAGAAATGATAAAAGAAATGGGGTATTGCACCGGAATTGAAAATTATTCAAGAATTTTAGAGCGCAGAGCGCCAGGAACTCCGCCAGCTACGCTTTTAGATTATTTCCCTGATAATTTTTTAACAATAGTAGACGAATCTCACGAAACTCTGCCACAGATAAAAGGTATGAGTAACGGGGATGCAGCAAGAAAACAAGTACTTGTAGATTACGGTTTCAGGCTGCCATGCGCAAAAGACAATCGTCCATTAAAGAATAAAGAGTTTTTTAATAAAGTCGGACAAAAGATCTACATATCCGCAACCCCAGCAGAATTCGAGCGACAGACATCCTCACAGATTGTAGAACAAATAATACGTCCGACAGGACTTTTAGATCCTAAAATTTCAGTTCGCCCAATTGATAGCCAAATCCCTGATTTGAAAGCTGAAATCAAAAAGCGTGCTGATAAAGACGAGCGTATACTTATTACTACATTAACTAAACGTATGGCTGAAGACCTTACAGATTTCTTCCTGCAAGAAGGTATACGCGTCCGATATCTGCATAGCGAAGTAAAATCTATTGAAAGAGTAGAGATTTTAAGAGATTTACGACTTGGAGAATTTGATGTCTTAATAGGTGTAAACTTACTAAGAGAGGGACTTGATATTCCTGAAGTTTCACTTGTTGCCATTATGGATGCGGATAAAGAGGGATTTTTGCGTTCCGAAACAAGTTTAATACAAACAATAGGACGCGCAGCCAGAAATTCTTGCGGAGAAGTTATAATGTACGCTGACAAAATAACTGATTCTATGCAAAACGCAATTAAAGAAACCGAACGCAGAAGGCATATTCAGATTGAATACAACAAAAAGTACGGCATTATTCCGCAAACAATTAAAAAACCGATTGAAAATAATCTTTTATCACTTATTGCAAGTTACCGTAACCTTGAAGATGTTGTAGCGGAAGAAATGGTTGAACATGGTATAGAGAAGAAGGATTTACCTAAGCTCATTACTAAACTTGAAAAAGATATGCATAAAGCCGCAAAAATTCTTGATTTTGAACGCGCAGCACAAATTCGCGACCAACTCAAAAAACTCAGAGAAATAAAATAATTAAGATGATTTATTTATATTTATCATAATTATCAGATTTGCATCCACTCATATAAAATTTATCCCTATATTCATCATCTTTACCTTTGATGACGTCATATGCTAATTGAGCAAAAAAGCTTGCTAATATAGCAACATTAAAAACGGCGACAACCGAGCAATAAAACAAAAATAAATGATGAGTTACTGGAATATTAATGCAATACATTACATACCAAACAAAACCTACAATTATACCATTAAATATCACTAATTGCGGGATTAAAAATATAACATTAATCAATACATCCGAAGTTGCTTCATACAAAGCCGCAAAATTATAAGAATCTACAATATTTGAATTTTTTGAGAAAGATAAATATGAAGTAAGAAGTATGGTTCCCACAACAGCCCAAACAAATATTTGAAAATACAAATTTATATTTGGCACATCAAAGGGCAGCACAACATTCTTAACAATAATAAAACCACTACCGAATAGAATTATAGCCGCAGGACCCACAGCAACAATCATACGAATGAGAACAAAAAACATTTTTATAATATTAAATGTAAAAATTTCGTGCTTATTAGAACAAATATTATTTATACCTATACTCATTAACACCAAAAATAAAATAAGGGTTAAAGTCAAAAACACATAAAATGAAACCATGTTTTTGGAAAGATATAAATTAACAGAAATATAAACAGGGATGGCAAACAACAGCATCTTTAAAATAACGTGTTTTTCACTGAGAGCATCATTAAAAGCATCGATAAAAGAGGCCATAAAACCACCTTTCAATAAAAATTATTTTGTAACCAATCTCTGCAATTCAGCAGGTTTAGAAGATTTAGACAATGCGTTTTCCATTGTAACTAAACCTTCATTGACAAGCTTTGCTAATGCAGCCTCAAGAGTTTGCATACCACTTTCAGAACTTGTTTGGATTGTTGAATATATTTGTGCCGCCTTTGATTCCCTGATAAGGTTTGCAATAGCAGGAGTAACCACCATTATTTCCTGAGCCATTACTCGACCTTTTGACGTTCCGTCCGGTAATTGTTTCGGTAAAAGAGTCTGCGCAAATACAGCCACAAGAGAGTTTGCAAGCTGTACACGAATTTGTTGTTGTTGTCCCTGAGGGAATACGTCTATAATACGGTCAATAGTTTGGGACGCTGAAGACGTGTGCAAAGTTCCGAATACCAAGTGACCAGTTTCAGCCGCTGTAAGCGCCAATGCTATCGTTTCATGGTCACGCATTTCACCTACAAGAATAATATCTGGGTCTTCACGGAGTGCAGATTTAAGAGCATTCGCAAAAGAACGGGTATCCATCCCTAATTCACGCTGGTGAATAACGCTCATTTTTGATTTATGCACAAATTCTATCGGGTCCTCAATTGTTAAAATATGTTCAGCTCTTGTTCTGTTGATATAGTCAATCATAGCAGCAAGAGTAGTTGATTTACCTGAACCGGTAGGACCTGTAACAAGAACAAGACCTCTTGGTTTTTGAGCCACCTCAGTAACAATCGGGGGCATGTTCATATTTTCAAGAGTCGGAGCCTCAGAAGTAATCGTTCTGAATGCTGCAGCATAAGCACCTTTATCTTTATAGAAGTTTACACGGAATCTGCCCACTCCTTTTACACCATATGAGAAGTCTAATTCCCAATCTTGCTCTAATCTACGTCTTTGATCGTTAGACATCATTGGAAATAACAACTGTTCAACATCATCAGATGATAGCGGCGGATAATCCATTCTCACCAATTGACCATCCACACGTTTTACAGGAGGCAAATTACTTGATATATGTAAGTCTGAGCCTCTGCTTTCCACTAATTCCTTTAGTAAATCTTCTATTATCATTTATTTAAACCCTCGTTTACTAGTCGGTATAATTGAGCAAAGCATCACTATCTTTTGCCGCCAGCTCAAGCATTACATAAGACATATAAGCTCCAAGAGCAATTGCTTTAGGATCCAAATCCGTCTTGTTTGCAGCCTCTATGATTGCAGAATTAATTTCAGGATTTTCATCCTTGATATAGTGAATCATTTTTTTACGCCACTCAGGCATATCTACAAAAATTTCGTCAAACACATTTTTTGAAATTTCTTCAGTTATAACAGGTAACATAAAAATTCCCCTATGCTCTCACACCTTTATTATTATAGCACCATTAATACGCTAAAGTCTATACTTTGCCAAAAATCATATATTTAAAGTATAATGGATATATGAAACTTGAGGATTTGAAACTAAGCGATTACAGAAATTGTCATGATTTAGAAGTAAATTTTAATAAAAATAAAACTCTTATTATAGGGAAAAATGCGCAAGGTAAAACAAATATCCTTGAAAGCATTTATTTTTTATCAACATTAAAAACACCCCGAACATCAAATAATATTGATTTAATTCGATTCAACTCCGAACAATTTTCTATTGAAGCACAAATAATAAAAAATAATACAAATATAGAAATGTACTACAAATACGACTCTGACAAGAAAAGAGAATTGAAATTAAACGGGGTAAAATCCGGCATTAAAGATTTTAAAAATACATTAAGATGTGTTCTTTTTTCGGCATCAGATTTACTTTTATTAAGAGGAACGCCGCAAGACAGAAGAGATTGGCTTGACAGGGCAATATCTCAAATTTATCCGGCTTACGACGAAAGATTATCAAAATATGAAAAAATTCGAATACAAAAGAATAATTATTTAAAAGATGCAATAAAAACAGGCAATTATGATAATTCGCTACTAGATGTCTTAAATGAACAACTATCAGTAACCGGCAGTAATATAATCTATATAAGAAAAAAATATTTAAAAGAAATAGAAAAAATTGCTCAAAACAAACACAACACAATCAGCACCGGCGAAGATTTGGGAATTTCATACGAATGTTCATTTTTAGACGACCCTGCAATTGAGGATATAAGCGACATACAGACTGTTTTTAAAGCCTCATTAGAAGAACGAAAAACAGAAGAAATCCGCAGAGCACAAGCATGTGTCGGCCCGCACAGGGATGATGTCAAATTTACCATAAACAAACTTGACGGGACAAAATTCGCATCACAAGGACAACAAAGAACTGTTGTACTCGCTTTAAAACTATCCGAGCTCGATATTATAACCGATAAAACAGGCGATGAACCAATTCTGCTTTTAGATGATGTACTTGCGGAACTTGATGATATAAGACAAAATTATTTGCTAAAATCAATATCAAAAGACACTCAAACTATTATAACTTCAGTTGATACAATTCTTTTTGAAGAAGAATTTTTAAAAGATGTTCAAATTTATAAAATAGAAAATGGGCGAATTATTGATTAAAAAAAACTAAAATTATTTTCACTTACACCACCTGTTAAGGAAGCGTATCCAAAATAAATTTCCCAATTTTACCTTCTCTAAAATCTTTTAGAACATAACCGCTTGCTCGCTCAATATCAGACTCTTTATTTTTTATTAACCATTTACGGCAAAGAGCAATATTTTCAAGTGTCAATTCATTTTGGGGAGCAAGACCATAGTATTCTTTAAAAATTTTTGTCTGATTATCATTTAAAATATTTAGTAACTCTTTCGCAACATAATCATTAGAATACGCATTATCCCCTACCGAATTAACAAACGCTAATTTTGTAGCTCGTTCCTGATCATCTTGTTTCATAGGAATAATACCGGGGGTATCTAATAACTCCAATTGCGGATTAATTCTCACCCATTGCTGTTGTCTTGTAACCCCAGCCTTTGCGCCAGTTTTGGTTTTTGATGAACGCGTCAATTTATTTATTATACTTGATTTCCCTACATTTGGCAGTCCAACAACCATAATTCTTGCAGGACGGCGTAAAAGGCCTTTAGCCATAATAGACTGTATTCTTGGTTCGGATAATGCTATTGCCTCTTTTACAATAACATTAAAGTCTTTATTAGATTTTGCACTTGTAGGAATAACTGAAATACCGGATTCTTTTTTTAAATATTCAACAAATCTATCGAGTTCAATTTTATCAACCAAATCCGATTTATTAACAAGCAAAAAACGGGGCTTCTGATTTAGAAGTCCCGTAATATTGTCATATCTGCTTGATAGCGGTATTCTCGCATCAATCACTTCTATTACGGCATCCACGAGCGCCAGTTGTTCTTTGAGTTTTCTCTCAGCCTTGGCTATATGACCCGGATACCAGTGAATATGTGTCTTATCTTTTTTCAATTTTTTCCTTAATACGAGTAGCCTTACCTGAACGTTCTCTTAAGTAATATAGCTTAGAACGTTTAACATCACCGCGTCTTAATACTTCAATTTTATCGATTCGCGGAGAGTTGATTAAGAATACACGTTCTACACCAACACCTTGAAATACCTTTCTTACAGTGATTGTTTTATTCAAGCCGGCACCGTGAATTTTAATAATAGTACCTTCAAATGCTTGGATTCTTTCTTTGTTACCTTCAACAATCTTAACGAATACTTTAACAGTATCACCTGCGTTGAAAGTCGGCAAAGAATCTTTTAAATATTCTTTTTCTAATTCATCAATAACAGGGTTAATCATTTTCGTTTTCCTTTATATTTCTAATTATTTTGCTACTTATACAATTCCTTAACTCACGCTTAAAGGACTTTTTCCACATAAAAATCCGCATGAGCGCACGCTTGCATATTTGATAGTATAATAAACATTTTTTATTTGCAAGCAGATAAAAATAGTTTAAAGATTTGTTAAATTCAATGATTACATAAAACATATTATCTGTACTAATGTTCACTTTTCTTTTTGATTGCGACGCAAAAAGAAAAGTGAACCGAAAAGAAAAACACGCTAGGGTACAATACTGCCTACGGCAGCATTAGACCGCTACGCGGTAATATGAGTTTTTGCCTGTCGGCAAAAATCTCTTAGCGCAGCTAAGGACAACGCCGCGCGCTTGCGAGATTATTATCAAAGGCGCCGTAGTCTTAGGCGCCTGATTGATTTTTGCCCGTCAGGACAAAAACGTATGAACACCTTACACTTATATCTGGTGCGCGGAGCGATGCCGTCAGGCATTGCAGTAATTTGCGTTTTTCTCTTTCTTGGTTCGTTCTTTCTCTTTTACTCGCAATAAAAGAGAAAGAATGAA
>CADAYD010000017.1 GCA_902791985.1 uncultured bacterium
TAAATCAATCACTCAAGGAATAATTAACGTTAATGGCGGAACCTTAGGAGTTAATGCAGCAATAAATGCAACGACCTTCAATAACCAAGGTGCAACAACTGTAGTATCTGCCTTAACTGCTCCGACAATAAATAATATCTCAGGCTCAATCAGTTCAAGTGCAACGAACTTAGTTGGAGATATTTACAACGCATCAACCTTGAACTTAAATGGCGGAAGTTTACAGGGTAATGTTTATAAATATGGTACATCTGAAACGGATGGCTTTGTAAATATCATTGATGAAGTTACTGTTGGTTCGGGCAAATCAATTGTTAATAATAATATTGAAATAACGAGTGGCTCTAAATTAAAACTTTACGGTGGTTCTATTTCTGGGGCAACAAGTTTAATTGCAAATACTAATTCTGTATTAGATATACAAGATAGTACGATAATTAATGATTATATTAATATTGGTAATTTAGACTTAAGAAATTCAGATTTAAGAATTAACATTGACGCTGATTTAGCAAATGTAAAATCAGATAAGTTTATGGCGTCTACTGTTCTTGGTTCAAATCACATAATAATTAATTCTGTAAATATCTTAACGGATGCTGTTTCTGTGGTTCCGACGATAGTTGATGTTGCAGATGATAGTGTAAGAACATATGTTAAATTGGCAGATTCGTTTGAAACAACTCCTGTTGCGGCTGTAAACGATAGTTACTTGATTACATATGATGATGGTACATCTGAATCAAGATTGACCGGTCAATTGACATTCAGCTTTGCAAATTTAGAAATTGCAGTAAAATCTGCTGCACAACAAAAGACTTACACTATGAGTAAAGATGAGCTTGTAACAGGTGATTTAGTTCCATTCAATGGTCAAACATTAAATATTAATGCTAATAATTATGATATTGTTGGTAATAATAAAGTTGGTATAACTGTTTCATCTGAACTTGCACAAACATTAACTTTATCTAATGCAACAAATGTTAGCGGATTCAAGAACGGATTATTCTTAACAAACAACAATGTTGCAGGTATAACTAATTCAACAATCAGTGATTCGATAATAAATAATGCTAATTTGAACTTGAATGGTACAAATACTTTGAACGTAGTAAGTGGTAATGCTGGTATAACTACTATTCAAACCGGTTATACTGAATTCAATGGTGAAGTAATTCAAAGTTCAATCATAGTTGACAAATTGATTGGTGTAACAGCCGCAGAAGTAGAATTTAATGCTAACATAACAGCAAGTTTGACAAACAAAGGTACAGTGACATTATCTGATGCTTCAATATTTAAAGGAACAATTGATAACAGTGGTTCTTTGATAAATTATGGCAATATTGGAACAACAGAAAATGCTAATCAAATTGAAAATAGTGGTACTATTACAAATCACAATGCAATAAGAGCAACTGTTATAACGAATACTGGTTCATTAGACAATACTGATGGAGTATCTATAGTTGCAACAACAATTACAAATAACGGCGACAATGGTATTATTACAACTTATGCAGATAAGATTAGTGCAAGTGATAAGATTACAAATAATGCACAGTTGAACTTATTGGGTGGTAATAATTCTAATGTAATCAATGGTAATGGTAAGACTACTTTAAGTGGTACAACAATAAATAATGGTACTATAAATCAAAGAATAATAGAGATTACTAGTACCGGTGATCTAACAACAGATGCAGATAAGATTACTACAACTGATACAACAAATGGAGTTAAGAATGCAGGTCAATTAACATTAACAGGTTCAAATAAAGAAAATAATAATATTATTACCGGTGATGGTTCTACAACTATAAGCGGTTCTATAACAAATAATGTCAAGATTAGTCAATCAACAGTAGAAATTAGTTCGACAGGTTCATTAATTACTAATGCCGATAATGTTATAACAACTTCAACTGATGGTATTAAGAATGGAAATGTTCTTGAATTGACCGGAGGAACAATAACTAATGTAATTACTGGAATGTCAGGAAATACAACTATAAGCGGCACAGTTCTAAATAACGGCGAAGTTACTCAAAATAGTGTTACTATTGAAGGAACAAATGCAAAATTAACGACTGATGCTGACAAAGTAAATGCAAATATAACTAACAATAAAGATTTAGAACTTACAGGCGGGAACAATGCTAATGCTATTGGTGGCAGTGGTAAAACATTAATAAGCGGTACTGTTGAAAATGTAACCGGTGGTTCGATTTCTCAAACTGAAATAAAAATTGAAGGCTCAAGTGCTAAATTGACTGCAAATGCTGATTCCATTTCTGCTGCAATTGTTAATAATAAAGATTTAGAATTTACAGGTGGAAATAACATCAATACAAATGTAATTACAGGTTCAGGAGCATTAACTATTAGTGTTAATACTTCTAATGATGCTGCTATTACTCAAAATTCAATAGTAGTAGGTAATAATGCTACATTTACTAATAATGCATCATCTGATAAATCTGTAAATGCTATGAATGGCATAACAAACAATGGCACAATCGAAAATAATGGTGAATTCTTAATAGGCTCAGGAACTCCGGTAGGTGGTAATTTAGGAACAATATCCGGTCATGGTACCTTAACATTAAATGGCGGAACTGATGTAACTTATACAAATAATTCATCAGACGGAATTACTCAGGGTTCAGTTGTAAATAATGCAAATTTACAGAACAATAATGCTATATATGCTTCAATAACTAATAATGCAGCAATTAATTCTAATGCAAGTTATATACAAGGTGTATTAACTAACAATGGAACAGATTCATTATTAACATTAACCGGAGGAGAAACAAGTGCAAATATTAATGGTACCGGTAAAGTTGTTATCCAAAATATAGTAACATTAAATAATTCAACTGCACAAAATACAATTGAATTAACGAATAATTCAACATTGAAAATAAGAAATAATGGCGATATATCCGGTAATACAAGTTTAATTTCCAAGGGTGCAACAATTGATTTTGCGGATGGCATTATTGGCACTTCCAATATTAATATTGGTAATGTTAATATCGAAAATGCAGATTTGAAGGTTGCTATTGATGTTGATTTAAATGAAACTCCAAGAGCGGATGTATTGAGCGCAAATTCAGTTAATACAGGGGATTCATCAAATCAAATTATTATAGAAACTATAAATATGCTTCATAAAGCATCAGAAGTTATTCCTGTAGAAGTCGTAATTGCTGATAGTTCAATAATGGGTAATGTTGATTTATCTGCAAATGCTTCTTCTACAGAAATTGAAGGTGACAGTTACCTTATTACTTATGCAAAAACAAATGGTAAATTAACGTTTAATTTCTCCGGATTGTATGCTGCTATTAAATCAACCGTCACTACAAAAATCTACACAATGGGTACAGATGAACCTGTAATCCAGGATCTTGGGGATATGGGTGGTACTACATTAACTATAAATGGTAATACTCACAGCATTAATGGTAATAACCATGAAGGTATCAACATCAATGATGGTCAAAATATTCACATCAATCAAGTTGGTTCATTGAATGATGACGGAAGTGTTAAAACTTCATACAACGGATTTACTACTGCATTGAATATCGCAGAAGGCGCAACCGGCGAAATTAAAGATTCTGTATTTGATAACAATGGTACTGATGTCAATAATAATGGAACTTTAACATTAAATGGCAATAATACATTTAACGATAAAATAGATTCAACAGAAACAAAAGGTTCTACAATCATTAATGGTACAACCAACTTTAATTCAATCGTTAAACAAAAAGATATATCTGTTACAGAAGATGGAGTGGCAAACTTTAATAATGATGTAATTGCAGATATTAACAACTCCGGAATAACTAATAATAAAACTACATTAACCGGTAATGTAATCGGAAACAGCGGAACATTTAATAATAATGGTGCTAACGTAAGCGGTAATGTTATTACTTCAGGAATATTCAATAATACCAATGGCGGCAGTGTTGGCGGCAATGTTAATATTACTTCTGGAAGTTTTGACAACGAAGGCGGTAATATTGCAGGTGATGTAAATAACGCAGGAACATTGAATACCAACTTGAATAATGTTGCAGGTGAAATTACCAATGATGGCACAATGAATATAAGTGGCGGTGTTGCTCAAAATAATATTTCAGGTAATGGTACTGCTAATATTAATAACAATATAGAAAATGCTAAGAATATTGTTCAAGGCAGCATAAATGTTGCAACAGGTAAGAAAGTCCTTAATACCGGTTCTGTTACGGTAAATACCGCATTGAATAATAGGGGTGTAATTTCAGGTATCGGGACATTGAATATCGGTTCCGGTGCTAATGTAGATAATACTTCCGGTATTGTTGTCCAAAATTCTATCAATATTGACAATAATGCTTTAGTTAAGACTAGTGCAAATTCATTTAATGCTGTTAAAGGTATCAATAACGATGGTTCTATTACTTATACAGATGGTATTGTAAATAGCAGTATCAAAGGTAATGGTGAAATTAATCTTGGCGATAATCCTGCTTCAGCTAAAAATACAAATATTATTTTGAACTCAACTATTAAAGATAATACTATCAATTTGAACAATGCAATTATCGGATTTGGTGAAGGCTCAGATATATCTAATGCGAAGGCATTGAATGTTAATGCCGGTGGAATTTATTTAATGGATAACAAGATTACTTCAACAAATATTGGTAATGTAAATCTCAATGGTAAATCGAACTTATATGTTGACTTTAACTTATCTGATATGACTTCAGACACATTTGTAGCGACTGTTACAAATAAAGGCGGAGTATTTAATGTAAGCAAAGTTAATGTTCAGGGTATGACGTTGCAGGATCATATTAAGATTCATCTAGGTGATACGACCAAATTAGGCAGAAGTAATGTAACATCAGATACATTTGAATTGCCAACAATAATGACACCTATAAGAAAAATTGCCGGTAAAGTTCAGGATGGATACTTAATGTATGCTCCAACCGGAAATAGTCATGAAGATTTCAATCCTTCAATCTTATCAACTCCTGTTGCAGTAATGGGTGCTTATTTCAATCAAATAAATTCTTATGATGAAGCATTTAGAAATATTGATACAAAAATGTTAATGACAAAAGAAGAAAGAAATGCTTGGAAGTTGCAAAATACTTATGCATCCGCAAATGGTCCTCAGGTATTTAGTCCAATATATACTCAAGAAAGAGAAAGTGGAGTATGGGCAAGACCTTATGCAACATTTGAAAAAGTCAGCTTGAGTGGTGGACCTGGAGTAAATAATACTATGTATGGCACTTACCTCGGCGGCGACAGTGAAATGAGAGAATTGCGCAACAATTGGGATTATCAGTGGAGTACATATATCGGTTATACCGGTTCTCGTCAAACATACAGCGGAATAGATATTACACAAAATGGCGTCAATGTTGGTTTAACAGGAACTTGGTATAAAGGTAATTTCTTTACATCATTAACCGGAAATATTGGAGCCGGCTTAGCAGATGCTTCAACTTCATTCGGCAGTGATGAAATACCTATTGTTTCCGGAGGTTTTGCATCTAAGACCGGATATAATATTGAACTTGCTAAAGGTCAATTCATTATTCAACCTAATTTGGTTGCTAGTTACTCATTTGCTCAGGCATTAGATTACAGTGCTAAATCTGGTGCAAATATTACCGGCAAAGCGTTAAATGGTTTCCAATTTGCTCCTGGTGTTAAATTTATCGGCAACTTAAAAGGCGGATGGCAGCCTTATGCAAGTGTAAAAGCAGTAATAAATGCACTTGATAAAACAAAATATACAGCAGAAAATGTTGCATTACCAGAAATGGGTATTGATCCTTATTTTGAATTTGGTGCAGGTTTGCAAAAACGTTGGGGTGACAGATTTACCGGATACTTCCAAGGTATGGCAAGAACAGGCAGCAGAAATGGTTTTGCAATGTCTCTTGGTTTCAGATGGGCATTAGGTAAACAAACTACATTAGAAGAATTTTCGGAAAAAATTCAAACATCTAATTTGCCTGCGTTAGATAATAAAGTAACCGAATTTAGTCCGAATTATTTAAATTCTTACGAGCCAAAGGACATTAAAGATGTTAAATCTTCTGTCGAAAGAATTGATAACAGTCAATATAAAAAGACTTCGGTATTAAAAATTGAGAAACAGCAAGCAAAATCTTCAATTTATAATAATGCAGGTTTATTAGACACTTTGTTTGATGCGGTTAATCAAGGTACTCAAGTCAATAACAAGAAAAATTCTACAATAACAGGAATTGATGCTACTATCACCAAGTATAATGCGCAAGCAAAAGAAATAGATTTATTAGTTAAGGCATCAGATTCTAAAGTTATAAATAATGTTAACGCAGACAGTGTTAAACAATTGCCTAAACAAACTGTAGAAAAATCAACAGTTAATGTTGAAACCTCAAAAGGCAAGTTAATAAAAGTTACTCAAATGAGGACAAAACGTGGAGCAAAACCGGTTACTCCAGAACGTAAAGTATTAAAACAATTATCAAACAGAAATATACAGAATACTCAAACTACTTCAAGAGCGAGTATGCATGTTTCTATTGACAAATTATAAATTTAACATTTACTCTAAATTTTCTTAGCCCTAACTTCCGCAGGGCTTTTTTTTTGTTTAAAATTATATTTTTGTTACTTCATTGTCGGTAAAATAATTTTTGCTTCGACGTTTTTTACTCCGTCTATGCTTTTATTGAATCCGTTATATAGTTGGGCTGTTGTTTTTGCATTATAAAATTTTCCGCTCGTAACAAGTGCCGTACACCGAAGTTGTTCTAAATCGCTGTTGTTATCTATATTGAATGCAATTACGTCAATCTGAATATCTCGTCTGATTTTAATAAGTTCCATGACGAATTTGCATGGACTTTCATCACAATTTTCTCCTCCATCTGTGAGTAATATAATATGTTTTTTACCTGTAAATCCCATAAAATCATATTTTATTGCCTGTTTTAGAGAAAATGTTATTGGTGTCATTCCTCGAGGTTTATGTTTTGACAGGGAATATTCAATGTTAGAGGTATTATTTGGAGCAATAGGAGCTGCAAGAGTGGATGCTCTACAAGCTTCTATTGGAGTAAATCCTATTCTGTGACCATAAATTCGCAATCCGATTTCGGTTTTTGGGGCAATTTTGGGGAGAATTTCTTTTATTGTTTTTATCATTTGATTGTATTTTGTGTCGTTTTCAAGCCTTTCATTCATACTGTTAGACAGGTCGATGATAAACAGTAATCGCTCTCCTGCGTCAGGGTTGTAATAGTAGTTTTGTGGCACATATACTCCGTATTTTGCCGCAAAACATTGGTTAATAGTCAAAAATATAATCAATAATAAAACTAATATTTTTTTCATAAAAATATTATTTAATAAGCAATTTTTAATACATTAACCAAAGTAATTAGCGCAATTTGATAATATAAAAAATTATTTATTCCCCGATAATTTTAATATGACAACAATTATCGGTATAAAATTGGAAAATCGAGCAAAAGAAGCACTTAAATTGCAAGAAATTTTGACAAATTATGGGTGTGAAATCCAAACGCGTATTGGACTTCACCCTATGGGGGATTATAAATGTAATAATTATGGAATAATTCTCATCGAAGTAGTTGCAAAAGTTAATGAAGTTTATGATGTGCTCGCTAAGCACTGGCAAATCCAAATGATGAAATTTTAAAATATGTAAATAATAGTATATACATTCGGTCAAAAAAAATTTTTATGTGATTTTATATTATAAAGGTATTTTTATGATTAGTCCGATTTCGTCAGGGAATGTTAAAACCAGTATATTTTATATAAATGATTATCACGGGAAATCTATAAATATGGAACGTACAATGAGTGCTTCTAATACGTTTGATGCACGCAATATAGATAAAAAGGATACTGATATTTTGAAATTGTCTTCCGGTGATATTATGGTTGGCGAGGATATAACAATAAATCGTGCGGCAATCATGTTTCAAAATTTCATAGGAATAACGGCAAGCGCTATTGGCAATCATGAGCATGATATTCAAGGCAATATTGATAAGGTATTACAGTATGTCAAGTTTAATATGTTATCAAATAATGTGAAAATCAATCCACGCAGCCCTTGGAGCGGAGTAGTAAAATCATCTGTGATAGAAGAAGTTAATGGACATAAATATGGAATTATCGGTTCGACACCTGTTGATTTATTCACAAGAAGTAAACTTGGTCCGCTTCAAAAAGATTTGACTGTAGATGATGCCAAAGAAACAATTTATGATATTCAACGCGAAATCGATAAATTGAAAAATCAAGGAGTTAATAAAATTATTCTTCTTTCGCATTTGGGTAATACATTTGAAAAAATTATAGCGACTCAAACTTCAGGATTAGATGTTATTTTAGGAGGTCATTCGCATGATTTAATTGCAAGTGTAAAAGAGGGTGAAAATCTTCTGTATGGGAAAGATGGTGCTCCTGTAATTATTACTCAGGCAGGTAAAGATGGAAAAACATTTGGGATTTTGAATTTAGAGTTTGATAATAGAGGTATAATAAAAAAAGTCCAAAATAATATAGGGTATACAAAAGATTTCCATCGTAATATGCCACTTGAATATATTTTTAATAAATTGTTTAAAGATAATAAAATATATGGAGAAATAAAATTTGCTCCAAGTGAACCTAATGATCTTTTAATCAGTTCGAATCCACATGGGTATTTTATTGCAGATTGTATGCGTAAAGATTTGGATTGTGATATTGCACTTATTCAATCGGCAAATATGAGAGGATATTTTGAAAAAGGCCAAGTGGATGATAGAATTTTAAATGATATTTTGCCGTTTAAAAATGAGCTGTATAAGATAAAATACAGCGAAAAAGATATTGTAGATGCGATAAGATTTGCGGCTGAAACTTCATATAATTCAAAAGCTCATAAACCTGGGATTTTCTATGTTTCAGGATTGAGATATGTTCTTAATAATAAGGGACAGCTTCTTTCTATGAGTTATGTGGATAAAAGTGGAAAGCAAACTCCTATAAATATTAATAATCCTCGGTATGATAAGTTCTATGTAACTGTTATAAATGATTATTGTGCTCAGGGTAATGACAATTTATCAATGCTAAACCGTCCGCAGCAAATTGTTCAAAAAACAGGTATAGATTCTGCTGTATGCGTTGCTAATGTTATCAAAAATACAAAAAATCCTATAGAAATTACTGATGATGGTCGTATTCAAGTTGTTTCGCAATAAATGAAGTATGCAAATTATTATTAACTGCATTTATATTAAAATAATTATTATTTAAAAATCTAAATTTATAAGGTCTTCTTCTTTTTTATAATTCTTTTTTGAGCGGGAATTTCTTACTTTTTCATTTTTTTTCTTCGTACGTTTCGATAATTTTTTGTACGCATTATCTACTGAAATTTTTGTGATAGGATCACCTGTTTTTCGGTCAAAAAATACCAGCCAAAAATCCCTGTTCAAATTATCAACGGCGAATGATACGTTTGCAATGAGTTTATCACCCGGTCGAACTTGTCTAAACATAAGTTTTGTATCTCCAAATATTGAAGGGCTGAATTTTGCCCCATAATCGTTCTCAAGAACCATATCAAATCCTGACAGAGTTTTATCAGACATATTTGAAATTAGCATTGATAGGGTAATTGTATTAGCATCCCCAAACGGATCTTTTTCGTGCTTAACGTTGTTTATATTTATTGTCAAACCGTCATACAATAATTCTTCTTTTTTGAGTGCTTCTTCTTTATAAACCGGCAAATCTACGGAGGTATTTATTTTTACTTTAATTTGGTCTCCAGGAGCAATTAAAACTTCACCGCCTTTTCTTATTAGTGCTGCTCCTAATCCTACAACTCCTCCAATTGCTGCTCCTCCTGCCACAGTATAGCCGTGCGAAGCAATTGCGGCTTCCCAGCCCAGCCATTGTAGTGCCATTAATCCTCCCACTGCTCCTCCTCCGACTGTGTAACCGACATCTTGGGCAACTATTTTGGCAGTTTCTGCAACTGGATTAAGCTTAGTGCTCATTTTCCCTTCTATAGGTATTTCTCTTCCGTCAGGTGTAACAAGATAATCAAATGACAGATTTAAAGTTGCCATTCTACCGAGACGTTTGTTACTTGTAATTAAATCTATTCTACCATGTGCTTTAGTCCCTTTAGGGATAATTATGCCTTTATCCCCATATACATCAGATGTAACCTCAGCAAAAAATTCATCCCCTTCCATAGAAATTGACGAATCAAGCACTTGAGAAACGGTCATATTAATTATGTCACTTCTATCTAAGGTTTCAACTTTTCCGGTAAATAATTGGTCGTAAATTTGTTCATAACTTCCGGTTTCGCTTACTGAACCCTTCAATGGTTCAATTGCCAAACAATAATTGGAACTCATAAAAAATATAACTAATAAAGTACCTAAAAATCTTCTCATATCGCAATTATACTATATAACAAAAACTCGGGCAAATACTATTGTTGTTCTTTGGCATCATCAACTTCTTGTGCAATTTCTTCGACAAGACTATTTGTTTGTGTGGGTTCAAAACAATTACATGTATTCCAAATTAATGTTGTTGGGGGCTCCGAAAGTAATGGACTTGGATATTCATTGTGACATTTCCCTTTTAACATATTAGCGGAGCCATCGACTTGAGAATGAAAATTTGCGCAGCAGCTGCATATTTTTAAAGTTAATCCGTAATCATTCATCTTCGATTTTAATTGTTGAAGTGCATATATCATTCCGAGATGAGAATCAGTAGTATATTTTTTATTTTTGTAGATAAATCTGATTTTAGCCAGTCCTGATTCTGTAGAAATAAATTCTAATTTGCAAGGTCTTTCTCCGTGTTTAGTTAAAACAATTACATCTACAGTTAATTTATCTGCATCTCTATCAGAGCCTGACCATATTTTTTTTAGAATGTATCTGATAGGGGGGAAATTTTTTATAATATGGCAAATAGAATATATAGGATGTAAAAATAGTAATCCAATTTCACCTTTTGTCATTTTAGTATTTACAAGACTGAGAACGAATGAAATTGCAAGAACAAGTGCACTAATAACTACAGTATTAAAACTTACAATAAACGAGTGGTTGTAAGCAAATAATATTAAAATTGCATAAGATATTGCTATTAACCAAAAATTAGGATTTAATAATGAACATATCTGTTCAATAAAAGAAAAATTAAGAGTAAGCAGATTTTTAAAATTATCTTTAATTAAGGATAATTTTTTTGTCAATCTTGGCTTTTTAAATGTGCAATCTTGTCCGTAAATGTATGATTGAATATTCGGATTATATACGCATTTATATTTTGCTTTAGTTAAGGCTAAACTGAACTCTAATTCCGAATTTTCGTCTTTAAAATTTACTTCAATTTCATCAATAACATTTTTTTTCACAATAAATAAGCCGGAATCAATAATGTTTGCCAAATTGCAAAGAGTCCTTGCTTGCTTAAAGAAATTTGCAATGTATTTTTTATAAACAGCTTTAATTTTATCTATTATATCAAGTTGTTCTCTATTTATGTTAATTTCTCCGGATACGGCATCATTTTTGTTTATTGCAACGTTTGCTAATGTAAGAAAATTAGTATCAATTCCCCTTATTGCATCTATAAAAATATAAGCATCAATATCTTCATCGTTTTTAATGCTATTTACAAGCATTGTTATTGCTTTGGTTTTTCCAAGAGTCCCTACATCTTGAATATTGAGGACATGTACAAATCTGTCATTTTCAAATATTTTTTCGGAGCCGTCATTGCAATTATCCAAAACGGCATATACTTTAAAATTCCCAAGAGGATAATCCTGCATTTTTAATTCTTTAACAAGTTCTTCAAGTCCTGTTCTATTGTTGTGTGAATATATGATTACAGCAAGATTATTCTTTATTGAATCATATGCGCTATATTTTTTTTCAAGTTCAAATGGCTTGTCTTTTAAATTTTTGCAAGCAAGTATAAACATGTATAAAGTATAAATAATTAAATATATGTATAGAATAAATAGTATGTATTTCATACAAATCCTCTGTAAATAAATTCTAATAAAAACATGCTAAAAATTCAAATTTTACTTATATGCTGATAAAAACTTGAATAATGTCTTTTTGTATGATAGGATTTGTTTATAGTTAAAGTTACTTCAGTGAGGTATTAAATGAAAAGTTCGACAATCAGAAGATCTGCTCTTTCAAAAGCATCAATGGATGTGTTTGAAAATCTTGCAAATGAAGGAGCAATAGAATATAATCAAGCACCTGAGCAAAATAATGATTATGCCCCGAGTGAATATTATCGTGAAAGTGAAAATTCTCATGTAGATAATAAATCAAAAGAAATTGATTTGTTGTGGCAAACTTTTAAATCTGCGCAACTCAATACAAATTCTACATTAGCTCATGTTCTTACAGGTTTTGTTCTCGGGGTTGTAACAACTGTTTTGGCTGTTTCATTATTTGGGATGTTTGTTGCAAATTCTGATAATACTTCATTAAAAAATAAATTACCTATTTTTGGAGTAAAGAATAACGCACAAAAAATTGAAGAAACTATTGACACGACCCCAATTGTTATAGATGAACAAAATATCCCATCTGATGAGGCTGATATTCCTGCAGTTGTGCAGAAAGAAACGGCAAAATCTAAAAAAACTGAAAAAGTTTCTAAAAATGAGAAAAAAGAAGTAAAATCTCCTGTTCAAATGAAAAAATATATAATAAAAGATGGAGATACTGTTGAAGCAATTATTATACGTAATTATGGGTCTTATACTCCGCAAAGAGCGCAAGCAATTATGCAAGCCAATAATCTAAAGGATTTAGATCACATTAGTATTGACCAAGAATTGCTTTTACCTATCGAAAAATAGGAGTTTTTAATGAGAAAAATTTTGCTGATTTTAGGAGTCCTAATGTTTTCTTGTGCTGCTTATGCGCAAGATTTATGGAAAAATGATTTACGCACAAAATTTCTTAATAATGAAGCGGTTATTATGGAAATAAATATACGTTCATTCAATTCCCAAGATACTAATGGTGACGGTTTTATTCAAGAGGAATTAGGAGAAGTTCGGGGAACTTTTATAAATGGCATAGACAGACTTGACGAAATAAAAAACTTAGGAATAAATACTTTGCATATTTTGCCTATAACCCCGACCGGTAAACTTAAATCTCTTGGAACGGCGGGAAGTCTTTATGCTGCTTTAGATTTTAAATCATTAAATAAAGATTTATATGACGCATCTTCCAGTTTATCCTTTGAAGATCAAGCGAAAGAATTTATAAAAGAAGCACATAAAAGAGGGATTCGAATAATTGTGGATATCCCCGCTTGTGGCAGTTATGATTTATTTTTACAAAGACCTGATTTATTTGTAACAAATTCATCGGGTGAACCTATCGTACCTTCTGATTGGACTGATGTAAGGCTTTTAGCGTCGGGGACTGAAGATAAAATTGATACGAATGTCTATAGTTTGTATAAAGATTTTGTTAAATATGTAATGAGTCTTGGCGCAGATGGGATAAGGGCAGATGTTGCACATTGTAAAACGATGATTTTTTGGAAGGAACTGATTGAGTATTCAAGAAAGAAAGATCCAGAATTTATGTGGCTTGCAGAGGTATCTGAAGAAGATAAAGAACCTGTATCTTCAAGCAGTGTTTTTACTCCGTATGATAAACTGTTAGAGGCCGGATTTGATGGATATTATGGTTCATTTTTTAATATAAAAGATTGGAAAAATTCCGGTGAATTACATTCTCAACTTAATTTGACCTTTAATAATCTTAGCAATTTTACTCCAAAACGTGCGGTAATAGGTAGTTTTACAACTCATGATGAGGTAAGTCCTATAGTTTTAAAAGGTCAGGCTTTAAGTGATATGATTATTTGGCTTAATGCGACACTACCTGTTAATTCGTATTTTGTAGATGGATTTCAATCCGGTGATGACTATAAATATGTTATGGGTAATAAACCTGCCTCGAATACAAATACTGACGATGATATATATTTCATTCATAATGGAAAAATTGACATTTTTAATCTCTCTCGTAAACCGGGAGGAAATAATATATATATAAAAAACGATTTTATTCTTGGTAATGATGTTAAAAAAAGTCTTTTACCTATTCTAAATTCGGGCAATTATACTCCGATAAAAACTAATAATTCAAAAGTTTTTTCATATACTGTAGGGAATTTAAGTAAACGTGTGTTAGTTTACGGAAACTTAAATTTTAGAGAAAATGAAAAAGCAATTGTTAAAATTCCTAAGTATAAAAATGATACCGTAATTCCGATTAAGGTTTCAAAGATTCCGGATATTAAGCACGGAAAAATCCAAACAACCATGCAGCCGGGGGAAATTGTTGTATTAATCCTCAATAATTAAATCGAGTAGTAGTAATCTCTTAGGATTTTTGTATCGGTTTCGATATTTGGGCTTTCGCAAACGAGCGCTCCTTTGACCCCAAAAGATTTTAGCGCTTTTAACAGATCTTTGTAATTCATATCAGAATCTTGTAATATCAAATGGCGCTTTTCACCTTTATTTGTATATTCTATCCCTGCAAGATGAGCGTGGAAATTATCAATTGCTCTTTGTCCGAGTTCAGTCGCTATTCGCTCTAAAATTAAGCAAAATTCATCATATGTATTGTATTCCCCCGCAGTTCTTGCATGAACGTGAGAAAAATCAACGCATGGTAAGACTTGTTCAAATTCTTTAGAAAGTTGTATGATTTCCTCGTAATCTCCCCATTGAGTAGCTTTGCCCGTTGTTTCGGGACGAATCCAAACATCGATATTTTCTTTTTCAAGTGCTTCAATAATTTTTGCGGTTTGAGTTTTAACCTGATTATAAACGGTTTCTTTGTCGCCGCCCATATAGAATGCCGCGTGATAAGTTATGCTATATCCGCCAAAATCGTGTGCTGCTTGTGCGGTTTCGATAATCCTTTGAACACTTGCTTCAACTTTTTCATTTTCTTTGGAGTTTAGATTAATATAAAATGGACCGTGCGAGGTTAATATAAAGCCTTGATTTTGGGTAATTTGTTTAAGATACGCTCTTGTTTGTTCAGACATCCGAACCCCGTGGACAAACTCAACTTCAAGCCCGTCAAGTTCCATATCTTTTAAAATCTCAAATGCATTTTCATATCCTCTTTTATCGGTTTGCAGCGGCATACCTGCAGTCAGAAAATTTAGTTTATCTGGTTTTATCATTATACTTTCACTTTCATAAGTTCTTCGAGGATTTCACACGCATCAGATACAAATTTAGTGCAATGATTTTTTCGTTCGCTTCCGCTGTAGCCTGCGGATAGAATTCTGCAGCAAGTGACTTTATTGCGTTTTTTGAATTCTTCAACAAATTCGGCTGCTTTTTCACGAGCACTTATAGAGTTGCCGAATTTATTCCCTCTGCCAAATAAATAGCCCAAGACAATTTGTGCTCCTGTAACACTTCCGCAGGAACAACCTGAGGACATTCCGCCGGAAAATGTTGTTGCGCAAGGTAAAAGACTGCTATCACAAATCCCTTCATCGATACATGCTTGTACTATGCACTCTGAGCATGAATATCCGCTCATAAAATATTTTATTGCTCTGTCTTTTATCATAATTTTCCTACGATGTTATGTCTAAAACAATATTATATAATGAAAAATAAAAAAAGAAAAATTATAACTATATGTAAAATTTTACAATATTTTATTTTATCGTGACAAAGCTGAATTACTTTTGTTTCCCGAATTGGCGATAATTACCATTCTTTAATTCTTCTTTTATATAATTATCCATTCTATTGTTTGTTTTTGGAACATTGTGTCTTTCAAATCTTTGAAAAACTTTAAATCCGATTTGTCGGAGTTTTTGTTCAAATCCTTCATCAAGTCGTTTTCTTATTGATACTCTCACGTTACCTTGATTTCCGTTAGGATACAAATAATTTTGATATTTTGATACAAGCTTCTTTAATGTTTCCCTTTTTGCAGAAGATATGTTCTGCTCGACAAGAGGAATCCTATATGTGGAATTGAATGTTGTGTTGTTGTTTTGTATCCTTTGTACTTGCATTATATTTATTCCTTTATTTTGTATTCTTTATCATGTTATATAACCTGTAAAAATAAAATTTGCTATAGTGCTAGTGAAGTGTAATATCAAAATGAAAAATTTCTTCTCCTAAATTATTAGGAGTTGAGAAGTATTTAATTCCTAATATAAAAATAATTTGTCGTCAGAAGTTTTGTAGGTTCGTCTTTTGAGTATGCTCGCATTTCGTAAGCGCCTGTTGAATGAAAAACAAAATAATCAGTATAGTAAAACACTTGCTCATCCTTGACTTTAACTTGTTTTCCCCATACAGTTTCGTAGCCGAGGCGCTCATCTTTGCCCATTTTCATCACTTGGAGCAGAAGTCTTTTTGTTTTAACTGTTTTGGGTGTAGTAACAAGGTAGTATATCTTTTCTCCGGGCTTAAAAACATTTGTCGTTTCACTCATTGTTTCTTCGCTGAATGGGTATTTGTTGAAAAGAATATATGCCTGTTTTTCGCATGCTGTCGTAAATATCATTACAAAAGCAAGTGCGATTAACAAAAATAATTTGTATAACTGCCTTATCGCCATATCGCCTTAATGCCTTATCGCCTCTATTATTGTAACTTCTTAATCATTTCTTCAACGGTATTTTTTAGTTCTTTATCGTTGTTATGTTTGATAAATGTTTTATAATTTTTAATCGCTTCCGGTTTTTTACCTTGATGTTCAAATGCCATTCCAAGTGCATAGTATGCGTAACCGGAATTGTAATTCGGGTCAATTTCAATAACTTTTTCAAAACTCTTTTGAGATTCGATTAAATTATTTTCATTTGCATACGCAAGTCCGAGGTTAAACCAACCGTCTGTGTATTCAGGATTTACAATAATAGATTTTTGATAGAAGTTTATTGCTTTTGTATTATCATCCTTCTTTTTATAAATGTTGCCTATTTTTAAAAGTGTGACGGCATCATTTGGAACAAGTTGGAGTGCGTCTTGGTAATTTTTTACTGCTGCATCATAGTTATTATTTTTATAATTTTTATCTCCTTGAGCTATATATTCTGCGCTCTTTTTCGTTGCGGCATCAGAAACACCGGTTTTGTGGGATTGACTGGTTTGCTCAGGTTTTTGAGTCTGTTTTGATTTTTCCGGCTCTTTTTTCTGAATATCAGGTGCGTTAACTGTTAAATTTATTGATGGGAGTTCGGACTTATTATCTGAAGATTGCATAATCGCGCCGGTTGTATACAATGCCGAAATAAAATCACTATATTCTGAGGAGTAGGCAGTTTTTTCAGGGTCAATAGAAATTGCTTTTTCATAATTTTCTGCGGCTTTAGTATTATCCCCATCTTTTCGGTATGCTCTTGCCAAGCCGAAGTACACGTATCCTTCAGAATATCCGCCTTTTATTGCTTCTTTAAAATATTCTATGGCATCAGCTGTATTCCCTGCTTCTACAAGTTCATGCCCTCTTGAAACGAGTGCATCATTGAGATTACTTTTAATAATTTTTTCATTCTTTTGAGAAAGAAGTTCTTTATATAAAGTGATTGCATCTTCATATTTATAGAGTGCATGGAGTGCAAGTGCCTTATTAAATTTGATATTAAAATCATCAGGTTTAACTGTTAAAACTTCTTCATAATATTTAAGTGCAGTCTGATAATCTTTTTTATTGTGATAACAATTTGCTATATCTTTTTTCAATTCAATGTTTTCATTATCTTTTGAGATTGCTACCAGGTAATTTTCTATGGCTTTATCGTAGTTTTGAAGTTTTTTATAAACATTTGCGATATTAATATAGCCGTTTATGTCATTCGGATAAGCTTTTATGTACATATTATACTGTTCAATTGATTCAGTATTTTTGTTCATATCTGCAAGTAAATTTGCATAATCAAGTCTGACAGTATTCAAATTCGGAACTTTTTTTAGTACGATCTGATATTGTTCATAAGACATTTCATTTTTTCCTAAATCTTGGTATGCTTGAGCAAGTCCCAGATGAGCGGAATTATTTTCAGCATCAAGTTCTATAGCTTTTTCTAAAAGTTTGGATGCTTTTTCCACTTCATCATTATTCAATAATGCAATTCCGTATTCATAGTAATGCTTAAATCCGTCAGGGTTTTTATCATATATAATTTTGTATTGACTCTCAGTATTTTTGTAGTCTTTTATTGCAAAATATGATGAAGCAAGATTTTCTCTAGCTTCTGCATGGCCGGAATATGTCTCCAAAAAAGAATTATAGTCTTTTATGGCTTCTTTATAATTGTGAAGTTGATAATTGACATTGCCTAAATTAAAATAATTGTACTTATATTCAGGGAATAAATCGAGCGCTTTTGAATAAGCACTTAATGCCTCTTCATATTTCCCTTGATTTTCATATATACTGCCAATACTTATATATATGAATGCATCATCCGGATTTATTTTGATGACTTTATTATAATTTTCAAGTGCTTTATCAAATTCATCTATTTCTGAATATATCCCTGCAAGTTTTGTGTATAGCATTGCATCTCCGCCTGATACGGATATTGCCTGTTCCAACTTTTGAATAGCACCTTTTAAATCTTGGCTGTGTTCTGCAGAGCATGCTTCTTGATATAGCATGCTCGCTTCCGGTGATATATAAGAATATGCCGGAATGACATTTATACATAAACCGGAAACCAAAATAGCCGTTAATAAATTTTTACCTATATTCATTTTTGATACTCTATAATTGCGTGTAACTATTTGAAAATACTTCCTTGTTTAATAAAATTTTCAAGGTTTTAAAGATTTTTTCCTGTTGAGTATCACTTTTATCATAGTGAATATCCTCAACCTCACCAAAACATTGTACCATATTTGATATATTTATGTACAATTTATCAATATCATTTTGCGGATTGTTACATTCAATCATACGTAAAATTTTGACAAGCTCAATATCTGTAGCATCAATAATAGCTCCGTCAAGTCCTGCTCCGGAAAGCATAACTCCGTACACTCTGTTAACAATTTGTCTAATTTCTGATGGCATGCCGTTTGAAATATTTGATAATCCGACAAGAGTATTAACTTTTGGCTCAAAACTTTCTTTAATCATTCTGATGGCGTTTATAACCTCTGTTGCTTGGGTTTGGTCTATATTTAAAGGTAATATAAGAGGATCAAAAAATATTTTATCCGAAGGAACTTCTTTTTCTATACATTTTTCATAAATTGAAAGTATTAAATCCATTCTTCCGTCTGCATTTTTAGGTATTCCTGTTTCTTTTGACATTGCCAGAGCAATAAGATTGCAGTTATATTTAATTGCCAAATCGGTTAATCTTTCAAGTTTTTCAAAGTCTGCGGTGGTACTGTTTATAAAACAATTTTGCGGATTAGCGGTTAGCTTTAAGCCCTGTTCTATAGCATCAATATTTGAGGAATCAAATGAAATCGGCAATTTTGTTTCTGCAGTGCAAATCGGAAGCAGCCAATCAAAAATTTTGTCAAGGTTGCCTTTCGCAGGTCCAATATTTAAATCAACAGCATCACAATTTTGCATAATTTTTAACAAATTTTTTACAAAATTTTCGTCTTTCGATTCCAATGCATTACGGACAGTTTTTGAGATTATATGTATGTTTTCGCCTATCAATATCATGCATAAATTATAGCACAAAAAGTTTAAAATTTTGACAAAATTTCGTGTTAAAATGCAAAAAATTATAAAAACAAAATATCTTAATAAAAATTTACAACTGAAAAGCACTAATATAGCAAAAATTTTTTTTAATCTGTTTTATAACTTTAAAACGAATAAATTGTGTGTTATAATTAATAACATATAAGGGGTCGTGTAAAACTTTAAAATGTGTAAAGGAGTGTTTTATGGCAACAGTAACAACGGAAAAGGAAGTAAAAAAGATTAAATCGCCGTTTGCTGATGAATTTGAAGATTATTTAAAACATCAGTGTGCAAAAACAACATTCAATGGCACAGAACTAGAATCGTTCTCCTGGTATAAAAAGGTTTTAGGTCTTATGTAATTTTCTTAAAGCGAGTTTTGATGCTCGCTTTTTTCAATGTAAAAATATTTTACAAAATATTTTTGTGTTGAAAAATATTGTTATGTCCTTTATTATATTGAAATGGAATCAGATTATAAAAATTTTCGGGAATTAAGTGTAGAAGAAATAGATAACCGTTTAGAAGTTGATATTGAAGAGAATAAGAAGAAAATAAAAAAAATTACAATAATCAGTTTTTTTGTTTTGGTATTTTTATTTCGCGGCTCTATAGCCAGATGGGCAAGATTCAGTGTGGCAATATCCCGAGGTATTTCAAATGAAAGAATAGATACATCAAAAGAACCCATTCAAACGGATTATTCAAAAGAGGAGCAAAAGGAAAAAACTTTTGTTTATCATTCGTTAATTAATAAAAATGAAATGGAAATTATTCCTCAAGCGCATTATATTCTCAGTGCAAAAATGGTCGCCTCAAATCATAGTTTTATATTTGTATCAAAATTTTTTGATAGCGCTGCGTTATATGATTTAGGTTCTGCTTGGGGAAAAATGGCAGACAAAAAATTGTACAAAAAATATGTTAAAGTATACAGTGCAAAGACGGAATTAACAGGTGCTCGCAGACTTCATTGGCAGTGGAGACATGATACTCCTGTGCCATCGGGGTATATTTCTTCGCATCTTTCGCATACTCATATAATTCCTGCCAATAGGAATATTATGGCTGCTATGTTAAAAATTAAAATGTATCAAGATTTCAGACTTGAAGGTGAACTTGTTGATATGAATTATTATGACAAAAATATAGGAAGGGTTATGCATTATAAAACAAGTCTTTCACGTCGAGATACTGATGCTTCAAGCAGAGGCTCAGGGGCATGCGAAACAATGTATGTTACAAAAGTCCAAATCGGAAATAAGGTATACAAATAATTTTTTAAATTTTATATTTCCCGCGTTCAAAAACAAATATATTTAAAAGTGAAAATAGCATTACGATTATTAAAAGAATTACTGCCATAGCGCTGGCGTAGCCTAAATCAAGGTTTTCAAACGCCTTTTCGTATATGTAATAAACAATGGTTTTTGTGGAGTCAAGTGGCCCGCCTTTAGTCATAACATAGATTTCGGCAAAAATTTTCATTGCGGAAATAGAACTTATTGTGGTTACAAGCGCAATGGTCGGCATAAGGTGAGGAACAGTTACTGTCAGATGTTTTTGCCAAAAATTTGCTCCGTCAATGTCACAGGCTTCGTACAGTTCTTTTGGGACACTCATCAGTGATGCCAGGTAAATCATCATGTAGTAGCCAATCCCCTTCCAAATTGTAACGATTATGACAGAATAAATCGCGTATTTGGGGTCTGTAAGCCAGCCGATTTGGGGGAAATGTAATAACTGCATGAAATAATTTAAAATTCCGTCCTGAGCATAAAGCCATTTAAACGCAATTGCAGCAACGACAATAGACACAATTACAGGTAAGTAAATCAAGATTTTGTATAAAGTTATTCCTCGAATTTTCTGGTTTATTAAAACTGCTAAAAACAGCGGAAAAATTGCCAAAATAGGCACGGCAACAACAAGATAAATTATTGTATTAAGCATAACTTTATAGAAAATGGGGTTATGCAATATCTCCAGATAGTTTTGTAGTCCTGCAAAATCCGGATTATATATACTTTGTGAGTAGTTTAAAAAACTCAAACCAATAGTCTGGAAGAATGGTATGAAGAAAAAAATTAATAATACAATCCCTGCCGGAAGCAAAAACATATATGGTGCAAATTTGCCGTAATATTTAAACATGTCTTAATTATCTCACTCTATTTATGCTCAGTCAAGTATAATAACCTTTTTGCCTATCTTTATTATATTCTATTGTAAAGATATGTAACAAATATATAATTTTTATATAAAATTAGGCAATTTTTTATTGAAAAAATTGTTTATATACATGTAACGAGGTATAATCGAATCTATGGATGAGAAAAGCAGACAAAACTTTGAAGTAATTGAGAATACCAGAGAAAGAGTAAATGAAGTTTCTGAAAATCATGCAATCTCTCATCAAACAAATCCGATAGTACGAAAGTTGCTGGACTTTGGCTTGTCCAACAAAACCCGCAAATTTTCCGTACGTGATTTGTTCAGTAGATAGACTTAGTAACACGGTTTTATGAGGATCGATACGTACATAAATTTGTACGGTTTGCGAAAAGTCGAAAAGGTTGTGCTTCGTTACACTTTTTTATACAAAAAAAAGAGGATTTAGTCCTCTTTTTTAGTATTCAATACCTTGTCTTGCCATAACCCCGATATCAAAGTAGTGTTTAATCGGTTTCATTTCAGTGACTAAATGCGCCATCGCGATAAGCTCTGGGTGCGCATAGCGGCCTGTTAATACAACTTCCAAGTTTTCCGGTTTATGTAACAGAACATCCTTAATATCACTGACTTTAATCATATTCATAGCTGTACAAATGTTTATTTCGTCTAAAATTACAAGTTGGTATTCGCCTGAATTGATTGCTTCTTTAGCTTTTTCCCAACCTTTTTTTGCTTCTTTATAATCCTCAAGGCATACATTATGTGAATAGCAAACTCTATCCATTCCGAACTGGATAACTTCAAGATTAGGCAAAAATTTTGATGACGAAAGCATTTCTCCGTAAGTAGTTGCACCATCTCCTTTGGTAAACTGTATAACAAGAACTTTCCATCCATGTCCCAATGCACGCAAAGCAAGACCTAGTGCTGCTGTTGTTTTCCCCTTGCCGTCTCCTGTATAAATTTGTATATAACCATGCTCTAACACCTAGAATACCTCCGGACTACACGTTCTCTTTCTTATAATAAACTATTTCCCATAAAATTTAATCGTTCAAAGGATGGATAAATGAAGTAAAAAGAAAAAATTTCTGATTGCTTGTTTAAAAATCTCGTTCCCGATTAAGTAAATCTATCATAGAATAAATTTTTAATTTTGACCAATATTTTTTTTGTATCATGCCAAAGTCGTTACAATTATTTGGGTGCGAGTTTTATAAAATAGCAATTTGATTATGTTTGAGCCACTATTATTTTTTATTGAAAAATTTACAAAAATTTTGTAAAAAAAGATTAAAATATACTTGCACATCATTGAACATGTCTGTGGGTTTGAATTTTGCCCCATGCTTGAATTGTGAAGATTTTTTAATATTTTTAGGGCGATAT
The DNA here is from genome assembly GCA_902791985.1 of uncultured bacterium. Classification (GTDB taxonomy): domain Bacteria; phylum Cyanobacteriota; class Vampirovibrionia; order Gastranaerophilales; family Gastranaerophilaceae; genus Zag111. The sequence goes on from CADAYD010000017.1 coordinate 23,409, forward strand.
GGCTATAAGGCGATAAGTTCGTATCGTTTTATTAATTATTAGTATTAATAGTACTATATTGAAATAATTATTAATTGTAACAATTATGGCGTCCTATAGCCTTATCACCTTAATTATCCAACGTCTTATTGCCCAAAACTTTTTTTTCATCTATCATAATAAAAAAGAGGAGTTAAGGGATTATGGAAGAAAGAAATAATAGACCGGTTGTCAAACTAATATCAAAACCGCAAAATATGTTAAAAACTATTTATACGGCATGCCGAACTTGTTATAGTGCGCAATCGCCTGTTGATATGTATGAAAATGACGCAGATGAAGAAAAAATGCTAAAACTTATTAAAAATGTTGTCGCATCAGGTCATCATTCAACAATTGAGCACATTCAGATAAGTTTTGCAATATCAAATGTTTCAAGAGCATGTACACACCAATTGGTACGTCACAGACTGATGTCCTTTTCTCAAAAATCACAAAGATATGTTCAAGAAAAAGGTCAGTTTGATTATATAATCCCGCCGACTATTGATAAAAACCCCGAACTCAAAGAAAAATTTATTGCGTTTATGGGTGAAATTTCAGACAAATATCAGGAATTTGTTGAAGCAGGGATTCCTGCGGAGGATGCAAGATTTGTTCTGCCAAACGCTACATCATCATCACTTGTTGCAAGCCTGAATTTGAGAGAACTCATTCATCTTGCACAGTTAAGGCTCTGCACACGTGCGCAGTATGAAATCCGAATGATGGTTAAGGCAATGTGTGATGAGATTACCAAAGAAGAACCTTGGCTGAAAGAATACCTCGTTCCGAAATGCGAATTTTTAGGTTTCTGCGATGAACACAAATCCTGCGGAAGAAAGATAACAAAATCAGAACTCTTTGCCAAAGCAGGAGTGTAAATATTGAAAGCGCTAATTCAGAGAGTAAAAAGAGCGTCGGTGACAATAGATGGGAAATTGTTTTCTTCTATTGATTGTGGTTTGCTTGTATTTTTAGGGGTTCAAAAAGGCGACACGCAGGAAAATGTTGATAAGTTAGCTCCAAAGCTTGTTAATCTGCGCATATTTGAGGACGAAAACGACAAAATGAATCTTTCACTCAGAGATGTTGGCGGGCAAATGCTTATTGTTTCGCAGTTTACCTTGTGTGGAGATTGCAAAAAAGGAACTCGCCCCAGTTTCGACAACGCAGAGCTTCCTGATAGGGCAAATGAACTCTATGAATATTTTGTATCTCAAATCAAAATGCAGGGAATTGAAACAAAAACAGGTAGTTTTGGCGCAATGATGGATGTTGAACTGATTAACGACGGGCCTGTAACTTTTATGGTTGAGAAGTAGTTATATTAGTGCAATCCTGTCGGTGAAAATTCATCAAAGAAATATGTGTTTTTATACGCAAAGAGTCTGTCAGGATACCCCATAATTTTAAGTTCATTTGCATCCGGAACTCCTATGACTTTTTTAATACCTGAAGATTTTCTGTTTGGCGCAAATTGACCCAATGCATCCTCAAATGCTTCATAATATTCAAGACATTTTGGGAATTTGTAATAATCATAGATTTGCTCTTTTGCGTTTTTACCGATTGTTGTTTTGGCTTTTTTGCTTCCATCCTCTGTTAGTTTCGCTATTGATGAAGTTTCTGTATTTATATAATCGTCCTCAACAATGGTTTTTAGTACGGATTTTTCTATTGAATCTTTTATGTTAAAGATGTCTGAAATATTTTTAATTTTTGTTTTTTCATTTGAAGTTAAATCTTTGTAATCGTCGTATTTGCATAAATATTCAATGGCTTTTGTTTCATCTGAATTTTCAACTATTTTTTGTGCAATTTTTTTATTAGATGCAAGTTCTAAACTTTGCGGATAATTTTGGACAAATTCAGCATTAAGGATATATTTCCCCGCTTTTTCGATATCAATTAAACCGTCTTTTGCTTGTGCATAAGTTTGTGCATTTTTTAGTATTTGGCTATCTGGTGCAGAATTTGTGTAATCAATATAATTAGTTACGCGCATTAAGGTCGTTTCAACTTTTTCTTTGTTTTTCAATTTATTCCCGTGGATATTTTTGTCTATAATATCAGTTATGATTTTTGATGTTTTTATTTGACAGGAGTCAAGTGCTTCAGGTTTATATTTTGAACAAACTTCTGCAAGATAATTCAGGTTATTTTCATAAAGGATATTTATATAGGAATCAAAATTATCCTGAATATTACGCAATGCTGCAAGTTTTTTATTCTCGGCTTTTATGGCTTCAATCTTTTTATTTCGCTCAATTGTGTTCATTTTTTCTGTATGGATTGGTCGTATAGAATTGTCATAAACATAGTCTTCAAGTTCTTTGATAGTTTTATCTCCGTCCCAAACTTTGTCTGCTTCTTGTAAAAATTTTATAAGCATCTTCACATCATCCTCGCCAAATAAGCAAGAGTCAAATTGGACAATGGTATTTAAAAGTTTTTCACTTTCATCAAATTTGCCGGAATAAAATTCAAGTTTAGTTTTAAAATGTTCTTTGGTGAAATGCTTATAATCTCTTTGAGAAGCTTTGATATTTTCACTATCTTTTATAATTTTAAATATTCGCGTCGGGATTTTTTCAAATTTGTAATTAGGTTCTTTTAAGGATGAAACTTTTATGGTTTTCCCGTTTTTGTTATAGATAATTTCATTCGGATTTTTTAAATTTATATACTGTTTTTGTAAAACTTTTAGTACAAAATCATCATAATCTATTCCTAGCAGTTTTATATCATTTTCAGATAAAAGGTTTTTATTCTGTTTACGGAATTCCGGTACAGAAGTGAAAGAGCCCTTATTATGCAGTTTGTGGTATCTTATGGTAATTTCTTTTAAGGTTGGTCCTATAAGTTTTTTATACGCATTGTCTTTTTCTTCTTGCGATTTTATTTTAATGTTATCATTTAAAAGCTGCATAACTTTTGATGATAATAGTTCTTTGGCTTTATTTTTGTCATCAGCTTCAAAAGCATCATACAAATCTTCGTAAAAATCTCTTGTTATTGTATTTTCAAGTTTACGTGCTATAACTTCTTCCGGTCTTGACGGAATTTTTATTTTAGGATATTTCTTTATCACTTCTTTTAAAGAATGGATGTCATTAAGTGGCTGATAATAATCCTGAAAAACTTTTTTGAGGTTAAAATTATCTTTTTCTATCGAGGACTTAAATTTATTTATTAAAACATAATCGGTTTTTTCGTCTGCTTGATTATTTGACTTTATAACATATAAAAAGCCGCTTTTATATATTTTTTTAATAGAATTTACTTCTTTTTTTATTTGTACTGCACGATCATATTTTTGCTGCGGGTTTAAAATTCTGTCTTCCCAAAGAAGCTCGCCTTCTGCATAAAGGTCTTCCAATTGTTTTTTTAAGTTCGATAAAACTTTAAGTGCTTTGTATTGAAGCTCTGTTTGATTAATTTCTTCATCCGGAGCATCTTCTTTTAATATTTCGTTCAGGGTGCGCAGCAAATTGTTTTTTTCAAAATTAATATTATTAATACGGCCGGTAAAATAGACTGCCGGATAAGCCGCAGGGAGTGCTTGTGAATTTGTTGTACTTTTTTGACACTCTTTTGTGCTGTGAATTTTATTTTGTGGTGTATGGTATTGAATTAATTTAACGGAATCTATTTTCATGAAAAATCCTTTATCTTATTAAAAATCAAAATAAAAAATTTTGCCAATAATTGTAAAATTCCTTATAATAACTTTATGTATGAAGTAAAAAAAGAAATATATTTGGATTTTACAAAGAACCAAAAATCTGCTTTGTGTAATTATTTGCGGGCACTTGTAAAAAAATGCCAGAATTTAACCGAAAAAGAGATTTTTGACAAATTTATAGATGATGAAAAATATTATTTTGAGTTGAATTGTTCTAAATTTGAATTTTTGAAAGATATTTTATTTGAGGATTGGTTTAAAAAGGATACAGAAAAATTTATTCATGAATGTAAAAAATATTATGATTACAAAAAATCACAGCGTCCGATTATAGAAGCAAATAAGGCTTTTGAGAAACAAAAACGTGAATTTCTTAAAAAATTGAAGATGGCAAACGACCATCCGACTAAAAAACAATTATATTATTATGATAAATTGTGTAAAAAATACGACATAGAAAAAAAAGAATTAGTGTCAAAACTTGAAGCGATGGAAGAAATAGATAAAATTATTAAAGAACATGATTTGCGTTTTAAGCAAGAAGAGGACTAAATGTTAATAACAGATATAGTAAAAATTTTAACAGATGCAGGAATTGAGCAAAATGAGGCAAATATCGAGGTTAAGATGCTTATTGAACATTTTGCAGGTTATGGAATTTCTGATATTATTTTGGGTAAAAAGTTGGATGAAGAAAAACTTAAGATTGTTGAACAAAAAGCAAAACTTCGTGCTACTACCCGTCAACCTATCCAATATATTATAGGGGAGGCTGATTTCATGGGAGAAAAGTTTATTGTTAATCCATCTGTATTGATACCACGTGATGAAACAGAAATTTTTGTTCGTAAGGTTGTTGAAATCATTAATGAAAATAGCTTTAAATCAGTGCTTGATATTGGTACCGGTTCAGGTTGTATCGCTTGCATGATAGCAAAATTGACAAATGCGACCGTAATCGGTGCGGATATATCTTTTGAAGCACTTGAAACGGCGTTTAAAAATATGGAAAAATTAGGGCTGTTCAATAGAGCACTCTTTAGAAAATCCGATTTATTTTCAATGATACGAAATGATGAGAAATTTGACGTAATCGTATCAAATCCGCCATATATTCCTTATTCATTGAAAAAAAATATTCAAAAGGAAGTAACTTTTGAACCTGATACGGCACTTTATACAAAAGATGAAAAAGGCCTTGAATTTTATGAAAAGATAATTAAAGATGCTCCGAAATTTTTGACTGAAAAAGGTTATCTGCTTTTTGAACTTGGAATAAATGAAAGTCTTGAAGTTGCACAAATTATGAAAGATGCAGGATTTAAAAATATTCAAATTATAAAAGACCTTGCAAATATTGACAGAGTAATTTGGGGGCAAATATAAACAATTGTTACGAAAATATTTTAAATTGAAATAATGGAGTAATATTTGTTTTTATATATTTAGAAGATAAAACATTCAAGGAGAGTTTGTGATGGCTGAAGAGATAATGTCAATAGAGGAGCTCAGGAGAGCGCAGGCTGCTGCACAAGCACAAGGTACCAGTATAACTAACTATGAACAATGGGAATCCATTTTAGAAGATTTTGATATTGCCGGTGTACAATCGACAGGCACTTATGCAGGTGATGTTAAATTGCACGAGCGTATAATTGCGCAGGTTCAGGAGATGATTAATGAGGCTGTCGAAGAACAAAATGTTCAAAAAGTTCAGCCGCATAACGATGATATAACTAAAACTGATCAAAAAACAACTCAAGATAAAGAGCAGGTTGTAAAAGCCAATGTTGTAAACGCAACGAGTTCAACAATCATGGCTGATTATATGAAGTACTATCACCTTTTGAGCTAGATTGTACTTTTTAATCTGTGCAAAACTTTTATGCGCTTAAATGGCCAAAATATGAACACTGCACGACCTACAAAGCGGTCTTTTTTTAATACTCCCCAATAACGGCTGTCTTGGGAGTTTCCTCTATTATCGCCCATCATAAAGAATTCATCATTGCCAAGTTTAAACGGCCCGCATTTCATTAATCTGTCATCGTACATCAATTGTTTTTGGATTTCCGGCGCAGGACAAAGCGGGTATTCATAAGCGCTTTTTATGTAATCTTCTTTATATTTTTTGTCATTGATATAAACATATGCAGAACTGTCTTTTTCAAATTTAATTTCAATTTTTTCCCCCGGAAGCCCCACTACACGTTTAATATATGCAACATCTTTGCATAAGATTCCGGTAAGTCTTGATAATAGAGGTAGCGGTTTTCTTGATAATTTTGTTGCAGGAGGATAAAAAACCATTATATCTCCACGCTTTGGAGTGCTAAAAAATCTTGAAAAGCGTTCAACTATAATTCTATCGCCTTCTACAAGTGTCGGATTCATTGAACCTGAAGGTATCCAGCGGACTTCTCCGATGAAAAATCTTATTAAAATGACCATTACAACCACAAATACGATGGTGCTTATTGTTTCTCCCCACCAAGTTTTATTAAAATTGTCATATTTTTCTTTAAGTTTTTTAAAACTATTCATATTTTAAAAGCTCCAAAAAATCTTCCAAACCTTTTGTATATTCATTTTGCTCAAACCCTTTAATTTCAAGGGTAGCATTGTTTATATAATTATTCAACAAATCTTTTGTTTTTTCAACTCCGGCTATATAATTTTCTGTGCTGCCTGAATATATAACAGGAGCATTATATATTCCATCTTTTATGTCATTACGTGTCGGTTTTGAATTATCATTTTGAATTAAATTCAATAAATCATCGCGTATTTGAAAAGCAATACCTGCGTTTAATCCAAAATTTGAGGCTATATCATTCTTGCTATTATTTATTAAAAATGGTGTCACAAGTGCAGTTTCAAAAAGATATGCTGTTTTATTTTTGGATTTTTCGATGTAATCTTCGATTGTGCCAATCTTAAATCTTGTAAAATTTTGGTCAATTTCTCCAATGCACATTTTGTTCATTGTATCTGAAATCATATCAATAAGTGTTATTACACCAATCTCGGTTAAAATTTTCATCGCTGTAGAAAGAAGATAATCTCCGGAAATTACTCCGAGTTTATTCCCAAATTGATTTGATAATGTTTTTAACCCTCGCCTTGTGTCGCTTTCGTCGATAATATCATCATGAATTAATGATGCGCTATGGATAAGTTCTATTACAGAGAGTGCTTTTAATTGTTTTTCGTTTATTTTCCCGTACATTGATTTGTAAAATAGAATCGAAAGTAAAGGTCTTATTCTTTTAGATGGTGCAGTCAAAAAATTGATGAGATGAGTATTTAGCGGTTCTGTTGTATTCATGTACTGAACCATATATTCTTCAATAAATTTTATTTCACCTGATGCAAGTTGTTTAATATTATTGTATTTATTTTCAAAATTCATTATTGTTGTTCTTTATTTTTCGGTGTTTCGTTGTCATTTTGGAGTTTAAAGTAGTTTACTTTATCCCAGCTTAAATCAATATATTTAATTTTTTCATTCACGCTGTTTAGGTGTGGAAGGATAGTATAAATTCTTTTAATTCTTTCAAATACTGTGCTGTCTAAAACTCCTAATCTTATCGTTGTTGATTCGATTTTGACATATACGTCACTGGGGTTGCGCATATCGATATATTGAACTTTTTCTTTTGAATAAGTTTCAATTTCTTTTGCGATTTTGTCAATATATTTTACTTTTTCTACAGTCCAGTCTTTTTGAAATTCAGGGTTTTTGGCGATAATTTTTAAAGTGGAATCAGATTCCGCAAGATGCATAAAATTTTTGTGCGTAACGATAACATTATCTGTTGTAACAAATGCAACCGGCATTTTATTTATGTCAGGTTTTATTACAGCCATCGGGATTCGTTCTCTTATGATAATTTGAATTCGTGCAGGGAATCCGTATCTGCGGACGTAAACGGTCTTTATTGCCGGAATTTTGTACAATTCGTGTTTTATTGGGGCAACCGGCATCATAAATATTGGAATTGGAAAAACTCTAAGCTCCCTTAAAGAATTGTATAAAATATTTATTGGTACTATTTTGTTATTTATTATTTCTACTGTTTGTCCGTCAGGTTTTGAAAATGCATCAGTTCTTAAATACCAGCCGGGAAGAGTGATAAACAAATAAATACAGCCAACCAAAAATAAAAACAGAATAAATCTTAAAAAAGTTTTTAATCTGTTAAGTTTCTTTTTCTTTTTTCGGAGCTGGCGTTCTTTTTGTTTAATATGAACAGAATGTTTACCCATCTCAGCGGCATTTTTTATTTGCTGAGAATAAGTGCTGTTTCTTTTTATTTCTTTTTCATTATTTTCTTCTTGCGGCATTATTTATTTAGTCCTGCTCCGTTTAAAATAATTTGTACCAAATCGTCGTAACCTATACCCATAACCTTGCATTGAGCCGGCAGATCGCTTGTATCGGTCATTCCCGGAGAAGTGTTAATTTCAATGACATAAGGAATACCATCATTACCTATCATCAAATCAACTCTTGAAACCCCACGGCAACCTGTAATTTCGTGTGCTTTTACGGAAATTTCTTTGACTTTTTTAGTTAATTCTTCACTGAGTCTTGCAGGAAGAATAAAATCTGACATTCCTGCGGTGTATTTTGCCTCAAAATCGTACCATTCGTTTTTGGGTCTGATTTCAAGAATTTCTGTTGCAAAATTTTTGCCGTCCTGCTCTAAAACACCGACGGTTACAAAAAATCCGTTAATAAATTCTTCTATCAATACATCATCATTATATTTTATTGCTTCTTCGTATGCGGATTTCAATTCCTCTCTTGAATTGACTTTTGTCATCCCGAAACTTGAGCCTTCCGAAACAGGTTTTGTTATAACAGGGAATTTTAAATCAGCGGTTAATTTGTCTAAATCATCTCCTTTACGTACGAATGCTGATTTTGCAAGCGGAATATCTTTGCATGTTGATAAAACTTTTTTTGTGTATTCTTTGTTCATACAGATAGCAGAACTCATAACCCCGCATCCTGTGTATGGGATGCCCAAAATTTCCAATATACCCTGAATACACCCATCTTCACCGTATTTGCCATGCAAAGCATTGTAGGCGTAATCAAATTTACCATCTTTTAATTTTTGTGCAATATCCTTATCGACTTCGACAAGCTGTGCATTTTTGTAGCCAAGTCTTTGGAGTGCACCGAAACAGTTTTTGCCCGAACGGCGAGATACTTCTGCTTCTGATGACATTCCTCCGCAAAGTACGGCTATTTTTGCGTTTTTATCTATTTTTGAATTAATTTCTGCCATAATTTTAATTCCTCTTTACTTTTATTTCCCAAATATTTTATTTCGGGTTCAAGTTCAATATTATAAACTTCTTTGACCCGTTTTTTCATTTCGCACATCAACTCAAGAACATCTAATGATTTTGCGTTTCCTGTGTTGACTATAAAATTAGAATGATTACGCCAAACTCGCGCATCCCCTATCATAATTTCTTTTGCTCCGACACTTTCAAGCAGTCTGCCTGCAGGGTTGCACGGCGGGTTTTTAAAGATACTTCCGCAATTTGGAAGTGCAAGTGTCGGCTGATGTTTTCTGCGAAAATCGAGGTTTTCGTTCATTTGTTTTTTTATTTCGTCGGGATTTTGGGGTGTTAATTCAAAATCCGCTTTTAATACGATTAAATCGTCCTTTTCGCAGCGAGAAGTTCTGTAATCAAAGCCCATACGCTCTTTTTCAAAGGTTACAAGCCCCATTTTTCTTGAATAGCAAAGAACGGAGGTTATGCAGTCGCTTACGCACTGATTATGTGCAGATGCGTTCATATAGACTTCCCCTCCTACGCTTCCCGGGAAACCTATCATAAATTCAAGACCTGATAACCCTGCTTTGCATACTTCCTGAGAGAGTTTTGGACCTTTGACACCGCAGTCTGCCGTAACTTTATTCCCCTCGATAACTATATTATCCATTTTGTGGGTCAAAATTATTTTGCCTTCATACCCTGCACTTGATACAAGAGTATTTGACAGATTGCCCACAACGGGAATGTTAGGGTATTTCTGTAAAAGCCGAACAAATTCATCGACATTATCCGGAAAATATGCTTCGTCGATTTTTCCGCCGATTTTAAATGTCGTGTAATTTTTTATATCAAAATCTTTTTCAATATAATCAGTCATTATAACCCTTATTGTAGGTCGAAGTTTGCTTCGACGAATATAATAAAATTATAATACAAAACAGATAACCTATATATTTTTTATTATTTATTTACAATTAAATGTGAATATTTTGGGTAAATCTTAATGTAAATAATTTTTTACAAAATAGCAACAAATTGTAGATTATTGTTTTATATTTTTTATAAAATATTACTTGTTTGTGAGGTATGTGTATGATGATTAATAGTTTGCAGAATGTAGGTTTTGGTGCGAAGGCAAGGGTAGTGCCGGCAGGAGAAAAGAATATTGTTGTAACAAGTACCGGTGATGTGTTAACTCTTCCTGGGCAGCTTATCGGGAGCACAACAAAAGTTAAAGTTCTAAAAGACGGTACTTACAAAATTACAAGTTTACCATCTGTATATGGTGCAAAACCCACTACAAAAATTTTGACTGAAGAACAATTAATCGCTCAGTATGGTGACAAAGCAGGTAAGAATTTCCAAGCAGTTGCGTAATTAAATAGGTTTAGAATAAATAATTCTATATTTTATTTTTTGTTTCTGCACTTTGCAAAATTCTTTCATCTCTTTCAAAAATATCCACATCAAGTTGTTTTCTTGCGCTAATTGCCTTTTCAATTCTTTGAGAAATCGCTTCAGCATCATGAATACTCTTTTGGGAATCAGCGTTTTTGAGTTGCTTACAGTATGAACCCATACAGTTAAAAACCATCGGATTATTAATTTGCTCATGAATTGGTTTATGAGCACTTTTTGGTATCGCTAAAATATGTACCATTATAAACTCCTTTATTATTTAACCTGCACTTCTTTGCTCAAATTCAACAATTCTGAACCTAATTTGGTGATTGTGCCTGCGCCAAGTCCGATTACGATGTCATTAGACTTTAAGTCTTTGTACAATTCTTTTGCAACTTCTTCCATGCTGCCTGATATGTGCCTGCAAGGAATATCAGATTTTTCTTTAAACTCGTTTACAAATGCCTGTGAATTTACTCCGACAATTTCATCTTCGCTTGCAGCGTAAACATCTGTTACGACAAGTTCATCAATTCCGTCAAACGCTTCCATAAACTCGTTCCAAAGGTTCTGCAAACGAGAATATCTGTGAGGTTGGAATACTGCAATTATTCTCTTGTCTTTAAAAGATTTTGAGCAAGACAAAGTTGCTTTGATTTCTGTCGGATGGTGTGCGTAATCGTCATAAATCGTAATTCCGTTAAATTCCCCGACTTTTTGAAAACGTCTGCCCATACCTGTAAAGGTTTCAAAATGCTTATTGACTAAATTCATATCGACACCTGATATATGAAGGCTTGCCCAGACAGAAAGCGAATTATAAACATTATGAACCCCTTTAAGGCAGATTTTAAGCGTGGTTTGAAATTCGTCTTTGTAATAAATATCAAAGGTGGTGAAATCTTCGCCATAGTTGATATTTTTAGCACTGTAGTCTGTGTTTCCTCCGATAGAAAACGTCATAAATTTTGCGTTATGTGCAAGTTCGTGCACCGAAAAATATTTTACAAGCCGTTTCACGCCCTCATTATCCATATTTGCGAGGATAATGCCGTTTTCACGCATGTTTGAAATGAAAGTTTCAAAGGTTTCCAAAATAGACTCTAAGCCGTTTTTGTAAAAATCAAGATGGTCAGGCTCTAAGTTGTTGACTACAACAAGGTTAGGGCTGTATTTGACTATGGTTCCGTCGCTTTCATCAAGTTCTGCGATAAAATATTTTGCATGAGCGCAATTTGCGTTGGTGTTGATTTCGGGGATAATTCCGCCGACAACATAAGACGGCTTTAAGCCTGCTTTTTCAAGCACATAAGAGCAAAGTCCAGAGGTTGTAGTTTTGCCGTGTGTTCCCGAGTATCCGATAAAATATTCTTCGTTCCTAGAAATTTCCGCAAGCAAATCAGAACGATGCCAAATCGGCAACCCAAGTCGTTTTGCTTTTTGCATTTCGGGGTTAAACTCACGGATAGCGGTACTTGCAACCACGATGCAATCGTCAGGCAAATTATCCTCGTTATGCCCGATGTAAACCTTTGCGCCCAAATCACGAACGCTTTTTACATATTTGCTGTCATAAATATCAGAGCCTGAAACCTCGTAACCGTTTTGCAAAAGATACTTTGCCAAACCGCTCATTCCGACTCCGCCTATTGCTATAAAATGATATTTCTTTTTCATAATTCCCTCATATATTATCCTGGCTAAAAATCCTAAATTATATACTAATTTAAAACTGCAAAAATATTTTGGTATCTTGTTAAAATACGCAATATTTCAATTTTATTATCTCTAATCCTATATGCGATTACAAAATTTTTCTTTATAGAGTATATTCTAACTGTTTTATCCGCTAAATCATTTTTAAGTGTTCCTGTTTCAGGATAATTTGATAATAACTCAAATACTTTATAAAAAGTATCTATAAGATTAATTGCGGCTGTTTTATTATCAATTGCAATATAATCAAAAACGGTATTAATATCGTCCTTAGCAGAATCAGTAATTAAAACTTTTAACGGCTTACTCATATTTCTTTTTTATCTCATTTAAAAATTCAAAAGCATCGGATACATTATTTGCATTTGCATCATCAATCCCTTTTTGAATATCAGCATTAAGTTGTGCTAATTCTTTTTTAGAAATCCTTCTGCAATTTTTGAGCGAAGAAATCTTTCAATATTAGGTGTTAATGATATATCCATAACATACTCCTTTGTCAGACACATTATATCAGAGATGTAACAAAACTTCAATGTTTTAAGATAAAAAGCAATTTTTTAAGAGAAAAATACTTTATAAATTTACAGGGGAATATTAATGAGGATATTTTAATGAGGATATTACGAAAATTCTTATTTTCATTTGCTGAAAAAAGAAGTTTTTTTGCTCTGACAGATGATTATTTACCAAGTATTGGAAAACTATTAAAATTAAAAAGGTGTTCAAATAAAAGCGCAAAAAAATTAGTTCCATATAGACCTAAATTGAAGCAAAAATCAATATTTATCAGTGCAGAGAGTATGGATAATAGCGCTTTAAAAACAATTGAAAATATGATTGATGAAACTCCTATTTATTCTGCAAAAACTTATTCTAGAACATTAAGGCAAATAGAAAAATTAAAGTATAGAAAAGCTAAAACTATTGAAGAAGCAAAAGAATATGCCACAAAAACACTAGGAATAAAATCATACGATATACCAGATGTTGAAGTTGCAAATCAAATAAATCTTTCAATGACAAATGCAATAAAAAAATCTAGAGGTAGAATAAAACTTCCAGATAAAGTTGAATATACTTCAATTACAACTGGTGATAAAAAATTTACTTCTCTAGATTGTCCTGCTCAAACATTATGGCATGAAAATACAAATGAAATAGTGTTACAAATAAATAAAGATTATTTTGATAATATTGATAATGCGATAAATAATTATTTAAATAGATACAAATTAAATGGGCAATTAGTCCAAAACTCAAAAGGCAAAGATTGTATAAAGTTAATCACTTCCTACAAATATGACAATACACTTAACAGATATTATCGTTTGTATAAACAAGGAAAATTAACAGCAAAAGCTAAAATAGATTTTGATAATTTATTGCAAAAAGCATCATATGAAGAAAAAGCTTTGTTAGCATCTAAGGATTCACTAATAGACTATTTAAAACAAAAAAGAGGCATTGATTTAAGCCATTTAACTCATGAAGAATATATGACTAAAGCAAGAGAACTACTTTTAGATATTAGGAATACATATAAAATGGTTTTATCTGCGAAAGCATTTGAAACACAGAATGCAGTTGGTTTAGATGCTCATGTTCTCCATGAGCTTGGACATTCAACGCATTTCCGAGAAATTAATTTTGCAGATTATGGAAAAGAAGTAGAGGGGGCTTTTAATCAAGAGGAACTTATGACAGCATTAAAAATTACTCCTTATGCAACAAAAAATAAAGGTGAGCTTATTGGTGAATATATCAAAGGTAAATTATCAGGTGATAAGTATTCCTCTGATGTTGATGAATTATTTGAGAGTTGTTTTAAATCACCATTTCATGTATACGCATAAGTAAATTGTAAGCAGTAGTGTGGGCAAAGTAAAGTGAGCTCATAATTATTAACCCTCACCCCAACCCTCTCCCCCGGAGAGGGAGCAAAAACAAACCCTCATCCAATCTTACCTCTCGGAGAAGATATAGTAAAAACCCTCTCAAAGGGAGAGGGAGTAATATAATTTTTTTTATATATTTGCTATTTTTGTCCAGAAATCGTTTGCCTGTTCAAACTGATACGCAAAGTTAAACAGTCTGCCTTCCTCAAACTGAGGAGCAAGTATCTGCAACCCGATAGGCATACCCGAATTGTCAAACCCTGCAGGAACGCTTATCCCCGGTATTCCTGCCAAGTTACATCCGATTGTTGCAATATCGGTTAAATACATAGCAAGCGGGTCAGATGCTTTTGCACCAAGTTCAAATGCTGTGTTCGGGCAAGTCGGTGAAATTAGAACATCAACTTCCTTGAACGCATTAACAAAATCCTGTGTTACAAGCGCACGCATCTGTTGTGCTTTTTTGTAGTAAGCATCATAATAGCCTGCTGACAAAGCGTAAGTACCAAGCATTATACGGCGTTTGACTTCAGGCCCGAAGCCTTCCGCTCTGGTTTTTGTGTACATTTCCATAAGATTTCGAGGATTTGGAGTTCTGTAACCGTATCTTACACCGTCAAATCTTGCCAAATTCGATGAACATTCAGCCGTTGCAAGAATATAGTAAATACCGATTGAATGTTTAATGTTTTTAAGCGAAATCTCTTTGACTTCACAACCGAGTTTTTTGTAAGTTTCGATTCCGTTTTCAACCGCTTTTGCAACTTCGGGGGTGTTACCGTCGCCCATAAGTTCTTTGATAACCCCGACTTTTTTGCCTTTGATGTCGTTTTTCAAAAAGTCCGCATAGTGTTCAACAGGCATGTTTAGTGAAGTCGAATCCTTCGGGTCATGTCCTGAAATGACTTCCAAAAGGTTTGCCGCATCTTCAACCGAGCGTGCAAATGGCCCGATTTGGTCTAAAGATGAAGCAAATGCGATTAAGCCGTAGCGTGATACTCTGCCGTAGGTCGGTTTCATACCGACAATTCCGCAGAACGACGCAGGAAGTCTGATTGAACCGCCCGTATCTGAACCCAAAGCCAAAGTTGCTTCGCATGAAGATACGCTGGCTGCCGAGCCTCCTGATGAACCGCCCGGAACTTTATTCAAATCCCAAGGGTTGTGGACCTTTTTGAATGCCGAGTTTTCGTTTGATGAACCCATTGCAAATTCGTCTAAATTTGCTTTCCCGACAATCGGTACAAGGTTATTTAATAATTTTTCCGTAACCGTTGCATTGAAAGGTGAAACAAAGTTTTCCAAAATTTTTGACGATGCGGTGGTTTTTGAACCGACAAGATTCATGTTATCTTTTAATGCCAAAGGAATACCGGCTAATAAAGGTAATTCTTCCCCTTTTGCGATTTTTTCATCAACTTTTTTTGCGGTTTCAAGTGCTGTATTTTCGGTCAATGAATTAAATGCACCGAGTTTTTCGTCCAAACTGTTTATTCTTTCTAATGCCGCTTTTGTAAGTTCTACGGCTGAAATTTCTTTATTTTTTAATGCCTTGCTTTGCTCAGAGGCAGTCTTTTTCAATAATTCAATCATATCCTCTCCTTAAAAACTGTTTATCCTTAACACTCATTCTATGACAAACATAAAGCATAAGCAAGTCAGTATTTACTCTTACGCTTTCATCTGCATAGGACCTTCTAAGGATGCTGTGACAAACTGCTTTGTATAAGGATTATCCTGTCTTAACAATTCATCAGGAGAGCCTTCAAAAACGATTTTACCGTCGTAGAGCATAATTACTCGGTCAGCTGTTCTTGTAATCGTTGACATTTGATGAGTTACAACAATAGAGGCCGCATTAATTTCATGCTTGAGTTGTACAATATAATCTTCTATCAAAGTTGATGACATCGGGTCTAACCCTGCTGTAGGTTCATCATAAAGTATTGTGTTTGGCTGTGTGACTATTGCTCTTGCAAAACTTACACGCTTTTGCATCCCGCCTGAGAGTTCTGACGGGAATTTGTTTTCTATACCCTGCAATCCAACCAGTTCAAGTTTTTGGGCTACAATTTTCTGTAGTTGCTCGTGGGTATATAGTTTTCTTAAATCCTTTCTTTCTCTCAGCGCAAATGATATATTGTCAAATACGTTTAATGAATCAAATAGGGCGGAGTATTGGAATACCATAGCAATGTCGCCTTCCGATGTTATAATCTCCCCTTCATCATACGGAATCAAGCCGGAAATAAGTTTTAAAACCGTACTTTTTCCTGAACCTGAAAATCCGACAATCGCAAGAATTTCTCCGTCATTGACCTTAAATGAAATATCATTTATAATAACTTTGTCTTCAAATCTTTTTACCAAATTTTTTACTTCAATACTCATTTTTTAATCCTTTTTTAAAAGAAAAATAACATTGCAAAAATCATATCCCAAATAACAATTGAGATAAATGACCAAACAACCGCTTTTGTTGTGGCAAGTCCGACACCTTTAGCACCACCTTTAGCAAAATACCCGAAGGTACAACTGATTAGTGCAATTGTCCCTCCAAAAACTGCGGCTTTAGAAATACATACCCATAAATCTTTCATGTATAATCCAAGCCAAACTGAAGTGAAATATGCCCTGTATGAAAGTCCCGAGAAAATATTTGATGCGACTCCGCCCAGAATTACTCCGAAAACAGAGGCTATTATTACAACAATCGGCATCATAAAAATTCCTGATAAAACTCTTGGAGTAAAAAGATAGCCAACGGAATCAACGCCCAGAACATCTATAGCATCAATTTGTTCGGTTACTCTCATTGTTGCAAGTTCTGAAGCCAAAGACGAACCTATCATTGAAATAAGAGCAAATCCTGACATTATAACCCCGACTTCTCTGACTGTTAAGATAGTCATTAACATTCCAATTAAACCTGAACCGCCCTGTTTAACCATCTCATTTGCAACTTGAGAAGATACAATGATAGAGGTCATTCCAACAATTGAAAGAGTAATAGGTAAAGAACTTATTCCAAATCTTTCGCATTGGGCAAAAAGTTCTTTTATATCAATACCGTCACGAAAAATTCGCTCTGTCATTCGTATCCCCATTTGAGCAATTTGCCCGATGGTTAATGTAAAATGCATCAATTCCTTAGATAGTGTCGAAAATATTTTATAAGTAGCAGATTTTCTTAGATATTGTGCAAATGTAATCATAAAATGATTATAGCACAGATAAGTTATTGTTGTACATTTTTGCAAAGTAATAATCAATTATGTTTACATATCATGTAGATTTGTAAAATCTTCAATTAATTTATTAAAGTTTTTTTATTTCGTAGTCGATATAATAATTGTTAGAAGATTAGACTTTATGATAAAATTTTAATAAGAGGAGCTTTATGGTTGAAGATTTAAAAGATAATCTATTTGAAATACCGGAAGATTTGCTCGACAATATTGCACATAACATTGAAAATATTATTCGGACTTTTGATGTTCCGGAAGCAAATAAAATGGAAGTAATAAGACAAATCAACTATATGTATACGAGGACAAAATATCTTTCTTTGACCGATGAATTGACAGGACTTCCTAACAGACGTTGTTTTGATAATGAATTTAATAAAGAATTTTTAAGGGCTCAAAGATATAAAAATAATCTTACTCTGGTTATGTTTGATATAGATTATTTTAAAAATGTAAATGATACTTATGGGCATCAATGCGGGGATTATATTTTGCAGCAGGTGGCAAAGGCTGCGTTGCAGACATTCCGTCAAACTGATACGGTATATAGAGTTGGCGGTGAAGAATTTATGGTAATTCTAACGGAAACAAGTATTGAGCAGTCATTAATCCCATTAGAAAGATTTAGAAAAACAATAGAAACTTTAGATTTAAAATTTAATAGCCAAAACATAAATATAACTGTCAGTATAGGAGCATGTCAGTGGACTTCTGATATTCAGAGTAAAGAAGAATTTATTAAGAAGGCTGATGCTGCACTATATCAAGCAAAAAAATCCGGTCGTAATAAAACCGTACTTAGTACTGACCTGTAATTTTTAAAATATGTTGATACCTTAACCACCCTAATACGACGTGTTGAACGTTGTCAATTCGTATTATACTTGCATTAGGTGTTACTCCCGGTTTTACCCAGTTTGCAGAGTTTGGTAATCCGCCTGCATGAATTCCTGTTTTTACTTGAACTCTTGCAAGGAAATAGTTCCCGATAGACAGTGATTTTGATATAATCGTTTTTAATTGTTCGTTTTCGGTACAAAAATAAATTGATGCAAGTCCTTCCATTATTGTACCAAGGCTGCAAGGTCTTATATTATCCATAAAAGCACCATAATAACTGTTTTTAGGATTTGTAATTTGATTGCTAAGTGCAGGAATTGCCATTTGTTCTGAATATGCACGCATTTCATCCGCATCTTTCCCTGCAACCAGTTTTCTTGCTAATAATTTTTCTATAACCAAAACAGACCAATGATCAAACGGAATATTTAAATCCATTGTTTTTCTTGTATGAACAATATACATAATAATATTTTTAATTGCATCAAGCCATTTCTGCTGCGGGTCAATTTCGTACAAATAAAATAATCCGGCTGCTGCTTCTCCGGGGTAAAAGATTGCTTCGGCATTTTTATCAGGTTCATTAGTTTCTAAATTATAATATGCCCAAACATTACCTTCTTCGTTAATCATTGATAATATAAATTCTCCTAAGCCTCTTAATACGGAGAGTTCTAATTCTTTTTCTTCATACAAGTTACATAATGCACATAATGCAACTCCTGCGGCTCCTGATTTCGCTATAGGGAATTTTATACCTTCTTCTTCCGGTAGGGACAGTACTACATATTTATCATCACCAATTTTTTTTAAATATCTGTCAATAAAATACTTTGAAGCAATAATTCTGTTATCTTTGAATTTTGTTTCTAGTCCGTATTTTTCATATTCGTACATTGCATACAGTGTTCCGGCATGACGCAAAGAATTATAAGTATTATTTTCATAAGTTATTTCGGGATCAACATTATGTCGATACTGAAATCTCCCGTCAGGATGAATGTTTCGGTTTATGTAATTCATTGATAGGGCAATTTCACTAAAATATGGTAATTCCCATGTATTTTCATGGGTACTTTTTTTTGCATCTTTCCACAATAGCGAAACAAATGTCCCCACAATTATAAGGAATATAGTAGGTATGTATGATGTTGGTGATGTTAAATCAAACATAGAATAATTATATCAAAGTAACTAAAAATAATAATAAAGCATTTGTATGATTTTTTAATATTTTAAAAATAATTTTCTTAAACAATTGTAACAATATCTTAAATAAGCGCAAATTTTTCAAAAAAAAATACTTTATATAAATGGAAATAGTGTGAAAGGTTTTGTGTACTCATGATTGATTTTTCAACATTATTGTTTTTCATAAGAAACGGAAAACGCGCTCAAGACGGAGAAGGCGGGCGTGGTTTTGTTGCAATTGGTCAGGGTGCTAAGGTTTTCAAACAAATAAGTGAGTACGATAATATATTTTCAAGAGGGGCTAAATCCGCAGTTAATGCGTTTAAAGCAGTTGCTGAGAATGACAAAGTATTCAACGGAATTGCAAAAGGTGTAAAATTCGCAAGTGAAAATGTTAATCCGTTAATTGTTGTATCAAGCGGAATAAATGTTTTGACTTCCGAGGATAAGCAATCGACTGTGATTGCGGAAGCAGGTAATTTAGCAGCTATGTTTGCAATTGAAGGTTGGATGAAAAAGAATCTTGATAATTTATTAAAGGATCTTCCAATAAGCAAAAAATGGTATCCTATCGTAAGAGGTATTGCTTTTGTAATTGGTTCAATCGGAGCATCGACAGCAGGCTATAAATTAGGGAAATTCTCCGCTTCAAAACTTAAAACAATAAATGAACAATCTCAAGTAGAACAAGAACAGCAGCACGCAAAAATTGTTGAAATGGTCCAAAATAAAAACCAAAATGACAGCTTTATACCCAGAAGTATTGCTTATAGAGCATAAAATTTAAGAAAGTTCGTTGTATATTGCTGATTATTGCTTTTCAATGTATATACTATTTCAATAATTGACATTTGTATGTGTAAATTATAGAATATGAGAGTAGAATGGTATTATTATTAAAGATTTGGGGTTAATTTATGGAATTACGGAATAGTCACATTTTATCTCATATTCAAAACAAAACAGCCGATTATGAAGAACGTGTTGCACTTGGAATTAAAGGTCAATATGGCTGGGAAGAATTTACATACAAGGGATTAGGTCTGTTATCAAGAAAAATCGCAAGGCACCTTATTGAAGATGTTGGAATTAAAAAAGGCGAATGTATTGCCATATTGTCTGAATCAAAACCTGAATACGGTGCTTGTGTTTTTGCATCGGTTTTGACAGGAACAACAACTGTTCCGTTAGATATTAAACTTTCAAAATATGAATTAAAATCGATTTTGTCTGATTGCTTGCCTACAGTAATGTTTACCTCTCAGCACTATTTGGAAACCGCACTTGAATTGCAAAAAATGATTCCGGAAATAAAGTATATTTATGTAATTGATGAGCATACTGATAGTGAAAATGCCCAAAATATTTATGATTTCCCTGATAAATATGACGGAAAATGGCGTCAGAGGAGTTCAAAATCAACGGCATTCATTATTTATACATCAGGCACAACAGGTGCTCCGAAAGGAGTAGAAATTTCATTCCAAAATGTTAATGCTCAGCTTGTTGATTTAATGGAAGTTGTTGATATTATCTTGCCTAAAAATCAGAATATTCATATGCTTTCAATTTTGCCGATGAATCATTTGTTTGAAATGACCGTTGGTTTTTCAACCTTCTTAAATTCTGGATTTTCGGTTTATTACACAAGCAGCTTCAAACCAAAAGATATAACCGGTGTAATGAAGGAAAAAGGAATTCAGTTTATGATTGCTGTTCCTGCGTTTTTAAAACTCTTAAAGGCAGGGATTGAAAAAGAACTTTCAACTGCACCAAAATTTGTTCAAGTGTTATTCAAAATAATGTATTTTGTAGCACAATTCATTCCGTCATACAAAATGAGAAGAAAATTATTCAAAAAAATTCACCAAAGTTGGGGCGGTAAATTTTTCGGATGTATTTCAGGGGGTGCGCCGCTTGATGTTGAAGTCGGAACTTTCTTTGAAAGAATTGGAATTCGAGTATATCAAGGTTATGGACTTTCAGAAACAAGCCCTGTTGTATCGGTAAACTATGATAAACGTGGGGAATTGGCTTCAGTCGGTCATCCGTTAAGACATTTTGAGGCAAAAATTGAAGAAACAACCGGCGAATTATGGTTAAGAGGACCATCTGTTATGAAGGGTTATCACAATCAGCCTGAAATGACAGCAGAAGTGATTGATGAGGATGGGTGGCTTCATACCGGTGATATTGCAAAAATTGATAAAGACGGTCACATATATATTACAGGTCGTATTAAAAATATGATTGTTTTGCAGGGCGGTAAAAAAGTGTTCCCTGAAGAAGTTGAGTCGGTTCTTGAAAATAGCCACTATATTGCTGAAGTTTGTGTATTAGGGGTTTCAAGGAGCTTTGGAGCAAAAGATGGTGCTGAGGAGGTTACTGCGGTTATTGTACCGAAGGCTGAAATGTATAATACATATTCTGATGATGATATAGACAGAATGATTAAGCTTGATGTTAAGACTCTTTCTCAACAACTTGCGCCATATAAGCGTCCGACTTCAGTTATCATATCAAAAGAACCGTTGCCAAAGACAACGACACTTAAAGTTAAACGCAAAGATGTAAGAGAGATGATTTGCATATAAGATTTATAAAATCATAACAAAAAGCAGGTATTTTAAAATACCTGCTTTTGTTATTTTAATAATTTCAAAAATATTATTTATGTGTTGAATATTTATCAACAATTCTTTTTGCATCATCGGCATCAACTTTTATATAACCTTTTTTGTCGAGGTATAAGCTGATTTTTTCTTCTGCATTTTTAGTAGTAATAATTTTTACATAACATTTGTCAATGTCTGAACAATGATTATTTCCGGAGAACTCTAAAATATTCCCGTCAGCCAATTCAAATCTGTTACCATTCGCTGAACCAACAAGATTTTTTTCAAAACATGATGCAAGCCCATTTGAAGATAAATCTTTACATTTAATCTCCATTGTTTCATTCATAAAGGTTGCTTGCTGTAATGTTGATAAAGATTTTTTAATCATTACTTTGTTTTGAACATTATTTGTATTTATAATAATTGACGGAAGCGTCATTGCGGCAATAACGCCTGTGATGCCGACTCCAATCAGTAATATTCCTGCAGTTGCCCAAATTCTTTGAACGTCATGAAAATGCTTCAATGAATCCCATTTTTTGTTTTGCCATGCCCAGTCATTACCCTTTATTCCAAACCATACTGAAAGTGCTAAATTAGCAATATTTGATATGGCATTAAGAAAAAATATGAAAACAAAAATTAAAGCGGCAATTTCTTTTTCGTTTACCAAACCTGCAAAAATTCCAAGAATAAGTGCTATAACAAAGGTCAAAACAGGAACGGCTAATCCAATTAATGTTAAATATGATTTATTGAAAAGACCCCATATCCAGCCAAAAAAGAATGCTCCCCAACTAAATCTCTTAACTTCGTGGGGAATATCAATACCTTTACCTTCACCTGAGTTATTTACAAAATTTTCTTCCACATAACCTCCAAAATTTAAAAATAAAACGGTATTATGTTAAACATAATACCGTTTTTGCAAATTGTCAAATATAAATTATAATGTAAAATCTTCTTCTGCCGGTAAAATGGACGGAATGTTCTTTATCCATTTTTTTGCTTCGTCGCTTGCTTTTGTCCAGTTGACAGATAGCAAACCTCTTTGTACCCAAATAAGTTCTTTAAAGAATTCATATTGAGAGTTCAATGCATCAAGTTTTGCATCAAAATACAAATGCTGAGCATCTGCAATCTGATCGATAGGCACTTCGCCTCTTAAGTATTTAGCTTTGACCATTTGATAGTTTTCGCTTTGTGCAAACATTGCTTTATAAGATTTTTCAATCATGAAGTATTTTGAAATTGCTCTGTTAACAACCGTACGAACCTTCATTTCTATTTCGGTATTAACTTCTTCCAAATAAGCATTAAGTTCGTTTAATTCAGCCTTGCATCTTGCAACTTCAGCGAATTTATGACCACCTTCAATCGGCTTCCACTGAGCACCGATAAAGAATCTTAACGAAGTTTTATTCAAATTCAAATAAGGTGTATTGCTCCAAGCATCTCCAAATGTTTGTGCTCCTGCTCCAACACCGGCGGCAGATGCTGCCATTGCATTACCGGTTGCTGCATATGTTTCACCAAAAGTCTGTGCCTGAGTTGCACTTGACATTGTAGTTGCTGTACCGGATCTAAGTTGGTTGTGAGCCGAATCTTCATAAGGTAAGGCTCTATCATACATTGTCCCGTATTCCAAGGACATTTTAGCATTAGGTAATAAAAACTTCTGTATGTAATTGCTCATTTCTGCTTTTTTCATCGCAATAGCAGCCTTGAGTTTTGTTGTTTCCGGAGATAAGTATATTACCTCCTCAACCAACATATCTGTGAACTTGCCCAATTTTTTAGGGTCTCTTACGTGGTCAATAATGTGTAAATCTCTTGTGAAGAACGCAGGATCACCTGCAGTAAGCGGTTCAAATGCAAAATCATATTTCTGATCTTGGTTTAGAAGTTTATTGATTGTAACTTTTAAATTTTTATAATCAGCCTGCATAGCAAGAAGTTTTTTCTCCTCTTCACTGACCTGACCGGCCCAGCGGAAAACTTCTTCATATCCGCATTTGCCGGTTTTTTCACGAACTCTTGCAATAGCAAGGTTTTCTCTGGTTTCCTGTACGGATTCCTCTTGAACCTTTATCATATTTTCAAGCATTAGGGTTTCAATAAACAAATTCCCGATATGATATTCGGTATTCGCTCTGGTCAAAAGCTCTTCGGCTTTATCAAATTTTAATTTTTTGTGTTTAACGATAATATTTGTAA
This sequence comes from uncultured bacterium, assembly GCA_902791985.1. Classification (GTDB taxonomy): domain Bacteria; phylum Cyanobacteriota; class Vampirovibrionia; order Gastranaerophilales; family Gastranaerophilaceae; genus Zag111. Next base: position 47,545 of record CADAYD010000017.1, read on the forward strand.
CTAAATCAGGAGAATATATTACCTGATCCATTGCTACTGTGAACTGACCGGCATGTGTCGGTACTCCTGAATAAGAACGTGCATAAGCATCATTGTATGATTGATAACCTAAATCAAGTCTTAAAGTTGGCAAATATCTTAAATATGCACTTGCAACAGAACGACGAGCTGCACTGATTAAGAATTGTTTTCTCTTAATATCAAGGTTTGTATCATCCAATGCATCAATCAATGTTCCTAAAGAATATTTCGGCAATTCTTTATGTGTAATTACAACTGAATTATTTAATAATCTCAAAGGTGGAGTATAGCCAACTGCTTCCCCTGTATCAGAGTTATAGAAAATTACCTTATCATCATAGAAAGGTATTCTTTCGTTTTTAACTACATTACCGTGTAATACCCCGTGAATGTTAAATGATGTTGCTTCTGCAATTTTTTTATCAACATCCATTGTTGATGTCCCAAGCATAGCGCCCATTTCAACGTCTTCCCTACCTATGATGGAATAAGAAGGAAGTTTTTTGCTGATAGCATAATCATAAACTTCTTTTCTTTGTGCGGTTGTAAGATTATATAATGGAGTAACAAAAATAGCATCAACATCAGACGGTATTTTTGCTAAAGATGCTTTTAAATTTGAACTTACAGGAATAACAACATAATTCAAATCACAATTTTTTTCTTTGAGTTTTTGTTGAATACTTGCGTTCCAATTTTTTTCGGTTTTATAGTAATTTTCATTCATCAAGATTGCTGCTTTTTTAATAGATGGTACAAGAACCTTGAATGTATAAAAATCATTCGCTGTTTGCTGAATAGGGTTAAAGAATTTGTTTCCGAAATCTCTCAAACCGTATTGTTCAATAGTTACAACATACTTTTTCTTGTCTTTTTTATCTGTATAATATGTACTTGACATGTAACCTAAAGAAATAACCATTCTTGCTCTTGAATTAAGTGCTTTATCTGATGCAATTTTGGCACCTTTTTCTGTCCAATCCCCAACAAATATCAAATCTTTCGGAAATACTGCTCTGTAATCAGGCAGTAATGATGTTGTAATTGTCTGTTGGAAAGTTTTTAAAACTTCCGCATTTTTTTCTGACGGACCGTCAAAAACAAATGCCAATTCAATAGGCTTCGCATTTTTTAACATTTGTTCAATTTTTGCTTGTTTTAGCCTCGCTTGTGCCTGCATAGGTGTTTCTTGAATTGCTAAAGCGCATCCGCTAAATACAAACGTAATTATGAACGCTAAAAATGTGCTCCATAATCTTTTCATATCCCATACCTCTTATTTAACTACAATTTAAAATTACAGAATTAATTATATCAGAAAAATTGTGCGTGTCAAAAAATATTGATTGAAAATTTACTCGAGTTGATTTACAACTCAACATGATTATAAATAATAAAGATAAAAGATCATTTTTTTGCCGTTTTTAATCTTAATTTATCAATAATATAACCTGCCTGATTAAGTAATATCGCCGAAAGAAATCCTAAGAATAGGGATTTCCCGCCTGAAACCAATTTTGTTGCAGAGATTATTGAAGTTAATATGCCTCCGGCAATCGGTATTCCTGATTTTAATGCGACGGATAATTTTTGATCATCTGATGTGGCATAATTTAAACCTCTTACGATAAGTCCTAAAGAAACTAATATTGTCAAAATATCTGTTGGGGCAGAACCAAGTTCTAAATCCCTTACTTTATCAAAGAATTCACCTATTTCAATATTTACTGATTTATCAAAAGATTTTACGGCTTTTTTAAGTGCTAAATTCGCACCGGATTTTGACAATTCAAAAGGTGCTATTTTGTAATAAATAGCCAGCATATCCTGTAGTTCTCCGGTTGCATCATCGTTGATGAGTTCTTTAATTAATCTAATGCTGGTATCTTTTGTTTCTTGATGTATTTTTTGAATGTTCTCATTCATCCCTGAGGAAATTGAGTGTTGAGATAATTTATCTAATTCCTTTAAAAATATCGATTTGTTATGTTTCAGCCCATCTGAATTTTTTGTAAACCATTCAAGTTTTTCTACAATATCAGTTGCAAATTCGTCATTAGGTGGGATTATTTCTTTTAATTTTTTTACATAATCGTACATGATTGCAATTTTATCTTTGTTTGTGTAAGTCATTGCATTTCTTACGATTGCGATGTTATCAGCAAGTTTTGTTTTGTCTCCTTTTATTTGTTCTGCTGCGATAAATGTTTGCCACATTTCTTTTCTTTTAAATTTATTGTTTTTAGTCCAAAAATCTTTAAAAGATTCATTCCAGAATTTTGAATATAAAGAAGAATTAATTTCTTTAATATAACTGTATCTTTGTGTTTGAAATTTTTCTGATATAAAATTTTTTACAATGTCATTTGTTGTTTGACGAAAACCTTTTGCCATTTCTACCAGTTGTTTTTTGGTAAAATCTTTTTCAACTTCAATAAATTCTCCATTTTGCCATTCTTTTACCTTGTATTTTATTATTTCATCAGGTGATTCTTCTAGAATATATTTATCTAAATTGTCAAATATTCGGTTCATTCTATCAAAACTTTTTCCGGTTTGTTTGTACGATTTGACGACTGTTTTTCGGGATAAATTTTCAAAAAATTTTGATATTGATTTATGTATTTTTTTTGTGGGTTTTGTTTTGTACATCAATTTCATGAATAAAACATCTTTTATTGAGGTTATATTATTTATGCTTTCGGATTTTTTTATAAATGAATTAAGTTTTTTGATAGCGTAACCATAGAATTTAGATTTTCTTTTTGAATTTTCCAGTGTTGATATTTCTAAATTTTCTTCAAAATATTTTTTTAATTTATTCATGTATTTGTTTACATTTTTTTGAGCGCCTCTTGAAAACATTAAAAGTACAATTCCGGAGCCGAGAATCAATCCCCCCAAACTATAAGATATATTTTTGTTTTCTGCATTATTATTTTTATTATTTTTAAGCTCCAAAAAATAAGCATTTTTATTATCCGATTTATGGCCTAAATAAAAATTCTGAAATACATTACCATATTGACCGGCATATTTATATTTATACTGAGTTACGAGATTGTCCATTATGAGAGAAATCCTGATAGTTGTTGTTTGGGGCTTTTTAGAAAATATAAATCAAAAATTTATAAATTTCAACAGTATTACTACATCTTTAATAATTATTAATATGATTAAAATTTTGAAATAGTTTCAACAATTTTTGATGGTGAAATTTTCAAACAATCTAAATTTTTGCATGTAGTTATTCGCTTAGTCCACAGGCATGGTTTTAATTCGCATTTATCATCAGCCTTAATAGGGATAACTTGAGGAGTTTGAGGAACTAAAGTTTTATCGTCTGTAGGTCCAAAAATCGGATATGTTTTTACGCCCAATGCGACTGCAACATGTAGCGGCGCAGAATCAGAGCATAAAAACTTCTCCGCTGAAGAAATTAATTGCGCTAAATCTTTCAAATTTTTTGTTGTTCCATATAAATTTTCAAAATTTTGAGTTCTGACATTTTCTAGTATTTCTTTTATACATTCATCATCATCAGGACCGCCGGCGAGCATGACTTTTTTACCTTCTGCGACAAGTAAATCTATTACTTTTGCCCAGATTTTTGGAGGAACTGTTTTAATACAGTTTTTCATAATGCTCATTTTGCTGACTCCGGGGTGAATTAGAACGGAATTAGCAATGACTTCTCGTTTTTTTACTTTTATTTCCGGTAATTCGGTATTATAGTTGGTTATTGTTCTAATTAAATCGTGGTACATTGTACAAGCATACTGATTTTTATTTAAAGGAGCAGCATGTGTTAATAATAATTTGCTAAGCTTGCCTGTATAATAACCGTAGCGTTCTTTAATTCCTGTTAAGAATAGTAAAATACTTATTAATTTGTTTCCTCCGGAGGAAATTACCATGTCAAATTTCCCTTGCCTTGAAAGAGCAAGGAGTTTAAACATTTCAATATATTTATTCTTTCCCTTTATATCAATAAAAATTAAATCGTCTATAATATCAGTCAAGTCTTTAACGCCTTTGCTTCTTGGTTCCAGAGCAAGAGTGATATAACTGTCAGGAAATTGTTTTTTAAGAGATATCAAAGTAGGTAAAAAGAATATCTCATCACCGATTCCGCCAAAATTTATAGTTAGTATTTTCTTTTGTTGTGGCATGTTATTATTTTACTATAAAAAGACTTTCCTCTACATGCACTAGAAAAACTTTAATTTTTGCATAACCTTTTCATACTTTTAAATGATGCTAAAAATTTTCAATATTATACAATTATCATGTAAGAAGGAAGAAAACGAAAAAGGGCGAGGGTTAATGGAACAGGACTTAGATTTTTCCTCATACAGCCAAATAAAACGCGTATCTGAAGAAGAATTGACAAATCTTTGGGGAACTTATCTTGCTGATAAGACTGACAAAAAAACGAGAGATGCTTTAATTGTTCAATATATATATCTTGTCAGATATGTTGTTGGTCGTGTAAAAGTTTCGCTTCCTGCCACTATTTCTGTAGAAGATATAACAGGTTATGGCGTAGAGGGATTAATTAATGCTGTAGAAAGATTTTCACCTCAGAAAAATTCAAGATTTGAAACTTATGCTTTGATAAGAATTAGAGGTTCTATTTTAGATAAAATTCGTTCTCAAGATTTTTTACCGAGAAGTGTTCGTAAAAAAATTAAAGAAATTAAGCAGGCTATAGAAGTTTTAAAACAAGAATATGGCAGAGTTCCTACAACGAACGAAATTGCTCAATACCTTGATATGGAGCCTGCTAAAGTTACTCAAATTATGTCAGAAGACGTTACAATTACATCTATTTATGATAAAAAAGGGACTTCTGATGATAGTATGGAAATAATAGATACAATTGAAGATGAGGGGAAACTAAATCCCTATGATGCTGCGGAGGAGAAAAATGTTAAAAATGAATTACAGAGGGCTCTTATGAGATTGCCTGAACGTGAACGTGTTTTGATGGTCTTGTATTATCAGGAAAACATGACAATGAAAGAAATCGGTGAAACCCTGAATATGTCTGAATCAAGAGTATGTCAATTGCATGCTCAAGGTCTTATGAAACTTAAAAATATTCTCAATGAAACCCGCAGCGAGAGATTACAAAAATCGATTGTATAAAAAATATTCTTATGTTCGAAAGCCGCAGGCAGATAATTCTGCCTGCGGCTTTTTTGTACATATTTAGATTTTATTTTACGGTAATTTTCTTAACTGTATCTTTTTCTTTTTCAAGTTTAGGAGCCTTAATTTTTAATACTCCATGTTCTAATGTTGCTTCAATTTTTTCAGAATCAACACCTTGCGGAAGATAGATGCTTCTTGAAAATTCTCCGTAATTGAATTCGGATTTTTTGTAAGTGCCTTCCTCTTGGTTGTGTTCTTCAATTTTTTTGGCTCTTATTGTCAAATAGTTTTCATTAAGGTCTATGTCTAAGTCTTCTTTTTTAACTCCGGGCAATTCTGCACGGATATCGTATTCACCTTTTTTGTCGTGAATTTCTACTGGCATTGTCATTTTATCCTCATAATCAGGATAAATATCATCAAAATGTCTGTTCAAAATCGAGCTAATTTCGTCATTAACTGATTTAATAAAATTGTCCGGTGTTTGTCTTACTAAAAATTTCATAATCTACACTCCTTTCAATTTTTCATATCGGATAACTTTTAACTACATTTATATTATTTCTCTGTTTTTCTAAAAACACAGATTTTTTAACAAAAAAATAACAATTTAAATAAAAGGTGCTAAGGCACTGGGGTATTATGGCAATAAAAAAGTGAGTATTACAGATGATTAAATAGATAATATGTTATGTTGTGATTGTAATCGTGTCAACAAGATATATGAAGATTTGGATAAAAAAGGTGAGAATAGCGATTCTTGGGGGATTGCTATTATGGGCAAAGCCTTTAAGGTGTGCTCATTTTTTTTAAGTTCCTAAATTGTTTTGTTATCGATTACAATGGCAGAATTTATTTTAGTATTATAGTGGTGTTTATAAAATTCTGCTTTTTAATTCTTCAATGGAATCGGCACCGTATTTGAGTAAAATTTCGTTTGCAAGAACCCATGCAACCCTTGCTTCTGCTACAACTGCACAAGATTCAACTGCACAAACATCGGACCTTTCGTAGTGTGCTTGAGCGTTTTCTTTGGTCTTTAAATCTACCGAATTAAGAGGCTTTAACATCGTCGGAATGGGCTTCATTACCGCAGAAACAACCAAATCCTGTCCGTTTGTCATTCCTCCTTCAACTCCGCCTGCATGGTTTGAGGTTCTGCAAATTTCTCCGTCTTTTATTTCAAATTCATCATGGTACTGGCTTCCGCAAAGTCCAAGCGGATTATCTCCGATTTCAACGGCTTTAATTGCAGGAATACTCATTAATACTTGTGCGAGCCTGCCGTCTATTCCCCTGTCCCAGTGAACATATGAGCCTAAGCCGACAGGAATATTTTTATATACAACAGAAAATTTACCGCCGACACTGTCCCCTTTTTCTTTTGTAAGGTCTATTTCTTGATGAAATTTATCAGGGCAGCATGCGCTTCCGACTTGAGTAACTTCGCTTGAACCGGTTATGCCGATTGTTTTTAACAGAAGTTTTGCAATTGCGCCGACTGCTACATCTATTGCTGTTTTTCTTGCACTTGAACGCTCTAAAATATTTCGTAAATCTTTTTGATTATATTTAACAGAACCTGCATAATCAGCGTGTCCCGGGCGGTATACAGAAAAACTTTTGTCATCGGTTTGGTCATTTGGTGAAACGCTCATAATTTTTTGCCAGTTTTCAAAATCTTTGTTCTTAATAACAAGCGTAATAGGAGAGCCAAGAGTTTTGCCAAAGCGCACACCTGATGTAATTTCAATCGTGTCACTTTCAATCTTCATTCTGTCTCCGCGCCCGTAGCCTTCCTGACGACGGTGGAGTTCAGTATTTATAAAATCAATATCAATTTCAAGTCCTGCAGGCACACCTTCTATTATTGCTGTTAAGCATTTTCCGTGGCTTTCGCCGGCAGTTAGAAATCTGAATTTTTCCATATTTTCCCCTCCCAATTACGTTTAAGTTTATCAGTTTTTTTAATCTTTTTCAATAACCGACTAATACACTTTAGGTATAAATCTATATTTAACTCTTTCGCAATATGCTTTGTACTCATCATCTTTAATCAGGTTGCGTTCTTCAGTTATTGCACGCAAAATATAAACTCCTATCCAAAGTGTCATTCCGATTGTTAAAACAATGTCGCCTAAAATATTTAAATCTCCGGCTGCATATAGTGGTATAAATGTCAAAATGATATAGCAAATTTGCATGGCATAGTCCGGATGTCTTACAATGTTGTATGGAAACCCCGTAACAATGCCGCGGTTGGTCAAATTACCGGATTTTGTTCCAAGCCGCAAAATTGCAACCATTGATATAAAATTGACAAGAATTGCAAGAAAGAATACGCTTATTCGCAAATATAAATTATCAATAGGGATAAGTTCTTGCATATTTATCGGGAATAGTTTTTCTGTTATGAGTATGAATGGGTAAAAACACATAACGCAGCTGAGTATGCCTAGAGGTGTCGTATCTGCATATTTGATTCTGTTTTTCAAAAAATCTGTTTCAGTCAGATAACTAAAAGCAAATACAAACGAAGTTATGGTGAATATTATACTTAACCACACATCTGTAGTATCATCAATATACTGCAAAAATCCGCCCCAAATCCCGTTAGATTGTATATATTGCGAAGATTGAAAAAACATTTCTCTCAGGAAATCAATATTGTATCCCATTTGTGGTAAAAACTTGTTACACAAAAGGCTTAGAGAATATACTCCGAAAAATGTTTTTATAAAAAGAATTACGAATGCTTGTTTTTCGTTATCTTTTAAATAAAAATCGGCTAATTTTTGTTCTAAATCACGCTTTTTAGTAAACTGACGCCTAAAATATCTTAAAATATCAACATTCCGAGATTCCAAAATCGATTGCGGTCTGAATTTCTTATAAATCGGATAAGCAAAAATTATGTATAAGACATAATAAACGACTAATATTGCAAAATAACTTTGCCAAGGACTGTTTATATTTTGGTTAAAAAGTGGGCAGATAAAAAGAATCAAAAGGACAATTCCATACACCAGAATTGATGATAAATAATGCTTTAAAATATCTTTGTTTGTAACTTCCATAATTCTCTCCATAATTTTTGTCGCTATTACAATGCCGGATTACATTTACACCCCAACCTTACTTCTTAGATAGCTTTCGATAAATCCGTCTAAGTCGCCGTCCATAACGCTTTCAACATTCCCGACTTCAAAACCTGTGCGGTGGTCCTTAACCATTTTATACGGATGAAATACATAAGAGCGAATTTGTGAGCCAAAGTCGATTTTAGCAGTTTCTCCTCGCAGTTGCGCCATTTTTTGCTCTTGTTCTTCTTCCTTAATTGCAAGTAGTTTTGATACAAGAATTTGCATTGCATATTCTTTGTTTTGAAGTTGTGAGCGCTCCTGCTGACATTTTACAACAATTCCGGATGGTTTGTGTAAAATCCTGACTGCTGTTTCGACTTTATTAACATTCTGTCCGCCGGCACCGCCTGAGCGCATTGTTGTTATTTCCAAATCTTCAGTTGGTATAACAATTTCTTTTTCAAAATTTTCAACAATCGGTGAAACGTCAACCGAGGCAAAACTTGTTTGGCGTTTGCCATTAGCATTGAATGGTGAAATTCTTACTAAACGATGAACTCCTTTTTCGGCTTTTGAATATCCAAAAGCATATTTGCCCGTAATTTTTATAGTCGCAGATTTAATTCCGGCTTCATCACCGTCTAACTTATCTAAGAGTTCGCATTTCCAGCCGCGATTTTCAACCCAGCGCATATACATTCTAAGTAGCATGCTTGCCCAATCTTGTGCATCGGTTCCGCCCGCACCAGAATTTATTGACAAAATTGCATCCGCATTATCGTATTCTCCAGATAACATTTGCTGTAATTCAAATTTTTCAAGTTCTTTAGACAGGGTATTCAATCCGCCCAAACTCATTGTGATAAGTTCAGTATCGCCTAATTCTAAGGCTGTGGAGGCATCATCAAGAACTTGTTCCCAACTTTTTAATTTATCAATAATTTCTTTTTTTTCTTTGACTTCCTGACCTATTTTTGAAACTTTTTCGCTATCGTTCCAAATTTCCGGATTTTGCATCTTAGAATTTAATTCATTCAGGTCTTTTTCTAAGGTTTTCGGGTCAAAGACACTCCTTAATTTTTTCAAATCTAGGCTTAATTATATTTAATTCATGTTTTAATTCTGTTTCCATAGTGTAATTTTAATATAAAAAAGTAAATATGTGAATTTAAGTTATAACAAAAAAATAACACCCGATAGGGTATTATTTTTGATTTAGGTTCATATAACCAATGTTTGCATAAATCTTTATTGAATTATTTTTCAATATCAAGATTATTGCTACCGGCTTGAAGCTGTTTTTTCATGATGTTGTTTTTAACAGCATCTACTAGCAACTCATAAGATTTCTTTTTATCAATTCCCGGAAATTCTTGATTGAGTTGGTTTCTGACCATTGCTTCCAGCTCATTGCTGTCAGAAAACATTCCCACACCACTTATTGACTCAAGGTAGTCTGTGGTGCTTTTATCTAAAGATGTTTTATTAGAAAATGTCTGCCATCTTGATGTCGGATTTACAGTTTTTTTGCCATCTTGCTTTATTTTTTTCTTTATATGGTCAAACATTTTTCCACCTCACACAAACTTCTTGTATTATTTTAAAGTATTCTCAAAATATTAATTGACTACTTTATATATTATTGTTACAATTTTTTACAATTTCATCCTACAATTTACTGAAATCTGTAAGATAGTCATATTTTTCTTTTAACAAATTAAGTAATGAAATTCTATTATTTTTAACATTTTCATCTTTATCCATTACAAGAACATCATTAAAAAATTTAGTGACTGTAGGATTCAATTTTTCAAGACTATCAAGGTATGAACGATAGTTTTTATCCGGTTGAATTCGGTTAATATCTTCATACAAAGTCTTTTCTACAGGTTCAATAAAATACTGTTCGCTTACTGTTCCAATTGTCGCATCCTTAATAATTCTAATAACTCTGTTTGCATTTTCCAAAAGTTGAGGAGCATTTAATGTTGAAACAATATCAACTCTTTTTACGAAATCTGCAATATCTTTTAAAGGATTATTAATCAAGCATGCTTCAAGAATATTTTTATTATATTTTTCAGATAATAGTATAATCATTCTTTGAATGAAAAATTCATTAACTTCATCGGCGCAATCCCTTTGTATTGGCAATCCTTTGAGAGCTTCTTTAATATACTTATCAATGTCGATTTTTAAATCAGCATCAAGAATTGTTTTAATGACTCCCAATGCTGCACGTCTTACTCCAAGCGGGTCGGATGAACCTGTTGGTTTTTTACCTGCAGCAAATACTGCACAAACGGTATCTATCTTATCTGCAATTCCGACAATTTGTCCTTCTATTCCTTTAGCGGTTTCACTTTCTGAATTAATAGGGAAATAATGTTCTTTAATACCCTGAACAACTTTATCATTTTCACCGGAAACTTTTGCATAATCTGAACCAATATAACCTTGAAGCTCAGTGAATTCAAATACAAGGTGTGTAGTTAAATCTGCTTTACACAAAAGTGCTGTTCGTTCTACATCTGTTGGATTTACCCCCAAATCAGAACAGATGTCTTTTGAGAGTTTGATAAGTCTTTGAGTTTTATCAAACATTGTTCCCATACCTTTTTGGAACGTAACTCCTTTAAGGCTTTCAACATAATCAACAAGAGGTTTTTTAGTATCTTCTTTAAAGAAAAATACTGCATCATCAAGTCTAGCCTTAATTACACGAACATTCCCGTCCTTAATATTTTTAAATTCGTTACCGACATAATTTGCCATCGTAATGAATTTGTTTATTAATTTTCCGTCTTTATGAAGTGCAAAGTATCTTTGGTGAGAACTCATAACCGTAACAGTTACTTCTTCGGGGATTGTCAAAAATTCTTTATCAAATTCACAAATAACAGGAACCGGGTATTCTGTAATGAATGTAACTTCTTCAAGTAAATCTTCAGTATAATAAGGTATAGCTCCAATTTTTGCTGCTTCTTGAGTTGCACTGTCTACAATAAGTTTTCTGCGCTCGTCTTGATCAACGATAACACAAGCATTTCTCATTGTTTCAATATAATCTTGAGGGAGTCCTATAGGCAGGCTTTGCATTGCAAATCTGTGGCCTCTTGTGTATATCGAAGATTCTTTATCAATAATTTTTATTTTAACTTCTTCATTATCTAAAACAGATGCAATCCACTTAATAGGGCGTGAAAATTTTTCATCATTGTAGCCCCAGCGCATAAAGTGTGCGCCTTGAAGTTTCATAAAGATTTGCGGTACATTTTCAGATAAAAGCTCTTTTATATCTTTCCCTTGGATAATAATTTTTGCATAGATATAATTATTTTCTACATATAGAGATTCTAAAGGTACATTGTTCTTTTTTGCAAAACCTTCTGCGGCTTTGGTTAAATTCCCGTTTTCATCGTATGCAATATTTTTTATAGGCCCTTTTACGATTTTTTCTTCATCACCGGTTTTGTTATCAAGACCGTATATTAAAACTGCAAGCCGTCTTGGGGTTGCATAAACTTTTATATCATCAAATTTAACTTTGTTATCTTCTAAAAATTTTTTAAAGCCGTTATTTAGTTGTTCAATGGCTTGCGGAATAAATTTGTAAGGTAATTCTTCTGTTCCGACTTCCAATAAATATGTGCTCATATTCTGTCCTTATTATGTATCTTCTCTACGATAATTATAGTAGAAGCAGGACAGAATGTAAAATTAATTTTGACTTTAAATTTAGAATCCAAGCATCATTTTATTTAATGTAGCGTTATAATTCATAGATGCAAACATTGTATTACGATTTTGTTTAACTGTTTCAAATGCTTGTTTTATTGCTTCAAATTCGGGTTTAAATTCCTCATATTTCCCAGTATCAAGTCTGTCAGATATTTGTTTTAGTATTTGTTCTATTGGGGTGGAATTTGATACGGATATGTCCATTCTTGATGCCAAATCTTTTGATTTTGCAATGAGTTCTCTCTCTCCTTGACAAATATTTTGAGGCAAAGGGATTTTTGAGGATTTTCTTATCTTAATAGCATTTTGTATTAAAATTTGAGCTTGAGCTTCAGATGTTACCGTTCTTGGATCGATTCCGAGTGCAATAAGTTTGCGTTTGGTTTCTTCCGATATTCCACCGGAGTTGCCAAATCCGTTGCTCCCAAAATTGCCGATTTGTCCGATTGAATTTATTGACATAGATACCCAAGCCTTTCTGTTATGGTTTTAATGATACAAACCACATAGTCAATAAATTTATCGGATATTATTATCAAAAACTTTAAAATCCAATTGTAAATAAATGTAACAAAACACTAAAAGTGTGAAATTGGAGTTTTTTTTAATCCTTTATATATGTAAGAGACAATAAAAAAATAAGAGGTGAGAGCCATGTCAATTGCAAATTTACAAGAAAAATTATTATTTTTTACGCAACAAAAAAGCCGTTTGAATATGCAATTATCAAATATTCAAATGCAGCAATTATCTGCTACAAAGAAATCTACAACTTCTCAGATGGCGTATAATCAAAAATTACAAGATTTGTATTATGACCCTGAAATTGGTTATGGTACAGAGGATTATGCGGATGTTTTGGTAGTGCTTCAAAATGATCATGAATTTGAAATGGCAAGCCTAACCGCTTGGGAGTCGGAACTTGAAGCACAAAAAGAGACTCTTGAAACTCAAATTAACGCAGTTCAAAATTACGAAAATTCTTGGCAAAAATTATTAGCTAATAATATTAAAGTCGAATTCAGTTACGGAGGTTCAGGCGGAGGCGGCAAATAAAGAAAATTAAATTTAGATTTAATAAAGCACCGAATAATATTCGGTGCTTTTTGTGTAAAAAAAATCCTGCTTGCTTTTGCAGGATTATTTAGCTTTTATTAAAAGCTGTATGATGGATAAATTCTAATTCATAAAAGTCTTATTATCAAATAATATTGACCTCTTATATTCTTCAATATTAATATAAATTTGTCAATATTAATATTGAAATTTACATATAATCTTAATTTATAACTTATCATTAAAAAATAAGGAGGACATGTGAATAATCCAATCCTTAATGAAATTAAGAATCTTGTAGCAGACAGAGATATTACATTGACTTTGCTTGCGCAAAAATTAGAGAAGAAGTTGGGCAGAAAATACTCTCTTGCATCACTATCGCAGAAGTTGAGAAACGGAACTATCCCCTATAGTGAAGTTAGGCATATTGCTGAAATTTTAGATTATAAAATAATTTTTTATGATTTACTTAAAAGGCATCATAAATAATATAAATAATTATTTATACAAATATAATTTTTGATAATTATAAATATTTGTTTTGCTGTTAATATTTGTACTTTTTTCATAAACATTATCAACTGCGGTTTCAACAAAGCCTGCTGCTTTGAGAATTTCGTCAGTGTTACATTCTTTGTCGTAATCTCCGATTATTAATGTTGATGTAGAATCCATCTTATTTGAAAGGTTTTTTGCAAGTTTTAGCCTGTCTTGATGAGATAAATAAGGCCAGAAGTTTCTGGCAAATAGTACAGTATTTTTTAAATTTATTTTCAAAACATCTGTTAAAATGTCACTCTGTTTAAAATCTACTAAAGATTTTAAGGAATATTCAACCTTTATTGTCTTTGTATTTTTCAGACGTGGATCATTTGAACCTTGTTTGGGCATTATTTCAAAAAAATTGAAAAACTCTCCGTTCATATATTCATTTGCCATCAAAAATTCTGTGTTTGTTATATTGTAAACTCCTCGTTTTGCAAGTTTTAGATGCTCCCTATCTATATCTTTTGCTTTTAATGGCAAGAATTTTGCTGCTTTTTCTTTAAGTTTTGAAATTAAAACTCCAAGAAATGAATAGACTTCTTCTCCGTCAGAACAGGCATGGATAATTACATTAACTTTTGGGGTATTTTTATATTTATTATCTAAAAAATCAATAACATCGGGAAAATATAAATCATCTCTACAGATGACGGTGTCCCCTCTGTAGCGAATTTCTCCGTCTTCATTATTCACATTATTAAAAAAGATTCCAAAAGATGGATTATGGGATTTTATTGGTGTTATTGCAAGCATATTTATATAAAACTCATAAATATATTTTTTGCCAAATAAAAAGAGTCCGATTTCGGAATCGGACTCTTAGTTCTTACGGTTTAAATTATGCCTTAGCAGCTCCTGCCTTAGCAATAATTTCGTCTTCAACATTCTTAGGAACTTGTTCATATTTTTGGAATTCCATAGAGAATGTTCCACGTCCTTGAGTATTTGAACGTAAGTCTGTAGCATAGCCAAACATATTAGCTAAAGGTACAACAGCACGTACGATTACGTTTCCGGTGTTACCTAAAGGTTCTTGACCCTCAATTCTTCCTCTACGACGAGAAATGTCACCGATAATTGTACCTGTAAATTCATCAGGAATTTCGATTTCAACTTTCATCATCGGTTCAAGAATACAAGGCTGTGCTTTTTTACAACCATCTTTGATAGCCATAGAACCGGCAATTTTGAATGCCATTTCTGATGAGTCGACTTCGTGGTAACTTCCGTCGAACAATTCAACCTTAACGTCTATCATCGGATAGCCTGCTAAGATACCGCCTTCAAGTGCTTCTTCCATACCTTTTCTTGCAGGTTCAATGTATTCCTTAGGAATAGCACCTCCGACGATTTTGTTTTCAAATACGAATCCTGCATTTTCTTCAGCCGGCATGATTCTAACTTTACAATGACCATATTGACCTTTACCACCTGACTGACGGATAAATTTAGAATCCTGTTCTGCAGTTCCTCTGATAGTTTCTCTGTATGCAACTTGAGGTTTACCAATGTTTGCTTCAACTTTGAATTCTCTTAACATACGGTCAACGATAATATCCAAGTGTAATTCGCCCATACCTGAAATGATTGTTTGACCTGTTTCTTCATCAGATTTAACTCTGAAAGACGGATCTTCTTCAGCGAGTTTTTGAAGTGCGATACCCATTTTATCCTGGTCTGCTTTTGTTTTTGGTTCTATAGCAACGGAAATAACCGGTTCAGGGAAGGTCATTCTTTCCAAGATAATCGGATTCTTTTCGTCACATAAAGTATCACCTGTTGTAGTTTCTTTCAGACCTACTGTTGCACAGATATCACCTGCATAAACTTCATTTTCTTCAAGTCTTTGGTCAGCATACATACGAACCAAACGTGAAATACGTTCTTTTTTACCCGTAGTAGAGTTCAGAACATATGAACCTGAAGTGATTTTACCCGAATATACACGTAAGAATGTCAAACGACCTACAAACGGGTCTGTCATTACTTTGAATGACAAAGCGCTGAACGGCTCATCATCAGATGAGTGACGAACTGTTTTTGAACCGTCTTCAAGTTCACCTTCGATAGCTTTTACATCAACAGGTGACGGCATGTAATCAACAACGTTGTTTAATAACAACTGTACACCTTTGTTTTTGAATGCTGTACCGCAAGTTACAGGAACTATTTTATTGTTACATACTGCTTTTCTTAAGCCTGCTTTCAATTCTTCAACAGTAATTGAATCAGGATCTTCAAAGAATTTTTCCATCAATGTGTCGTCTTCAGAACAGATTGCTTCAACCATTGCATCGTGGTATTCTTTTGCTTTTTCTTGTAAATCAGCAGGAATTTCTTCTTCTTTAATATCTGTACCTAAATCGTTTGTATAGATTTCAGCCTTCATAGTCATCAAGTCAACAAGACCTGTGAACTTGTCTTCAGCGCCGATAGGTAACTGAATTGGAACAGCATTTGCACCTAATCTTGTTTTAATTTGTTCAGCTACACGATAGAAATCTGCCCCTGTTCTGTCCATTTTGTTAACAAATACCATACGAGGTACTTCATATCTGTTAGCTTGACGCCATACTGTTTCTGATTGTGATTGAACCCCGCCTACGGCACAGAATACGGCAACAACACCGTCTAATACACGCAATGAACGTTCAACTTCAATTGTAAAGTCAACGTGACCCGGGGTATCGATAATGTTAATTTGGTGTCCTTTCCATTCTGCGGTAACTGCTGCAGATTGGATTGTGATACCTCTTTCTCTTTCTTGTTCCATAAAGTCGGTAACTGCAGCACCATCGTGAACTTCACCTAATTTGTGAGTTTTGCCTGTGTAAAACAAGATACGTTCTGTTGTAGTTGTTTTACCTGCATCGATGTGGGCAGCAATACCAATGTTTCTGATTTTTTCTAGTGGAGCTGGTCTTCCCATTTTTCTTTTCCTTCTTTTTATTAAAATATGTACTACATCGCTATTTATAGGTCAGCATACATTAGCCGACAAAAATACTAGCATAAGAGAATTATTACATAAACATAAAATTTTTCAAATTCTACTGTGAAAGTTTGTAACATTGAAATAAAACTTATTTATCAGTAGTTTTATTATTTACTTTAGTGCTTTGCTGTGTTATTATTCATAAAAAAGGAGCTTTAATATGAAAAAAATTATTGCAATGTTATTATGCGGTTTAATGATAAGTATAAGTATTCCTGCAGGTATTGTTTTTGCAGAAGATGATTGTGATTGTGTTAGTGTTGAACACTTGCAATTACCGAAAAAATTAGCAAAGAAAACACCGACAGATATTGTAAATTCGACGGCAACAGAAACAGAAATTTTGCCGTATAACACTTTACAAGTATCATTTGCTCAAGATTTTACAAGCAAATATGCGAAAGTAGGGGATGAGCTGGTATTTATTTTGGATGATTGTTTGAAAACAAATGAAGGAACAGTCGTATTACCTGCGTCAACAAAAATAGTTGCAGAGATTTGTGATGTTGTACGACCAAAAGCATTCAACAGAAGCGGAAAAATATATTTAAATTTTAAGTATTTGGAATTACCTGATGGTACTCAGAAATCTATTGACGCAAAATTATTCAATAACAAGGATTTCTTATCAAGAGGGAAGTTGAATGCGCTTGGAAAAGGTTTGGGCTCAACTTTAGGCGGTATGGCTGTTGGTACAGCAGCCGGCTGCGGTATCGGGATTGCTGCGAATGCGGTTATTATAGGTGGTTTTGCAATTGGTATGCCAATAGGTTTTGCCGTAGGTGCAGCCGCAGGATTAGTTACTCCGGGACTTTATTACAAGGCTAAAGCCGGTGATAAAGTTCTTATACAGTTATTAGACAGTGTTGTCATAGAAAAATAGGTTAAAAAAAATTATAATTGGAGAAGTGTCCGAGTGGTTTAAGGTGACGATCTCGAAAGTCGTTGTGGGGGCGACTCCACCCAGGGTTCGAATCCCTGCTTCTCCGTATTATGTTCAGGTATTTTTA
Source organism: uncultured bacterium (assembly GCA_902791985.1). Lineage (GTDB taxonomy): Bacteria > Cyanobacteriota > Vampirovibrionia > Gastranaerophilales > Gastranaerophilaceae > Zag111. The sequence goes on from CADAYD010000017.1 coordinate 65,157, forward strand.
TCTTTTTGGCTTTTATAATTTCTATGGTTTAACAGGACATTTTATTTGAACTCTTAAATTGATTATTTGGCAAAGTTTAGTGTGTGTTTAGGTTTGGGCGGTCGGAAAAAATCTTTTTATGCGTTACCAAATGGGACGAAATGTCACTTTATTTGCTCTTATTGTCCGGCAAAAGTC
>CADAYD010000018.1 GCA_902791985.1 uncultured bacterium
CGATGCCGTCAGGCATTGCAGTAATTTGCGTTTTTCTCTTTCTTGGTTCGTTCTTTCTCTTTTACTCGCAATAAAAGAGAAAGAATGAACAATATACTAATAATATTTTTTATGTAAATAATTGCTACTAATTTTTTATCGATTTTATCTCTACAAGTTTATATTTTTTGCCCTCTTTGAGAATGTGAAAATCAAATTTTTGTGACATATCATCAATGTCTTTATTTTTTATAATCGTTTTTATTTCAGGGTTTAAAAGTGATTTTTCATCATCTGAAATTGTTTTATTATCCGTATCAACAGTCACATAATCGACCTTATTCCCGTAATAGTAAAGCACTGAGTATTTGCGGCCACCGTTTATGACTGCCACCTTCGCTTTGTTGTCCTTACAGTATTTTGCAAATTCCATCAAATCATTTTGTCCGAAAGAATAATCCATATTGTAAAATAACTTTGTGCCAAATGCAGATAAAATTACAATTAACAACGCATAAGAAATAAATACCCCTTTGAAATTTTCATTTTTGGCAAGTATTATACTTGAAACTCCGAACAAACCTGTTACCCCAACGCAGAACCACTGAATAGTTTTGACATCGGCGTAAATTTTTTCCGGCAAAAATAACCCCATAAAACATCCTGCGATAGCGGCAAGAATAAAAATTCCGCCCAGGATATAAACAGTAAAATGAATTTCTTTTTTGTATTTACCGTTAAAAATGTAATCCTCCCAAATATAGGCGATAATAAACGATGTGAAGAAATATACAGGCAGAATGTATGTTATTAGTTTGGTACTTGATGACGAGAAAAATAACATTGTAAATGCAAAAGCTATAAAATTAAACCATAAAAATTTTTTTGCTACTTCATTGTTAGAATTTGCTTGCGATTTTGTGGCAATCCATTCTTTTATTCTCTTAACACCTACTGCAAGCACAGAGAATACATAAGGGAACAATCCCCATAAGATTGTTGCAAAATAAAAATAAAATGGTTGCTTTCTGTGAATTTCGCTTGATGAGAAAAACCTGTTAACGTGATGCTTCATTATGTATTCGTTGAAGAAAAGCGGATCATGCATTTTGAACATAATAATATGCCACGGCAAAATAATAAGCAAAAACAAAATTATTCCGACAATAAAATATTGCGGTTTGAAGATTTTTTTAAACGACTTATTAAAAACAGTGACAAAAAACATTGTTCCAAATGGCACAACAAAACCCGGAATTCCTTTTGCCATGACTGCAAATCCAGAAAAAATATAAAAAAGCCACCAAAAATATTTGACGTTTTTTTCTTGTGCAAACTGAGTCATAAATCCAAAAAGTACCGAAAATCCGATACAGGTTGTCACGACTATATCGAGAATTGCGAATTTTGCAAGCATAACAAATTCAATTGTTGTCGCAAGTATAATTGCGCTAATCAAGCCATACCTGCGAGATATGACTTTTTTACCAATAAAATACATCAAAAATGTGCACAAAGAGCCGTACAATGCAACCGGAAACCTTGCACTAAATTCGCTCACATGCCCGAAAATCGCAAATGACAAACATTCTCCCCAAAAATAAAGAGGAGGTTTTTCAAAGAAATATTCTCCGTTCAAATACAGAGTTAAAAAATTCTTTGTGTTAAACATATCTCTTGCCATTGAAACATAGCGGGTTTCGTCCACATCCATCAACGCATAATTGCCTATATTAAAGAAAAACACAAAATAACAAAGTACCAATAATCCCAAAATTGTAAAAATCTCAGAGTGTTTTTTCACAAAATCCGACAAATTTTCTATATAATTCATAAAATGTTCCATTCTAAATAAGTTCAATATCTTTGATATAGCGCGGTCTTGATTTAACTTCTTTATAAAGCTGTCCGACATATTCGCCTATTATGCCAAGACAAAAGAGCTGAATTCCGCCAAAAACGCTTAATAACACAACAATTGTCGCCCAGCCGCTTGGTGAGTTGTGCCAGAAAATCTTTTCAAAAACTGTTTCTAAACCAACGCAAAATCCGATTAATGCCATGAAAAATCCCAAAACTGCTACCATACGCAATGGTACGATACTGTAGGATGTAATTCCGTTAAGGGCTAAAGCCATCAGTGAAGCATAGTTAAACTTTGATTCTCCTGCTGTGCGTGGCTTAACATCAAATTTAACCGAAGTCGATTTTAACCCGACTTCGTAGAAAAAACCTCGTAAAAACAGAAGCTTTTCGGGGTACATTTCAAGAATTTCAAGTGCGCGCTTGCTAATCAGTCTGTAATCCGAATGATTCATCGGAATGTGTGCGCCCAGTAAATTCATTGTTTTATAAAACGCAAGTGCCGTATATTTTTTTAGGAACGAATCTGTTTTACGATTATTTCTAATTCCTAAAACAACGTCATAGCCATTTTTGTATTCATCAATAAATTTTTCTATCGCCCATTCATCTTGCTGCAAGTCGGCATCAATCGATACAACGCAATCACATCCGATGTTTTTGGCTCCTTCAAGTCCTGCAAGAATAGCTTTTTGGTTTCCGTAATTTCGCAAAAATTTCAAACCCTTAACGAGTTTATTTTCGTTATGAAGCTGCTCAATTATACTCCAAGTTGAATCTTTCGATCCGTCATCAATCAAATACAGATAACTGTCATCACGAATTTTGCCCTTTGATATCAAATCATTTATAACCAAAAATAATTTTTCAACAGTATTTTTTATACACAATTCTTCGTTGTAACACGGAATGATTATTGCTAACTGCGGTTTTTCCATAATTCCCTCTTAAAAAAATACCCGACTCATCATATTTATATTATAATACTAACAGGATAAAGGCAATAAACATGAGTAAAAAATTTATATTGAACGCAGATGATTTTGGGATGAGTCAGGCTTTTAACAGAGCGGTATTAAAGGGTTATCAAAAAGGAATTTTAACATCAGCAAGTATATGTGCAAATGGAGAAGCATTTGAAAATGCGGTAAGTGAAATAATTCCGCAGTGCCCGAATTTATCTGTCGGTGTCCACTTAAATATCATTGAAGGAAAGTCACTTACTGATGTTGCGCTGCTTACTGATAATGACGGAAATTTTAATAATGGATACCTTGCGCTTATTATGAAATCTTATAACAAAAAGTTTTTAGCCCAAGTTGAACAGGAATTCAGGGCGCAAATTGAAACGGTTATATCAAAAACAAAAGTTGATCATATAGATTCACATGTTCACACTCATGCTATTCCAAATATTTTTAAAATCGTTGTAAAACTGGCAAAAGAATACAATATCCCGTATATTAGGACTCAATTCGAGCATCCATATATGATTCCGTCTATAAAAAAACATTTAAAACCGGCTTATTATGTCAATTTAATAAAAATTGCACTTTTGAATACATTTACAATTATAAATAAGCCTCTGGTCAAAGTAAATGATTTAAAAACTAATGATTATTTAATCGGCGTCGGATATACAGGCATGATGAGCGACAGGACTATTGCTTACGGATTGAGATCTTTGAAGAAAAAAGATTGTCTTGCAGAAGCGCTTATACATCCTTGCGATTATGATGACAGTAAGATTGACCATCATACAATGGAATTTGAATTGACTCAGAACGAAGATTTAAGGGTGTTTATCGGCCAAATCGGATTTGAACTTTCAAATCATACGAATGCAATTTTGTAATCTTGTCTAAAGATGCGTTTTGCTATAAAATACCCCTATGGAACTCAAAGATAAAAATCTTTATTATATAGGTGGAGTGGTGCGTGATGAAATTCTCGGGACTCCGAATTTTGATATTGACCTGACATACAATGGTAACGCTATTGAATTTGTCAACAATCTGCCTAATGCCGAAATTGTCCAAATTAATGAGTCGTTTGGTACGGTAAGAATAAAACTTGATGGACAAGAAATTGATATTGCTTCAACACGAAGTGAAATTTATCCCCAAAAAGGACATTTGCCTGTGGTGGATAAAATCGGTTGTAGTCTGAAAGAGGACGTTATGCGCCGTGATTTTACAATCAATGCTATGGCAAAATCTACTCTAACAGGTGAAATTATTGATTACACCGGCGGACTTGAAGATATCAAAACCAAAACCTTGCGTGTTTTACATGACAACAGTTTCATTGATGATCCGACAAGAATATTGCGCATGCTCAAATTTGCAGTTCGTTTCGGGTTTGAGCCTGATGAAAATACAAAAAGACTTCAGGATGAATATCTCGCTAATATAAATTATGATATGAGTTATAAGCGCTTGAAAAAGGAACTCATAGAAACCTTTAATCTTAATAGGTATGAAGCATTTGAAAGGTTTGTTAATCAGGGGATATACAAACTTGTTGCTCCGCAGAATTTTGAATTGCCAAAGCATAACTTTACAGAACTTATTGAGCAATTTAAACCTAATAATATTTGGCTCATTTATGTTGGACTTTTGCCGGATATTTCAAATTTACCGTTGACAAAAACTGAAAGGCAAATTGTTGATGAGTTTAATAAAATCAAAAATATTCAATTTGATAGTAATTTTATAACATATAAAACTTTCAAAAATATTCCGATTGAATCGGTCATTATGTATTCAACAATTGATTATGAAATTGTTAAAAAATATTTGCTGGAAATAAAAGATATTGAAATTTTAATCGATGGAAACAATTTAAAATCGCTCGGAATTAAACCTTCACCAAAATATCAGGAATGTTTTGATTTTGTTCTTGAGCAAAAATTTAAAAATCCAAATTTGACAAAAAATGATGAAATCAAATTGGCAGAAAAGTTTTTTACAATGTATTAAAAATTCTATCTCCGGCATCGCCCATTCCAGGTACGATGTATCCTTTTTCGTTTAAGTGGTCATCGACAGCAGCCGTAATAATTTCTATATCCGGATAGTGTTTTTGTATATTTTCTATTCCGATGGGAGCAGCTATTATACAAATACATTTGATATGGTCTATAGGAATACCTTTATTCGCATATAAATCAATCGCACCCAGCAAAGAGTTTCCTGTAGCAAGCATCGGGTCAGTAATATAAACATAAAATTTTTCCGGATTTGGTGTTTCCATAGGAACTTTGTTGTAATACCAGATGGGTTTGAGTGTTTTTTCATCACGATACATCCCAAGATGTCTAATTGTTGCCTGAGGAAGAATATCTATTGCTTCATCGGTAAAAATCAATCCAGCCCGCAAAATTGGCGAAATAATAATTTCAATTTCAGGGTCAATTGTTTTGGTTGTAAAAGTTGTAAGTGGTGTTGTAATTTGTGTATTAACAAGCGGAAGATTTTTTGCAGCTTCATATAAAAGGCATCTTGTTATTTTTCTGGCAGCGATTCTCATACCTTGTGCATCAGTATTTTTGTCACGCATTGTGCATAAGTTTAATGATACGACCGGATTATTAATTATTTTCACTTTGTTTAAATTCATCATTTTGATTTCCGTTGTCATTTTTTACTTCCTTTTTTCGAAAATTTTCAATTTTTTTCTTAAATTTATTTTCTTCTTGAATCATTTTATCAAGTTGTTTATTCAAATTATTCATATCATCATTCATTGTTGCCGGTGTAACCTCATTGTGTCTTGGCGACTGAATAGTAGGAACATCAGAAAGTTCTTTACCGGCATGCCCAAGATTGGTAAATATTTCATCAATGTTTTTAAATATTCCGTCAAAAAGGCTTATAATCCTATTTAGTCTTACAGAATCTTTAGAAACAATAATTTTATCATTAGTTTCTGTGTTAGGCGGATAAATTTCAAGTGCTTTGGAGCCTCCAAGACCGGAGCCTTCTACAGTTGCAATTGCACCTATAGGTAAAGTTAAGTCTTTTTCTGTAATAATAAATTTTATATAAATATCCGAATAAACGTCTGATGAAACGAGTTGAATTTTCGTTACATGGCCTATTTGTGTTCCTAAAAATCTTACCGGAGAACCAACAATTAAACCATCTACATCGTTCATAAATATCTGATAACTCTTATATTCTGATTGTGTCTTGTGATGATGATATCTTATACCAAAAACACATAGAGCAATAATAATAAGCCAAATAATAAACTCTATCCATGAATAAATTCTAAAATTGTCAGGTTTTTTCATACTTAATATTATACACAAAATAATTTTTTAGGTTATTATGTAAAAATGTTTGACCTTATAAAATCAATATTTTATGAAATTGCATCATATTTTGTACCGGAAAAACAGAGATACGAGATTACCGGTGAATGTAAAAAATGCGGGAAATGCTGCAATTATATGTATAGCGTAGATACATACACAGAAAAAGAATTTAAAATTATGCAATTGATTTTTCCAAAATACAAAAGGTTTTATATAAAAGGGAAAGATGAATTTGGCAACTTAATTTTTGCTTGTAAATTAGTTACAGCCGAAGGATTGTGTTCTGACTATAAACACCGCCTTAGAATGTGCAGAAACTATCCGGCAAAATTTATTGGCTACAGAGGGCAATTACACGAAGGGTGCGGATATAAGGTAAATTTTAAAGAGTTTAAAGACTATCTGGATTAATGCCGAAAAGTTTAACAAGTTCTGATATCATATAAAATGAACCGCAAATGATATTGAGATGTCCGTCGTTAAAATCAATTTTTGTATCTTTTGTTAATTCTTTGCACGGCACGGGGCAGACCGCTTTTAATTCCTCAAAAGTCGCAGAATTTTGATGACTGAAATGGTAAAAATAGATTTCGGGCAGAACGTCCCTCGCCCCTTTGGAGATAGGGTAAGGGTGAGGGGCTATAATATTAACCATCTTTCCGTATTCTTTATTTCTCAGACACCCGAAAATAAATCTGCGTTTTGTGTTCGGATAGTACATATCAAGACTTTGCATAAGACCTTTTATTCCGTTCGGGTTATGCGCTCCGTCAATAATAAGGTTTTTGTCCTTAATATACTCAAATCTGCAAGGGTGCTTAACATTTTTTAGCCCTTTTTCAATAATATTCTGACTGATTTGCGGGAAACACTTTTCAATCGCCGTAAGAGCAAGTGCCAAATTCTCCTGTTGATAAATTCCTTTTAATGCCAAATTTTTTGGTGAAATCAAAGGATTAATTATTTCTAATTCGGCACAAACTTCCATCGCTTTATCATAAAACGCTTCTCTGCCCTCCAATACAATACATGGGCAATTCGGTTTTATTATCCCCGCTTTTTCAAAAGCGATTTCGTCTAAAGTCTTGCCTAAACGCTCTGTGTGGTCATAATCAATGTGAGTTATAATCGAACACAAATTTTTTTTGATAATATTTGTAGCATCAAATCGTCCGCCCAAACCTGTTTCGAGAACAACTACATCTACTTCGTTATCTGCAAAATATTTAAACATTACGGCAGTAAGTATTTCAAATTCCGTCAGGTCAATATTATTTTTATCTGCAAGTTCAGAGATTTCAAAAACATACTGCGCAAAAATGTCATCAGGAATGGGTAATAATTGCCCTTTCACTCCTACCCCTTCTCCCGAGGTGTTAGGGGAGTTTTTCTTTATCCTTTCCGTATATTTAAAAATATGCGGACTTGAATAAACTCCGACATTTATCCCTGCCTCATTTAGAATTGAACCAATAATAGCACAAACAGAGCCTTTGCCATTTGTTCCCGCAACATGGATACAGTTCAATTTATCCTGCGGGTTGCCTAAAATCTTCATGATTTCTTCCATCCGCTCCAATCCGAGTGAAATTCGGAATTTTCCCGAAGAAGTCAAAAGTTTTACAGCATCATTGTATGTTTTCATAACAAAATTATAGTATTAAAAAAGCGGGATATAAACCCGCTTTTTTTATAATCCTTTGCGTTTATAAAAATCTTCAATAAATCCTGTATTGAAGTTTCCGCTTATGAATACTTCATCTTCAATAATCGCCTGATGGAATGGAATTGTCGTTTCAACACCTGTTACAACATATTCTTTCAAAGCACGATACATTCTTCTGCGGGCTTCGTTTCTGTTTTTACCCCAGCAGATTAATTTTCCTATCATTGAATCGTAGTAAGGCGGGATTGCATAATCCTGATAAACGTGAGAATCCACTCTTATTCCGAAGCCTCCCGGTGCTAAATATCCTGAAATAACCCCCGGATTAGGCATAAAATCTTTTTTCGGGTCTTCTGCATTGATACGACATTCGATAGCATGACCTTTAAGTTGGATATCATTTTGACTGTATCTTAATTTTTCGCCTGATGCAACATAAATTTGCTCACGAACAATATCAACATTAGAAATCATTTCCGTAACGCAATGTTCAACCTGAACACGGGTATTCATTTCCATAAAGTACCATTTGCCGTCATGGTCAAGTAAAAATTCACAAGTGCCAGCGCCCTCGTAGTTGATAGCCTTTGCCGCACGAACCGCAGCCGCACCCATTTGCGCTCTTGTTTCTTCGTCAATCGCAGGTGATGGGGCTTCTTCAAGCAATTTTTGATGACGTCTTTGAATAGAACAATCTCTTTCGCCCAAGTGAACAACGTTGCCGAAACTGTCCCCCAAAATCTGAACCTCAATATGTCTTGGGTTTTCAAGGTATTTTTCCGCATAAACATCAGGATTACCAAAGAAATTCTTTGCTTCAGACTGGCAAAGTTCCATATTGATTTCGACTTCCTCATCGCTTCTGCAAATTCTCATACCCTTACCGCCACCGCCTGCGGTTGCTTTAAGGATAATTGGATACCCAACACGATTTGCAAACTCCTGAACCTCTTTTGCGGTTTTGACAATACCTGTCCCCGGAGTGACGGGAACATCATTGTCTATCATAGTCTGACGTGCAGTCGCTTTATCACCCATTTTACGCATCGCTTCAGAACTCGGCCCGATAAATTTTATACCTTGTTTTTCGCAAATTTCAGCAAAATCGGCACGTTCTGACATAAACCCATATCCCGGGTGGATTGCATCCGCACCCGACACCATTGCTGCAGACATAATCGACGGAATATTTAAGTAGCTTTCAGAACTCTTTGCTGGTCCGATACAGTATGCCTCGGTTGCAAGACGTACATGCAGTGAATTTGCATCCGCTTGAGAATATATCGCAACCGTTGGAATACCGATTTCTCTGCATGCTCTAATTATTCTGACTGCTATTTCACCTCTGTTTGCTATTAAAACTTTTCTAAACATTTTATCCCTTTCAAAAGATACTAAGGCACTAAGAAGCCTTAATAACTTAGTATCTTAGTGCCTTAATGTCTTATTCTACATACATCAAAACTTGACCAAATTCGACAGGCTGACCGTCTTCAACGCAGACTTCAACAACCTTTCCGGCTACTTCTGATTTAATTTCGTTCATCATTTTCATTGCTTCAATAATACAAACAACATCGCCTGCTTTTACGCTGTCACCGATTGAAACAAAAGGTGCACTGTCAGGTGATGGAGCCATATAAAATGTTCCGACCATAGGTGATGTAATAGGAGTTCCTGATTTCTTTTCTTCTTTTGTTTGTGTTATTTCTTCAACAGGTTCGGATACCGGTGCACTCGCAGGTGCAATAGCAGGTGCGCTAACAACTGCTGCAGGTGCTGATGCTACTAAAACCTCTTTTCTTATGGTAATAGCCTGTTCACCATCTTCTAAAGAAATTTCAGATAATCCTTGATCTGTTATTATTTTAGCCAATTTTTCTATATATTCTGTTTCAAATTTCATTTTATATCCCTCTTTAATATTTATAATGGCGGGGTAGGAACCCCGCCCTACAATTCTGTCGTCCTGAATTCATTCCAAAACTTATACTCTATCTAAATATTCGTTTGTTCTGGTATCAACTCTGATGATATCACCATTTGCAACGAAGAACGGAACGTTTACAACAGCACCAGTTTCAAGTGTAGCCGGTTTTGTTCCGCCTTGAGAGGTGTTACCTTTTTCAGAAGGAGGAGTATCAACAACTTCAAGTTCAACGTGTGCAGGAATATCTACTCCGATAACTTTACCTTCATGAAGTAAAATCATTACGTTCATGTTTTCTTTGAGATATTTTTTGCCGTCGCCGACTTGAACTTCTGATACGTGAAGCTGATCATAAGTTTCATTATCCATCATAACGTAATCAGCACCTTCTTTATATAAGTATTGCATTTCACGTCTGTCTAATGTTGCTTTTGCAACTTTTTCACCGGCTCTGAAAGTTTTTTCAACAACCTGACCGGTCATAACGTTTTTAAGTTTAGAACGTACAAATGCAGAACCTTTACCCGGCTTAACATGCAAAAATTCAACAACTGACCATAATCCGTTATCGAGTTCTATTGTCAAACCTGTTTTAAAATCGTTTACTGAAATCATATTTTTCCCCTTTTTTAAAAGTAAAATCCTTCTTTGTGAGTAAATATTATCATAAAGTGCAAATTTTTTCAAAAATTTGGAGAAAGTTGTTACATATCCAAACCTAAGTCAAGTGCCGGTGCTTTTGCAACAATTGCACTTGATGAAATTATATCAACTCCGCACTCTGCAATAGCACGAACAGTATTTAAATTTACATTACCGCTTGCTTCGACAATTGCTCTGTGGTCTATTAGTTTAACCGCTTCTTTCATCGTTTCTATACTCATGTTATCAAGCATAATAATATCAATGCCAAGCGGCAAGGCTTCTTTTATTTGTTCAATGGTGTCACATTCAAGTTCAATTTTGTGTGCATGAGAAAGATTGGCTTTTACCATTTTTATTGCATTTGTGACACTACCTGCAACTTGAATATGGTTATCTTTTATCATTGCGCAGTCTGACAGATTAAATCTGTGCAACGCTCCGCCTCCGCATTTTACCGCATATTTTTCAAACGCTCTGAAATTTGGGGTAGTTTTTCTTGTGTCAACTATTTTGCAAGGCAGTTCTCCAATAGCATCTTGATATTTTCTTGTTTCTGTTGCAATTCCGCTCATCCGCTGAATATAATTCAGCGAAACTCTTTCGCCAAGCAAAATATATTTACCGGCACCTTTTAATGTAGCAAGGACATCGCCTTTGTGAATTTTATCTCCGTCTTTAAACAGTAAATTTACTTCAATTTTATCTGATAAAACTTTGAATACAGTCTTAAATACTTCAAGCCCGCAAACAACACCTTCAACTCGGGAAGTTAGTTTCGCTTCAAAAATTTTATCTTCTGCGACAATACTTTCTGTTGTGATATCGCCAAAACCGATATCCTCATGCAATGCGTGTTTAACGTGTTCTTCAACATAAAAGTTACTTAACATAATATTTTCCTTTATATTTTGATGCAAAAATTTGCACCCTACTTTTTAATTTCACTATGTTTTGCGGTCTTGTCGGTTTGCAAAAAGTCTGTTCTGTAATGTGCACCTCTCGATTCTTTTCTTTGCAAAGCTGATTTAACTACAAGTTTTGAAGTTATGAGCATATTTCTTAACTCATATTCCTCAATATTAACACAATAATCGCCTTTATTAAACTCATTTTCAATTTGTTCAATATTACAAAGTGCTTGATTTAGAGAATTTTCATCTCTGAAAATTCCGACGTTCTGCCACATTGTTGTTTTGAGTCTGGATTTCAGATTTTGTATAATATCCTCATCCGTAATTTTAACTTTTGCATCTTGCTCAAGTTGAAATTCTACTCTCACCGAATGGTAGAGGGAATTATTATTTCTTATATATTCAGCTGTTTTATAAGCGCATACTACACATTCTAACAAAGAATTACTTGCCAGACGGTTTGCACCATGCAGACCTGTTGAAGCGACTTCACCGATTGCAAAAAGGTTTTTAACAGAGGTTTCGCCATTTAGGTCAGTTTTCACCCCACCCATAAAGTAGTGCGCTGCAGGTGCGACCGGAATGAAATCTTTTTCGATATCAATTCCGTTTTGTGCGCATTTTTTATAAATTGTAGGAAATCTTTTTGACGGATTTTCAAGTTTTGTTGCATCCAAATAAACAAAATCAGAATTTGTCTTTCTCATTTGTATAAAATTTGCTCTTGCAACAATATCGCGAGGTGCAAGTTCTTCGCGCTTATCATAATCTTTCATATAGTAATAACCGTTTTTATCACAAAGTTTTGCGCCTTCACCTCTTACTGCTTCGCTTATTAAAAATCTGTTATGATGTTCGCTATCGTCGATAGCCAGTGCTGTCGGATGAAATTGAACAAACTCCATATCTCTTAAAACGGCTCCTGCTCTATATGCAAGTGCGAACCCGTCACCCGTTGCACCAAGCGGATTGGTTGTGCATTGATAAATCTGTCCTAAACCGCCGGTTGCAAGAATTACAACATCGGAATTTATTTTTTCATAAATATTGTTATCAAAGGTTATTAATCCTTTACAAATATTATTTTCTAAAATTAAATCAACTACAGTTGTGTTTTCTCTAACTTCAATATTTTGGTTTTCTTTGATTGCTTTAACCAGCGCAATTTCTATTTCTCTGCCTGTTGCATCTCCTCCACAGTGCAAAATGCGATTGACACTATGTGCGGCTTCTTTTGTCAATTTAAAGCTTCCGGTTTCATCTCTGTCAAAATCCACCCCGAATTTCAATAGATCATTTATAACTTCATCTGAGTTTTCGCTGATAAATTTGACAGTATCCTCATTATTCAAGCCTGCGCCGGCTTTCAGGGTATCTTGTACATGTGAGCTGATAGAATCAGCCGTATTATCTTTTAATACTGCAACAATCCCGCCTTGAGCATAATAAGAATTGCTTTCTCCCAGAGTCGATTTTGTAACAAGTAAAATCCTTGCTTCCGAACAATTTTGTTCGAGTTTCAGTGCGGTATATAAACCTGAAATTCCGCTGCCTACTATAACTGCTGAGTATTTTGATTGTTCCATATTTATCCTGTATTTTCATCCTGAATTTATTTTAGTGTCTATTTAATGATTAAATTGATAGATTTTGCTCGATAAGGTACTTTTTTCGCTAAATCAAAGTTTTTGGTAAAAACAGTCAAACAAGTTCAGAATGACATAATAGTTATATATTACTCCAAATACTTCATTTAATCCATTAAATTTTTATTAAAATAAAAATCCAAAAAAAAAGCATTGCAATAATAGTTTAATCAATTGCCGAATGTAGGTTTGGATAAGATTTAAACCATTTTAATATTATTAAAAAAGGAGTAATTTATGATAAATACACCTATAAAACTGATGTTAGTTGAAGACCATAAACTTATGCGTGTGGGGTTAAAATCTTTATTTGAACCAAAAGATGGTATGGAAGTAACATCAGAAGCTCAAAGCGGCAAAGATGCTATAGAAAAATTTCGTACTACTCATCCTGATGTAACTCTTATGGACATAGGTTTACCCGATATTGACGGTATAGAGGCAACAAAACAAATACTTGAACTAAACACTAATGCCAAAGTTATAATTTTAACTTCTCATTTAAGCGAAAAAGAAGTTATTGATGCTCTTGAATCGGGAGCATGTGCATATGTAATGAAAGATATTAATACCGATATTTTAAAAATGATTATAAAAACAATAAAGGATGGAGCAATGTGGATAGATCCGCTTGCGGTACCGATATTAAGGGATAAAAATAGCGGGCTTGTTCCCCAAAGAAAAATGTCGCGTGCGATGTTTCGCAATCAGCACGCAGACCTTACCCAAAGAGAATATGAAGTTTTAAAATTAATTGTTGACGGTAAATCTAACAATGAAATTGCACAGACTTTGACAATATCATCTCATACTGCAAAAGCACACGTTTGCAATATTATTCAAAAACTTCTTGTGGATGACAGGACTCAGGCGGCTGTCAAAGCGTTAAAAGAGGGGCTTGTGTAGTTTTCTTTTGTTTCGTGATGTAGTTGTGAACATTTCGGGCAACATAACCCTGAACTGTTCTGTCTGCATCTTTCAAACACTCAAATGCGTAAAATACAGTCTTGTTGTAGTCATACCATCTTTTCATTGAGTATGATTTTAATTTATCGTCAAATTTGTGAGGATCAAATTTGTAGCCTGCTTTTTTTAATTCTAAAAGAATCTGCCCTGCATATTTGATTCTATCATTGCCCAATGCCAGTTCAATTTTGCCAATAAGTAAGCACACATCAGGCGACATTTCGTACCAGCGTTTGTCCATATTAACTCCTTTTTCCCTTGGGTAAATGTATATCCTCTGTATATATTATTTGTCATGTTTTATAAAGTTTAAAGCGTAGCTAAAAAGAATTAATATAAAAGTTTACAATTAAAAAGTCCTCATTTTGAGGACTTTTTAATTGTAGCATTTTTAATAAAATTTTTATTATTCTATTTCTTCTGCTCCTTCGCTTTCAGCAGGTTCTTCTGCAGCTTGGATATCTTCTTCATCAAGTGCTTGTTGATTCATTTCTTCTTCTATTTCTTGCTGAAGTTCATCAGAATTCATAATATTTTCAATTTCGGTTTCTTCTTCCTCATATTTAGGTTCTTCAGAATAATTTTGAGCATCTGATTCTGCCTTTTCCATTTGCGAAACGGATTTGATATCTATTTTCCAATTGGTTAATTTGTGTGCAAGTCTTACATTTTGACCTTCACGGCCTATTGCGAGTGATAATTGGTCGTCAGGAACAACAACTAATGCTTCGTGTGCTTCTTCATCATCTGCCATAATGTCAACAGATACAACTCTTGCCGGTGATAAAGAGTTAACAATATATTCAACCGGATCAAGCGAATATCTTACGATATCGATTTTTTCATTTTTAAGTTCGCTTACAATAGTCTGAATTCTTGCGCCTCTTGGTCCTATGCAAGCACCAACAGAATCAACTTCAGGATCATTTGACCATACAGCAATTTTTGTTCTATATCCTGCTTCACGAGAAATTGATTTGATTTCAACAATACCGTCCTCAATTTCAGGAACTTCAAGTTCAAATAATTCTCTGACAATTTCAGGATGTGCGTGAGAAACGATTACTTGCGGTAATCTTGTTGTTTCTTTTACGTTAAGAACAAATACTCTGATTCTGTTACCGGGTTTATAAAATTCTCCGGGAATTTGTTCTTTTCTGGGCATAATTGCATCGATTTTGCCGATATTTACAATAACATTTCTTCTTTCGTCAATTTTTTGAATAATACCTGTTATCAAAGTACCTTTTTTATCTAAAAATTCGTTCAAAACGAGATTTCTTTCCGCTTCACGTATTCTTTGGGTAAGAACCTGATTTGCTGCTTGTGCTGCAATTCTGCCGAATTGTTCAGGAGTAACTTCAAGTTTAACTTCGTCGCCCAATTCAACGTCTTCATCGATTTCTTTAGCATCTTTTAATGAAATTTCATTTTCTTCATCTTCAACTTTTTTTACAACGGTTTTACCTTTAAATATACCGATTTCGCCGCCCTGTTCATCAAGAATTGCTTCTACGTTTTCAATTTCTTTAACTCTCAAGTGTTTTTTGTATGCTGCAACCATAGCATCACAAAGTGAAGATATAATTACTTCTCTTGAGATTCCTTTTTCTCTTTCTAATTCTTCAAAAACTTCGTTTAAGTTTCCTGTCCCGATTTTAATCATTTTTATTTCCTTTCGTTTTTTTAATCAATATATAACTTTGCAGATTGAATGTTATTTTTTGGAATTCTCAATTCTTGACCATCTTCAAAGCGGAAAAATGTCAGCCCTTCATTAACGTCATAATCAATAATTTCACCCTTAAAGATTTTCTCAGTTTCTCCTTCTAATGGCTCTTTGAGTTTAAGGCTGATTCTTTTGCCTTTAAAGATTATGAATTCTTTTTCCGATTTGAATTTACGCTCTAACCCCGGAGATGAAACCTCTAAATAATATTTGACAGGGATAAGTTCATCAAGAAACCCCTCAAGACTTCTTGTTACGTTTTCGCAGTCATCAAGGCTAATGTCACGTTCTTTTGAGTATAAAAATATTCTCAAAAACCAGCGATGATTTTCTTTTGAGAAATCAATTTCTATTGGTATAAGATTGTAACGCATAGCAGTATTTTCAATTAGCGGAGTGATATTTGCTAATATTTCCAACCTGTTTACTTCCGTTCTCATCTTTTACCGACCTTTCCTTATTAGTGAAAAAAAGAACGGGGACACCGTTCTTTTTTGTCTAAGCAATACTGCTTTCTATACTCAAATTCTATTATATTTACTCCAAATTGTAAAGTGGTTGTAAATAAATATAAAGTGAATAATTAATAGGGAAAAGTGAATATATCATTACAAAATTAATTATTATTAAATTGTGTGATAGTGCCAAAATATTCGACTTTTATTTAGCTTTCCAAGATTCTTTTCTAAAAAGAACTAAGAACGGGATAATTTCAAGACGACCTACAAGCATATTGAATATAAATATAATCTTTGTCCAAAACGAGAGTGATGAATAATTTCCCATTGGCCCAATGACGTGTCCCAGCGCAGGTCCGACATCACCTAAGGATGCAATGGCAGAAGTAACACCGATTACAATATCTCCCTCAATACCAATTACTAAAAGTGCGCTGACTATGAAAATCAAGAAAAATCCGAGCATAAAGAAAATGGTTTGTTTGATTACATTTGTCGGAACAACAACTTTATCAATTTTTATGCTCAAAACAGCATTAGGATGCAAAATTCTATAAACTTCATTTTTCATATATTTGCATATCAATAACCAACGAGTCATTTTGACACCGCCTCCTGCGCTGCCCGAACATGAAGATAAAAACATTGAAATAAACAAAATAAGTTTGGCGTTTAAACTCCATAACTGATAGTCCTCACTCGAACATCCGGTAGATGTCGCAAGCGAAAGTACTTGAAAGAATGATGCACCGAATGAATGTAATATTGAAAAATGATTTTCAAAATACAAAATTAATGCCAAAATGGTTGAAATAGTTATAATAATTTTTGTATAAAACCTAAATTCTTCGCTCCTCCAAAAAAGTCGCGGGTCCATTTTAGTTAAGACTTTAGATTGTACTACAAAACTTGCGCCCGCAATAAACATGAATAAAAATATTATACCTATAATCAAGTTTGAATGATATCCGCCGATACTTTGAGGGTTTGGTGAAAATCCCCCCGCAGACAATGTTGACATTGCGTTACAAATACAGTCGAACGGATTCATGCCTGCAAAATATAAACACAGCGCACAAAGTATCGTTAATGTTGAATAAACAATCCATAATGCTGAAGCAGTATTTTTTATTCTGGGTGTAAATTTTTCCTCTGTTGGTCCCGGTGCTTCTGCAAAGAACATCTGTCGGCCTGCAACCGCAAATTGTGGCATTATGGCTATAAACAGGACTATAATCCCCATACCGCCAAGCCACTGCAAGAATGAACGCCAAAAAAGCAACGATTTCGGAATATCAAATGAAGTCAAAATGGTTGCGCCTGTTGTTGTTATACCTGATACTGATTCAAAAAATGAGTCTATAAAACTGAATCCGTTGAACAAAAACGGGATACAAGCAATTAATCCAAATAACACCCATGCTAAAGATGCAACAACAAGTGCTTCTGTTCGTTTGATATCATTTAAGGCATCGTCTTGCTTGGAGCGTTTTTCTGCCTTGCGTAAAATTGCTCCGATAAAAAGAGATAAAATTGCTGCTGTAAAAAATGCCAACGCACATATGTTTTCTTTTAATATCAGTGCCACAACAAGCGGAATTAATATCATAAATCCGATATCAAACAGTAGTAAACCTATTGCATTTGCTATATAATTAAATCTCATTTTTATACAACCTTAAAATGTTCCTTAATTGTCTGAGCATCTTGTGCTTTTGTAAATACAATTAAAATATCCCTCATTTTTATTTGAGTATCCCCCTTTGGGATAATAATGTGGCTGCGGCGTTGGATTACTCCGATAATTGCAGGAGCAGGGAATCTTATATCTTTAATTAACTGCCCGTCAAAATCTTTTTTAACCGGAATTTCCAATACTTCAGCCTCGCCCTGTTCAACTGTTGCAAGAATATCTACATCGGCTTCATCAAGGTCATTGCGAACTTCATTTATTGCGGATGTTTTTGATGATACGGCAATATCTATCCCGACCTTTTCGAATAACGGAATATTAAGAACCTTAGAAACTCGCGCAATTACACGTTTTACACCAAGCTGCTTAACAAGAAGCGAACACAAAAGATTACGTTCATCATTGTTTGTTACGGAAATTACAACGTCACAGCTTCCGATTTCTTCTTCGTCTAAGAGTTTTAAATCCGTTCCGTCACCATTTATTACGAGGGTCGAATTGAGTTCTTGAGATAGAAATTCGCAGCGTTCATAATTTTTTTCAATGATTTTTGATTTAATTTTCATTACTTCAAGGTTTTTTGCGAGCATAAACCCGACGTTTCCACCCCCGATTATGGCTACGGATTTAACTCGTTCTTTTTCATGGAAAAATGTGCCGGCTAAGATATCTAATGACCTTGCGGTACCCATAAATATAAGTTTATCGTCGGAATTGATTTCTGTTAAGCCGTTTGGAATAAATAAAAGTTCATTCCTTTTAATGCCAACGATAATAGTATCTTTTGTAAACCCGCAATCTTTTACCATTTTGCCGACTATTTGTGATGTTGGTTTGACTTTGTATTCTAATAAGCGTGCTTTGCCGTCTGCAAAATTTTCTACATCAAGCGCATGGGCTACGGTTACTATTCTGAAAAGTTCTTGAGTTAAAAGTTCTTCAGGCCAAATAATGTTATCTATGAAGAAATCACTCAAATATTCGTTTGATTTATCTTGAGCCATTGCGTTTTGGTATTCTTTTTTTGATACAAAGCAAATAGTTTTTATTCCGCTGATTTTTTTTGCACTCAAGCAAGCAACAATGTTTGCCTCATCCAGTCCTGAGCAAGCTATAAAAACATCGGAATGGTTTATATCAGCTTGTTTAAGGACTTTTATATCTGTAGCGCTGCCTGATACAAAGCTTATATCAAGTTTATCAAATTCTTCCGAGCGGTTTTCTTCTTTGTCAATCAGAGTAATATCGTAATCTTCAAAAAATTCAGTAGCAAGTAAACATCCGATTTCAGTTGCGCCATATATTACTATTTTCATAAATCACCTATCCAAGTAAACCTAAACTAACAAATAAAAAACCGACTCCGTAGAGTACTATTCTCCAAATAAATATAAGTGCCAACATTGCTAATATCGGTGAAAAATCAAACGGACCGATAGGAGGAATAAATTTTCTAAACAGGTTTAGATACAAATCTACGGATGATTTTAAGCCGTTTAGAAAAGCGTTATTATTCCAATCTAAATTAGGCAGCCATGTTAATAAACATCTTACGCAAATCATAATCATGTATACTTGAAAACATATATCTATTGCCCATAATATTTTTGCTGCTATCATTGTTCTTTATCCTCGTTTTTTTGATTTTCTTCTTCGCTTTTGTTTTCATTAAATTCTTCTTTGACTTCTGTTACAATTTTATCTATGTAATTTTGTTCGTTTTTCTTTATTTGTTCTATAAATTGTTCCGGTGTCATAACGACAACTTTCGGATCCTTTGGTGCATAATATTTATCATAAATTTTACCTAACCCCATCATTATAAGAGCTAAAACAATCATTACAAGCATTGGCGAAATAATGATTCCGAAAATTGGCGGAATTAAATAAAATCCTGCTGCTTTAAATATACAGTTAAACAAAGGAAAATTAGGATTTATATTTGGTACGAGTGCTAAAAAACATGCCATCACTACAAAATATAAATAATAGTTTACTAATCTGTATAAAAATCGTATAAATTTAGCCATAATTTAATCCAATTTTGTTGAATTTTTACATTCGCAATTATTCAATTCTGTCGGAATTTTTTCAATCATCTTAAATAACAAGGATTTAAGATTTTCAACATTATTATTGAATACTTCTAAAACCGCTTCATGAGATACCGGCGGAACATCTCCAACTAATCCAGCATCATAATCTGTTATCAATGAAATATTTAACGGACACATGTTTAATTCTTTAACAAGATATGCTTCAGGAAATGCCGTCATATTGATAACCTGCCAGCCTTGTCTTGTAAAAAATGCAGATTCTGCTTTTGTAGAAAATCTTGGGCCGTTTATAACAACTACAGTTCCGCTATCATGAACTTTTATTCCAAGTTCACGTGCTGTATCAATTGCAAGTTTTCTGAGCTCAGGGCAGTAAGTATCCGCAGGTGAAGGGTGTTGAACGATAGGACCTTCAAAAAAAGTTGATTTGCGCCCATCTGTCCAATCAACAAACTGGTCACAAATAACAAAACTCCCCGGTTCAACTTCTTTTTGCAGGCTGCCTGCTGCACAAGGCGAAATAACTCGTTTACATCCCAAATGTTTCATTGCCCATACGTTTGCTCTAAAGTTAACCAAATGTGGAGGGATAGAGTGATTTCTTCCATGTCTGGGCATAAATGCGACTCTGTGTTGTCCAATTTTACCGATAAATACGCTGTCACTTGTCGGACCATATGGAGTGTCAATTTTTATTTCTTCAATGTCTTTTAAGAAACTGTAAAATCCTGAACCGCCAAATACACCAATATCTGCCTTGTTTAATATTTCCATGATTACTCCTTACATTAATATACTCTCCTAATGTGCATATTTTACAATATAAAAGAGGAATATTCAAATTTGTTAACTATCGCTTACGTTCCTGCCTTTACTTGGGCTAAAAAAAAGAGGACGTAAAGTCCTCATTGGAATTAAGAATAGCTGGAAGTATGAAAAAGATTATTTACATTAAAAGGAAAATACACAAATATTAAAATTACCCTATTGACCAATTTTTTAGAATTATTAATCAAAAAATACCTTGTGATTTACACAAGGTATTTCTAATTAGTTATGTTATAGGTATTTATAATTAGGTATGATTTCGTTTATATATATCTAAAAGGTTAGTTGTTTCATCTTCTTCAACATCAGGATTTGATGCAGGTTCTTCGATTTTTCCGCTTCCTTTCATTGAAGGATTTGAATTATCTTGAGTTTCAGTTTCTATTCCGTGTTTTTGGTTATATTTGTCCATCAATTTTTCAACTTTTCTGGCAAGAGGAGTAGCAATAAACGGAACAAGAATACGTTTAGCAACGATTGTTGCGGCTGCTAATTCAGTAAATGATTTGAATACTGAGAATGCAATTTCTTTCATTCCTAAGTGTTCATTGTGAATATCTGCATAAGTAGGAAGTTCTGATGCTGCCTGTCCTGCTTTTTTGCCGTTTACACGAATTTGTTTACCAAATATTTTCCATGAACCGTTTTCAAATGATTTAAATATATGATTAAATAATTTAGTATTGATTTTTCTCATTGCAAAGAACATTGCTATTTGAGAAGTAATCATTAAAATTCCGTTTGTAAGGTCAAGAGCGGAAACGAATTTTCTTCTCTTTTCAGGGATTTTTTCGTTATTTAAACTTTGATAAACATACATTCCGCAACCTACGGCATCTTTTGCTGCAACGGATGCAATTGTTGTGTAAGCAATAATGTCATCAAAAGTCTTTCTGTTGATTTTTCCTTCCAAATTTCTATATGCTTTTAAATCGGCACCTTTACCTAAGGTATATGCAACAATTTTACTAATAGGGTTAGTCATTATTGCTCACCTCCTTCCGCTTGCTGCGGGGCATCTTTTTTGATACCTGCAAGTCCGGGGAAGAATATTTCCATAAATCTCGGATATACCCAGTTTAGAGCCGTACAAGTGATAGGTAATGTGACAAGAACACCTACACCTACTTTGGTCAACTGTTTAAATAATCCGAATCGATGTCCTGCAAGTTCTTTGTAACAAGAAACCACATCGTTATAAATTTTTTCTGTTAATTTGTCGAAATTCGATAAAAATGCTCCGTTATCTTTAAAAATAAGTTTTAATTTTTCAAGTTCTTTTGGTTTGTCACTGTCTATGTAGCATACATCAATTAACTTGGTTATTGTCTCTTGAATATTTTTTGAATCAACTTTTGATAAGTCTTCAAATTTCAATGCTTCAAGTTTTTTAATGGTTTTTCTTAAAGTTTCATTTTTGTCGGTTAAATATTTATGATATTTATTCATATCAAATTTTTTATCAGGACCGCCCATTATATCGTGAATTTTATCGATACGATTCAATGTTTCAATGCAATTGCTTTCTCTAACCTGATCACATTGATTGATTATTTTGGTAAGAATGTTTTCTATTGCTTCATTAGGGGCATTTCTTTTACATTCTATAAGGTAATCTTTTAATGCTTTAGGGTCTACATCCTTTGCACCGTCAGTAATTCTTGGTAATACATCAAGTTTATCTTTACCTAAGATTTCACGAAGTTCTTTTTCATTATCTATAAAATCTGCGGCATCGAAAACGTGTTCTTTTAATTTATCCTGAGGAATTTTTAAATCATTTGCTGCTCTGATGTAATCATCAATATTGTTGTTAACAATCTGTGCTACATCGGCATCTTTTATGGTAAATTCACCCATTTTTATTGTACCGTCTTTTTTAAGACTTTCAATAATTGCTTCTTTTTGTTTTGTTATGATTCTTGTTTTTGCTTCTTCGACGGTTTCTTTTCTTACAGCTCCCGTTGGATTTCCTGCTTCATCTTTAACTTCAACATCTTCTAAAGGCAAATATCCTTTTTTCAACTGACGTTCAAGATATTTTTCATCATTTAATGATGTTTGGTTAAGTAATTTATTCCCGAAATATTTTGCTGTACCTTCTTCATTTGTCAATTTCTGTAAGAATCTATCAATAGGCTCTTGTACACTCGCTTGAATTAAAATTGCAAGTGCTGCTGAAATAGGTTGTCTCCAAGCAGTATATTGTTTTGTTCTTCTGACTTCTGCTTTTTCTTCTTCTGTAGCATCAGGATCTGCTTTTACAAACGGATTAAATGCAATCGGTAGCGGAGCAACTAACCCTGTACCTGCGGCTGTAATAACAATCCCGCCCATTTCACCTTTTGAAAAATCTTGAATCTTGTTCAAAATATTAAACCAACGCTGTTCACTTTTTGGCATTAATTTTAAAATCATATTTTGAATTTCGGACAATTTTGCACCGGTAAAGGAGGGTGTCGAACTCAAATAAGCACGACTTTGCGCTTGTTGACGTTTTATATTATTTTGCGCAGTAATGCCTCTTTGATAATTTTGATTAACAATATCTACTTTCATACTACCTATAAACCTTCCATATATATAAAAACTAAAATAGAAAAAAATTGCTATTTAGTTGTTAATTGTTAACAAATATTAACAATATTTTCCCCTGTTCAATATATATAAATTTATTGAAACTACTTATTTAATTTGTATATCCCAGTCTGTAATAAGCAGAAACAAATTTTATTATACATCGAAAAAATAAAAAATAAAGGGGTAAAATAAAGAAACCTTCCAATAGAGGAAGGTTTCTTTAAAAATAATTTTAATTGTTATTTATTTTTTTTATGAAAATCATTCAATAATTCATCTAATTTATTCATATTACCAAAGTTTTCGTTCATAAGTTGTTCACGTTTATCAGTCTTTGTATTTACCATGAATACTGTTGGAAATGCAGCAATTTCGTATTTTTTCACTGCATCTTCATATTTTTTATCCTCAACGTTAACTTTTACGAAGTTGAATTGATCTTTGTGATTTTTATAAAGTTCTTCGTAAATCGGCATAAACCTTACGCAAAAACCGCACCAATCAGCATAGAATAAGACTATCATCGGTTTTTTAGCTTTAACTGCCTTTTCATAAGGAATACCAAAATGATAATCAGATGGTTTTTTGGTCGGTTGGTTTGCTGCCGGTTCTTGTGCTGCAGGTGCTTCTGCTTTTGGAACAGCATTACCTGTTAATAAACCTTTTACTTGATAACTTGTAATTGCATTAAATGTGGTTGCTGCCGCAACTAAAGTCAATAATGATATTTTAATTGCATATTTAGCATCAAAATTTTCTAAACCCATTTTCTTAATACCTCCGTTTAAATACTTTCTAATATTATTACAAACAAGTATTTATGTGCAACAAGAAATATTATTGTAAATTAATTTTAATATTTCTTAA
The DNA here is from genome assembly GCA_902791985.1 of uncultured bacterium. Taxonomy (GTDB): domain Bacteria; phylum Cyanobacteriota; class Vampirovibrionia; order Gastranaerophilales; family Gastranaerophilaceae; genus Zag111. The sequence continues at coordinate 24,140 of CADAYD010000018.1, forward strand.
CACATGACTTGAGAAAATATATATCGTAGTATATACTAAATATATACCCATTAGAATCTCGTGTTTACCCCAAGTAGCGGCAAAAATTGCTGCGGGATTTGTGCTGTGAAAAATAAGAGGAGTTTAATTATGCAAAATGAGCAAAAGATTATCAGAATGAAGGCTTGTTATCAAGGTGTAGAAAGGAGAAGCGTACCAAGAGATGAAAATGATGAATTAAATACGTATTTACGTGAAATTTCTTCTTATCCTCAATTATCAATGGAAGAAGAAAAAGAATTATGTAAAAGAATAGAAAATGGAGATTCAGGTGCAAAGCAAGAGCTTATAAGAGCAAATTTAAGACTTGTTGTTACAATTGCCAGAAAAGCTATTCACATGTCCGGATTACCTTTCGTTGATTTAATTCAGGAGGGTAATTTGGGATTAATGGTTGCAGTTGAAAAATTCAATTATAAACTTGGTTATAAATTTGCTACGTATGCAGGCTGGTGGATTAAACAGGCAATGTTTAAGGCAATTTCTGAGCAATCTCATTGCATGAAAATTCCTGTATATATTCAAGAAACTTTATCTAAATATTCAAAAATTAAGTATCAAATGGAACAATCAACAAATAATCAGGTAAAAGTTGAAGATGTTGCAAAAGAAATGAATGTTGCACCGGAAAAAATAGAAATGTTTTTATCAGCATATACAAAAACTGTTTCTATCGAAAACGGAATTGAAAAAAATGACGGAAAAGAGCTCAATATTGCAGATATTTTGGCTGATGAAAAAGCACAAATAAGTGAAAATGTAGAGTATCAATCATTAAAAAATGATATTAACAACGTGATTTCAACTCTTAAAGAAAGAGAAAGAGATGTTGTCAGGATGCGTTTTGGGCTTGATGACTGTGAAAAATATACTCTTGAAGAAATTGGCAACTTGTATGGTGTAACCAAAGAATGTATTCGCCAGACAGAGCTTCGAGCACTTAAAAAACTCAAAGCTACAGGTTCAGAATTATTAGCATGTTATATGAATTAAAAATTTCTCGTGTTTATTGTAATCCTTTCAAAAAGCCGCAAATCAAAAAGAATTGCGGCATTTTTATTATTAAAAATTGATTAAATATTAATCTTTCTTTTTCAAAGTTGGGAATGCAATGACATCACGAATTGAAGGAGAATCGGTTAAAAGCATAACCAAACGGTCAATACCCATACCTAATCCACCCATCGGAGGAACGCCATGTTCTAAAGCACAGATATAATCTTCATCAATTGGCATTGCTTCATCATCGCCTTGTGCTTTTGCCTGCATTTGGGCTTCAAATCTTGCTCTCTGATCTATCGGATCAGTAAGTTCAGAGAACGCATTGTCAATTTCCCAGCCGTTGATTCTTGTTTCAAATCTTTCGGTTAAGCGCGGATTATCTCTGTGAACCTTTGCAAGTGGAGATATATCGCGCGGATAATCGTAAATATGTATTGGCTGGATCAAATTTGGTTCAACTTTTTCTTCAAACACTTTTTCGACAACTTGTCCCCAGTTATTACATTCTTCTGTGTCAATATGAAGTGTCTGTGCTGTTTTAACAGCATCTTCAAAAGTTTCGATTTTGTTAAAATCTATCCCTGTTGCTTCTTCGACTGCACCGAGCATTGTTTTTCTGTCCCAAGGAGGAGTCAAATCGATTTCGTTTTCCCCATATTTGATTTTTGTTGTGCCAAGAACTTCTTGTGCTACATATGCAACAAGTTCTTCTATCAAATCCATCATATCATAGTAATCAACATAGGCTTGATAAAGTTCTATCATTGTAAATTCCGGATTATGACGGGTATCAATACCTTCATTTCTGAATGAACGGTTGATTTCAAAGATTTTTTCACTTACTCCGCCTACCATAAGCCGTTTGAGGTAAAGTTCCGGTGCAATTCTCAAGTACATATCCATATCTAATGTATTGTGATGTGTAATAAACGGTTTAGCATTAGCTCCTCCTGCTTGCGGGTGAAGCATAGGAGTTTCAACCTCCATGAATCCTTTTGAAATGAGAAATTCTCTTATTTTCTGGATAATTAAACTTCTTTTTTGGAAAGTTTTGCGTACATCTTCATTTGTAATCATATCAACGTAGCGCTGGCGATATTTAGTTTCAACGTCTGTCAAACCATGGAATTTTTCCGGAAGTGGCAAAAGTGATTTTGATAAAATTTCTAATGCGGTTGATTTGATTGTGAGTTCACCTCTTGGGGTTCTTCGTACTGTACCTTCAAAACCTACTATATCACCTATATCAACTGTTTTTAGCGTCTTTAAATTTTCTTCATCAAGGTTTTCTTTGTGTGAAAATACTTGGATTTTACCTGATGCATCAACAAGGTCGATAAACATTCCGCTGTTACGGACAGCCATGACGCGGCCGGCTACTTTGTAGCTATCAGTTGTTTCTTCTCCGACCGGAAGATCTGCATATTTGGCTTGTAAATCCTGTGCCATTATAGTTTTTTCATATTTATAAGGATAGGGATTTAAGCCTCTTTCTCTTAAATTGTTTGCTTTTTCAACTCTGATTTGGCGGATTCTGTCTTGTGACGAACCTGCTTCTTTTGCTATTTCCTGTATTTCTGCCATTTCAATTTCCTCTTTTTTACTATGTGATAAGCAAAAATATCATAGCATAAACAAAATCTATTATAAAAATTGTCAAATTTGGATATGTTTTATTTTGTTATTACTATCAAATTTCTTGTCAGCTGTTCATCTGTCGGTAATACATATTCAATAATATCAATAATTTTCGCATTATATTTTTTTAAAATTTTTCGTGCCGAATTAATTTCTTCATTTGCCTTTTTCGCTTTGAAAGCTACAAAATATCCTCCTTTTTTTGTTTTTGGGAGTGCATAATCACAAATTTTATCTAAAGATGCAACGGCACGAGATGTTACAACATCAAATTCTTCATTAAGATTTTCAACTCTGTTGCAAATCGGATTAAGATTGGTTAAATTCAGATTTTGTTTTAGGTTTTGTACTGCATTAATTTTTTTTCTTATGCTGTCGATTGCTGTAATTTTAATTTGGGGGTATTTTATTGCAATAGGGACTGATGGAAATCCTCCGCCTGTACCGATATCAAGCATGGTTTGAGGAATACCGTACTTGTCAAAAAATTTACCCAGTGCAAGTGAATCGCATATATGCTTTTCCCACAAAAATTTCTCATCATTTTTTGATATAAGATTTACTTTGTGATTTTCTTCTGTAAAAAGTTGTGAATATTTTTCAAAAATTTGTTTATTTTCCATATTTTTCTTCCAATTTTGAAAATTCCTCACTTGAGATGAATTTTTTCAGATATTCTATTTTAGAATCGAATTTATTTGTGTTTTCTTTTGTCATTGAGGTTTGGGCAATATTTTTTGATTGTATTAAATATTTGTAGGAATTTTCAAAATCTTTTCTGAGTAAATAATAGTTTGCAATTTCGGAAGATACATCAACTATATAAAAAGGTTCGTTTAATTCTTTTGCGTAATCATAGGCTTGAAGCAGATAATTTAATGATTTAGCACTGTCTTTGGATGCATAAATCTCTGACAGGTGGCGTGTACTTGCATATAAACCGTTGTAATTTTTTATTTCTTTATCTAAAGTAATGCTTTTTTCATAAAATTTTATTGCATAATCAGAATTTCCGGCTTCATCATATAGTTCTGCAAGGTTAGCCATAGCTCTTGATAAATATTTATTGTCTTTTTTTATTTCTATGCACTTCATATAATACATTGCGGCTGTTTTAATATCATCCTTTTCATCGTATATTCCTGCGATATGATAATATAATTGTGCAATTAAAGATTTATCCGTATCAGAGTCTATTAATTTAATTGATTTTTGATAATATGAAAATTCTTCGTTCAAATTATTTGATATTTTGGCAAGAGATAAATAAACTTTTATTCTCAAATTATTTGGCAGATTTTCTTTTTTATTAAGTTCATTGAGAATGTATTTTGCGTTATCTTGTTTGTAGGTTGCAAAATATATATTTGCTATTTCAAGTTGTGTTTCCCAACATTTTTCTTCGTCAGAAATATTAAAATAATAATCTTGCAATTTTGTTAAATATTCTAATGCACTGTGCCAATCTGACAGATTTTTATAGGCAAATATGAGTCGTTTATATATTGTTGGTAAATATGTATCAAAATTTTCGTCATCAGTTTTGTTTAGTGCGCTTTGATAAAGTAATATGGCATGTTTGTAATTGTAATTATTTTCTTCATTTTTTGCGGAATTGAGAATATCAGTAAGTGTCATTTTGGAGCCGCTAATTACAACTTCTTTATTTTCAACGGTTTCTTGAATAAAATTATTAATAGAGTTTGCAATATTATTTAAAATAGATTCATCTTCAAAGATAAAATTAATTTTTTTAATTTTTTCTTCTTTGGTTTCTTCTTTCACGGGAGCCGGTTCCGGTGTTTCTTGAGATGTAATTTGTGCTGAATATTTGATAGGGATTGTTTGCTGATTATTTATTTGTGGTCTTTTGGGTATAAACAGTGAATGATAATCAATTTCGTTTCTCATTGTCTGTCTTGATAATCTTAAATCTCGCTCCAGCGGTTTTAATGGTAATTGAGTTTCATATAAGTCAATGCATGCTTTGTGGAGTTTTAACATAACATTCGGTTGAATTTGCTGTTCAATAATTTCTCTGTAATAATCTTTCAAGTATAAACTTTCGCTGTCAACTGACAGAAGATAATTTTGAACGAAAAAGTATATGCGTTCCTGATTAAAAAGATTTAATGATTTGATAAGGTTTACATGAATAGGTATTCGCATTAATGCCAAAAGTCTGAATAAATGTAAGCTGACAGGGTCAATTGAAAGAAGTGCTTCTTTGCGGATAAATTCGGAAAAAGACATTGCGCTTTTTGAATAGGCTTCGAGTAACTTAACCAAACTGTATTGTCGTAATTTCATTACACTTATTGACAGATTAATGTTGTTATAATAGCCTCGTGTTTGTTTATACAATTCGTTGGAAATTGGACCTATATTTTTTATGTCATTATCTTTAAGGTATTTTTCAAAATATTCTTTTGAAAATGCCAAAATGGAAGTGTTTGTATAATCTATATTCTTAAATTCTTCATTATCAAAATTTCGCGATGATAAAATTATTTTTATATTTTCAAATCTTGATAAATGTTCAATAAAGCTCAAAATATCTTTTTTATTTTCTTTTAAAATTGTTTGATATGAATGAAGAACAATTAAAATAGGATTATTTACTGCTCTGAAATAAGAATTTATTTTTTGTGTAAAATTTTCGACATTACTTTTGGGGAGTTTTATAATTCCCTTTATTGCGTAATTTCTAAATGTCTCAAAAAATGATAAAAGCATATCATCAAGTATTGTTGTTTCAAGACACATGTATTTTATAAGAATAGTATTCGAATTAAGATGCGAATTAACATAATGCAGAATTTCACCTTTGCCCGAACCTGCAAATCCGTTGATGAGCATAAGTTTTTTATCACCAAGTAAAAAGTCGCAAATATCCTCTATTTGTCTTTCGTTATTGCCTATAAGATAAGGATTGTACGGTAGATCCGGTGTTAAGTCTTTTATATTAATTTTTTGGTTGATATAATTTGTGTTCATATGAATTTTTATTTATTAGTTGACCCTGTTTCTTCCGTTTCTTTTTGCATGATAAAGTCTTTTATCGGCAATTTCTATAATTTTCGAACTTTCTGTTCCGTCTTTTTTGCCGTATGTTGCGACTCCAAGACTTATAGTCAAATTGCTTTCTCTATTATTGCTCAATTTGAATGTGTGTTTTGATATAATATTACATAATTTTTCTGCGATGTTTATAGCTTCATCGTTTGGAGTGTTCGGTAATATTATACTCATTTCTTCTCCCCCGTAACGGCATACTATGTCTGTTGCTCGTACGTTTTTCTTTATAATTGATGCAACTTGTCTTAAAACGGCGTCACCGGATTGGTGTCCAAAATTATCATTAAAATTCTTGAAAAAATCTATATCCAAAATTATCAAAGAAAATACATTTTCATAACGTTTAGCATTTGCACAATACATTTGCATTTGTTCCTGAAAATATCTGTGATTGTATAAATCTGTCAGACCGTCTGTTGTTGCCAATTTGTATTGCTCATCAAAATCTCTTGATTTAATGAGGTACTTGACTATAACAGTTAATACAAATGCCGCAACCGTAAAAGTAATTGGTGCTACAATCTCTACCCATAAATTGTAATATATCATTAAGTAATAACTTAAAATTACGTGAATAAAATAAAGAGTGATTGTTGAACCGATAATTACCGGCATGGAATCAATTGATAATACTATCCCGATTGTCAAAATTACCAAAATTAAAGTAATAAGTATATTAATGGATTTGTCAGTTTTCTTTATTATGCTGTTGTCTAAAATGTTATTAACATATGTTGCTTGAACCTCAACACCGGGATAAACTTTATCGACAGGAACGGTTTTTATATCGGACAGGCTTGATACAGTTGCACCGAAGTATACTATTTTGTCTTTGAAATCAAATTTATAATTTTTATCTCCTTCAATTGCTTTTAAAAGTTTATAAAGAGAAATGTGTTCATAAGTTCCGGTTTTACCGTACCAGTTTAAAATCACTGAGCCGTCATTGTTTACAGGAATTTTATAATCTCCTAAAATCAATTCCCCTTTTTTATTTATTTCAAAATCTTTTTTATCTTTCATTTCCAGAGAATTGAGGGCTACTTTTAACGCTAATTGCGGATAATATTTGCCATTATAGTTTAAAAATAGCGGCATTTGTCTTAAAACTCCGTCATCACCTCTCAGAACATTTATCATACCTATATTTGAGGTTGAATTTATAATCCCATCCAAAATATTTCTGCAATTGGTAAATTCATAATATTTTGTATCAATTTTGTTTGATTTATTCTCGACATTTATTGATAATTTATCAGGCAAAATTGTTCCTTTGCGTAAATCTTGATCCTGATTATCCAAATTCATTGCAGTGTATACATTATCATATTTTTTGAAAATATCAATCAGCGCTTCATCTGAATTCGAACTGCTCTTGATTGATTTTACAAACATTAAATCGAAAGCAATGCTTTTGGGAGATTGTGATTCAATATAATCTGTCAGTTTTGCATAAATACTCCTATCAAGCGGCCATTCTCCGTATTTTTCAAGTATATATTCGTAACTGGCATCATCGATTGCAATTATTATAATATTATTATTGTGTTTTCTTAATCCGGCAGATGAGATGTAATCTTGTCTTATATCAAAGCTTCGATTTTCCATGGAGGAAATAAATGTTTTATAATTGCCGTTTTTTAGTCCAAAAATAATTAAAAAACCTAAAATTAAAATCCATAGAGTATATAAAATTTTTTTTAACATAAATTTTCCTGTTTTATAATGACAGTTTATTTTACCTGTTCAGTATAATTTATTGCAGGAAAATTGACAAGAATATTTTTAAATACAAATTTTTGTTCAAGAATTTTATTGTGAATTTTTAAAATTTCGGTATTATATGATAATTCATCGGGATTTTTTAAATATCCCAAAAGACATTCTTCGTTGATATTCATATCATTTCCTTGCAAAATTTGTGATGACATTTTCATTATGTCAAATTTTTTAAGATAATAAATCAACTTTTTAATATAGTTTGAAAGTTTTTTTCTAATACGATTGGAGGAAATTTAATTAATACTCAATGCCTTTTCTTGCGTGAACTCCCTTATCCCAATAATGTTTAACAGGTTCAATTCTAGAAACAAGATGAGCTATTTCAACGATTTTTGGGTGTGCATTTCTGCCTGTTAAAACAATTTCCATTTCATCAGGTTTGCTTTCTAAAACTTTTACAACTTCATCAACATCTAAAATTCCCATATCTATTGCTATATTTGCTTCGTCCATGATAATGAGTTGATATTCGTTATTTTTTACTGCCTTTTTGACTAAATTCCAACCTTTTCTAATTTTTTTGTGGTCTTGTTCATTTTCATTTGATTTGTAAATTACTCTATCAAGCCCTGCTTGTACAATAGTCAAATTATCCGCAATTTTATCGGATAACTGACGAAACGAATTGAGCTCTCCGTAATTATTCCCGCCTTTTGTAAACATCACAATCAGAACTTTCCAATCTCTGCCAAGAGCGCGCATAGCAAGCCCCAAAGATGCTGTAGTTTTACCTTTCCCATCGCCCGTATAAACCTGTATGTATCCGTGCTGATCCCAGTTTGGGTTTATTAATTTCATTTGTTTGTATTCTGTCATGGCAATTTTTATTATATAGTAAAAATATGTTCGAAAAAAATAAACTACGCAATTGGGCAAAGAATATTCGCAAAAATCTTCAGATGAAAGAGATTTCTGCTCAATTGGTTGATTTAACAAGACAAAATGGAATTTATCAAAAGGCAGAAAATGTAATGCTTTTTTATCCGACGGAGTTTGAAGTTGATTTACGGGGGCTTTTTGATGATGATAAGAATTTTTATTTGCCAAAGGTTGATGGTCAAAATCTTTTGGTTTGTCCTTATTGCAAAGAATTAAAAAAATCTGCATTTGGAATTTATGAACCGTGTTCTAAACCTGTGAATCCTGAAATTTTGGATTTGGTTATTGTTCCCGCTCTTATGTGCGATAAAAACGGATATAGGCTAGGTTATGGCGGCGGGTTTTATGACAGATTTATCAAAAAATACGGCAATAATTTTAAAACAATTTGTCTAATACCTAAAGAACTACTCATAGAGAGCCTGCCTATTGATGACTTTGATCAAAAAACGGATATTGTGATAGAAAGTCGATAAGTTTTGATAAATGCCAAACTTATTTATCATTCAGAAAACAAGCGCTGTAATGATTTAAAGCAATTTCTTTTAATTGCGGAACCTCAAACTCACATTTTTCTTTGCAAAAATCACAGCGGGGATGAAAATGACATCCGTCAATTTTCTGCTGTAGTGACGGCGGTTGACCTTTTATGGTTTCAAGTGTAGTTTGTCTGTTGGATGGTATGGATTTTAATAATGCTCTTGAATACGGATGATTTGGATTTGTAAAAAATTCACCTGCCTGTGCATTCTCAACAATTCGCCCTGCGTACATTACTGCAATATTTTGGGCATTCTCACTTACGAGCGCTAAATCATGTGTAATTAATAAAATTGAAGTTTGGTTATTTTGTTTAATTTCGTTCAAAAGTTTCATAATTTGTGCTTGAATAGTGACATCAAGCGCAGTTGTCGGTTCATCTGCAATCAAAATTTCGGCGTTGGTTGCAAGTGCCATTGCTATAACGGCTCTTTGCTTCATTCCGCCCGAAAATTCGTGTGGGTAGCTATTTAATCTGTTTCTTGCATCAGGAATTTGTACCGCTTCAAATGCGTCTATCGCTTGTCTTTTGGCTTCTTGTCCGTACAATCCTTTATGAATTTTAATGACTTCTAAAAGCTGGTCGCCGACAGTGTATAACGGATTGAGCGAAGTCATTGGGTCTTGCGGAATGAGTGCAATTTTTCCGCCTCGAATTTTACTCATTTCTTTTTGGGTTTTAGTGAGAAGATTTTCGTTGTTATAAATAATTTCACCGCTTGTGATGCGGGCAGTTTTTGGCAGCAGGTTAAGAATACTCATTGCGCTCATTGTTTTTCCACAGCCTGATTCCCCGACAAGTGCAAGTGTTTGACCTTTTTCCAGCGAAAAATTCACGTCAAACAATGCCTGATAAAAATTATCTTCAACCCTAAATCCCAAATTTAAATTTTTTACTTCTAAAACAGACATCAAAACCATTATATTGTTTTTAAATGCTCAAGTAAATAGTTTTTATGTCGGATATTTTAACAGTATTTATTACCTGATTAAAGTTTGTTAGTATTGCAGGTCGGATAATGCTTTTGAGTGAATGGTGAGTGGTGAATTGTGAATTGTGCATAGTCCTTTACGGATTTATGAGTAGTAACCGGTAAGTTGGGCTTTCAGCCTAACATCCTTTATTGTTGGGGTAGAAACCCCAACTTACAAATTAAAATCTAATAACTCACAAACTCTCATTTCAAAAGCATTGGAAATTTGTAATAAGTTTGTATATTTAATATTTGTCTTACCATTTTCAATATTACTTATACCATGAGTTGAAATATTTGATAGTTCTGCCAATTGCTCTTGTGATAAGTTTCTTTTCTTTCTTTCAAAAGCAATTTTTTGACCGAGTTTTATTAATTCAATATTATTCATAATGAAATTTTATCAATTT
>CADAYD010000019.1 GCA_902791985.1 uncultured bacterium
GCGGTAATATGAGTTTTTGCCTGTCGGCAAAAATCTCTTAGCGCGGCTAAGGACAACGCCGCGCGCTTGTAAGATTATTATCAGAGGCGCCGTAGTCTTAGGCGCCTGATTTATTTTTGTCCGTCAGGACAAAAACGTATGAACACCTTACACTTATATCTAGTGTGCGGAGCAATGCCGTAAGGCATTGCAGTGATTTGCGTTTTTCTCTTTCTTGGTTCATTCTTTCTCTTTTCATCGCGAGAAAAGAGAAAGAATGAACAAGTATAAATAATATAGATTATGTAAATTTTGTAACAAATAGGCAATTTTTCAATCCAAAAATACTTTATATATTTATACAGGGAAAAATAGAAAGTAAAAGGGGATTATTAATTGTTTGGTTTACTTGCACCAATTACATATAATACGGATATAAATCCGATTTTGTCGCATTACTATATGGGTTTTTGCGGAGGGAATTGCCCGCCTTATGCTTCTTTATTTAATCCGCCTTGGGTGTATAGTGGCGGAATAGGTGTAGGAAATCCTTATTTTTATAATAATTATCAATGTGGAAATTATTATCCGAGCATATATGCGATAAATTATTCTGCTCCGGTATCTTTCGGCAATTATTATAATAATCCTTTTCTTCCGCAGCAGTCTTCTCAATATTCGATTTTTTCAGAAACCAATAATATGTATAAACCATCAGAGTATTATATGGTACCAACTCAGACTTCAAATTATGCGAATGTAACCGTAAATCAGTCTGTAGTCAAGGATACACCTGTTACTAATCCGATAAAAGGGTCAAATCAAACATTACCAGAGCAGAAACCGGCATTGGGGGATAAATTTGTTGCTACCGCAAGGAAGTATTCAAACTGCTCTGAATCTGACGGCTCTCACCGAAAATTTTGTGTTAATTCAACATGTAAATTTGAAGATCCTTTTGATATGGAATGGTGTACGGATTTTGTAACTTATGTTGTAAAAGAAACATATAGGCAGAATGGACAACAACTGCCTGCAGGCTTTGGAAATCATGATGTTAGGACAATGAAAAATTGGGCAGACAGAAACGGATATTTTATAAGAACATCTGATAAATCTCAAAAAGGGAAATTTATTTCTGAAAATATTAAGTCAGGTGATATTATAATATTAAATGAAAACGGAGCCTCGCATACAGGATTTGTCACAAAAATTGATAAAGATTCCGGAATAATTCACACAATTGAAGGAAATAGACAAGACAGGGTTAGAGAATATTCTTACAGCCCGAATTATCCTGATATAAGCGGTTTTATAAGATTAGCTTCTTAACAAGTCGTTCAAGTTCTTCCGGCGTTGAATTGTTATAAATTACAATATCAGAGTATTTTACTTTATCGTCTTGATTTTTTTGTGATTTCATTCGGATTTTTGCGTAATCCCTTGTGTAATTTTCACGTGCCATTAGTCGTTCAAGTCGAATTTTATCATCGCAATATATGAATATTATTTTGTCAAAAATATCTTGCATTTTTGTTTCAAATAATAACGGAACAGCGACAAATACACGTTCTTTATCTTGATTTTGTTCAAAGAATTCATTTAATTTTTGTTTAATTTGCGGATGCAAAATATTTTCTAAAATTCTTTTCAAATTATTGTCAGTGAAAACGATTTTGCCCAGTTTTTCTCTTGATATTTTGCCGTCTGATAAAATATCGTAATTTTTAAACGCATCAATAACTTCTCTGTTATCATTGAGAAGTTCATGCGCAATTCTGTCGGCATCAATGACGATTTCACCGGCTTTTTTTAGTATTTCTTCAACGGCAGATTTACCGCTTGCGATATTTCCAGTTATGGCATATTTTATCATTTTTTATTTGCTATCCTGTTCAAAAAGTTTTTCAGTTCTTTTATTTGTTGAGGTTTTATCGGTTTAAATTCTCCTCGTTTCAGACCGTCAAGATTTAGGGTTGCATGCTGTATTCTTTTCAAAGAAACAACTTCAAACCCCAAATGTTCAAACATTTTACGGATCTGGCGATTCATTCCCTGATACAAAAGGATTTCCATTGTTGTATGTGAATTGTCTATCTCAAGTACGCTGACTTCCGCATAAGCAGTCTTATTCGGTTCAATTTCAATCCCTTTGTACATTATATCAACGTCTTTTTGAGTGATTTTTCCATTGATTGAAACTCTGTATAATTTTGGAACTTTTGCACTCGGGTGGGTGAGTTCGTTAATCAAATCACCGTCATTTGTAAGGATTAAAAGTCCTGTTGATTCTCTGTCGAGCCTGCCGACAGGTTTTAGGTTTTGCAATTTCTCGGGCAATAAATCGTAAATTGTTTTGCGCCCTTTTTCATCTTCAGATGTCGTAATGTATCCTGCGGGTTTATAGAATCTGTAATATTCGTGTTTAACCGGATGAATAAGCTGTTTATTTACAAAAACTTTATCTTTTGGCTGTACACTGAAACCAAGTTCGGTTATGGTTTTGCCGTTAACCATAACAACACCCGATTCGATGAGTTCATCTGCTTTTCTGCGTGAACAAAGACCACTTGATGCAATGTATTTATTTAAACGAGTTCCGGACATTTTAATTCCTTTTCAAATATGGACTGCAGCGGTTCAGGTATTCTGCGGTAAAGCTTTCCATCCGAATGCACCGCAACAATTACAACGTCTGCAGTTATAAAAACTTTATTTGTTTCTTTTGATTTAATTACCTGATGAAAAGTCGCAGTCAGTCCGTTAAATTCCGATATTTCGGTTTCAATTATAACAATATCTTCAAGTCTCGCACTGGCTTTATATTTGATATTGATGCTTGAAACGGGTAGCAAAATATCCATCGCTTCAAGTTCTTTGAGGGTGTAGCCTTCCTGTGCGCAATAATCAACTCTGCCCATTTCCATCCACCTAAGGTATGAACCGTGCCATACAACACCATAATTGTCGGTATCCGAAAAATATACTTTTTGTTCAAATGTGTGTTTCATAATGCAAAAATTATACCATAAAATTAGTCAAAAAAATCATAAAAGTGATAAAACTGATAGGGTGCAACAAGAGTTATTTTTTCTAAAAATTTAGTGTAATTTTGAGCAATATTTTCACTAAATTCTTCTTTCTGAATATAGATTTTGTACTTTCCTTGCTTTTTTATTGCACAAATAAAATAAATAGGAACTTCCATTAGTTGTGCGAGTTTAAATGCTCCTTTAGGCAGAGAAATTTTGTGCTCAAACATGTTTGTTTCTATTGTTTTTTCATTGTTGTTCTGTGAAAGTCTGTCACCTGCAATGAATACGATATCGCCGTTATCCAAATTTTCTTTTAATTTTATTCCTGTTTCAATCCCGATGTCTTCTACATTGAAAATCTTTACGGGTATATCAATGCGAATTTTTTCTAAAAAACTATTAAAAATTTGGCTCTGTACTTTTGATAAAAACATATTTACCCCAAAATCATCATTAATAAGCGATTGTAAAATTTCTATATTGCCGATGTGGCTGCATATGAAAAACACCCCGTGTTTTTTATTTATATCTCTAAACATCATATCTTTATCGTTATCATTTTCAAATATTATATTGGCTGTTTTAAAATTGCCGCTAAATAGTATAATTTTATCCGCAAGAGAAATGGCATAAGAATTTATATGTTTGAAAATATTGTACAATGAGGGTTCTAATCCTGAATATTTTTCTATTGCCGTAAAATAATTTTTTGAAAATCCCCGAATGTTTTTATTGAATATAAAAGTAAAAAATGCCACAACATAAGCTACAAAATACAGCCCGTACTTATCAAATAATTTATAAATAAGCCAGGTGAATAAAAGCCGCTTGTGTCCCGCTGATTGTTCTTTTAATTCGTACCACTTCATTCCCATTTTGTAAGCTTCATCCCGTAAAATTTGATTTCATCAAGTTCTTCCGATAAATATTTTTTTGCTCTTGAAAGAGTTGCGGATGTTTTTGTCAGAGAAAAATTCATTCCGATATTAGAATAATATTTATCGTTTTTATGCTTGATGTTAATGAAATCTATATTGTCAAGTTCTTTTATGCCGGTAATTTCGCTATTTTCAAATTCGGAATAGATACTTTTTGATGCGGATGAATATTGGTTAGTTTTAATTTTTTCGTATTCGTCTGAGAAAAAGCCGTTTATACAGGATGTGAAAATTTTGATTAAGTCGTCATCGCACAGGTTTAGAATTGCCCTTGCATCGTGATTTTGTAAAAATGGCTTTATATTAGTTACCACAAAATTGTCTTGATTTGTCAAAACACATTCAATCCCAATTATTCCTGTATATGGGCATCCCTTTAAATCAAGACTTTCTAATATATTTGATAAAATATTTTCAATTCTTGATAAAATAGCGGAATCTGCTTTATAGTCCGGACATAAACAACCTGCACCATCCGTAAATAATCCGTCAATAAATTTGTAATTTGTGACAGTGTTTAGAAGCGTTGCGCCGTAGCCGTCTGTTATATAATATGCTGTAAAATTGTGCCCGTAAATGTAGTCTTCTATCAGTAAATCTGTTTCACCTTTTAAAAATAATTTATCGACGAAATCCAGTGCGGATTTTAATGTAGGACAAACCATTTTTTCGTCTTCAAGCCCAGAATCGTAAGCTGTTCTTATCAACACCGGATAATTGGAATTTTTCAGATAATCATTTATTTGCGAGACTTTGTTATACATTCCAAATTTAGGAGTAGATACTTTAATTTTGTATAAGAATTTTTTACAAAGAATTTTGTTTAAAATGAAATTGCAGCTTTCTTTTGCAGGCCCAAAAATGTTCTGCCCGTTTGATTGGAAAAATGATACAATATCTGCCCCGAGAGATTTTTCACTGACAGGTATGGTTAAATCAACTTTGTTTTCGAGAACAAACATCAGGAGTCCTGTCAAATCATCTTCTCTAATATCAACTGTTTCAAACAAATCCGAGTAACCTGAAGTTGCATAAATATTTTCAACATAGTCGTATTTTCTAAAATGTCTTGCAAGTGCAGAAGCTATAGCACCGCCTCCAACAATAAGAATTTTTATTTTTTCATTAACCATAATCTGGATTATACAATAAAAATGGGAATAGCGATTAATAGTATTCAAACTGTAAAATTTGTAAAATATTTTTGTTTTTAATAAAAATTTTGTTTATAATTATTTCATAGGGATAATATGGCTAAAACAAGGCAAGAAAGTATTAATAATTTTGAAGAAAACAAACGTCGAAACCGCAAAAAGGGTTTTTACTATTCTTTTTTGACTTTGGTTCTTGTTTTTTGCCTTATTCAAATTGGTTATGGTGCAATTCTAAATATTGGTAAAATTGTTTCTTATAAAACAAAAGTTATTACATTAGAGCGGGTTTTAAAACAAACTCAGCTACACAATCAAGACTTGAAAGCAGAAAAGAAAATGGTAACTTCCGATAACAGTCTTGAAGGAATCGCAAGAAATAATCTCAAAATGGCAAAACAAGACGAAGTTTTGATAGTCATTAATAAAAAGGTTGAAAAACCTGTTAAACAAAAGAAAAGAAAGGGCTGGGATTTTTCGAGATTTAAATTAAAACAACAAGAAACAGACGTAAATGAAATCCCGTATATACCGCAAAATGTCGATGAAGAATAGGAAAATATAATGGAAAATAATGAAGTAATTAATTTTATAAAACAAGCGTTTGACTTAAAAGAGCAAAAGTATTACAAACCGGCAGTTGAAATGCTTTATAAAGCACTGGAAGTCGAAAATGATAATATAGAAGTTCTTTATCAAATAGGTGATTTATATTTTTTAATGGGGAATTATGAAAGAGCACTTCAATATCTTGAAAAAGTTCTTGATTTAAATTCAAATCATATGCCTTCAAAAAAACTTGTATGTAAAATAAAAGAAAGAACGGGTGATTTTAATTCGGCATTGGATATTGCACAATATTTATTTGATAAAGAGCAAAACAGTGATAATTTGAAAAGGCTGGTGAGGCTTCTTATTGATTTGAAATTATTAACAGAAATCGAAAAATATGAAAATAGCCAATATTTTGATGAAGATGTAAAAATTGAATGTGCAAATGCTCTTTATTTGAATGGTGAAATACAAAAATCAAAAGAGATTATTTGTACATGTGATGAAAATGATGAGAAGGTTTTACTTTTAATCGGTAAAATGAAATTTGATGATGGTGATTTTGAAGGAGCCAAAGAAATTTTCAACCGTCTTTCACTAAATTGTGAAAACCCTGAAATTTTGAATTATCTTGGATTATTTGATTTGGAAAACATGAATTTTGTTGAAAGTATAAAACATTTTTCAAAAGCGATAGAGTTAGACAAAAATAATTCAAAATATTATTACAATTTGGGGAATGCATATTTCTATAATGGCTGGATAAAAGAGGCACAAAAAGCTTATTCTCAAGCTATTTATCTAAATCCGGATAATGCGGATTATCGTTATTCTCTTGCATATTTGTATTATGACAATAAGGATTATTCGAAAGCGCAAAATGAGGTTGCTGCTATTTTGGGTATTTGTCCTGAGCATGCAGGGACACTCGTATTAAAAGCATTATTGTTGGCGTATAACAAAAGTTATGTCGAAAGTGTAGAGCTTTTGGAAAATTGTATTAAAAAAAATCCGAATGATGATTTCGCAAAGACTTCATTGAGTAATATTTATATTCAATTGGGGAATTACGATAAGGCGCAAAGAATACTTGAACAAACAAAAGGAGTAAAGAATAAATCTCAATCGACGCTCTGTGATTTATCTGAAATTTGTATTTTGAAAAAAGATTATGATAAGGCGCTAGAAATTGTTCAGGATATTTTAAATAAAAATGAAAATTATATCAGTGCATATATTTTGGGTGCAAAAGCATCATATTTGAAAGAAGATTATGAAAAGACAAAAGAATATGCTCAAAATGCGCTTTCTTTAGATATAAATTGTGCTGCGGGTTATTATTATCTTGCACTGTCAAGACAAAATACAAATGATCCGGAAGAGGCCATTGAATGTATGAAACGAGCAATTTTATACGATTTGAATAATCCCAAATATTACGCTAAAATGAGTGAGCTTTATCAGGCAAAAGAGGACTATAAATCAGCACTTGAATATATGTCAGAAGCGCAAAACCTTGATGATTCAAATGAATATAAATTTAAGTATTCAGAGTTAGTAAAACTTAACAGAAAAAAATAAAAATAAATTTGCCTTTTGAAAAAACATAAATATAATAATTATATCTGAGATTAATGAGGGATATGATTAAAGTATGAATTTGAGAATTAAAAAACTGTTTGCCAAAATTTTAATCGGTGCAATGCTTGTTGTGAATATCGGCACTTTCGCTGTTGCGGAAGAAAAAGATTTAACAAGTCAAATAGTCCCGAAGCAATACCCCGCAAAGTATACCCCTGTATATATTAAACAAATAGCACCGGGATATAAGTCTGTTGGTCAGGATGAGATATTTTATGTAGCGCTTGATATGCTGAAGGATACAACCGGTATGTTTTCACGTAATGCAATTTTAGGCAGTAATTTATCTCAAAAACCTGTAAAAATTGAGTTCCGAGATTTGGGGCAAATTAGTCCTGATTATGCAACGTTCGATGCATTAGGCTGGAAGAGAGGGAAAAAATTATACATCTATATTAATCAGAAGCATCGAAACGCTCCTGCAGGGGCTATTGCCGCATTGTTAGCACATGAAGCCCTTCATCAGGATGAGTTTAATTCACTGGCAGAAGAAACATACGCTTGGAATATGGAGGCTGTTGTTTGGGATGAGATATTGAAGCTTTATCCAGAAAGTAATGATGAAAGTTCATCTCTTGTAAAAAGGGAAAATACTTTAAAAAAATTACTTGAAAAAGGTAATTATACTAATAAATATATTAAAAAGTCAGTTATGCAGAATTCAGGGTATAAAAATTTACCGTCTTATTCTCCGGGGTTTGAAGATTTATAATAAATAAAGGACATATGATATTGAGGCTTTAAGATGCTATGAATTTAGTATCTTTATATGCATTTCCTAAGCAAAAAGTATATTGATTTGAAAGCGTCATTGATGTTAAATAACAGATATGAAACGCAGGTTTATAGCAATAGTTTTTACAATCGGTACGTTACTTGTTTTGTATGTCGGGCATTCTTTTTATATTGCCAACAAAAATCCGATATTAATGAGTAACAACACAATGACTATCGATACTCATAAAGTTTCTCCTCAAAAGCTTTTTGATAAAAACTGGTCAGTAATAAAAGAGGAATACTATGATTCAAGTTTCAATCGTCAGCACTGGAGTCGTTGGAAAAATCATTATCAAAATAAAATAAAAACGGCGGATGATGTAAAAGTGGCAACTGAAACAATGCTGGCAAGTTTAGATGATCCTTATTCAAGATTTTTGTCAAAAGATGAATTTGGCAGACAGCGTACTTCTATAACATCAAAGATATATGGAATAGGTGTAAGCATAATTAATGAAGCAGGAAAAATAAAAATTATTAATATAATAGCCAAAACACCTGCACAGTTTGCCGATTTGCGTAAAGGAGATATAATTTTATCGGTAAATGGGAAAAATATAAACGGTCTTTCTGTTTCGGAGGTTTCCGATTTGGTAAAGGGGCCTGAAAATACTATTGTAAGTTTGGATATACTCAGAGGAAAAACCAAAATTGCAAAACAAATTATAAGAAAAGAGATTGCAATAAAGACAATAACAAGTTCTATTGAAGATGAAATCGGATATATCCGGATTTCAAGTTTTATAAGCAGCACTGTTCCTAATGAATTTTTGGAAGCATTAGAAAATACGGTAAATACAAAGGGTTTGATAATAGATTTGCGTGGTAATACCGGCGGATTACTTTCAAATGCTGTATTTATAGCGAATTTATTTATCGAAGAAGGTAAATTGGTAAGTATTGTGGGACGCAACGGTTATCGATATGATGTAATTGCGCAGAATACAAATGTGAATATTAATAAACCTGTAGTGATTTTGGTCGACCAGACCAGTGCGAGTGCGACAGAAATTTTTGCGGGTGCCATGAAAGATAATCACCGAGCAAAGCTTGTTGGAACAAAGACTTATGGTAAGGGGATGGTACAAAAAATCATTCCAATGCCAAATGAAACTGGATTGAATTTAACGATTGCTAAATATTTAACTCCAGGTGGTTTTGATATAAATAAACGGGGAATAAATCCGGATATAAAGGCATATTTTACAAAAGGCGATATAGAAACTAAAACGGATTCTCAACTTGAAAGTGCAAAAGATTTATTAGAAAAAATGATAATTAGTAGGGCTCAGTAGATTACCTTGACATTAACTTATGTCTTTCGTATATTAGAGATACAAAAAACGGAGACATGGCCAAGTGGTAAGGCAGAAGCCTGCAAAGCTTTTATCCCCGGTTCAAATCCGGGTGTCTCCTTTTTTTTAATATAAGGAGTCTTTCGATGGGTGTATTGTTTGGAATTTCTGATTTACCGGTATCTACTATAGCAACTGCTGTACAAATAGGCGGTGGGATGGATGTTCCCGCACCGGAATTAACATCAAATTCGGGCTCAGTAACAGAGTTGGAACGTTCCCCAAGAGTAGACAAGTTTGTATCAAAGGAGTGCAAAGTTCATTGCTCTAATCCGTTTATAAAAATGCGTAACGGATTTGGCAAATTGATGAGCCACTTCAGCAAAGTTAAAATTAAATAAATTTATGGGCGATTGGCACTCTGCCGAACAAAAACGATTAAGTATCGTTTTTGCGAGAGGGGTAGCGCACTCCCGAAAAAGCGAAGCGTTTCGGTAAGGACGCAAACAATTAAATAATTACTATGGGCGATTGGCACTCTGCCGAACAAAAACGATTAAGTATCGTTTTTGCGAGAGGGGTAGCGCACTCCCGAAAAAGCGAAGCGTTTCGGTAAGGATGCAAACAATTAAATAATTACTATGGGCGATTGGCGCAGTTGGTAGCGCACTTGAACGACATTCAAGGGGTCACAAGTTCGAGCCTTGTATCGCCCACCATAGAGCCTCTGACGTAAGTCAGGGGTTTTATTTTTGCGATATTTTGGCGAGAACTTGTAATATCAAGTTCGGCGCAAGCGAGCCAAGTGCGAAGCCTTTTTGCTTGTGGCGAAAGCCACAAAAAGCAAAAAGCGTAGTCACGTCGAAGGCGAGCGCAGCAAGACAAGCCTTGTATCGCCCACCATAGAGCCTCTGACGTAAGTCAGGGGTTTTATTTTTACGACACTTTGGCGAGAACTTGTCAAATGAGAGTTCTCGCGACCTGCGAGCAGAGGCTACTCTGCCGAGCAAAACAATCCAGTGAATTGTTTTGCGAGAGGTAGGATTTTGGCTGTGCCTTCAGGTACGAAGGTCAAAATGCGTAATGCCGTTTATTGCGAGCAGGTTAAGACAGCCTTGTATAGCCCTGCTTCCTAAACCCACTACTGCTAAAGATTAATTATTAAGAAATATTACGCTCGAGGGTGGGTATGGTCGTAAACATCTTTCATGTGCTGCATAGAAATATGGGTGTAAATTTGAGTATTTGAGATGCTTGCGTGCCCCAAAAGTTCTTGTACAACCCTTAAATCAGCGCCATTTTCGATTAGATGAGTCGCAAAACTATGTCTAAACATATGTGGAGTAACTTTTTTAGGAAGTTCAATTTTTTCTACGATTTCGTTTATGACATTTCTAATCATACGGGTTTGAAGCCTGTATCCTGTTTTGTTTATGAACACAGGTTGAGAATCACTGGCAGGTGGCAAATTATAGCCTTTTGCAACAAGTGGTCTTGCGATTTCTATGTATTTTTGCAGATATGTTTTTGCCCTATCTGTTATAAGAATAATTCTTTCTTTTGCGCCTTTGCCGAATACTGTTATTTCGTTGTTATCAAGGTTTAAATCTCCGAAATTGAGATTACTTAATTCGGATACTCTCATTCCGCTTGCCCATAGAAGTTCCAAAATAGCTCTGTTGCGGTATCCTGCGGGAGTTGAAATATTAATATTATTTAATATTTCTTCGATCTCCTCTGTTGAGAGGAATTTTGGCAAAGATTTAGGTCGTTTGGGGGAAATTATATTCAATGCAGGATTGTTATCAATTTTTTTCTCCCGAGCCAGATATTTATAGAAAGTCCTTATGGATGCTATCTTTCGGGCTATTGTAGTCTTTTTGTATTCAAATTTTTGCATAAAGTGTAAATAGTCCCTAATTTTTGAAAAATCTGCGCTTTCACACCCTTCATCTCCGAGCCATATAAGATAGCTCAAAATATCTGAACAGTAGGCTTTAGCGGTATGTTCGGAGAAATTTTTTTCAACCAAAATATACCCTTTAAAGTCTTCTAAATCTTTTTTTGAGATTGAATTTAATGCCATAATTTTACTCTATTGCTTTTTTCTTTTAACTATTATACAATACCTTTATAGATTTGGAATAATGTAAAGCTATAAAGATTAGGAGAAAACAATGAATTGTAAAAAATTATTAGTAACATCAATGATTTTGACTTCATGTATTCTTTTTGCACCTGCGTCATTTTCTGCAGAACCGTTAAAGGCTCAGATTTCTAAAAATTATGTAGATATCAGCAGAATGATTGAATATACGAATTACGCAGAAGCTGATGCGAAGTTGAAAGAGATTCTACAGAAAAACCCTAATGATTTGGAAGCAAAGGCGTTGCAATTGATGTCTTTTGCAAAACAGTGGAAGTTAGCACCTGCGCAGTCAGAATTGGACAAGTTATTGGAAAAATATCCGAATAATCCTCAATTCCATTATGCTCAAGGTCTTGTTTACCTTATGAGAGAAACTTCTTCTGACGTAGAATATATTAAGAATATTACGAATTTATCAAATGCTGCAATACAGGAATTTGTAAAGGCTGTAGATTTAGACAGTACTTATTTCCAAGCATATAATGCAATGGGTGTTGCAACTCTAAAACTCGGTAACAAGAAAGATGCTGCAGATTTATTCAAAGTTGCATTGAAAATCAATCCTGAATTTGCACCTGCATATGATAATTTAGGTAATATTGCAATGCTTGACGGGGATTTAGATCAAGCAGAAAAATATTATTTACAATCAATTAAATGCAACTCCCACAATGCTACTTCTATGTACCATATGGGACAGGTTGAAGCAAGACGCGGAGATTATACAAAGGCATTAACTTGGTTGAACCACTCACTTCATATCAACCCGCAATCATCTCCGGGATGGAATTTGCAGGGTGAATTGTACTTGAAGCAAGGTAACCAGGCTGCGGCTATAAATTCTTTCAAAAAAGCTAAATATGTAAAACCTGAAAACTTCAGACCTTATGTCAATTTGGCTGGTGTATATGAACGCCGTGCAGATCATGAATTTGCGATGGAGGAATTAAAAACAGCTATAGTTCTTAATCCTAACTACAAAGAAGGAATTTACAGAGTCGGTAATATGTCTTTGGAAACCAAAAAATATCAACAGGCTCTTGAATTTTATTCAAGATTGTTAGGTGATGCAACTTATAACAATCCTGCAATTGTAGGTCTTGCAAATACTTATTATGAAATGGCAAGAGATACGGCAGATTCAAGAGATTTTACAACCAATAAAGACGTATATTTGGCTTATGACTATGTAAATGAAGCTATTCAAAGAACTCCGAATGATTTGAAACTTCACCTTGCAAAAATCAAATTAGGTAAATTGACTCACCAAGTTGAATTTACTGAAGATAGCTTGAATTACATCATTCAATCAGCATCAAACAGTTTGGTTGATACCGTAATCAAGGGTGAAGCATATTTATCTCTTGGTCGTGAAGCAGATGCTGTTTATACATTTGAAAATGCAATTAATTTTGCTAACAGTATTGATGATGAATTGTATTTGTCAGAAATACTTGTTCAACACAAACAATTCAGAACAGCAAGAAAAGCTTTAGAAAAAGTTTTGATGGCTGATCCTGATAACAGAATTGCGTTGAATGGTTTGCACTATATTGATTTGTGCGAAATGAAATCTAATGAATTCTTTGAAATTGCTTTGAGACAATACAAAGAAGGCAATTTTGCTTCAACTATCGAATATTGTAACAGAGCAATCGATTTCTATCATAATGCTCCGTCAATTGCAAAACTTAAAGCGCAAGCTTATGAGGCTGAAAAGAATTACGAAGGTGCAGTCAAATATTACAAACAATATTTATCTTTAGCACCAAATGCTTCAGATAAAGATGCTGTTGAACAAAGAATTCAAGTATTTTCTCAACAGATGTAATAATGTTTAGTTAAGTTATATTAGGCTGGTTTGTTTAAATATTGAAACAATCCAGCCTTTTATTTAGAATGGTTATATGAAAAAGAAAAAATTTGATATCAGAACGACATTTGAAACTTTTTTGCGAGAGCCGCTTAGTATTTTAACTAACGGTCTGTTTCAGATTGTCAATATTGAGGGTGAAAATTTTTTCAGTAAGGAAAAGTCGTTTAATATAGATTTTGTAAATGGTAAAACGCAATTAACGCTTGTAAATAACCCTAAAATGTATAACCTATTTCAAACGGTTTTATATAAGAAAAAACTACTTGAGCAAAAAGAAAAGGCACAAAAGGGGTAAATTTAATTTTACTATCATTGTGATTGATAGTGAAGTGTTTATACTGTTTAGTTTTGTTTGCAAATTGAAAGTGTGCTCGCACTTAAAAAGGTCGGATTGCTTTACTTTGTTAGGAATGACATGATTATTTTAGCAGGTTGGCATTGCTATGCCGATTTTTTTGTACTATAAATTATTGTATGGCTAACTTTATGCAGGCAAAATTTATGCAAAGTGCGGAAAAACTTTCCCAGTGCCCGAATTTCAACCTATCGGAATTCCCGCTTTTGGGGCGTTCTAATGTCGGGAAATCTTCGTTTATAAATGGGCTTGCTAATAACAAAAAACTTGCAAAAACTTCCAATACTCCGGGGAAAACAAGACTCATTAATTTTTTCAACTTTAGTGACAAATTTATAATTGCGGATTTACCGGGATATGGTTATGCTAAGGTTTCTAAAGAGGTTCAAAATCGCTGGCAGAAAAATTTAGAAGAATATTTGCTTAAACGCGAAAATATAAAATATCTGGTTCAGTTAATTGATGGTCGCCACGAAATACAAAAAAACGATTATCAAATGAGAGAATGGGTAAGTGCGTACGATTTACCTATAATAACTGTAGTTACCAAAACGGACTGTATTTCTTCTCACAATAAAGTTGCGCAAGCGCTTTCACATGTTAAAAAGGAATTTGGAGGAGATGTTTTTCCGTTTAGTGCAAATAATAGCAGATACAATGATAAAATTTTAGAATTTTTCCTTGAAAATATATTGTAAATAAGTTGAAACAGACCTCTTTTTGTGGTTAAATTAAGCAATAGCAGAAGTTGGAGAGGGTATATGAAATTCAATATAAAAATGACAAGAAAAAGACTTGTGCTGATTATTTTGGCTGTCATTATTATCCCGATTGTATATAATAAAGCATCAGGTCTTATTGCAGGTTTTATTATGCAGCAGATGATGAAAATGCCTAAAGAAGTTGTAGTAGATTATCCTATGAATGCTGATTCATATATTGAGGCCGAATCTACCGGGCGAGTCGAAGCTAAATACTCTATTGATGTTATGGCGCGTGTTGCAGGTTTTTTGCAAAAAAAATATTTTAATGAAGGTGATTTCGTTAAAAAAGATCAAGTGCTGTTTCAGATAGATCCGCAAGAATTTCAATTGGAAGTTAAAAACTCTCAGGCTAATGTAAATCAATACAATGCTTTGTTATTAAATTCTCAAAAAGAACTTGACCGTGCAAATGCGCTTATAAAAGAGGATTTAGTCAGCCATTCCTATGTTGACCAATCATTAGCCGCTCGTAACCAGAATCAAGCGCTTTTAGATGCTGCAAGGCAGAAATTGCAGCTAGCCAAAGTTAATTTGGGTTATACAACGATAAAATCCCCTATAGACGGGAGAATCGGAAAAATAAAAATTACTGAAGGAAACTATGTATCTTTGACTTCAGGACCTTTGGTTAATGTTTCGAGTATTGACCCTGTTTATGTTACGTTCAGCTTGCGTTCTTCTGATTTTGTAAAACTCCTTAAAGCCAGTGATAAGTTTAAAGATGTTCTGGTTAAAGTTCAATTTGATGGAGGAAAATGGTACGACAAAATAGGAGTTATTGATTTTGTAGATAATCAAATTGACAAAAATTCCGGTTCAATTCAAATGAGAGCAACATTTGAGAATGAAAAAGGATGGCTTGTTCCTGGGGATTATGTCAAGGTTCTTTTAATTTCTCCTCAAAAATTCAATTATATGACCGTCCCTCAGGCATGTACTAAGGGAGATGCAATGAGCGGTTATTATGTATGGGTTGTAGATAAAGACAACAAGGTAATAAGGAAGGATATTAAAGTTTCTGATGAAATCGACAATCATTGGATTGTGGAGTCAGGGCTCGATAAAAATGACAAAGTTGTTGTCGCAGGAGTCCAAAATATCAATGTTGAAGGACAAAAGGTTAAAATTTTGCTAAAAGAAGAATACGATAAAAAACAAAAAGAAGAATAACATAATATGAAAAAAATATTTGATAAAAATAGATTATATTTCTTTATAAGAAAGCCGAGATTTGCGCTAGTAATATCAATCTGTATAGTTTTAATGGGTCTGATTTCGCTTGTCGGGTTAAAACAGGAAAGCTATCCGGATGTTACACCTCCACAAATACAAGTTAGTGCAAATTATATGGGCGCAAGTGCTGAGGTTATAGAATCTTCTGTGGCAACAGTGCTTGAACAAAAATTGAACGGAGTTGAAAATCTTACATATATGACTTCATCTTGTTATGACGGGATGTATCAGTTAAAAATGTATTTTAAGGTTGGAACTGATAAAAACGTCAACCTTATGAATGTTCAAAACAGAATTCAACAGGTACAATCACAATTGCCTGAAGATGTCCAAAGAACAGGGATTACGGCGATAACCAGAACCGCAGGCTCCGGCGCTTTAATATTCACCCTATTACCGGAGAGGGGAAATTGGTCGCAATTAGATTTAACTAACTATGGTTCAATTTATGTTAAAGATGAATTAAAACGTGTTGCCGGAGTTGCTGATGTTGATGTGTTTGGTGCCGGTGATTATTCAATGCGTATTTGGCTTGATCCGCAAAAAATGGCGGGGTTAAATATATCAACAAGTGAAGTTCGCGAGGCTATCAGGGCTCAAAATACTCAAGTTACGGCGGGTGCGCTCGGACAACGTCCAACTGATGATGAACAGGCTTTGCAAATTACACTTAAAACAAAAGGAAGATTGCAAGATGTTAAAGAATTTGAAAACGTTATTATTCGTTCAAATATTGACGGTTCAAATGTTAAAATCAAGGATATCGCAAAAGTAGAACTTGGTGCACAAACATATCAAAATTTAGGTCTTGTAGATGGAAAACCATCTGCGGTTATTGTTATTTCTCAATTGCCGGACGCAAATATTATAAATTTGTCCAAAGCTGTTCACAAAAAAGTCGATGAACTTAATTCAAGGCTGAATAATGGTCTGAAAATTGTTACTGTTAAAGATGATGCGGATTATATTGAAGAATCAATGTCAGAAGTTGAATTCACTATTCTTTTGACAGGTTTAATCGTAGTGCTTATTATATATCTGTTTTTGGGTGACGGAATGGCAACACTTGTGCCTTGTGCCACGATTCCTGTTTCTCTGATAGGAACATTTTTCGCTCTCAAAATAATGAACATGTCTATAAATTTGCTTTCGTTATTTGCACTTGTGCTGGCAGTCGGGGTTGTTGTTGATGATGCAATTGTCGTAATTGAAAATGTAAAACGGCATATTGATGAAGGTAAATCTGCAATTGTTTCAACTCAGTTAACTATGGAAGAAGTCGGTTCGTCACTCGTGGCAATGGCGATGGTCTTGATGGCAGTATTTGTTCCGATTATATTTATGGGCGGAATGACAGGGGTTATGTACAAACAATTTGCGGTATGTATTGCAGTTTCTATTGCAATTTCGGCTATTTGTGCGTTGTCGCTTTCACCTGCTATGTGTTCTCATTTTTTGGGCAGAAAAAATCCAGATGTTGACATTAACCTACACGATAAATCAATTAGGGTAAGATTTAAACGTATATTAAGTCGTATGAATCGAAGGACTCTACGTTACGTTTCAAAATTTAACGAAATGTTTGACAGGTTAGAAAAATTTTATATGGAATTTGTCGAAAAATTTGTTTATGATAAGAAACTGACGATTGTATTCTATATAGTGATACTTATTTTGACTGCTGGGGCATTTAAAATAAGCTCCACAGGGTTTATTCCTGATGAAGATCAAAAAGTTTTGGTTGCTGCTATAACGTTGCCTGACGGTGCATCTTTACCTCGAACAGAAGAAGTTGCAAGGCGATTTGTAGCTCAGGTGCAAGAAATTGATGGTGTAGATAAAGAAAAAATAACAATATTTGGCGGTAACGGGGCATCCAATTCCGCAACGGCAATCATTCTTCTAAAAGGTTATGATTATCGTAAATTTGGGCCTTTAAAGTGGATTAAGCGCAAAATTCAAGGTAAAGATACAAATTTATCACACACTGCTATTTTGAGTAAAATAAGAAAAATTGCCGCTAATACAAAAGAGGCTTCTATTATGTCTTTTTCTCCTCCCGCAATTAGCGGAATGAGTATGATGGGCGGATTTGAATTCCAGATGCTTTCGCAGGGAGATTACTCTCCGCAGCAAATGGAACAATGGGCTAATAAACTTATTATGGAGGCTAATCAGGATAAAACGCTTTCTAATGTAAACACTTCTTTCCAAGCGAATGTGCCGCAGTATATTTTGGATATTGATTATGCAAAAGCATTGGCTCAAAATGTTGATTTACAGGAGTTGTATGCAACTTTAGCTTCAATGCTCGGAACTTATTACGTAAATGATTTTAATAAATATGGGCGTGTATTTAAAGTTGAATTGCAGGCACTTAGTAAATTCAGAGATAAAGCAACAGATTTGGAGGGTATTTATGTTACAAATAGGGCCGGTGTTCAGGTTCCTGTTTTGTCACTTATAAAATTGAATCAAACTATTGGGACTGCATCAATTACCAGATATAACTTGTATACTTCCGTTCAGATACAAGGGCAGCAATCACCGGGTAAGAGCTCAGGTGATGCTATGAAAGCGATGGAAGATGTTGCAAAACGCGTTTTACCTTCAGATATGACTTTTGATTGGTCAGGTACATCTGCGCAAGAACGTGAAGCATCAGGACAAACGATTATGATAGTTAGTTTTGCATTGATATTTGTATATTTGTTCCTTGTTGCTCTTTACGAAAGTTATACAATCCCGTTTGCTGTACTTTTAATTTCCCCTGTCGCTGCACTTGGAGCGTTGATATTCCAATTGATGATAAATCAGGCGTTCGATATTTATTCTCAAGTTGGTATGATAACGTTAATCGGGCTTGCGGCAAAGCAATCCATTTTGATTGTTGAATTTGCAAAAACAGAACACGAAGAAAATGGCTTAACTGTTAAGGACGCAGCCTTAAGAGCCGCAAAACTAAGATTTAGGGCGATTATGATGACGGAACTTGCGTTTATTATCGGGGTACTCCCGATGATTTTTGCAAGCGGTGCCGGAGCAAATTCAAGAATATCAGTCGGGTCAACCGTATTTGGCGGGATGGTTGCAGCGGCTACTTTAGGTGCTGTTTTGACTCCTGCTTTTTATGTAATTGTTCAGGAATTTGTTGATCGATTCCCGAAACACTCTATTACACAGGAAGATTTAACTTATGATGAGTAAAATGTTGGTTTCGTAATTCCAAGATATTTAAAAAGGAAGAAATATGAAAAAGATATTAAATATAACGTTAATAATTGCGGCGATGGTTATAGGTTCAAATGCATCATTGGCTAAAAAAATCAATATAAATATGGCTGATGAGGAAATTGTAGAACAAATAAAAGATGACAAGGCGAAAGTTTTGTCTTCTGTTCAAAAGACTTCCGGAGTAGAACCAGTCCAAATTGTTAAACCTGAGAAGAAAAAAAAGACTAATAAAAAACTTGAAACTAAAAAATTTAAAATAAATGCAAAAACAAAAGAAAAGTCCTCGCAGGAGGCTGAGGGAATGTATGAAACAAAGTTTCCTGTTATAGACAGTAAAATTAATTTTTATGATACTTCAAATCTTCCGCAGGAAGTCAGTCTCGAAGATTGTATAAAACTTGCTATTACCCATAATCCAATAATTATGTCCGCGATAAGTAATGCTGAAATATATAAAACTAAAGTAGGACAGGCTTGGAGTAATTATTTCCCAACATTCTCGGCGGGTGTTAGTTATTCAAAAAATGATATGTTTATGACTATGGGCGGAAAAATGGCAAGCATGATACCGCAAAAGTACAATATGTTTTATGTTCCTAATATTTCAGCGGATATGCTGCTGTTTGACTTTGGAAAGACAAAGGCTCAGGCTGATTATGCACAAAAGACATATGAGTCTACTCGTTATGATGCAGAAACAAGCATTGAAAATGTTATTTATAATGTCAAAGTCGCATATTATAATATGGTTTTTGCAAAAGTGCAAAAAGAAGTATATGCTGAAACTGTTAAAGATTATGAACTCCAATTAAAACAGGCAAGAGCGTATTATGAAATAGGTAATAAGCCCAAGATTGATGTGACTTATGCCGAATATAATCTTGGTAAGGCTCAATTGAATGAGATTAAGGCAAAAAATACATTGGAACTTGCCGCAGTAGAACTTGCAAATGCTGTTGGGATTCCTGAACTTGCCGGAGTTGTATTGAAGGATAAATTAAACTCAAAAGAATATCAAGTTAATTATACTGATTTAATTAAAACTGCACAAGAATCCCGCCCATCACTTTTATCGGCTAAGAAACGAATGGATGCGGCTGAATTGACCGTTCGTGCGGCAAAAAGGGCATATACTCCCAATTTGAGTGCATTTGGGTCTTATCAATACGGCGGGCGTGAAATAAATAGTGATTATGGTTATCAGTTTGGTGCGCAACTCCAATATTCAAGTGTGAATCTTATGAAGCTCAAAAAGCAAGTTGATGAAGCAACTGCTACATATAAAAAAGCCGTAGCAGATTACGAAAAAGAAAATCAGAATGTTTATTTAGATGTAAAAAGTGCTTATATAAATTTGATGAACTCTTATGACAGTATAAGAGTTGCAAAATTGGCGCTTCAGCAGGCAAAAGAACAACAATATCAGGCGTTTCGCAGGTATCAGGTCGGCTTGGGTGATGCGATTGAATTTAAAGATTCTGAAAATACATATTTAAATGCACAACTTGATTATTATAATGTTTTACTCAATTACAACATTAATGCTGCAGAAATAGAACGTGTAATAGGTGCACCTATTGTCGAATCAGATATTGAATTATAATATACATGCCAAAACCATCAAAATTAGGGTTCCGATTTGAAAAGCGGTAGCCATGTTGCGGCTCCATTTGTCGCTGTCATATTGCGAAGAAGATTTTTGAGCCTGAATGGCACTTGATAGTCGGGCTAGTCTTTCAGAGTCGCTATCGTTAGGGAAACTTGTGCCGAAAACGCTCGTTTCAATTCGGGTTAAGCGGGTAGAAGTCGGTTCATTATCGAATTTTTTGTGATAAATATGTTTTTCTATTTTCGACAGGTTCAATGGTTTTGTGTTTTGATAAACTTTGGGTGCACTATAGCTGTTATTTCTACTGTTATACGAATCATAATCAAAATTATATGGGTCGTAACTGTCTAAATGATAGTCTTGTGCAAGTTTATCAGGTGTTGATGTATAAAAATCGTTTTCTTGCTGTTGCATACCATTTGAAGTAAAACTTTGCGGGCGTAGTTGCGCCTTTAGCCTGTCAACACGAGTAGATAAATCATCTTTATCATAAGTTTTATTAAATGTTTTTTGTTCCAAATTAGAAAGTCTTGTTTTAATATTTTGTCCTTTAAATTCTTTTTTAAAAACTTGTTTTTCCAGTTCGTTTATTGCAGGATAATCCATTGAGGCTGCACCGGGCGGCTCTTTTTCGTAAGTGATATAATCATCATCGGTCATAAATGTATCTTCTCTCGGCTCTATTTCTTGCCCCATCTGGTCGGCATTAAGGTCTTTGGATAATTTTGCTATACGACTGTTTTGGTTTCCGTTTTGGGGCTCTCCGTATACTTTTTTTTCAATTCGCTCCAGTCGCGAAGAGTCAGTTTCATTAGAAAAAGTAAAACCGTAGAGCGATTTTTCTATTTTGTCAATTGTTGCATTTGATGCAAATGCACTGTTGCAGACAATAATTAGAGCAATAACAATTATAATTTTTTTCATAAGTCTTTCTCCTTGATAGCAGGATAATCAGTTTTATAGGAGAAATATATTCTATTATTCAGCGGTTTTTGTTGCTCTGAAATCAATTCCTTTGTCATAGGAAAAAAGTTTTATGTTTTTAAAATTCTAATTATTTTGGTTATCTTTAAAGAACTATTTTTTAATACTTATATCTTTTAAATTCGATAAATTTATGCTACTATATTAGTTGAAAGAGTGGTCTTGAAGTTATGATGAGTCAAACTAAAAAGTTATCGATTGCTTTTTACTGGCATATGCATCAGCCGGTGTATCAACTTACACCTAAGGGTGATTATATAATGCCGTGGGTTCGGCTGCATGGTGTTAAAGATTATCTTGATATGATGATATGGGCTCAAAAATTTGATAATTTAAAACTCAATTTTAATTATGTTCCGGTACTTTTAGATGCTTTAATTGACTATGGAAATGGTGCTCATGATATTCATTCGAGAATGACAATCACTCCGGTTGAAGATTTATCAAATGAAGATAAAATATTTATTTTAAATAATTTTTTTGAATCGAATTATCAGACAATGATATTATCAAATGATGAATACCATCGCTTATATAAAATTGTTCAGGAAAAAGGAACGGAAGATGTAAATATATTTTCTAATCAAGAGTATTCAGATTTGATGGCGCTTTTTAATTTGGCTTGGATTGATCCGACTTTTAAAAATAATGATTCAAAATTAAAAAAACTTGTTAAAAAAGGTAAAAATTATACTCTTGAAGATAGGGTTGAAATAATTGAGCTCCAGAGAAAAATAATCAAAAAAATCATTCCAACTCTAAAAAATCTTATAAAAGAAAATAAAATAGAAGTAACGACAAGTCCTTATTATCATCCGATTTTGCCGATTTTGCTCGATTATAAAACGATAAGAAAAGATCATTCAGTTGCTGACGAGTTATCTGAACTGAAAACTGAAGAAGATGCAAAAAATCAGACTTTAATGGCTTTAGATAGAATAGAAAAACTTCTGGGTAAACGGCCGAAAGGTATTTGGGCATCGGAACAGTGTGTTAGTCCAAAGACATTAGAAATGCTTTCAGATATCGGGGTTGAATGGTCTATTTCCGATGAAGGAAATCTCGCAAGTTCAATTGATTTTGAATTTGTTCATGATTTTAAAGGTTATCTTGAAGATCCATATCATTTGTTAAAAACTTATTCTTATAAAACAAAAAAATCTGATATAAAAATGATTTTCAGAGAATCTTCAATATATAATCTTGTAAGTTTTGAGTACGCACATCACGACCCTGTTGCGACAGCAAATGATTTATATGACAGAATAAAAATTTTGCAAAGCAAAATCCTGTCATCACCAGATAAAGATCATCTCTTAACTATTGCAATGGATGGTGAAAATTGTTGGGAAAATTATATTGATGACGGAAATACTTTTTTGGAAACTTTATATAAATTAATTAGCGAAGATGATTCGCTTGAAACGATTTTAATAAGTGATTATATTGAAAAAACAAAAGAACATAAAGTATTGAATAAAATTTCAACAGGTGCAAGTTTTAACAGAGGCTATAAATTATGGTTTGATGAACCGGTAAAAGATGTTGCGTGGTTATATTTGAAACGTGCGAGAGAAGATTTTATTGCATTTTCAAAACGCGAACCAAATCATCCGAATCTTGATTTTGCTCAAAAAGAGCTCTATATATGCGAGGGTAGTGATTGGTTCTGGTGGTATGGGGAACCGAATTATTCCGGAAGAGATAATATTTTTGATTTTATATTCAGAACTCATTTGAAAAATGTTTATAAAACTTTGGAGCTTGATTATCCGTCATATCTGGATGAACCCCTTATGAGTGTTTCTCCTGCAATGCCTTCTAATTATCCTAAAGCATTAATAAGTCCTGAAGTGAACGGTAAAAATATTTTGAACGATGATACATGGCTAAATGCCGGTTGTATTGATATCCCTGATGGCCCTGTTTTACGGGAATCCAAATTGTTTGATAAAATTTGTTTTGGAAATGATAATGATAATTTTTATCTTAGATTCTATCTCAATAAATATATAAAAGAAAATCAAACTCCATTGCAGCGCACTTATCAAATGTATATTTATCTAAGGAAAGCCGGTAGGACACAAGCGCTTTCACCTATAAGACTAATAAATAAATCTGCAAATGTTCCGCCTATTTCTATGGAAAAATTCCATAACGAAATACAAATATCAATCAGAGATGATGAACTTAGATTTTTACGTCTTGTGAAAGCAATCCCCGGTGATATGTGGGTTTTAGAAAATTATAAATCGATGGATGTTGTCTATGATGAAGTTTTAGATCTAAAAATCCCGTTTGAAGTTTTGGAAATTAATCAAGGTGAAAAATTAGAATTTTTATTTATAAATGCAAATTATGGAATGACAGATTTTTATATTCCCAATGAAATGGTTTTATCTGTCAGACGTCCTGAAATTACTGTTAAAAAGTAATGTTATATTAAATTTTATGCTAGAATTTATTTATGCTTGATAATTTAGATAGAGTAAAACAGGCACTCGATATTGAATCCGAGTACCGATATATTGATATTCATGGGCGAGAAAAAACTTTTTCGCAATTTATTCGCGGAGAAATAAAAAAAGAAATAAAAAAAGATCATAAAAATCCCAGATGGGCTGTTTTGTACGAAGCATTTGATGTATATCCTTATGCTGGTGTGCCTGAAAGACGCAAAGCAATAGAACAATTGATTAAAATTATTAAACTTGAGCTCAAAAAGCAAAAGCAATCAAAACAAGAGCAGGACGAACTCATGCTCCAAAGCAAAAAGCATCCGTCGGAAGTTGATGTTATGTATATTAAAGGTGTAGGCCCAAAGGTTGCATACAAATTTAATAAACTTGGGATTTATACTGCGCAGGATTTGATGATGTATTTCCCCAGAAAGCATATTGATTATTCTTCTCGTACACTAATAAAAAATCTAAAAGAGGGTCAAACTACAACTGTTTTTGGTTATATAAAATCTGTTTCATCATTCAACACAAAAAATAAATTGTCCATTACAAGAGTTGTAATAAGTGATGAAAGTGGTAAATTTGAACTGTGCTTTTTTAATGCAAAGGGTAATCGCTATATACTTGAAAGAATGAAAGCACAATTCCCGATTAACGCCGGAATTATGGTTTCGGGGGTAGTAAAAAGGGATAATTACACTTTTGGTCTTACTATGGATAAGCCGACATATTCAATTATGAGTGGAGAATTCCTTGACAACCCTGATTCTAATCTGAATTTGGCAAGGATAGTTCCGATATATTCTGTTTGTGAAGGCTTGAGCATAAAAACTTTGCGCAGGGCGATTTTTAATGCCATTGAAATGTATAAAGACCATATTGTGAATATTATACCGGATTTTATCAGAGAAAAATACGGTATTTTGGATAAAAATTTTGCAATAAAACAAATTCATTTTCCGGAATCTTTGGAAATTCTTGAGCAGGCAAGATTTTCGCTTATATTTGAGGAGCTGTTCTTAATACAGTTAAAACTTATCAGGTTGCGCCAATCTACCGCTCAAAATATGCCTTCTTATGCATTGAGTGTACATCCCAATGGTTTGGTACAAAAATTTATTTCAAGTTTGCCGTTTGAATTGACTTCCGGACAAAAAAGTGCGATAAATGAAATTTTAAATGATATGAATACGTCTGCGCCAATGCAAAGGCTTTTGCAGGGTGATGTAGGCAGTGGTAAAACGGTAGTGGCAACAATTATGCTTCTTGCTGCCGTAGAAAACGGATTTCAAGGTGCATTTATGGCTCCAACAGAAATTCTTGCTCAGCAACATTATAATAATCTTATAAAATGGCTTACTCCCTTAGGATTGAGTGTGGGCTTGTTTATGGGTTCTCAGAGTAAAAAGGTTCGCAGCCAATTTGAAACTTCTTTGCGTAACGGACAAAT
Organism: uncultured bacterium; assembly: GCA_902791985.1. Lineage (GTDB taxonomy): Bacteria > Cyanobacteriota > Vampirovibrionia > Gastranaerophilales > Gastranaerophilaceae > Zag111. The sequence continues at coordinate 25,485 of CADAYD010000019.1, forward strand.
AAATATTGCAGTCGGTACGCATGCACTGATTCAGAACAATATTGAATTTAATAATCTCGGGGCTATAGTTGTGGATGAACAGCACAGGTTTGGTGTTCGTCAGAGAAATATTTTAAAGAAAAAATCTCAAAACCCGCAAATGCTCACAATGACAGCGACTCCTATTCCAAGAACACTTGCACTTACTGTTCATGGAGATTTGGATTTGACAATTATTGACGAACTTCCTAAAGGCAGAAAACCGATTAAAACCTGTCTTACTGGAAGTCATAAAAAGGTTTGGGAACTTATAAAAGAGCAAATTGAACAAGGCAGACAAGCGTATATTGTCTATCCTCTGATTGATGAAAGTGAAACTTTGTCTGCTAAGGCTGCAACAGAGGAAGCAAAAAATCTACAAGAAAATGTTTTCCCTCAATATAAAATCGGACTTTTACATGGAAAACTAAAGTCGGATGAAAAAGATGAAGTTATGAATGACTTTAAGGATGGTAAATATGATATTCTTGTTTCAACTACGGTTGTAGAAGTCGGAGTAGATGTCCCTAATGCAACTGTTATGGTTATAGAAAATGCTGAGCGCTTTGGACTTTCTCAGCTCCATCAATTGCGTGGACGTGTGGGTAGGAGCAATTTGCAATCTTATTGTATTTTGATTACTGGTTCTAAGAAGCCTGAAACAATGGAACGACTTGGAATTATGACTCAAACAAATGATGGATTTGTTATTGCGGAAAAAGATTTGCAGCTGCGCGGTCCGGGGGAATTTTTAGGAACAAGACAAAGTGGTCTGCCGGATTTGATTATTTCAGATATAATAAGAGATGCAAAAATATTGGAACTCGCAAGAAATGAAGCGATTGATTTTGTAAAAATGCAGGATATAGACAAATTCCCTGCTCTTAAAATGGTTACGTCTTTAGAAATGTTTACGGGGTTAGATATATAGAGGACAATTTATGCAGTAAAGAAATAAAACTGTTATAAGAATTAATATTCTTATTATTAATTTTTCTATCAACTTATCGCCTTATTGTATTAAAATATTGTAAACAAATGTTACAAAAAATCTTTATTGTGAAATAGCTCTTTTTAAAAATACTTTATAGAAATGAGAGAGTTTAACATAAGGAGATGAGATTATGGCATTCTTAGCATTAGCAAGTCAAAAAAGTTTATTAAACTTGCAGAAAAACTTTTTGCAGCTTCAGTACACATCAATCATGAATAATATACAGGCTGCAGAAGCACAAATGGCATCTATTAAAAAATCGCATCATGGTGAAACGAATTATGATGAATCGGAAGATGCTACTTATTTGTATTATGAGCAGTTAGATGAACAGTATAGTTCTGAAAAAGATTCAATTGATACTCAAATGACTGCTATAGAAAACGAGATTTCTTCATTGAAAACACTTGTAAACAACAACGTAAAATCAAGTTGTACTTTGAACTTAGCATCAGGTGGTTAGAGTTAAATAATTACAGATTGTTTTCAAACAGTTCCACAGTGTTGAGCATTAGTGACGTTATTGTCATTGGTCCGACTCCACCGGGGACAGGCGAAATATATGATGCAATTTTTGAAGATGAATCAAAATCTACATCTCCACGCAGTTTGCCTGATTCATCTTTGAAAATTCCAACATCAATTACAACACAACCGGATTTTAACATTTCCCCTTTTATAATATTTTTTCCCACTGCAGAGATAATAATATCTGCAGTTTTTGTTATTTGTTCAAGATTTTTTGTATGACTGTGACAGACAGTTACTGTTGCATTACGGTTTAAAAGCATTTGTGACATAGGGTGCCCGACAATATTCGAACGCCCGATTACTACGGCGTGTTTGCCTTCAAGTTCAATTTTGTATTCGTCGAGTAAAAGCAGAACTCCTTTGGGAGTGCATGGGTAAACATAAGGCTTTTCACCTGAAAAAAGTTTCCCAAAATTGTAGGGGGTAAATCCGTCGACATCTTTTTCGGGTGCAATTGTTTCAACAATTTTTGTTTGTGAAATATGCTTTGGCAATGGCAATTGAACAAGGATTGCGGTCACCGTCGGGTCGTTATTTAGCTCGTGAATTTTGCTTATCAATGTGTGTTCTTCAATATCAGATGGATATTTAATAACCTCTGAAATTATTCCGATTTTTTGCGCGCATTTTTGTTTGTTGTTAACATAAATTTTGCTCGCAGGGTCGTTGCCAACCAAAATCACGACAAGTTTAGGTTTTTGTTCAAATTTGCTGATTTTTATCTTTAAGTCTGCAAGAATTTTCTCTCTTAACTTTTTACCGTTTAATACAATTGCCATAAAATGATTATATCATGAAATATTTTTGCTTTATAATAAATTCATAATTAAAGTAATAATTGTGGAGAGTGTAATGAAAAAGTTATTTTTAATCGGTATAGTGCTGTTCAGTTTTATACAAATATCTGTTGCATCTCAAGTATCTTATGATAAAAGCGATTTTGCACCTGTTTATACCGTAGTCGATGATGCGGTGTTTGATATACGCTATTATTCATCAAATAATTTTACAGGTTCAAGAATAAACGGATATAAGGCTCCCGTTGCGTATATGACAAAAGAATCTCTTGCGGCTCTTTCTGTCGCAGCAGCAGATTTGCGAAAACAGGGTTACAGATTATTGATTTGGGATACATATAGACCGCAAAAGGCTGTCTATAATTTTGTTGAGTGGATTAATGATTCTAAAAATGTAGGGGACAAAACATTTTATCCGACTTTAAAAAAATCTGATTTGCTAAAAGGTGGATATATTGCAGAAAAATCAGGTCACACAAGAGGTTCGACCGTCGATTTGACTTTGATAAAAAAAGATGGTTCTTATGTTGATATGGGTGGAACTTTTGATTTGTTCAGCGAAATTTCACATCCTAATTATAAAAAATTAACTAAAGAACAGAAGAAAAACAGAAAAATTTTGCATGATGCAATGATAAAAGCAGGGTTTAAAGGTATTGATTCCGAATGGTGGCATTTTACACTAAAAGATGAACCTTATCCTGATATATATTTTGATTTTGATGTTGAATAGATAGTTATGAGCAAATATTGAATGGAATTTAAAATGAAAAAATTTTTCGCAATTATTGTTTTTTTGCTGATGTTTTTGACAGCAAGTGTTTTTGCCTGTGCCAAACCATCCGATGATGTTTTTGTGGCTAAGAACAGATTGTTTTCTTTTACAATACCCAAAGAGCTAAAAGGGACTTATGTAGTTAAAACAGAGAAGGATAAAATATCTATATTCGATAAATATTCAAAAAAGAGTGGTTATGGAGGGTTTGCGTTCGGGATAAAGGCATATGAAAAGCCTTCAGAACACTCTACTCTTCCCGGGGGCAGAAAAATAGGAGAATTGGTTGACAAAAAAGGCAGATTGTACGATATGGTTCTGAAATACCCAACAGATGTTCAGTATGACTATACAAAAGATTCTAAAGCCCCTCAATCTTATAAGCTGCTTTATGATTTAGGGGAAAGCGTAAATATTCAAGGTATTAACGGTTCAACTTATTATAAAAATCAGGGCATGAAAGGTGAAGATTTATACAAAAATGTTATAGAAAAACACAAAAAGGCGCTAAAAGAAAAATGGAGCTCAATAAAGTTAGAAGAAGAGAATATGAGTTATATGTATAATTTAACTCATAAGATCGGATATACATACTATGATGTTAATGCAGACGGAATTGAAGAACTCCTTATAGGCGAAATTGCTGATGGCGCTTTGAAGGGCGTAATTTACGATATTTATACAATGGTTAATAGAGAAACAAAACATGTAATAAGCGGTGGCAATAGGAATCGATTTTATGTCTGTGACGGCAGCTTTATTTGTAACGAATATTCGTCAGGTGCCCAAGAAAGCGGGGTACGAGTTTATATCTTAGTAGAAAATTCTACCGAACTTTTTCCGCAGGTATATTTCAAATATGATGCCTATGCAAATCCTAAAAATCCTTGGTTTTTGTCTTACGGAACCGAAAGTGACGATGATAAATGGGATAATGTATCAGAAGAAATTTTCAATGAAAGAAAACTCGTTTTTGATAGTTATAAAAGATTTGATTTTATACCATTAGAATAAGCACTAAATAAAAATGTAAAACAACAGTCTGTTTGAGAACGAAGAACAGAGAGTTTGATAAATTTAGTAAAATTTTTTTTTATGTTTTAATTATTTAATAATAAGAGTGTGATTACTCAAAAAGGATTTATTTAAATGCAAATATTGGCAGTAAACAATATAAATTTAAACAAAAATAATACTTATAATAAGATTTCTTTTAAAGCAAAAATACCAAATTTTAATCATATAAATTTATCGTCGGGATATAAATTAGGCAATGAAGCTGAATTTACAAAAGATAATCTACAAAAAATTCTATCTGCTTTCAAAAACAAGTATTTAGCATTAATATTATCTAAATTTGTAAAAAATAGAGGTAAGCATTACGTACCGCAGAACTCTATTGATTTTTTTACCAATTTAGATGATTGTTTAGCTAATGTAAAAGATAAAAAAATAACAGATTATGTAAAAAATGAATTAAAAGTTATTTCAGAGGAAAGTGCTGAAAATATGGATTCTAATGAAGTGGGAATTCTAATGAAAATAGGTGATTTATCAAACACAGTAGATGCTTACAACACATTGAACGGAGTTTATTCCAGACTATATAAGCCTGATGTATGGTGTTTTGATGAAATTAGGTTAGATCCGTCACTACCAAAAAGTTATATAGATGTTATAAAAAATATTCCGAAAAGAATGAAAAAATTTAACAATGAACTCACGGCTCATAACATGAACCCGAGAAAATGGGCTTTTTACTATCCAGTAAAAGATTTCGTTAATATGGAAAAATATGACCCGCTTGCAAATTTTTCCGAAATAAAAAATAACGAAATAGAAAATTATATCTATGAAAAATATTATTTAACTTCAAAATCAATGCCATTAAAACATGGCAAAATATTGAATGATATTTATAAAAAATTTGGAGTGAAAGTTGTAATTTCAAATTTTGACAAATCTTCTTTAGAAGAACTTAGAATTATAAAGAATGAACTTGGATACTGGCATAAATATAGCAAAGGAACAGCCAAATTCCCACCCACATTGATTGCAACTCCGATACATGGAAGTTTTGTAAGCCATACAGCTGGAGGATATGTTGATATTAATGGGAATTTATATATAAATAATGATGACGGACCAGAGTATTTTAGTACGACATTAAGACATGAGTTAACGCATATAAATGAACAAAAACGAAGTGCATTTAGTGATTATACGAGTGATAAAAATATTGCTAAATTGATTAATAGTATTATTAAAGGAAAAGAAGTTAAGGAAGACAACAGAACAAAAACAGTCTTAGATTTTGATAAATGTAAATACAGAGAAGAGTTTTTGAAAGCGGGAATTTCACCCGAACATATTGAATATGCATATACAAATAAATCTGAGTTTTTGGCTGTTATTGCAGAAGGTGACTTATCAAGATGTAGTGATGAATTTAAAAATATACTTCTTAAAATAGGTCTGCCCGATTGCCTGATAAAAATGCCTATTCCAGTGAATTCTAAAATAAAACATAATGCAGAAAAAGTCCAAAGAATTATGGAACAATATCCAAAAGCAAAAACATATAATTCTATTATGGAATATTATTATAGACATAGCTTGTAGCGGGTAGGTCGAGTGAAACCCAACAAAAACTTTCAAAAGTGACTTTTCAGAATGGCTATTGTTTAGATACAATCGCCATTCTAGCGATTGAGATAAATTAATACGGAATAAAATGAGTAGATTATGTCACTTTTGGAGTAGTTTGGGGGTAAATATTTTAGCTTAATTCCGACTATAATGTCACCCTGAATTTATTTCAGGGTCTTACCGGAATGTAGTAGGCACGCTAAGTCGGTAAGATGCTGAAACAAGCAGGTAGGGTGCAATTTTTTGCACCTTATTTTCAAATTACCTATTTTTGACCTTTGGTGTAATTTAGATTTTGTCGGCATCTGAGCCTTATATTAACTCTTTTTAAAGTCTTTTTGCGGATGTAAAAGAACAAACAGTTTGATTATTAGAAACAGACAGTTTGATTATTTCGGGCACCATTATTATAAAATCGTTCCCCAAATGCCAAATTAATCTGGGAAAATGTATCTGATGTTACATAAATTTACATTTCGATAGCATAAAGACAATTTTATCTTTGTTCTTGTTTTATTATATATGTGTAGAATTATAAATTTAAGGTAATTTATGACAAAAATAGATGCAATTAGTATAAAAAATAAGTTAAGTTTTACTTCTGACCAAAACAAAGAAAATAATATTAACATTAGAGATAATAAAGAGTCAGATAATAAGGAATTAAAAAAATCGGCAAAATACCTGACAGGTGCAACGGCACTCGCAACGGCGATTATTGCAGGTATTGCAATTGCGAAAAATATTCAAAAAGGTAAAGCAAAAAAAGCCGAAAGAATTGCTTATGAAGCTGTAGAAAGAGAGAATCAAAAAATCCTTCGAAAAGCAAATAAAGAAATTGAATCAGAAAAACAAATTCGTATTGCAATAGAAAAAGAAGATAAATATTTTAATAAAACATACAAAAAAATAAATAAAAGTGCACGTCATAGCGCAGAAGCATTTAAAGAATTTGAGACTACAAGACAAGAAAATCAACAATATGTCGCAAATTTAAAAAAATCTTTGCGCTCAAAAACTCCCGTCAATTCCGAAACTATTGATGCAAGATTAAATCCTAAAAATTCGGATTTAGAAGCATTGAATGACCAATACAGAACAATAGTAGGGGAAGAAGCCGCAAAAAGAGAACAAGCATATATAGATAAAACATACAATTCTGTAAATAAAAGTGCCCAAGAAAGTGCAGAAGTATTTGAACAACATTTTAAATCAGAAGAAGCGATAGATAAATTTAAAGAAGAATATGCAAAGTTGCTTCCTACCCTAAAACTCAGCAAAAAAGATAAATTTGTTTATGAAAATGGTGAAGTTTATATTCAAAAAGCTGACGGTTCAGTTGTAACAGGAAGAAAGCCTAAAAAAATATACAACATAAAATCGCAGCCAAGACCATATATGCAGCCAAGACCATATATAATGCCAACAGGTAACAGAATGAAAATGACAACAAAAGGTAAAACCCAAAAGAGTATCACACTTGATGATCCTTTTGATGAATTAATTTATGCGGGTAAAAAACCACATGCAAATGTAACAGCCGTTTTATGTAGATTTATACCTTTAAAAAATAACAAAAAAAATATTTTAGTAAACAAATTTGAATATACTTCAAATGGAATAATAAGAAAAACTCATTACGGTAAAAACCCAAGAATAATAGAAGTAGACAAAAAACTTGGAGAATTTTCTATAGAAAAAGACGGATATAAATATTACTATAGTATAAATGGTCGTGAATTATTAGACATAAAAGAAATCGAAAAAGGTGGAAAACCTATTGAATTAGGGACTTATACCCCGCCTAAAAAAGGCAGTAATGATGGAGATGATACTCCTGAAATTATTCTTATAAAATTACGTGGTGGAAAAACAGCTCAACTATACAAAATGCCAAATGGTAAAATCTTAACACCATTTGAATTCCATTTCCCTGGAGCTGCAAAAGCAAGAAAAGATGCTCAAGAATATCTAAAACAACTTGAACAACTCAGAGAACATGAAAGACAACAAGAAATAATTGCTCAACAACGCCATAAATCTGTAAAACCCAAAGAAAAAGAAGTTATAAAATATCGCTAGTTTTTATAGTAAAATATCAAACTGCTGAAAAGCATTGAAAATAAAGTGAAAGTGTGAGCAGTTAAAATGAAGGAAAAGTGTAAGAGTGAGCAGTTTGCAAATTCATAGTCAAACCACTTCCGACCGTCAAAACCTTTGATATGAGCGGGTTCTACAAAAAATTGCAAACTGTCTGTTTTTTGAAATCTACACTACTTTCTACAGCGGACATTTATGTTGCCAAAATCGAACATTCCGGACATTTATACTCAAACTATTCCCGACCTTGATAAATCGGCAAAGGCTGGATTGCTTCGGGCTTTCGCCCTCACAAAAATAAATTCCACTTCCGACTGTAAAGACACACTCTAGATGATTATTTGTAACAGGGTAGTTGATTATTCTACAATCGTAAACTGAACTTATTTGTGTTGATATGTAAAACTTTTGATGAGGAAAGTATGGAAAAAGCAGGATTAAATATTACACCAAAGGAATTTAAAGAATTAAGTAAATTAGCAGAAAATGCCTATAACATTACAGTCGTTATAGATTATTTCTGTAAAAATCAACCGGAGATTGAAGAATTGTATAATCTTGCTCCCGTCATAGAAAACCTCAGAATGAATGCAGATAAATTAAATGCGTTTTTCATAGATAATGAAGAAAAAGTTGAAAATTAAAACGTCTTTAATGAACTATATCCGAAAGTATTCAACAGATTTTTTAAGAAAAGTTAAATGCACAATTGGTATTATTTTATATTCAAAATTAAAACTGCTATAAAACCGTTTTAAAACGGTTTTAAAAACTTAGATAAAACCATCTTTTTTCATCATATTCTGAAAATCTAAATCCATTTCTTCATCCATATCAACAACTTGTTTTATAATCCTTAAAAATTCTTCCTTAGTATAGCTTTGTTTTCGCTTCTTTAAAACCTCATCCATCAGATTAGTGAACATATACATTCGAGAAGGGTCAATAAACCTATTATTATCCATGTCACTATGAAAATCATCAAGCATTTTATGGGCAAGTGCATACATTGCATCTTTTGATATCGTATTGGCTTTCAAAAATCCGTCACGTTTTATTCCCCAATCACCAAGAGCTTTCCATCTTCTTATTGTTCTGTCGCACACTCCGATTCTGCGAGCAATTTCTTCTTCTGTTATAAATTGCTCAACATACATTTTTTCTGCAATACTAAAAAACTTGTCTCTTTTCATTTATCCGCATCCACATTTTTTGAGTTCTTCTGCAATTTTTCTGTCGGTTTCCCATAAGTATAACTCTTCTTCCGGCTCATCTAAATACTTGTCTGTCTCCCAATAATAAAATTTTCTTTCTTCCTCCGGCAAAAATATTGACAAATCCGCCTTGCCAAAATTTTCCATATCCTTATTCTTTTGAATAGCTTTATCCATATTAGTATTAGCAATTTTTGAAACTTTAACCGGCTTCTTGTATTCTCTTTCAACGCTTTGGTAAGCTGCTTCGTAGTTTTTGTATTTTTCTTGTGGGGATATTTCTTTATTTTGTTTAATATAAGATTTTGTAATTTTTATATTACGCTTCTTGGTTGCCATTGCTGCTTCAAATTCTTCTTTTGATACTTCAGGAGCATAGAGTGCTGCAACAGATTTAAATGCCTCGGCTTTTCCTATAAATTCATCATTTTCAGCATTAAATACCCAAGCTACTTTGTAATTTTTTATATCCCTGCGCAAATATACCTTTAATCCTTTTTTATTAATCATCCAATCTGCCCAGTATGTAGTTTGCAATTTACTGTCTTTTACTCCATTTTTATGGATAGTATAATTATTTGAAGTTCTTGAGCAGAATAATTTTAGCGCATCTTTTGAAGTGGTAATTTTTTCTTTAAATTCTTCATAGAATAATTCATCCGGGCATTTGCCTTTTAAGTTTTTGCCGTTTGACGGCTTTTTATTCAAGATATTTGCGATTGTGTTATCAAAGAGTTCCTTGAAATCTTCAAATTTCATAATCTTACCGTCTTTAATTTCTTTTGCAAGTTTTTCAGGTCTTTCAACAACATTTCCGCCACGATATCCGACACAATGCTTGGACAATAGTTCTTTGATTTTTAGAAAATCTCTTTCAACCGGCTTTGTCTGAGCATTATATGGCAGGGCAAAATGCACATTTACATTGAGTTCTTTTAACATTGCAGAAGTTTTGTTTTTGTCAGTATCAATCTTAAAGCCCTTCCTTCCTCCGGCGAAATCTTTTGAGCGGTAATCTTTACCGTTATCAATAATTACATCTTTTGGTAGTCCAAATTCTTCTGCTGCATAATAAAATGCCTGAAAAATTAAATCAGAATTAGGATTTCCTGTTTGCAAAATCCAACCAAGCCATTTACCTGATTTATAATCTCTCCAAACCGTAACCCACGGAAATACTACTTTATTGTTCTCATCATAACA
>CADAYD010000020.1 GCA_902791985.1 uncultured bacterium
CGTGAGACCTGATTAATTGAACTTTTTTTATAAAATCATCATTCTTAAAATAATAATTTTTACTTTTGAAATATTTTATCAACCAATATCTCAAATTTGATGTTTTTTCCCAACTTTTAGTATCTTTTATATCAATATATACATTGTATATTTCACCATTTTTTAAAAAATGTTTTAGGGTATGATAATACATAATATAATAAAAATCATCATGAGTTCTTTTATATTTATTGTGGTTTAATATAGATTTATCAGGTATAACCAAACCCCTAAATTTTATTTTTTCATTTTGAAAAAAATATTCAACTAATTCCAAATATAAATTTTTTTTTGATGGTGCTATTTTTGTCCATTTAATTTCGGCGTTTTTTTTAATCCCATACTTTTTTTTGATTTCTCTAATATCTTTACATATTTGCATTCGTTCAGACTTAGGACACCATATAGAGCCAAAACCCATAACTTTTTGTCCATCGTTTTCTAAATGGCAACTTTCATCACAATAAATATTTATTTCTTCTGATAGCATGATTTTTCCCTTTTGAATTTATTATAGCACATTATTGTTTATACCGAAATTTATATAATATGACCTTTGTTTTTCGTATGTCAAAAAACTATTTATGCACATTTTAAAAGTGTGTTAATTTCAACAATATTAAAGATTTCAACGTTTTCTTTAATTTCTTTTATAAATTCATTTACATACAATTTTAAGTTCGAGTTTTGACACCTGCGGCCCAGATTAAAGAAGACAGGATTAATACCTGTCTTTTTTATTGAAATTTATAAATACAAGTTTTTCTATTTTATGTTTACAGGTTTTTAATTTTATTTTATAATATAAAGAAGTAAAGGAGATTTATATGTATAAAAAGATAGTTAACTTTATAAAAAACAATATGACTTCAAATACTGAACAATTTAGTATGCGAATTCCAAGAGATTTAAAAAAGCCGTTAGAAAAGAAAGCAAAATCTTTAAGATTACCTTTACCGGATTATGTCAGAGCAATTATGTTGAATTCTATTTTGCCTGAAATTTTAGATTCTGAATTAAAAAAAGTAACCTGTGAATGGATTACAAAGCAAGGTAAAGATTCTATCGAAGTTCATTTTGGCGAAAAAATAAAAAGATTAAAAGAAATAGTTGATATAGCATCCTACGCAATTGAAGAAACCGAAAAACTTCAACAAAAGTTTCTTGATGCAGAACTTGAATATATGAATACACTAGATAGCAAGATGAACACAAGCCGAAATATAGGAGGGAATAGCGATGTAAAAAGTTTGAAAAATTTAATTTAATTTTGTAAAATAATTGCATGCAAAAAATATGGATTTTATTTTTAATATTTTTATTTATAACTTGTCCAGTTTTTGGTTGTAATTTGACAAAAAACCAGCCAATTACTCATCCTGACGGAACTATTGAATACAATTTTTCTAAACAATCTCAAACCAAAGCAAGTAAAATATTATATAAATTTGTCTTGAAAGAATTAAATAAAACTCCAAGAGAAGCACAAGATTTTGCAAATATAACCCACAAAACAGTAAGTGCTTTTGAAACCGATTTAAACGGTGACGGTAAAAAAGAAATTATTGGTGTTGTTTTTTCAACATTATATTGGGGAACAGCGGGAATTTCTTTATTTATTCTTGAAGAAAAAGATAATAATTATCAAAATATTGCAAAGTATATGATTAACATAGAAACAAATATGAAATTTTATGTTTTGCCGTATAAAACAAATGATTATAAAGATATAAAATATCATGGTTCTATTGCTTTTGATTTTAAATCAATGCAAGCAAAATTTAATGGTAAATATTATTATAATTATGAACAAGAAAAAAAATTCTTAGAATACTTAAAAAATTTTTCCGGATATGATGTATCTGAAATAACAGGTATAAAAGAATAATAGCCGTTTAAAAATATAAATAGTATAAGGGTATTTAAAATATTAAATACCTGAATTAGTGATAAAATCGAAAGGATAATTTTATGACAAAAACATTGAATGATTTTTATAATGATTTAGGTGCTAGAGAATCAGGAGGCAATTATTCTTCTGTAAATAAATATGGTTATGTTGGCAAATATCAAATGGGTGAAGCTGCAATGATAGATGCTGGCTATTATAAAAAGCCTTCTGGGAAATACAATAATGATTGGTCTGGTCAATTTACAGGCAAAGATGGTGTATATAGTGTTCAAGATTTTCTAAAAAACAAACAGGCACAAGAAAATGCACAAAAAGCATTCAAGCAGGCTCAATGGAATCAATTAAAAGCTATTGGAGCTGATAAATATATTGGTAAAGAAATTAATGGAGTCAAAATAACGCAATCGGGCTTATTAGCTGCAGCTCACCTAAAAGGTCCTGGGGCAGTAAAAGAATATTTACAAAGTGATGGCAAAAATATTCCAAAGGATGCTTTTGGTACAAGTGTTGAAAGTTATATGAAAAAATTTGAAGGATATGATGTCTCAAATGTTACAGGAATAAAAGATTCAAAAACTAATGATAATACCTCTAAAAGTGAACCAATTGAAAAAGGACCTTTAAATTATAATCAGAATGTTCCGTTTGAATTAAGCATTCAATATAACGATTACCAACAAAACAACCTTCCTGATTTAAATGATTTAATGATAAATCCTATAAATCAACAACCTGATAATCCTTGGGATATGATCCCAATGGCAATACCTGAAAGTTTAAGGCAACCTTCAGGTCTTCCAACAGGTCAAGCTGCAAATTTTGATATCAATCAACTTGCAAATATTTTGGGCATTCAATTACCTGATGTACAATCTACAAATCAACCTAAACAAGATTCAGGTTTATTTGGATATACAAACCCATTAACTGGCAGCAATCATATCTACACACGTGAAGAAGTCGGACAAATGTCATCAGATGAATTTGCCAAACACGAAAAAGAGATTGACGCACAAACTCGTGTATTTAACGGAACTATGCCAACCAATGGTGATTTGCAACGAGAAGCCATGACAGGTGGCGGTGTAGTTTATGTAAACTCCTACACCCGTTCTGATGGTACAGAAGTAAAAGGTTATTACCGCAGCAGGCCTAGTATTTAGTTTTATACAGAGATGAATGGTAATAAAATCCTGTTCATCTCAATCTCATAGATAATTTAATCTTATTCTGAGTGTTAAATTATAACAGACAGATTTATTTATGTTTAAAATTTTCTTGGATTTACACCATGTATCCAATTAATTTCAATTTTTTCAAGAGAGATACCTTTTGTTTCGGGAACAAGAAAATAAACAAATACTATACAGAAAAATGATACAATTCCAAATCCCCAGAAGGTCCATGCTCCGCCAATTTTTTCCAATAAAATAGGAAAACTGTAAACAACAAAGAAATTAAAAGCGAAGTTAGCAACTGTACAGATACTCATTGCAATCCCTCTTATTTTTAACGGAAATACTTCTGATACCAATATCCAGCCAATAGGTCCAAGACTCATTGCAAAACAAACTATATATGTTACAAGACTTCCGACAGTTACCCACTTTAGATTTTCTCCAAAATAATCTGCAAATGAAAATCCGCAGCCCAATGCAATTAAACTAAGCATAACTCCTGTTAAACCAAAATATAATAATGGCTTTCGACCCAATCTATCGGTAAAGAATAATGCAACAATTGTCATAAGAAAATTTACTATGCCTATACCTGTAGTTGCATAAATTGCAGTAATATTACTGTCAAAACCTGCACTTTTAAATATTGTAGGTGCATAATAGATAATCGTGTTTATACCCGTACAAATTTGGGCAAACATTATTCCTATACCTACAACAAAAGGCATTATCATCCACTTTTGAAGTTTGAATTTTTCTCCGTTGTCGTTATCCTTTAGGGTTAATTTAACTGCCTGAATTTCTTTTTCTGCATCTGCATTTGGTTCAATGGATGCAAAAACTTTTTCAGCTTCTTCTTCTCTTCCTTTTCTTACTAACCAACGAGGAGTATCGCTCATAAAACACATGCCAATGAATAATACTAATCCGGGTACGATACCTGCAAATAACATCCAGCGCCAATTATATACGGCATGTGCAAATACTGCATTTATAAAATATGAGAATAATATCCCGGCTGTAATTGCCCATTGATATAAAGATACGAGGGTTCCTCTAAGATGCTTCGGAGAAATTTCAGATAAGTACAATGGAACAACAAAATTTACTATTCCGACAGCAAATCCGACAAAAATTCTTGAAGCAATTAATACTAACGGATTTGTTGCAAATGCGCAAAAAATAGAGCCTAATATAAATATTACGGCTGTTGCCATTATAATTTTCTTACGCCCGAAAATGTCTGCTAAAATTCCATTAGTCGCAGCTCCAATTACTGCACCAATTAAAACGGCACTAACTATCATACCTTGAGCAGAAGCAGTCAAATCCCAAGTTTCTTTAATAAATAATAAAGCTCCAGATATAACACCTGTGTCATATCCGGATAGTAATCCTCCTAATGATGCTATTATAGCAATAACGTACAACCATAAATACTTCATATTTTCTCCTTTAATAAACGCTAAAAATAAATTCTATACTAGCATATTTTTATATTAAATGTAAATATTAAAATTTATATTTGGATTATTACAGACAGATTTGGTGCGAAACATCGCACCCTACAAGCTTTCTGTTCAAAATTCTCAAACTGACTGTTATTTTAGGATAAAAATATTATTTAATGTGCTTTTTAACCATAAATTACTACTAAATAGTAGTGACGGAAAAGAGGAATTTTCATTTTCCCATAAATGTTTATACTTTTATATGTAATCTTTAAGAACTAAATTTTAATATCAACCCTAACATTCCAATACTCTAATTATTAGTAAGGGGATTATTTTCCCTGAAAATCCCCTTTATTTTTTTAGAGTGGAAATATTATTAAGCGATTTAGATAATGCTTAATGTAATATTAAAGAGTAGTTCAAAAAGGAAGTTTATGAAATTATCACAGCGAGAACACGATGTGCTATTGTGCATCGCGGATGGTTTAGTCGAAAAGGAAATAGCAAAAAAACTCAAAATAGGCAAAGGCACTGTTCATTCTTATATCACATCAATGATGAATAAAATGAGTGCTCTAACAAGAGCACATGCAGTATCAATTTACTACAGAGAATATCCCAGATGGGATATTAAAGGAAAGTTAAAAATTTGATGAAACGAATTATAATCCACTGGAGTGCAGGTACATATTATCCGACTCTGCACGAAAAACAATGTTATCACTATCTTGTTGATAAAAACGGTAAAATTTATGACGGGCTTTATAAGCCGGAGGATAATATTGATTGTAAAGACGGAATATATGCTGCACATACAGGAGGTGGAAATACCTGTTCTATAGGGGTTGCAATGTGCGCAATGGCAGGGTTTAAAAATCCGTATCAAATCGGGGATTACCCTATAACCCCGATACAATTTGAGGCTTGTATGAAGTTGTGTGCCCTGCTTTGTCTTAAATATTCGATAGAAATTGGTCCGAATCATGTTATGACTCATTATGAATTTGGACAAAAAAATCCCAAAACATCCAGTTTTGGCAAAATTGATATAGTGTATCTTCCGCCATATCCTTGGGTACCTAGGGGAGAGGTTGGGAGTTTTATTCGTTCAAAAATCCGCTGGTATAAGAATAAATATTTTGGAGGTTAAATATGGATATTAATTATTTTGATTTGTCGGGAGGTATAAACCAAAATTCTACAAAAACTGAACTGGGAATTCACAAAGGTCGATTATCTTGGGCCGATTCAAAAAATATTGAAATATATTCAGGAAAAGGAATCATTAAACAAAAAGGTAACACATTGTATTTTGAGCTGCCGGTTTCAGAAGCAATTACAGGCATGTGTGAAATGGAATCTGCAGGAGTTTATAAACTTGTAATCACTACTGTAAGCGGGAAAATCTATATTTATAATGATAATTCTCAACAGTTGACGTTATTAAATAAAACTTTGTCCGGTGCAGATGTAAAGTTCGTGTGTTTTCTAAACGGTATGCTTGTTGCTACCGAATCCGATGCGATGTTTTATATTAAAAATGATGCGGAATACACAATAGAAAACTGTAATTTAAAGAACCTTAATAATGAAACAATTTATCCTGATTGTATTGCGGTATATAAAGGTAGAGTTTGGGCGGCAGATAATTCTACTATTTATTATTCTGCGCTTGGTAAATATGATGATTTTACAACAAGCAATGATGCGGGGTACATAAATGATTTTCATACTGATACATCTTATATAACAGGTTTGCATAATTACAAAGATTGTTTGTCTATATATAAAAAAGACAAAGTATATTTGCTGCAGGGCTCAAGTCCGGATGATTTTAGGATTATACCGTTTGCCGATAAAGGTACTGTTTGCCAAAAATCGATTCTAAATGTTGATAACAAACAATATTTCGTCAGCAACGGAATATATGCGCTAGAACAAGTTGGCGAATTAAATCAAATACGTTTGGGGTCATCTATTTCAGAAAATATAACAGCAGAGTTTGACAATTTTGATAAAGCAAGATTTAGTGATACTATGGCTGTTCATTATCAAGATAGACATCAGATGTGGTTTTTATTTCCGTATAGAAACTATGAATATTATAAAACAATATGGATAAATGATTATGTGAACAGAGTTTGGTACAAAAGAGTGTTGCCTCAAAATATTACATATATGTGCATTTTTCATAATAACATTCTATCTTCAGACTCCTCGGGGAAAGTATACATAGAAGATTTAGGTACGACTTTTGATGGTCAAAGTATCGATTTTATGTGGAAATCCCCCTTTCTTTCTTTAAGCAATATTCATCACAGGAAATTGATAGACGAATTTTATTTTGTGCTTGATGATGCACAGGATAATAAATTTGATTTTTATGTATATAAAGATTATGACGGTAATTGTCCTGATGATAGAGAGCTTATTTATTCAAGGAATTTTACTCAATTAATATGGGCAAAAGATGACGAGAATTTAGATATTTCAAAATGGTGTATCGATACAAATGATGCCCCTATTTGGACAATAAATGCTGACATTTTGGAAAAAGCCGAGATTTGCGGAAGTTGTTTCAGTGTTCAACTATGTGTTGAAGGGAATGCTGTTGATGATAATTGCGCAATTATCGGTTTGCAATTCAGAGAAATATATAACGACGATTAAAACATCACCATTCACTCATACATATACAGTTACACACTAATTAATGAAAGGACAAGAAAAATGACAGATTTTTCAACAACTTATTCTGCTTTCATTCCGGAAGTATGGAGCCAAAAATTAAACACAATGCTTGAAAAAAAATGTGTTATGATGCAGTGCGTAAACAAAAATTGGGAAGGAGAAATTTCTAAACAGGGTGACAAAGTAAAAATTATCACTCCGGCAAGTGTTTCCGTTTCTACTTTAACCACTGGCAGTATTTCTTACTCTGCGCTTGAACCTAGTGCAAAAGAATTGGAAATTGATCAAAAGAAATTTTTTGCATTCAAGATTGATGATATTGCCAAAGCACAAGCAAATGTTGATATTATGGAAGCGCATTTGAATAATGCAAGAAAAGCAATCGAAGTAGTACAAGATTCATATTTATTGTCTTTACATACAGATGTTCCGTCTGCTAATATTGTAGGCTCGGCAGAATCACCTGTTGCATTAAGTAAATCAACTATTTATGAAAAATTTGTACAATTAGCACTGGCATTAAAAAATTCGGATGCTGTTTATGCTGGAGTGCGTCCTTGGGTGGTAATTAACCCGACTATTGAATCATATTTACTTCAAAGCTCTGAATTTATTTCTGCATATAATGTTGCAGATACAACATTGAGAGAAGGTTCAATTGGCAGAATTGCAGGTATGGATGTGCTTGTCAGCACTAATTTGACCGCTGTAGACGGTAAATACTACGTCTTAGCCGGCACAAACGATGCAATAACTTTCGCATCTCAACTTGCTAAAATTGAAAGTTTAAGAGATAAAGATTCATTCTCAGATTTGGTAAGAGGCTTATATTTATACGGTGCTAAAACAGTACAGCCAAATGCATTAGCAAAAATGATTGTTTCCGCATCAACATCAGATGATACAACAGAAGCTCCATCTGAAGCTGCATCTGATACTCCTAGCGAAACCCCTAGCGAAACCCCGTCAACAACTCCTTAGTATTAAATAAAAATGTACTCTTTTTCTACCTGAAAAAGAGTACATTTTCCCTTAAAAAATCATAGGAGAAAATTTATGTTTAAAACTATCAAAAATATAATTAAAAATTTGGCACAAAATGCAGTCCTTATTGCAGAAAAAGAATTAGGTTCAGGCAATGGTCAAGCAAAAAAGAAAATGGCTGTAGAATACGTCGTAAATAATTTGCCATTTGCAGAGCCTGTTAAGCAAATTATTTCGTTTTTACTTTCCAAAATGATAGATGAATTAATAGAATCTTCTGTAATGTGGCTGCATAACCAAAATAAACAAGGAGAATAACTAATGCAAAATCAACAATTTAATGGTATTTCATCATCTGCCGTGACTCCGCAGATAAATTACCGAAATATTTTAGAGCAGCTTGTTTTGACGCTTGCGGCAAATGCACAACAAGAGCAACTAGCAAAACAACTAGGTAATAATGAGCAAATTCAGCAACTTATAAGTGCCTTTAACGAAACGAATAAAGTAAATCAAAATAATGTTGCTCCTCAAGTGCAAGCGCCTGTTCAAAGTCCATTAGAACTTTTTAACCAGGAACATCCGGGATTTTTTGAGAAAAGCTCAAGAGAAGATGTTTTGAAATATATTAGGAATTTTGACATGGACAAAGATGAAATTTCCAAAATAGCTAAAATGATTGAAACACTTGAGAATTCGGCCGTTGACAGCTATTTGAAACAATCCGTGCACGATAGGACATTAAATGACGAAAACTCAGCTGCAAAAAGCAAATTGACATCATATGCTCAAAACGCTTCACTTGACAGCAATAATAACAAGGTCTTTACTCGTGAGGAAATCGGCAAAATGAGTGGTGATGAGTTTGTCAAGAATGAAAAACTCATTATGGAGCAGGTAAGACAAGGTCTTATCAAGTAGTTTTTGACAAAATACGGAAAAGTTTGAGGCAAGTCTATAAATCCTTGCCTTGAGCTTTTCTTCAAAGCAAAGGAGTAAATAATGAATTATTTGGATATAATTAATAAATGCCTGCTGGAGTTGAACTACAGGCAGGTGAGCAGTTTTGCCGAGCTGGTAAAAAATGACCACAAAAGAATTAAGTCTATTATAAATATTATTAATCAAGAAATTTGTGCAGCCAGTAATTGGAATTTTCTGCTTAGAAAAACCACATTTACTATTCCTGCCAATACAACTGAGGTTAGTAAAACAATAAACGGAAGAATTTTGTATCTTTTGGTTGACGGTAAAAAATATCAATATGTTGATGATATAGAGCCGTTTTTAGTCGATGAAGCAAAAGACGGAACCTACACAGAATGTGCGGACAAATTTTTATTTAAGCCCGCACAAAGTGCACGAAGCGCTCAAATAGTTTATTATACAAAAAATTGTGTAACTGATTCATTGGGTGGTGAAAAAATGGAAATGACAGAAGCTACGGATTGTTCTGTTATACCGTCACCGTTTGATTTACAGCTTTTAGTATACGGAACATGCTTGCGCTTAAAGGCTAATCCTTCTTATATAAGGTTTAGCTACTGGATGAGCATGTACAAAGAAGCGCTTGCAAATCTTAAATTTACATCTTCGATTAATTCTGAAGATGCTCCAGTAGTGCGTTTATTTAGGCAGTAAAAAGACAAAAAAAACAGGAAGTCGTTTTCATTCCCCCCTGTTAAGATTTACACTAGCCGAAATATAAATAGCATGTTCATTATACAAGTTTTTTATAAAAAAGACAAATTTTAATAAGAAATGTAACAAGATGAAACAATTAACAACTAAACAAAAACTCTTTGTATCTGAATATATTAAATCTTTAGATCCGGTAAATGCAATAAAATCCGCCGGATATAAAACTTCCAGACCGGAAGTAGCTGCGCATAGGCTGCTTGAAACTCCGTATATTATCAATGAAATAAAGAATCAATTAAAAAATCAAATAGAAATTCTTAATGTTTCAAAGGGATATGTCATCTGTCAATTATTGCGGATAGCAGAATTTTCACTTGAGCAGGAGGATGTTCTTGATAAGGATGGGAATTATACCGGCAAAAAGAAGTTAAGAGATGCTTCAGCAGGTTTAAAAGCGCTCGAAAATCTCTGTAAATATCTTGGGTTTTCAGTGGTCAAAGAAGAGAAAAATAATGATTATAAAGAGGCCAAAATTATTACCATATCCAATTTGGATGATGAAAAGATATAGAAAAGTTAATAAGTCAGTTAAGTCCGATAAGTTCATTACAAGGATTAATTATTTCAATGAAGTACTATCAATAATATTAAATCCTATACGAACTTATTTACTTATAGACTTTTCAGCCTTATTCGACTTTATTTAACGAAAGGATTTTCCAATGAAACAAAATAACGATATAGAACAAATTTTATTGAATGATGAAAAGTACGAAAAATTCATCAAAAGAAAACAAGAAAAAGAATTTAAAAAAATTCTGGAAATTGCGACAAAAAATGAATCGACAATTATTACGGATTTAAAAAAAATGTCCAAAGATAAACTTTTTTCTAAAAATGCAACATATTTTGTTATAAACAAAAATAGCAAAACAAGTTCGTATATAAATGGTATTCAAGCAGAATCATTTTTGGTTTCGCCGGCGGAACGGGAAAAATTCCTCTCTGGCAAAACGGATTCGTTTATTTATCAGGATAACTATATAAAATTTTACAAATACAAAGGCTAATTTTAGTTTATGTGTAAATTTAAACAAATTTATCTGCGAAGCAAGCCGGTTGTTTTATCAATAACAAATGACCGGATTGCTTCACCCTATCAGACTTGCAATAACTGGAATTGTCCTAATTTACGCTATATACCTGATATCCTTAGCTGTTACGGTAAATACGCAAAATATTTGCAAGATGATTACGCAGGGGAATACGGCTTCTTAAATATGTTTGCATCGTACCCGAATTTTTGGGTCATAACAGATATGTCTGACGAGTTTATGGGGTTTGTGTTTCTTGATAATTTCATCGGTAACGGCAGTACAAATTTCAGCGCTGAATTAACCGTATGCTTTGATAAAAAAGCGTGGGGGAGCTATAGCGCATATTGTGCAAAAATATTTTTGAAACAGTGTTTCGACCGATTTGGGTTTTATAAAATAAAAGTTCTTGTTTTCCCTGATAATTACCGTACAAAAACACTTATGAAAAAAGCCGGATTTGAATACGAAACGACTTTACCTTGCGAAACCTTGCGTAACGGACAATTACAGGATATTGAGGTTTATTCGATTAAAAGAAAGTATTACTACAAAGATGAGGTGAACTATGTTAAACACTAATGATACTACATTAACTGCTCAAGATTATTACAATGAGCAAAATATTTTGAAAAATATTGTTTCAAAATATGATTACTACAATGATGCAAGAAATTCCCAGCGTGTAGATAATAGGCTGATTTCTTACGCTATATATAATGCTGATATTCCGCAAATTAATGACTGGAATTGCAGAATACAACTTCCTGAGATTTATGAATTATCTCAAACTCTAAAATCTCATATTGTCCAGAATCTTTATTCTCACCCTGATGGGATGTTTGATGTATCCGGCAGTGATTTGAAATCTCAAAAATATGCAAATCGCCAAAAAGCGATGCTCGTAAATACTTTTGAAGATATGAAAATTTCCGATGAAATGGAAAAAATAATAGATTCTGTCGTAGAAACCGGTGAGGTCACTCTATTTGTCGGCTGGGAAACAAAAACAAGAAAAGTTCGCAGAGCACTTTCTTTGCAGGAACAACTGGAATTAAATACCGATAAATCTTTTGCAGTTGAAGATAAGGTTATTTATGACAACGCAAAAGTCAAGTTTATTCATTACGAAGATTTTGTTTTTGACAGAACCGGTGTAAATAATTGGGATTCATGTCCTAAGATTTATCGAACTTATCAGACGCTTGATGATATTAAATCAAACAAATCAAATAACATGCTAAATACAGAAAAACTGGAAATATTGAAAGGAGTGGTGGCAAATAAAAAAGGACAAGCAGATTCAAAATATTCAATACCTAATGTAGAAGTATTGGAATATTGGGGGGATATTGAATTGCCGTCAGGAGAGATACTTAAAAACCAACTAATTTGTGTTGCGGGCAGAAGTGTGATTATCAGATTTGAGGATAATCCGTTTGTAATTAATCCGTTTATACATGCAAACATTATAGAGAACCCGTCAACAGGACGCGGGATTTCGCCATTGAGGGTTGCTTTAATTTTAAACAACATATCTTCAACAATTCTCAATAAACAGCTCGATGCGCTTGCCTTGATGATGAATCCGCCTTATCTTGCCCCGAAAGGATGCTTTATGGGCACTCAGGAAGTTAAACCAGGCAAGATTATTGAATATGATTCAACACTTATGACTACGAGCCCGATACCGTTGTCGTTCGATAAAGCAATGACCGGCTGGGATTTCTTGAATTACTTTAAAAATACAACAGAAAGTGCTACGGGAATTTTCAAAAATATGGCCGGAAATATTCAAAGTGCTCAACGCAGTGCAACAGAAATTAATTATTCTGTTAACGGTCAGGAAGCGCGGCTCAATATGATTTTAGAGTCCATAAATCGTAAGGTTATCGTTCCTATGGTAGAAAAGACGGCGCAATTGATTTCTTATTTCAAAATCGGTAAAGAAAGCATTATGGTGAACGACCATGGTAAAACAGAATTTGTTGATATAGATGACGATATAAGAAATTCAAATTATGTTTACCGTTATGGTGACAGGAAGGCATCATTTGAGCGCAAATCGAAGTTCAAAGAAATGTTTGATGTCTTAACTAATTTTGTACAAGTCAGCGAAGTCGCCCAGCGCATAAATTGGATTGAATGTTTCAAGTTTGCACTGGAGCAATACGGAGTTGAGAACTCTAATAATTTCTTAAAGGATGAGCCTGCTTCAGACCAAGTATCAAATCTATTATAACCCTTTCTTCACATCTATAAGATGGGCGGGCGGGTTGGATTTTTATTAAAGAAAGATAAAAACGAAAGGATAACTTATGCAAAAAACAATACATGTCAACGCATATAAAAAGCGAGACGGAACACAGGTAAAAGAACATGACAGAATAATAGATGTAGTATTAAATCCAAAAGGTTGTTACCCTCAAGAACCGGAGCTCCCCAGAGTTGACGTACCGGATGTAATAATGAATATGGCTCCTGTATTGGAGGGCGGTGTTTCTGTGGATGTTTACCCCACAGGTGCCGGTGGTAGTGAAGGTGGTGGCTTGGGAGATATCTTGTCAGGAGCAGGAGGAGTAGTTTCTTCTGTTATTTCACTATTACCAACGGCATTTCCACAATGCCGTAAAATGTCTTGCAAACGCAAAGACTCAGAGCGAGTACACTAAAATATATAATCCGCTAACCCAAATCCACCGGCAATATTTAAAAAGCGGGGATTTGTTGAATAAAATAAAACAGTATTCGGCTAATAATGATTACCGCTCTATTGCCAATGAATTGGGTAATTTTGTGAGTAGTAATAATCAAAATCAGATTATATCAGATATATTACAACCTGATGTTAGATTGCAAAATAATATAGATAATGCAAAAGCACTCATTAATAATTATAATCTGGATGATAAATTTAAATATGCATTGATTAACAATACAAGTGGTATAAGCCGCAATGCAGATTTTACTGATTACGGTAATGGAAATATAAAAATAAATAATTTATTAAATAAAAATAGACCAAATGCAAAAGAAATGGCAAATATATTTTTGGCAAAACCACAAAATATCCCATTGAGTAAAGAATACAGTTATATACCTAAATGGAATGCAAATATTATCAATATTAAATACAATTTGACGGGTAATAAGGTTATTTCTCAGGATTGGGAAGGTATTGTATTTAATCAAGATAGTTCGTTGTCTAAAAATATTTCTAATTCTATTGAAATGCAAAATGAAATAAGAAATCAGTTTAATATTATGAGAACAGATACTTTTAATGACAAATTAGAAGTTGATTTTTCACAGGATTCAAATTTGCATTTATCCATAGGTCATGCAACTATTCTTGAACCATATATTGACTCACAAGGTTATTTTCATGGAATACTATTTGATAAATATGATTTTGATTGGTTTGAATTTTATAAAAGTCTCAATTATTATAATATAATTGCTTATTTTGCAAATGATTATTTTAGGATTATTCAGCTATTTAAAGGGCATAATTATTACATTCTTGCACCAATTATTTTTAAGTGGTAAAAATTTTGCTGTAATATATACCAAAGTATAATTTTATACTTTGGTATATATTTACATAATTAGTTAAACATTATACTATTATAATTATGAATAAAACTTGTGTATTTTATAAAAATCCAATTAGAATATTTGGTTTGGGGGTATTAATTTTTGCATTAATATTGTTTTTATTTTTTGGTTTTAAAATGCCTGACTATTTTACTAATATAGATATGGCAAATCAAATTATAGGAAATATTCATATTGTGGATAAAACAAAAGCATTAAAACCTTTTATTAATACATCATTTTATATTTGCAATTATATACATCATATCTTTGCTTGGTTAATTGCACTATTTATATTTTCTACAATATACAGGATTAATACTTTTTCTGACTTTAAAAATATTAAAATGTTTAGTAGTACTCTATTTCTATATATTTGGGTGAATTTTTCATATGTAATATATGGGATTTGTTCATTTTACTTTTTTATAGCTGATTTTGAATCTCCAATTTATACTGAATTACCTGATAATCTTGGAACATTAATTCCTGTATTTTGTATGTTATTTCCATTTCTTGTTGCAATTTTTTATTATCCGATTATGAATTTTATATTATCATTGACATATAATATGCAAATTAAAAATAAATTTCTTAAATATTTTTGGATTTTATGTTTGCTTATTCTTATATATGCTATTTTAGTGAATTTCAATAGCTATTTTACATATTTATACATTATTGTGTATTTATATTATATTTTTTGGTTTGTAATAATATTTTATTCTATTAATCAAGTAAGATCAGGCATTTGCCTAACACAATAAGTGAGAAACATCACATCTTTTTATAACTGTTATGAATATGGATTCAGGTCCTGTATTGGATGGCGGTGTTTCTGTGGATGTTTACCCACAGGTGCCGGTGGTAGTGAAGGTGGTGGCTTGGGAGATATCTTGTCAGGAGCAGGAGGAGTAGTTTCTTCTGTTATTTCACTATTACCAACGGCAAAACGCAAAGACTCAGAGCGAGTACACTAAAATATATAATCCGCTAACCCAAATGCACCGGCAATATTTAAAAAGCGGGGACTTGTTGAATAAAATAAAACAGTATTCGGCTAATAATGATTACCGCTCCATTGCTAATGAGCTTGGAAGGTCTGCTTTAGTCTGACGTAATTGCTCTGAAACTTGGGACCTTAGTATCTTAATGCTTTATTGCTTTAAAATATTACTAATCCTTAATCCACTTAACAAAAAAACTTTGGTGTGTTAATATATGGGTAAATTGTATGGTGCAATTTTTTGTACCGGTTAGTTTTCGGTGTTTACCAAACAAAAAGGAGAGTTGAAATGAAAAAATTTTTTGCGATAATTTTAGGTTTATTATTTACAATGCAGGTTACTATGGCTGCACCGTTTAGCGGAAATGCTAAGACAAAACGCATACCCGCAGGTACTATCTTATCTTTGAAAATGTTAAATACATTGAATACTGCATATAATACTTCAGGAAATGAATTTAAAGCTATGCTTATTACTGACCAAAAAGCCGATGAAACTGATGATGTCATTCTTCCTATGGGCTCAATTGTAAGAGGTTCAGTCAGAGGTATAACTCCGGCTAAAAGGCTTTCAAGAGGTGCTGTTTTGTATCTCGATTTTGATCATGTCGTAACTCCAAACGGCAGACAAATACCGTTGACCTTGAATATAAAGGGTCGTACAGATATGACATATGATGGAGGGATAACAACTACTGCAGGGTATAAAGATGCATGGCTTAAAACTTGTCAGAAATCAGGTCATATTACCCGTAATGCTATTAGATGGGGTGAAGGTGTTACAGATAACGGGTTTAAATATGTCATAGTACCATTTGCTGCTTTCGGCGGAGCTATGGGAACTGCCGGTTATTTTGTATATGACAGTGTCGCAGATGCAATAAGAAAAGGTAAGGATGTTCAAATATATCAAGGAGATATAATTAATGTTGAACTTCTTGAACCTGTAGATGTACCTGTAATATAGAAAGCCGCTAAAATGCTATAATTCCTATATTTAGGACTCTTTCGGAAATTAATAACATTATAAGAACTTATCCGGTTATTTAATTTATAATAAAAACTATGTCCAAATTAGATAAAATAGAAGAATTACAAAATTTATTAAGAGAAGATTCTCAAAATTTTCAGGCGCGCAGGCAACTTGCGGTGCTGTTAACTGATTGCGGTTTTAATGAAGAAGCATTAAAAAATTTAATTTATTTGTCAAAAACATTTGATGACGATAGCGGAATTTTTTATAATTTAGGTATTGTTTACGAAAAATTGAAAAATCTTAAAAAAGCAAAGGAAAGTTATCAAAAAGCCATAGAAATAGAACCTGAAGCTATTGATGCCATATATAATTTGGGGCTTGTGTGCACAGATTTAGGAGAATTTGAAACTGCGATAAATTGTTTTGAAAAAGTAATTTCAACTGATGCTGATGATTCAAATTCGTATTTTAATCTCGGATTAGTGTATTTTAAGATGGGTGATTATCCTAAGGCTTTAGAGAATTTTCAAATTACTGTTGATTTAAATGATGACGATATTTATGCGCATTTTTATATGGCTAATATATTTAAAGAAATTGGAATGAATGAGGATGCAAGACAAGAATTTAATAAAGTTTTAGAAATTTCTCCGGATTATAGTTGGGCATATTACAATCTTGCGGTTTTAGATTACGAAAATTCTGATTTCGACAGTGCTTTAGCAAATTTGAACAAAACAATAGAATTTAATCCGGCGGATGTAGAAGCATATAAGGTTTTGATAAAAATTTATGCAAAAATGGGCAATTATGATTATGCTAATGATATTTTAAAACAAGCAATGGAAATTAGTCCGAATAATGGTGATTTGTACTATTTTTCGGGCAGACTTGCAGCATTACAGGGTAATAATGAAAATTATCGTGCAAATTTGCAAAATGCTTTGAAAAATTATAAAACTTTGTCCATGTCAGTTCCTGCATTAAAAACTGAATTAAGTAAAATTCCTATGTAAAATTTATTTATATTCCTTTGTAGTTTATTGAACAGGAAGTAATAGGTTGTTTTGAATTGTATGATGGTGAATCTACAATTACGTAAGGGGGCATAATAGATTTTTTATAAAGTGCTGTAGACATTCTGCGATAGAACTTATCGAGCCATTGCATCTTTTGTTCTTTGCTCAAGTTATGAGTTTTTTCATACAAAAATTCACTTTTAAGCATATCTTTATAATTTTCTTTTTTATTTTCAATACGCCAAAT
Source organism: uncultured bacterium (assembly GCA_902791985.1). GTDB lineage: Bacteria > Cyanobacteriota > Vampirovibrionia > Gastranaerophilales > Gastranaerophilaceae > Zag111. The sequence goes on from CADAYD010000020.1 coordinate 17,839, forward strand.
AACTTCATCAAGAAATTCATAAGGCATCAGTGCATCTTCAGCAATCAATGGCTTTCCTGTTTTAGGATTAATCGCAAGTTCAGCACCGGGACGTTTTTCAATGACACTTTGCGGAATAACGTCTTTTTGTTCTCTATTTTTATTTAGCCATTTTGCAAGTGCAAAAAGTTTTGTCTTTGTAATATCTGCAATTGGTGCAAATCCGCCCGACATATCACCGTTTATTGTCGCATATCCCATATACGCCTCAGATTTGTCAGAAGTTGCAATTGGCAGGCAACTGTCAAATTCGTTACTTACCCCCCATAAAAATATTGCTCGTGAGCGTGCTTGAATGTTATCCGCAGTAAACGACTGTTTATAACGACAATCCCAGTGTTTTTCAACATTAGTAAATAAATTTTGCAGGCAATTATTGGTTGTGTCAAACATATCTTTAATTGGTGCAACGCTAAAACCAATACCCAAATTCTGTGCCAAAATTTGTGCATCGTCTTTGCTTGTCTGAGAAGTTATTTTTGAAGGCATACTTACTCCGTAAACATTTTCTTTTCCCAGAGCATCAACAAGTAGCACTGCACAAACCGTAGAATCTAATCCTCCGGAAAGCCCCAAAACGGCACGTTTAAATCCTGTTTTACCAAAATAGTCCTTTATTCCTTGAATTAACGTTTTATAAGTTCTTGCCATATCAGGTTCATAATCAAGGCTGAAGTCAATTTGTGCAAGTTGGGTGGATAAAATTTCAGAATGATAAATTTCACCCGAATTATTATGCAGATTAACAATTAAAAGTTGTTCTTCAAATGATTTTGCGCAGGCAAAAAGTTTACCGTTTTTATCAAATGCTCTTGATGTCCCGTCAAAAGATGCTCTATCATTTGCCCCGACCTGATTTACATATACAAAAGTCTGCGAATATTTTTTAGCAAGTGTTGATAAGAATTTGTGTTTTTCAGACTCATTCTTTATTCGTGTAGGAAACGCACAAAGGTTTAATATTACATCTGAATTTTGTTCAATATTATTGTAATCTTTACCGATTATAATTTGGTATTTAATGCCGTTGATGTTTATGATTTTATTTGAAGAATTTGAAGGTGTAATACAATTGAAATCATTAAATTCGCAGTGTACAGGAATAGTGGATTTTCTTATTACGTCAATAATTTGGCCATTCTTTAACACCGCAACAGAATCATAATACTTGCGTTGTGTAATATTTTCGCATTCACAAGGTTCAACAAATCCGACAAGAGCAGTTGTTTCTGTTGTAACTTTAGCAACGTTGTCTAGCCATTTAAGGTTCTCATCCGCAATAATCGGATGGTTTTCTATAGCATTTTCAAGCGGAAATCCTGTCAAAGTGAGTTCAGGAAATACTATCAAATCAAGTCCAATGCTTTGTGCTTGATTAATGTATTTAATTACTTTTTTTGAATTATATTCAATATCACCGGCTTTGGTGTTAATTTGTGCTATGCCGATTAAATTATTTGTTTCAGTCATAATAATCCTCTTTTTGTATAATTATAACTGAAACAAAATTTAAACATCTGCAACTTCGGGTAAATCAATACTTTTTAATCTCTGTTCAATGCGTCTATACCATTTTAAATGTTGTTTGAACAGAATCTTATAATCTTCAACTTTACCTGTTGAAATGTTGTGGAATTGCTCATCGCAAGTTTGGGTTAATGCTTGTTCTAATAATTTTGTATATTCATGTCTGTTGATATTTTTGTCCGTTAATTCAATGCATTTACCAAAATCAGCTACAACTTCCGGTCTGTTATCTCTAAAGAAACAGTATTCAATTGCGCATGGAATTAAATTTACTTTACCATACTTTTTAACAGCATTTTGTGCAATATATGCAAGTCCTGTTTGAAACTCGATTGGTCTGTAGTGAGGCGGTCGAATTATCCCTTGAGGGAATATACATAATAAATTTCTCAAATCTCCAAGCAAATCAACTGAATATTTTAACGCCTGCATCGCAGATTGTGGGGATTTTTTGTTGACAGAATAAGCTCCTCCCCGTCTCAAAAGCGGAAATCTGTTGAGTTCCTCAACCATTAAGCGAATTTCTTTTTTACAAATTCTGTGTGCAATATTATACAAAACAATTCCATCCCACCAGTTTGAATGAGGTGCAAAAAGAATTGTCGGAACGGAAGTTTCACGATTTGCGTAATTCTCATATCCGTTATATCTGAACGCGTAAAATCTATTTTGAAGCATATTAAAGAAAAACAAACTAGCTATAGTAAGCCAAAACTTGCTTGTTTTAGCCGGTTTAAATGCTTCTTCTTTACCCCTTAGTCGTGTCGGAGGAACATCCGAATATAATTTTTCTTTAACTACCATAAGACCATCTTACTCCAATTATTTATAAAATAAAACCCTTTATAAAGAAATTTAACTGTTTTTTTCTAAAAGTATAACAGCATTGGCTTCGATTGCCAACTTTTGTCCGACTGCATCAAGATTTTCTTTCGTTTTTGCCTTGATTGAAATATTTTGCGGCTCTATTTCTAATATTTTAGCCAGTGCCGTTTTCATTTTCGGGATATACGGCATCATTTTAGGTTCTTGAGCAATAATATTGCTGTCAATGTTTACAATCGAATACCCCTTTTCTTTAACAAGTTCAAAAACTTTTTTTAATAAAATTGTGCTGTCTATGTTTTTGTAATTTGCATCGGTATCTGGAAACAGTGTGCCGATATCATCAAGCGCAAGAGCACCGAGCATGGCATCAATCAGAGCATGAATCAATACGTCGGCATCAGAATGACCAAGCAGACCTTTTTCGTGGGTAATTTTTACTCCTCCGATAATTAAATCTCTGCCCTCAATCAATTTGTGAATATCGTAACCTGTACCAATTCTGTACATAACAACTCCTCGAGGATTATTATAACATATTATTTGGATTTGTTAAGAGATTAATATTTTATTTAACCCTCACCCGCAGTTGTACGGCTCACAAGTTCGCCTACAACTGTTCCCTCTCCCTCTGAGAGGGTTAAACAACAAAGCCGGAGATGAAATCTCCGGCTTTGCTTCTTATCTCAAGATTATTGTTCGTGTGTGTTTATTGGTTGCGTTCTGCTTTTAATTTAGCCAAGTTAGCTTTTGCTTCTGCTTCTGTACGTCCTTCTGCAACCAAAGTAGGATCGCAACCGTCTTGTGCTCTCCAATAATCTCTTTGACTGCTTAAGTTATTAGATCTGCCGTTTCCAAGATTTGTTCTTGTAACAATTACGCCATCTTTGTTAAAATCACAATCCAGCAACGTCGGTGGGTAAGTGAATGATTTTGGAATATCTTTTAATTTTCTAAATTCGTTCCAAGACATATCCATTTGTTCTGCGATAGCTTTTTTCAAGGCTGTTCTTGCTGCATCCAAACCATGTTTTTCAACGCAATCAGGATACATTGCTTTAACGATTTCATCCCATGTTTCACCGCCGTGTCTTGTGAATTGTACGGATCTGTTTTGTGTAATAGGTTCTTCTGTACATTCGGTTGGTTCCGGACTTGGAGGTATAGGTGCTGTTGTTGGCTCCTCTGTCGGTTCAGGTACAGGTCTTGGTTCATATTTATCAACAATGTCTTTTAATGCAAGTTTTACACCTGTCAATTCTGTAAGAGTCATTACGTCGTTTTGTACACCGTCTGATTGTCTGTATAAATCAACAATGTATTGATTTGCTTCTGCTACAGGACAGCCTTTCTTTATCAATTCACGTTTTAATTGAATTATTTCTTGTGCAACTCCTCTGGCACTTGGGCCTTTGTGCATATTGATAAATTGTGCGTTCTTATATTCTTCTGCGCCTTCTGTTCCGACTCCGCGTTCTCTGCCTTTACTTGTCAAGAAGTCATAGGCTGCGCCTACTACAAGAACAGTACCTGCTGCAGTTAATGCTGTTTTCCAGTCATGATTTTTGATTTTTTCTGCTGTTGATTCTACAGTGCTTGTTGCAGTGGAGGTTGCATCTTGTTCAGGAATATGGACATGAACTTCTGCAATAGCTTTTGCTACAGCTTCAACTGTTTGCTCATCATATTGACCTGCAACTCGTTTAAGAATTTCTTCCATTGTATCAGGGTCTATGGTTGTGTAACTAAATCCCGGAACTGACGCTTCGGCATGAGCGTATGCTGTTGCAACCTCTTCAACAACTTTATCAATGTTTATAGCATCAATGTGTGCTGTTGCTGTCGCTGTTGCCGTCGCAATGGCTTTTGCTGTTACACTGATTTCTTTGAAGTATGCCAGTGCGCCTGCTGATAGTGCCGGACCTGCATTTCTTGCCAAGCCTTCAAACATATCTCTGAATTTGTATCTCATTCTTTGAGTATTATCTAAACCGTAGGTATTGAATAATCTGTTAATTTCTGTACGTAGACCTTTTGACTTAAAGCCTTCATATTTGTCAGGATTAACTGATTTTAATGCTTTAATCATAACATTCTTTTCAGTCGGGTCAATGGTGTTGCCCATACCTGCAAGTGCTTTCAAAGCCTTTTGAGTGGCTCTTGTTTTTGCTTCAACAGTTGCTTCATCATCACCGGGTTCAGGGAGCTGGATTTGTACAATATCGCCCCATTTTTGAACTAATTCAAGTTGAGCTTCACTTAATTCTTGCCCTTCTGCAATACCTGTGCCGTTTTCATTCAGTTTAATTCCGGCATCTTCTAAGGTGCGCATAGCAAAAGTTTGCATATCAATAAGTATATCCGCACCCATCTGGTCTAAGTGACCGACATGACCTTTCAAGGCTTCATTGCCTTTAAGCGCCTCATTTTGTTCTTCTTTTGTAAAGTAAACGTGACTTCTTTGAGCAACTTTGTTTTCTGACTCAATAATGTCTCTTTCGCGGGCAGCCATTGCTCTTGTTCCGTTACCTCGAGCTGTTTTTAATGCTCTGTTTGTTTCAATATATGCTTCTGCTGCATCGTGAACAGCTTTCACTTCTACGCCTAATTCTGCACCGATTGCTTTATATTTTTCTTGTGCAGCTTTTAATTCTGCTTCACTTGCACCGCTTCTGCGGAGTTTGTAATATTCGTTGCGTGCTTCATTATATTTTTTATTTAAGTCTTTAAGTTTGTCAGTTGCTTCATTGCGTTTTGCTTTGACTTCCGCACGTGCTTTCTTAAGGTTATCTTTGCCTCTGACGTAACCATCTTCATCTTTTAATGATTCATCAATCAATCCGTACGGGTCATCATAACGTGCATTAGCTTTAATATCCTGACGAATTTCTTTTTTAGACCTTACTGTTTGTTGTTCTGTCGGAACATGCGGAGAATATATTGCTTTTCCGTTTTCATACACGTCAATATCATAGTATTTGGTATGAATTGTATGTAATTTTTTGAATTTCTTTACTTCATTCTCATTTCTATTGTTTTGTGGTTGTTCTTCCGGTTTAAAATCAGGATGAGCAGCCTTAAATTCGTCAACTTTTCTTCTTGCTTCGGCAATTTTTGCTTCATCGCCGCTCATTATTGCGGCTACCAATTCATTTGAAATGTTTTCAAACAGTTTTTTTACAGGATCTGTTCTTCCTGCAGGAGCAGGTCCATCGGCAGGCTGTACTGATGTCCCCGGTCTTTCCTCTTCTACAGGAGGAAATAGTGCCTTAAATTGATTTGCTTGTGCTTCTGTAATTTTGTTAGCTTTCAATGCCGCTTCAACATCTTGAGGGCTGGCCAAAACTAATCCGTTTACATTTAAGCTCACACTTTGTGTACTCATGTTTTCATCCTTTCTTTCTATTCGAAATTGATTAATAATTCACTATAAATTTATAAACGTTTTTTCGATTTTAAAATTGACTAAATTTATTTACTTTTTATATACTCGATATCTAAAAATCAAATATATTGTATGTTTTGCGTATGTAAAGAAATGTTACAAAGCCAATTTTGATTTATCCTTCCTAATCACGGAGGACTTTAATTTTTATTGTGGTTTACCTCTTACACAGTAATTCATTTTTTGCCTTTCTAAAAGTATAAACTTCTACACCAGTCATGTATTCGGCCATTTTTTTCATGAACTTTAACATGTTTGTGTGAATGTTAAGAAAGGTTTACAAAAAGGCTCATATCGGTAATAGATATGAGCCTTTTGTTTTGTTTATTGATATATATCTTAATAGTGGTGAATCCGGTTAACTATCTCAAACTAACCTTTACTGCAGGTCCTTTTTGCTGAATGTCTACTTTGTTTTCTCTTGCTAACCATCCTAAACCTAAATCAGCAAAATTACCTTTTAAATCTAAATCTTTTTTCATTTTAGCGAATGTTGTTGTTCCGTTTGTATGAAGATATTCATAAATTTCTCCAGCGCTAAAACCGATTTGTTCTTCTAATGTCAAATTAACTTTTCTTGATGTTGCCATAATTTTGTTTCTCCTTCCATTCTTCAAAAATAATTGTATCCGTAACACTTTTTCAATACTCAAATGATATGACATTTTCAATTTTTAAACATCATATTAAGGGTGTACTTTTTTGGAGGTTTTTCGTGATAAAATACTTCATAAGGAGTATTGCTCTATATGTTTATTGAGGGAAGTTTAGTATCTGATAAAACGGAAATTCTTATTGATAAATATGTACAACTGCTGCAAAACGGGGTGAGTGCGGCACAAATTCTTGTGTTGGTTCAAAATTCTACCCTTAAAAATCAATTTATAAATAAAGTGCTTGAAAATCTGGATGTTGATTGCGTTGAAAAGTTTCAAATACATTCGTTTTATTCGCTTGTTTATAATACAGTGAGCGATAATTGGGCATTTTTAGAGGATAGGAATGTATTTGATAACCCTGTGATTTTGCCGAATTTGTCAGGATTAGAGGTTTCGCAGTTTATACTAAAAGATATTTTGAAAGAAGTACCGTTTAAGGGCTACAATTCGCGTATGTCATTGATTCAGCAAATTTTCAGGAGATATTCACTCATTATTCAAAATAATCTGTCGCAGAGTCAAATTGATGAACGTGCAAAGATTTTGAAAGAAGGATTTAGTGAAGATGCTTCGCTTGCAATAAAAAAACTTATGCGCAAAACACTTGAATTAAGAGGATTTGACTATTTGAGGCAGTGTCTTTTATTTAATTTTATATATAAAAATACTGATTATTTTAAAAATATAAAATACTTGTTTATTGATGATGCGGATGAATGTACTCCAATTTGTATTGATTTTATAGAATATTTGGCAAATAAAGTTCCACCTCTTTCTAACCCTCCCCCACAAGGGGCGAGGGGACTATGCGATTTTTATATCGCAATAGATCCTTTGGGTTCAAGTAGATGCGGGTATTTGAGTGCTGATAAAAATAATTATGAACGACTGAAAGGTATTTTTGGTAAATACGATGTCGGCGCAGCAACACTAACCTGTAGTATTCCTTGTCATGACGACAAATATAAAAGTAGGTCAGGTTTGCTATCCAGACATGAAACTGTTTCAGACAAACTCTTTGCGAATGTTGTAAATGGTGAGTTTAATAAACTTGAAAATTTTTCTTACGATTCATTTTCAAAGCGCTCACAAATGGCGCAAAGTGTGATAAATAAAATCAACGAATTGTTAAAAAATGGTACAAAGCCCTGCGAAATATCAATTATCAGCCCTGTTATTGATGACATGCTGAAATTCACTCTCAAAAATACTTTTAAAACCATTAATTTAACATTTTTAACGGGCAGTGAAAAACTTATACAAAACAGGCTTGTACTTGGTGCGATAACTATTCTTAAACTAAATACAAACTTAAAAAATTCACTGAGCGAATTTGATATAAGAGTAATTTTGTCGGAATTTTTAAAAATTCCTATCAAATATTGCGAAAAAATTCTCTCTCATTTTGAAAAAACAAAGGAGCTTATTCCGTTTGAATTTGAGGACAGTGAATACACTCAAAAATATGACAAATTTTTGAATTTAGTGCAAACTTTATCGGTGTCTGATAAAAAAATATCAGAGCAGATAATTAATATTTTTGATGAATTATTTATCTCGGAAAAATTTGATAAAAATGAGGTCAATAAATTCAATTTTTTTGTTAAGCAAATTCGCGATTTTGAAGATATTTTCGGTGCGGAATTTAACAAACGCAAAACAGATATAATTTTGCAGACCGAAAACTCTGTTATCTCCGAAAATCCCTATTCCGTTCTTGATATAGAACGAAATGACCTTGTAATTTCCACCCCTCAAAAGATTATAGACAATCATATTCAGACAAAGTATCAATTTTGGCTTGATATATCAAGCAGTGAGTGGATAAAATCAGACACAGGACCATTATACAATGCGTGGGTGTTCCAAAAAGACTGGGATAAGGACACGTATACCATTGACGATAATATTAAACTTTCAGCGGACAAAAATGCAAGAGTTCTTCGCAAACTCTCATTTTGCGCAAGTGAGCATATTTATTGTTATTCAAGCCTTTTTGACTCAAACGGAGTCGAAAACTATGGTGGAATTGAGGAATATATAGTAACTTCTGTCAATGAAAATTCTGTTAATATTAGCGAACAAAGTTTCAAAATTGTTCCACGTCCGGACCAAAAGCCCGTACTTGACTATGAAAAAGGTTATATGGGAATATCCGCAGTTCCCGGAGCAGGAAAAACGACCATTTTGCTTGCACTTATAATAAAATTGCTTGATAAAGGGATAAATCCTGAGAATATATTTGTTTTGACCTATATGGATTCTGCTGCAAGAAATTTTAGAGAACGCATAAAAAATGTTCGTAAAAATTCGTCAAAGCTGCCTAATATCAGTACAATTCACGGACTTGCACTGCGAATACTGAAAGAAAACGGTAATTATGAAAAACTAGGACTTAGCGCGGATTTTGAAATTTGTGACGATTCTCAGCGTGGCCGAATTTTAAGAGAAATTTCACAGAGGCTTAAATTAGACCAAAAGACGGCGGATGAGTTTGACAGAGCCATTTCTACCTTTAAAATGAATGGCGGAATATTACCAAAAATTATTACTGATCAAAAACTTAAAAATTTTGTCAATTTTTACAAATTTTATTCGGAAAATCTCAAAGAATTTAATCTGATTGATTATGATGATATGCTCGCAGGTTCGGTCAAATTATTGAAAGAAAATCCCGATATTCTGTCTTACTACCAAAACATTTGCCAATATATTATTGAAGACGAGGCGCAGGATTCATCACTAATTCAGCAAAAACTTATTGCGCTTTTGGGCGGGAAATATAAAAATATAATCAGATGCGGAGATGTGAATCAATCTATTACTGCGACATTTTCAAATGCGGATGTTGAAGGTTTCAGAAAATTCATAACCGAAAATTATAATGTGAGCATGAACTGTTCTCAAAGATGCACAAAAGATGTCTGGGAACTTGCAAACAGGCTTGTGGCTACTTCTTTGGCTGATGAAACTACAAAAAATGCTTTCTTTAAGATGTTTATGGAACCTGTTGAGGGGAAAAATCCGGTTGAAAAAAATGCAGTTGTTTCAGAAATTTTTGATACTTCACAAGAAGAGAAAAGTCACGTATTAAAAGTTATTAAGGAAATTTTATCAAAACATCCTGAGTATACGGTCGGAATACTTTTGAGAAATAACTATCAGGTTGAAGCGTGGCAGAATTTAATTGAAAATGCAGGGTTTAAAGTCATTACAAGAAACCAGTGTCTAGCACAAAAATCGGTTTTTAAGGCAATTTTTGCAGTAATGAAAATTATTCTTCATCCGTTTGATAATGATGTTTTAGGGCAAAATTACGATATTTTGGCTGAAATCGGACGCTACAAATACGGGCTTGGGGATGAGATTAAAAAGTATGAAAATCCTTTTATCAATTTGAATTGCGACAATTTAAACAACCAGAGTTTAGAGCAGTTTTATTGGGATGTAAATTATTGGATTAGTCTTTGTGCTTTGGCACCAAACGAGCTTGCAGTTAAAGTTGCGCAGGATTTAGGGCTATTGAAATCTGAAATAGACAAATCTAATATTCACCTGATTTCAACACTGATAAAAAGAATCTGCATCAATAACAATTCGCTTTCTTATGCGGTCGAGCGTCTTGGTGAACTTGCTAAACGTCCAAATTTGAGTGGTTTCAAGTTTTTCTCTGAGGAAGATGAGGATGATAAAAAATCGCTGCAAGGTAAAGTGCAAATTATGACAATGCACAAGTCTAAAGGGGATGAATTCAACCTTGTTTTCATTCCGGAAATGAGTGAAAAAAATCTTCCTCTCACAATTGAATCTATAAATCTTAAAAATGCGGATTTCATTGAACAAATTAAGAGCCTGAACCCAAATTATAAGAAAAAATCTGATTTTGAGCTTAAAAAAGAGATTTTGGAAGAAAATTGGCGGCTTTTATATGTGGCAATAACAAGGGCAAAAAACCACTTGTATATTAGCGCAAGCACCAAAGAACAAACTCGCTACGGGAAACTTAAAGACTCAGAACCAAGTATAGTTTTTGAGGAATTACTTTCTGATATCTGCCATTTTGGTGGGAAGTCAGGAGGTGAACCTATAAAGACTACGGAGGCTATAACGCATGAATAACTTTTCACCAAACATGATAAAAACTTATCAGGCATGTCCGAAAAAGTACTATTTTCAATACGTCGAAAATATCAATGTGCCAAAATCCGCTGTACCCTTTGAAAAAGGAAAAAAAATCCATGCGCTTGCAAATTATTATCTTCAAAAAATTAAAATTGACCGAATAGAAACTGCGTTAACAGGTGCAGAGCACGAAATATGGGAACTTTTGAAACAAAATCCGTTCTATAACATGGAGTGTGTTAAATCAGAATTTGCTTTGAGTATTAAATTAGGATATTTGTCTCCTGAAAATGATTGTGCCAGTTATTGGCTTGGAGGGCGTCTTGATGCGCTGGTGCATTCAGGCGGCGACTATTTTATTCTTGATTACAAAACCGGTTCTATTCCAAAAAATCCTCGATATGACCCGCAAACTATGGTTTATCTATTGTGTGCGGACAGATATTTAAAGGATTATAATTTGCTCTCGTTTGTTTATATTGACTTAAAAAACAAGCAAAATCACGTTATAGAATTTAATTCTGTACTCAAAACTCAATATGAACAGGAACTGTATAAAATTTGTACGCAAATAACTTCTGACTCACTATACAAATGTAATCCAGAATTTTGCAAATTCTGTGAGTTTAATAAGATTTGTCGCAGGTGATAAGACTTGCAAGTTGGATAAAGTTTCATTGCCTTAAATAACTATTGCCTTTTTCATGTTTATGTTAGACTTATTATATATAAACTTGAGGATGAGGTATCTTAGTTATGTTGAAATGGTTACTCAAAATATTAGGTGACCCCAATGAGAAAAAAATAAAATCGATGATGGGGATTGTCGAACATATAAATGCATTAGAACCTGAATTTGCGGCGATGACTGATGAGCAGCTTCGTGCAAAAACAGATGAATTTAAAGAAATTCTTGCACAACGTCCGCGTTCTAATAATTTTAAAGAGGATTTAAAACTTGAAAAAGAAGCATTGGATAAACTTTTGCCCGAAGCGTTTGCAACGGTTCGTGAAGCAGGTAAAAGAGTTCTTAATATGCGTCATTTTGATGTCCAGTTGATAGGCGGATATTTCTTGCATAACGGGCATATTGCAGAAATGCGAACAGGTGAAGGTAAAACCTTAGTTGCCACCTTGCCGGCATACCTTAATGCGCTGACAGGAAAAGGAGTTCACGTTATTACGGTAAACGATTATTTGGCAAAACGTGACAGCGAATGGATGGGGAAAATCTATGAATTTTTAGGTCTAACTGTCGGATGTGTCTTATCAAACGGCGAAGGTGCAAGAGATTTTGCGCTTAAGTATGATGCCTATAGATGTGATATTACATATGGAACGAACAACGAGTTCGGGTTTGATTATTTAAGAGATAATATGGCATCATCTGAAGCCATGCTTGTACAAAGACCGTTTAATTACGCAATAATCGACGAAGTTGACTCGATTTTGATAGACGAAGCAAGAACCCCGCTTATTATAAGTGGCAGGCTTGCTCAATCTGAAGATACTTATCGCACAATGGCAAAAATAGCGCCGCAACTTGAAAAAGAAGTTGATTATACGGTTGATGAAAAGAATAAAAACGTTATATTAACCGAAGAAGGTATTGATAAAGCACAAGAACTTCTCGGGGTAAAAGATTTGTTTGATATTAAAACAAACCTTGCACATCACCTTTTGCAGGCATTGAAAGCGAAAGAACTATTTGAAAAAGATACTGATTATGTTGTCAAAAATGGTGAAGTAATGATTGTCGACGAGTTCACCGGCCGCATAATGGAAGGTCGTCGTTGGTCTGATGGTTTGCATCAGGCTATTGAAGCTAAAGAAGAAGTAGAAATTCAGGATGAAACACAAACTCTTGCAAGTATTACTTTTCAAAATTTATTCAGGCTTTATCCGAAATTATCCGGTATGACAGGTACAGCAATGACTGAAGAAGCGGAATTTGGCAAGATATATAACCTTGAAGTTACTGCTATTCCGACAAACAAACCGGATATAAGAATTGATTATCCTGATGTTATTTATAAAACAGAAGTTCAGAAATATTTGGCGGTTATTGACGATATTATTAAACAACATAAACTTGGTCGTCCGGTACTTGTTGGTACTGTAAGTATTGAAAAATCCGAATATTTGTCTGCATTGTTGAAACAACGCGGGATTAAACATAATGTTTTGAACGCAAAACACCATGAAAAAGAAGCCTACATTATTGCTCAGGCAGGCAGATTTGGTGCGGTTACGATTGCAACAAATATGGCAGGGCGAGGAACGGATATTCTTCTTGGGGGTAATGCCGAATATCTTGCAAAATCAACACTTGATGAGCAAGGCATTGATGAAAGTAATCCGGATTATGAAAACTTGAAAAATCAAGCACTTGCTGAAGCACGAAAAATAACAGAGCAAGAACACGAACAAGTTGTAAAAGCAGGCGGATTACACGTTATCGGAACTGAACGTCATGAATCGCGTCGTATTGATAACCAGTTAAGAGGTCGTGCCGCACGTCAGGGTGATCCCGGGTCAACAAGATTTTTCTTGTCTTTGGAAGATAATCTTATGAGAATATTTGGCGGTGAGGCGATTAAAAATCTTATGAATATGCTCAATTTGCCTGAAAATACCGCTATTGATCATCCGATGATTACAAAGCGTATTAAATCAGCCCAAAAACGTGTTGAAACCTTCCATTTTGATATCAGAAAACAAGTTTTGGATTATGACGATGTTATAAATATCCAGCGTGAAAAATTCTATCATCAACGTAAAAGAGTTCTTGCCGGAAAAGGTTTGTATGCTGATATAATCTACATGATAGAACAAGAAGTCGACAGAATATTAAGCAGTTACATTTCTCCTGAAATGAAAGTCGAAGAATACAGTTATGATGAACTTGATAAAATGATAAAAGAACTTCATTCAATAGTTCCGCCTTTGACAGGTGTTATTGAAGTTAAAGACATTCAAAACATGCGTTATGCGCCAATGTATGAAAAAATTAAGGATTTTGTACTTCAGGCATACAAAGACCATGAAGTAGAGATTATTGAATTTTATAATAAAATTATTGCGGATTATAATTCCGATACTCCTATGCAAGAACCGTTCAGTGACGATAATGTTGTAAGGCAGCTTGAAAAAGATGTGCTATTGAAAGTTGTTGACGCTAAATGGATAGACCATTTGACAAATGTAAGGATGTTGCAAGATAGTATCGGACTTCGTGCTTACGGTCAAAAAGATCCGCTTATTGAGTACAAAAAAGAATGTTTTGACCTGTTTAACAAGATGATGTTTGAAATTCAATCGGAAACGGTTCAATATTTGTTCAGAACACGTTTCGGGGTTCAGGTTGTAAACCCTGACGACATTGATCCTGATATGATGGTGTAATTATTCAAATAACTCATTTATTTCGACATTGAAACATTTGCAAAAAGCATCTATGTGAGAAATGAATATTCTCTTTGCTTTAGCCTGCTCAATTTTAATTAAAAAGCATGCGTTTATTCCTGTTTTTTGTGATAATTCCTTGATGGTCAGATTATTTATTTTTCTCAATTTTTTGATATTATTTGCAAGATTTTGTGCATAATTTTTCATGATTTTTCCTTTAATAATTTGTAGGTCTGTGTTGCTACGCCGACAATTAATTCTTCATGTCATTGCGAGCCCGACAGGGCATGGCAATCCCGCCATTTTTGGAAATTACAATAAGATGCGGGATTGCTTCGTCGGCAATCTTTTGCCTCCTCGCAATAACACGATTATTATATATTATACTAAATTATATTATATGATAACAAATTATTATATATCATATTGTAATTATAAAGTCAAGTATATAAAATTAAACTATGGACGAACAAAAAATACTTGAAACATTTGGTTTTAATCTTAAAATGTATAGAACTAAATTAAAGTTGTCACAGGATAATATTGTTGATAAAACAGGAATGAGCAAGGCATACATCAGCAATATTGAGAATGGAAAGCACAATTTGTCTTTGATAAATGCACTCAAATTATCCGATGCAGTCGGTAAAAATATTGAGAGTATGCTGAAAGAGATAGAATAAATTATTTCTTTTATAAATTATAATTTTATAAACAACCCCCTACGGCACTTCGTGCCACTTCCCCCTTTATTAAGGGGGCAGACAGGAGAGTAGATGAACGAAAAAGATTATTTTAATTACGAATTACAACATGTTGACTCAAAAACCGGTGCAAGAGCGGGAATTTTGACCACTCCGCACGGCAAAATTGAAACACCGATATTTATGCCTGTCGGTACAAATTCTGCCGTAAAATCTTTAACAGGCGACCAAATTGAAGCAACGGGTGCGCAAATTATTTTGGGAAATTCTTATCATCTGTATTTAAGAGCGGGGGATAAAAGGATTCGTAATTTTGGCGGAATACATGGTTGGATGAATTGGGATAAACCTGTTTTGACTGATTCAGGGGGATTTCAAGTTTTTTCTCTGGGGCATTTGAATAAAATAACAGAGGACGGAGTTGAGTTTCAAGACCCTAAAAACGGAGAAAGGCATTATATTTCGCCTGAAATTTCAATGGAAATTCAGCAAAATATCGGAGCAGATATTATAATGGCATTTGACCAGTGTGCACCGTATCCCTGCGATTATGATTTTGCAAAATCTGCAATGGAACGTACGCACAGATGGCTTGAACGCTGTTTCAAGGCTAAAACTAATCCCAAACAAGCGCTTTTCCCGATAGTTCAGGGTGCGTTTTTTGAAGATTTGAGAACAGAAAGTGCAAAAGTTATTTCAACCTTTGATGCTGTAGGGTACGCTATAGGCGGAGTCAGTGTCGGAGAGCCGAAAGAGGTTCAAAAGCATTTTACGGAATTTACAGCACCTTTATTGCCGCAAAATAAGCCAAGATATTTAATGGGTGTGGGTACGCCTGAAGATTTATTAGACGGTATAAAAGCCGGAATTGATATGTTTGACTGTGTTTTGCCGACAAGAAATGCTCGTCACGGTTCGTTTTTCACTTGGAACGGGAAATCTAATATCAAAAATAAAAAATATGCGGATGACAGTTTGCCGCTTGTTGAGGGTTGTGATTGTTATGCCTGCAAAAATCATTCAAGAGCATACATAAGACATTTGTGGAAATGTCAGGAAGCTACGGCTTCAACACTTTTATCCATTCACAATATAAGGTTTTTGCTGAATTTTGTTCATCTTTGCCGCGAAGCAATTTTGCAGGACAGATTTGAAGATTTTTATAACGAGCATTATAAGAATCTTGTTTAAAAATTTATTAATTTTTTGTTTTTCTCAGTATATTTATGCTATTATTCACATTATTAAAGGGATATAGTATTTTAAGGAGTTATAATGACTGTGATTATGGATAAAGATGTTTCAGCACAAAGTATTGTGGATATAAATAGTGCGGTTCGTACCGTAAATATGGAAATAGATACTATAGAGAAACTGCGTGACAGCCTTGACTCAACTTTAACCAAAGCGCTTAATCTTATGCAGAATGCTAAAGGAAGAATAATTATTACCGGTATGGGTAAATCAGGTCACATAGGGAAAAAAATCGCAGCATCTTTAGCTTCAACCGGAACTCCATCATTTTTTGTTCATCCGGCAGAAGCGAGTCACGGGGATTTGGGGATGATAACAGACGAAGATGTTGTTATTGCAATATCAAACAGCGGAGAATCAAAAGAGCTTGTGGATATTTTGAATTACTGTAAAAGGTTTGGGATTCCGCTTATTGCAATCACAAAAAATCCTGAAAGTTCGCTTGGAAAAGCCGGTGATATAGTGTTGAAATTGCCTAATAACGGAGAGGCTTGCCCTCTTGGTCTTGCTCCTACAAGTTCAACAACCGCAACCTTAGTTTTGGGTGATATTTTAACAACTTGTATGATTGAAAGAAAAGGATTTACAAAAACTGATTTCAATGACAGACATCCGGGCGGAAAACTCGGGTCAATCCTGCAAAGGGTTTCCGATTTAATGCATGTAGGTGAGGAAATGCCGTTATTAGACGAAAATGCTGATATGCAGGCTGTTTTACTTGAAATGACATCAAAACGCTTAGGATGTGTTGGGTTTGTTAATACACAAGGATTACTGACCGGAATGCTTACGGATGGTGACCTTAGAAGATGGTTATCTCCGCAAATTCTTGAAAAACACGCTAATGAGCTTATGACTAAAAATCCGAAAACAGTTTCTAAAGATATTATGGCTTCAGAAGCAATGAAGATTATGCATGATAAAAAGATTACAAATCTTTTTGTTGTTGAAAACGGTTATCCTGTCGGAGTAATCCATATTCATGATTTGTTGAATCATGGTGTTATGTAAGTAATTATTTATGAAGAAATGGCGAAAATTACTGGGTTATTTTGTTCTGATATTCATTGCAATTAGCATGTTATATCCGTTTTTTGCTATGTTGAATTTATCGTTTGTTCCAAACGGTGAAATTTTTAATCAGGGAGGAAAACTCTTTTATTCTCCATTAACTGTTGATAATTACAAAAGTGTATTTGAAAAAATTCCGTTATGGCAATATTTTGCAAACAGTTTGTTTGTTGCTGTAGTTACAACTTTGGGACAGGTTGTTATAAGTGCATTTGCGGGGTACGCATTTGCAAGATTGCATTTTAAATTTCGTGACGGATTGTTTTTGATTGTCCTGATAACAATGCTGGCTCCTCCTCAGGTGAATATTATCCCGTTGTTTTTTTTAATGCGTCAGCTAGGATGGATAAATACTTATCAGGCGCTTATTATTCCCGGACTTTTTGGAGGGTTTGGGATTTTTATGATGCGACAATATTTCTTGGGTTTGCCAAAAGATTTGGAAGAATCCGCACGAATTGACGGTTGTAATATTTTTCAAATGTTTGTTAAGGTTATTCTACCGCTTTCTGTGCCTGTCATTTCAACTCTGGCGATATTCACATTCGTTTCAAGCTGGAATAGTTTTATGTGGCCGTTAATTGTTACAAATACCGAAAGTATGCGGACTTTGCCTGTTGGGCTTGCAATTTTTAAAGGTAGTTTTAGAGAAATCACTTTGTGGGGAGATTTACTTGCGTGCTCTGTTATTTGTACTTTGCCTGTTATTGGGGTATTTTTGCTTGGTAAAAAATATCTTATCAATGATATTATGCAAGGCGGAGTTAAGGAATAGTTGAACAAAGGTGTTAATGCCCTAAGTTTGTATGTGTCAGTTGATCAAAATCCCTCTAAAATTTTCTCAAAATTTTATCTCAAAAATTCATGTTAAGTTTTGTTAAATCTTTAGTCGAAAATGTGGGTCGCAAACCCTTGTCATTACAGGTCTTTAGCCATGTTAAGAAATTGTTACAATTCATTTATAAATGTTTAATTAATTATATAGTATTATTAAGTCGAAAAGCCCCTCTGCATAAGGCTTTACAGTCGCTATTAAATTTCTGCCAAAAAATGCCGATTAATAGTATTGAGAAGTGCATGAAAATAGTCTATAATGTTATTGAGGACAAGTGTACGAAGAACCGCTTCGTATAAGTTTTTACATGCGGAAGTATTAAATAAATTTTTACAAAAAATATTAGCTAATAATTATGAGTAAAGAAGTCGGAAATAACAAGAATATTGATATTTCTCAGGGCATCCTTAGCAGACAGGATGTTATTTCCGATGAGCATTTATCCCAAAATGAAGAAAAAAATACGATGAAAAATACACTTGACTCAACAGGAAGAGAGAGCACTACTTCCGTTGATTCGTCCTCAAGTGTTCAGAAAGGTTTTTCTTCAACAAAGCAGTCTGCAATGGTTCAGCGTGCAATGAAGTTTGCGGCTGTGCTGGCATTGGCTGTCGGAACTTCGGCTTTCGGCGCCGATAACGATTTGGCTACGGCGGGTTCTGCCGTTAATATCAGGGGATTAAGTGATCTTGATGCCGAAGAAGAAAAAGCTAAGCAAACTCCTGTAATGAACCAGCAAACAAAGCGTCGTTACACGTTGTTTATGCTCAAACGCGGCTATGGCAGGGGCTCAGTGCCTACCAGTGCGGATGCTTCTGCATCTATCCGCAATCTTTCGAGCGGCTCAAATACTTTGAGTGTCAGTACCAAGTCTTTTGATGCGTTAAAAAGCAGTATTGTGCCGGAATCCGAAATGAGTTCGGTTTCCAAGCACGCTCTTGTTTTGGGTGGAGGGGATAGCCTCACTATTTCTTCCAGTGACATATCTGCTGATAGCGTTTCAATCATTGCAAATAGCGACATTAAGATTACAAAAAACCTTACTATCAATTTGTCGCCTGATGCTGCAGGGATTGCGCAGAGCGTAAATGATGGCGTACTTGTTGATGACGGCAACGCACGTGTTGATGAGCAGATTATTGATTTTATCAACGCAAGTGCGAAGTTTGTCAGACAGGACAAGGTTGTTGCTGATTCAGGTGCGACAAGACAGCAACTGCTGGTACCTCTGTTTAGAGCAGTGCCGGTTGAAAGCGGCTATGCTGAATTTACTCCGTCCCAACTTTCCCTAAATGTATGGAAGGGAATTGCAGGTACTCCGACCGGGTTTGCGGCGCCGACGAGCAAAGGCAGCTTAAAATGGACAAAGAGTGACAAGTCAGGTACGAGCTCCTACACTTGGTCAGATACGACCACGTTCCCGTTGGCATCGACCATCAACTATACGGGTACATTGACCCGCGCATCGGGTGCAGTCCGTTTCTATGACTATGTTGGCGGCGAACAAACTCCAATGTACTACATCTACAACTATACCACTCCGGCAGGATATACTAGCTCATCAAGAGTAACCAGTATCGGCAGCGATATTATTGCTAAATACTTCTATAACCGGTCAGGGCAGACAAATGGTAGTGCTATCTACAACACAGGTACCGGCGGATACAATATTACGGCTGATTTTATCAAAAATTCTGCAACTCAGAAAGGCGGAGCTATCTACAATACAGGTACTATTGGTAAGATAGCAGGTTATTTTATCGGGAATAGCCAAACAGCGACTGGACCAAGTAATGGCGGAGGTGCTATTTACAGTTCCGGTACAATAAAGTACATTGATGCTTCTTTTGTAGCGAATAGTTCTGCTTACGCGGGTGCTGCTATTTATCTTGGGAGTGGCGGTACAATTGATACTATCACGGGTGATTTTATCGGGAATAGTACGACTGATATTGGAGGTGGAATTAAAACCGATAGTAATTCTTCAATAAAGTCAATCACAGGGAATTTTATTGGCAATACTTCTATCACAGGTGGAGGTATTTTTGCCAGCGGGACAATATCTTCAATTGCCGGTGATTTTATCGGGAATAAAGTGCTTGCAGGTTCACCCTTTGGCGGAGGTATTTATTCCGGTGGCGGAACAATTTATTCAATCGAGGGTGATTTTATCGAGAATAATGCCAATTTCAGCGGAGGAGGTATTTACCTCTATAATGCTACTGTATCGTCTATTGTAGGCGATTTTATCGGTAATACTGCTAATTCGGGAGCAGGGATTAGCATTGATTCTAATAATGCTACTATTTCATCTGTTGTAGGTAATTTTATCGAGAATGTAGGATCTGATTATGGAGGAGGGATTTATAACTACGGAACAATTTCTTCCATTTTCGGGGATGTTGTTGGGAATAGTGCATCAGGTTTCGGAGGTGCTGGTATCCATAATACTAAAAATATTGCATTTATACAGGGTGATTTTATCGGAAACTCTGCATTTTACACAAATAATTATACAAGAGGCAGTGCTATATATAATGGAACAACTATTGCTATCTTCAATCAAATCATTGGGGATTTTGTCAACAACTATGCAAAAAATACCGGTAATACATCTCAAGGAGGTGCAGTATACAACGAAGGCAGGGTTGACTCTATCACGGGTGATTTTGTCGGGAATAGTGCGAGTGGTTCATCATCAGCTTTGGGAGGAGCTATCTATAATACCGGTTCAATCAGTTCGATTGTTGGGGATTTTGTAAGAAACAGCGCAACAGTCAGTTCCGGTAGTAGTGCTGCAGGAGGTGCTATCTATAGCGCAGGCCGTGCCGCCGTTATTTCATCCGTTATAGGTGATTTTGTCAAGAACAATTCGGTTTATGCTGCAGGGATAAATAACTTATCTAGTTCAACTATTTCGTCTGTAATGGGTGATTTTGTTGAGAATACCGCTACTTATGCTACAGCGATAGATAATAATGCTACAATGGGCTCTATAGTTGGTGATTTTGTCAGAAATACTACTACGCTTGACGGGATAATAAAAAATAGTGATACTATAGAATTTATCCATGGTGATATTGTTGGGAATAGAGGGAATAAAAGTGCTGGAATTTATAATGTTTCAGGTACAATCGGGTCAATTGTAGGTGATTTTGTCGGGAATGTTAGTGAAAGTTTCTCTTCTGCTATCACGGCTGGAGATACAAATAATGGTGCTATAATAAATTCAATTAAAGGTGATTTTGTCTGGAATCATTCATCAGACAGTACTGTTTTTGCCGGTAAAACTACTTCTATTGGATTAATCGAAGGTGATTTTGTCGGAAATATAGATAACTCAGGTGATTCTGTTATAATTCGTATTAAAGAGAGCGCAAATGTAGGTTCTATTAAAGGTGATTTTGTAAATAATACCGGTGTCGGGATTGCGATTAACCATGATAATACAATTGATTCAATTACAGGCGATTTTGTCGGAAATAGCGGCAAAAAAGGTGGAGGAATTGCTGTTTGGAGCGGAGGCTCAGCAACTATTGGAGATGTAACAGGTAATTTCTTCTTTAATACAGCTTCTCAAGGTGGAGGTGCTGTTTATGTTAGTAATGACACCTCGTCGGATTCATTTGATGGACATTTCAACGCCGATACTCAAGATATGTATTTTTATGGTAACAAGTATGGTTCTGCTTATAACGATATATATTCTACAACATCTTCAAGTGGAACAAATCTTTACCTCAATGCAGGGCGCGGCAAGTCGATGGTGTTCGGGGGTACTGTTACCGGTTCAGGCAGCAACAGTTACAAGCCTAACATAATCATCAACGACGGAACCGATGTGTACGGCGGAAATTATGTATTTACCGGGATTTCGGGCAGTTTAGCACTGAGCATCAAAAACGGCGCAAATATCAGGTTTGACGGACTTCAGCAGAGTGACGGAACGATTTATCAGGCCGGATTGTATTTGGGAACAGACAGCACGTTTACCAATGACGCTAATGGCGGGTTTGTCAATTTAGCAGACTCATACGATGATTCTTATAATTTTGAGGCTCTCACGCTTAACAGTGACCTCAAAGTCGGGATTGATGTTGTTGATGGTGATTATGATGTATTAAATGCAACTTCTATTACCGATAATGGGCACAAAATTCTTATCGATTATATCAATGTTACGGATGAGGCTGATGGCAATTCTTATGAGATTGCCAATTCCACATTAGCGCCCTATATCGACTTATCCAAGAATGTGAGAATCAACTCCGACTACGAATGGGATGGGTACAAGGCCAGCTATGATGCGTCAACTGGCGATATTTCTTTTGAAAAAGTCGATACGGGCAGAGAAAACTTAGCCGGGTTCTTGTATCAGCGTTCAGAAGAAGGCTCTTACGACATGGTTGGCGAAGAACAGATGCTGGTCGACGGAGACGATACTCTTTCCAATAAGGTTGTTAATGCTAACGGATATTCGATTATAGGGAATTTACACAGAGGAATTCAGGTTTATGGCAGTGATTTTACAATAAATAACGGTAATTTGACCGGATTTAGGCGTGTTGAAGAGACACAGAATCCAAGCGGCAATGTTGATATTTATGCA
Source organism: uncultured bacterium (assembly GCA_902791985.1). Lineage (GTDB taxonomy): Bacteria > Cyanobacteriota > Vampirovibrionia > Gastranaerophilales > Gastranaerophilaceae > Zag111. The sequence continues at coordinate 40,337 of CADAYD010000020.1, forward strand.
GGGAGTGCGATGTATAATGATGCCGGTGAAGTATACCTCAACAACACATCGATTACCAATAACGGGTACTACTCCAACCTCTCATTGACTACGACGGGCAGTAAGAGTGTCTACAATAACGGCGGGATTATCTATAACAACGGCACGCTGGGGAATGTCGGAGATATTATAGCAAACAGTGTTTATGTTAAAGCGAATTCAACAGCAGGAAATGCTAATAACTATATCTATGGAGGAATTCTTCTCAATTATGGTACCGTAAGCGCTATAAATGGGGATATCAAAGGGAATAGTGTTACGGATGCTGTAAACGGGAGTAATGCAAATACATATACCCGAGGCGGGATTATTTTTAATGACAGTACAATCGGGAATATCAACGGTGAAATCTCAGGCAACAGCATAACTTCAGCAGGCAATATCGGTGGCGGAATTTATTATGGTACTGACAGTCCATCTCGTCTTGGCAATATCACAGAAGGAGTCAAGAATAATATTATCACGGCTGCTAAATCTGTTTATGGCGGATTATTTGAGATCCAAGGAGAAGCTTATGTCGGGAATATCAACGGGATAAGGAATAATTTTATTACGGCTGGTGATGGTAATGTTTTAGGAGGATTATTAAATATATACCAAGCCGCAGATGTTGGGAATATCAACGGAATAGAGAATAACAGTATTTCCGGGAGAGGTGTTGGTGGAGGTCTAGTTGTTAACTACATTGAGAATGATCAAACAATTTCTATAGGTAATATTTACGGAGGGATTAATAATAACCTTATAACTTCTTCCCGTTATATTAATGGCGGATTGTTTGATAATGAAGCGACAGACCAAGATTCTACTATCCACATCGGCACAATATACGGGATGAAGAATAATACGGTTACGGTTAATGATGGTGCTGGTAATAGTATTGGCGGCGGTCTTGTATACAATTATGCGTATTCTACAGATGCACAGATTCAGATGGCTATCCAAGGAGATGTCAAGAATAATACGATTAGTAATACACAGGGTACTATCTGGGGCGGATTATTCCAAAACGTTATAGATGGTGACGGGGATAATACATCTATCACTATCAATACTCATGATGTTTCGCTGAATAATAACAGTGTAACTGTAGGAGGAAACAATATTTATGGCGGATTAATCTACAATCAAGGCGGAAATGAATCTCAAATTTCTGTCGGAAATCTGTCAAGTATTTCGAATAACACAATTAGCGCAGGAGATGAGATTTGGGGCGGATTAATTGCTAACAGTACTGAGGATGGGAATGGGGTTTTAGCAAATGTATCCATCGGAAATATCACTCAAGGGATTAAAAACAATACGGTTTCCGGTGATTCAATTTTCGGTGGTCTTATTAACCAAGGCGGCGACGGAGAAGACGCAACTCTTTCTATAGGAAAAATCAGCGAAATATCTAATAATACGGTCGAATCTGCAGCCAACGTGACCGGCGGACTTGTAAATGTTGATGCTGAATCCTCAGGTCAAGATTTTCATATCGAAAATATCGGAAAAATCAAGAATAATACGGTCAGTGCGAATGGTACTTTGTCAGGCGGTCTTGTATATAACAAAGCAACCGAAAGTTCGAACACTTACATAAACATAGGCGAAATCAAGAATAATACGATAACAAATACTTCGAATAATTGGAATAGCGGTTCTCTTATTCAAAACTCAGGCTTGGGTGGGAATGCGACAATAAATTTGTCCGGAGATATTTCGTATAATACCGTTACTGACGGAAATGAAGGCAAGGGTGACCATACTTCGCTTATCAGGAATTTGGCAACTAGCGCTGCGTCAACATTGAACATCAAAAATTCGGATATTAAATTCAACAATATCAATACCTATTATTTCAGCGGGATAATTGATAATAGCCGTACACTCAGCGCTAATGCAACGGTTAACCTGACAGATACATCGATTGTCAACAACACAATCACGACAGGAAGTTGGAACGGCGGAGTGTGGACTGCAGGTGCAGGAACGGTTGATGCAGGACTTATATATAACAATGCCACTGCCAATGTCTATGCGGTAAACAGGGATGTTGAATTTAAAGATAATACGATTAACAATAACGGAACAAAAACCGAAGCAGCGATTTATAACGGCAGCACAATGTCCCTAATGGCTTACGGCAACCGCTCGATTACCATAGATAGCCCAATTACCGGCTCCGGAACACTGAATATTGGGCAGGCATCACAAATGGGGACTTATAGCGGAGGTTACCGCGGTGATGTGTATCTTAACGGGAATGTTACTCAAGACGTATTGAATTTGAATAACGGCCGTTTGATTCTCGGGTCGGGCGATTTGATTAACAATGTTTATACAGTCAATGTTAATGACTCCGGAACATCATCCACTCTCCCATCTACTCTTGATACAACAGACGGTATTATTGCCAATACAACTTTCAAGACTTTGACTTTGAACGACAATATGGGACTTGCTCTTGATGTCGACCTGACAAGTGGTACGGCAGACTTTTTCGATGCTACGACGTTCAATGCCAACGGACACAAGATTGTTATCAATAATATCAATGTATTAGGAGACATCAATGTATTAGGAGACAGTTCGGGTAAGGTTGATAAGGTTGGTAAGGTTGGTCTAATAAATATTGCAGATTCGACATTGAAAGGCGCAATTGAGCTTGCTTCGACGGATTTTAGAGTAAACAGCAGCACGAAATCTTATGCTGTAGAGTATGCAAACGCCAGCACATACGGTACTTTGAGATTCTCAATTGGTACATACACTCTTGCTAATACTCTTGCATCTACTGCAGGTTCGCGCATTTACGGTATCGGAGTTTCGGGCGAAAATGTTACGGCTGATTTGGGTACGATGGGCGGAACAGGCGCGACAATGACCATAAATGGTAATGGTAATGCTATTTACGGTAACGGACACAGTGGTATTACTGTTGACGGCAGCAATGTTTTAAGGCTCGTAGATACAAATTGGGTTGATTTTGCTAAAACCGAAAGCACTACAAATCCTGCAAGTGCTTATACTTTTGCAGGTGGGGCTGTGTTTAAATTCGCACCTACCGGAACCGGAAGTTCTTTGGTTTTGAGTAATATCGGCGAAAATACTATTCGTGACAGCAGTTATCAGAGTACGGTTTCGAGTACATCGTCAGGCTCCAAAACCGGTAAAACATACGGCGGGTTGGTTTCTATAGATGAACAATCCAGTGCGTCGGATCAGGTTCATGACTCATTTAGTTTCAATTTCAGAAACAATACAATTAAAAACCTTGCAACAGCAACGTCGGGATTTGCTTATAACCTTCTTTACGGTGCGTTACTCGCTTTAAAATCAGGTACTCTCGGGGTTTTCTCAGGTGATGTTTCTGCAAATACTGTCACCGGTTCGGGCATCAGTAATTCAAATGCTTACTCACGTCTTTTTGGTTTGATGTATGTTGGTGGCGGAGCCAAAACGGATATTCGCGGGGACTTTACCGCTAACAAAATTGACTCGATGTACAATGTATATGGCGGACTTATCCATAATGACAGCGGTAATATCGCTCAAATCTCCGGTGATATGATGGTAAATACTGTTTCGGGATATACTATTCGTGGAGGATTAATTGATAATGATGCCGGTACTGTAGGAGATATTACCGGAAATATCATAGGAAATACTGCTACAGCATCTAATTATGTAACCGGAGGATTAATTTCCAGTATGGATTCCGCTTCTATCGGGGATATTACCGGTGAAATTTCCGGTAATACGGTTACAAATACCGATACGGGTAGTATTTCAGGTGGTCTAATTTATAATCAGTATTCTACTATCGGAGATATTTCGGGTATAGATAACAATACAATCAACGCTACTTCATCAGCTTCTATCTGGGGCGGCTTGATATACAACGAAACCGATGAGTCTGGTGATTCTGTTGTCGGAGATATAGGCAGTCTTGATAATAACACTGTCACCGCAAATACGGGTACTATAAACGGCGGTTTAGTCTATAATGAAGCTTTTGGGGGTGTTGATGTTACCTTCGGTACAATTTCGAATATCAAAAACAATACCATAAAACGTACAGGAACAACAAGTGGTGTTATTCAAGGCGGATTGATTTATAACCTTGCTTATGATGAAAAATCTGAGGCTACTCTCACTATCGCAGGCAAAGTGATAAATAACACAGTATCAAATGCGACTGGTAATATCTCCGGCGGGTTGATAAAGAATTTTATTGCAAGTGATGGTGTTGGTACAACCGTAACAATCAACACTCAAGATGCGTCGCTGGTGGCAAACACAGTTACTGCTTCATCAGGCGATATTGAAGGCGGATTGATATATAACTACAGCGATGGTGCTTATAGTGAACCATATGGTTTGGATTCAGAGGCGATAATCGGAAACCTCAATGCGATTTCTAATAATACAATTACCGCATCAAACACAATTTCAGGCGGTCTGGTATATAATCATACAGATTCGGATGCTGCTCATGCAGTTGCAACTATTGGTAATATCGGAAGTATTACCGATAATACGATTACTGCCGGATCAAATCTCCATGGCGGGTTAATATATAACGATGGGTATTCCAACACTTCAAGAATCGGAACTATTGGTAATATTAGTCGTAATACTATTAATTCCCTTTACATTAATGGAGGATTAATTTCTAACTATGCCGATGATGACCAACATTATGGTACTTCCGGTGCTTATATAGGTAACATCAATCAGATAGATAATAATACTATCGTTTCTTCAAATTATATTGAAGGAGGTCTAATAAACCATTATTCTGATGTTCAATCCGGTACTATGACTATCGGCAACATTGCAAACGGCATCATCAATAATACCATTATTGCCGGATCTCATGTCTACGGAGGCTTAATTCAGAACTCTACAGAGGGAGAGAATACAACCGTAACTATTGGAGATATTTCACTAATCAAAGGTAATGAAGTTAGTGCTGCCGGCTTAGTCGGAGGCGGGTTACTGAGTTCTTATGCATATGCTGATGATTCGGAAGCACGAATCGGTAATATCAACTCGATATCAGAAAATACGGTTTCAACTTCCCCGGAAAACGAAACCTTAATTCAAGGCGGGTTGCTAAATCTGGATTCGGAATCCTTAGTAGCGATTGGTAATATTGGCAAGATTTCCGGAAATACAGTAACTAACACCCACGGTACAATCGAGGGCGGGATTATCTATAGTAATGGGCATATAGAATGGGGTGGTATTGGTTCCATTGATAATAACTCAGTCATATCAAATAATGATGCTATTACAGGTGGTATTATCAATAACCGTTCAGATAATTTTTATAATATCGGGTCAATCAGTGGCAATACCGTATTAAGTAATGAAGAACTTCGAGGCGGAGTGATTTATAACGATAATGAAATGGGCGTTATTACCAGTATCAATTCAAATACGGTTTTATCTACGGGTGCTATCTATGGCGGAGTGATTCAAAATAATGGCTCCATGGAGGACCTCAGAGGTATTGCAAACAATTATATTGAAAATATTAATGGTAATGCTATCGAAGGCGGGGTGATATACAATACCGGCGGAATGTATTTTGGATCTGGAGGGACTATCTCAGACAACGTTGTCAAAACAAGCGATGGTATAACAGGCGGGGTTATTTATAACACTGCTACGATTGATTTGTGCGGTGCTGCTCTTGCATACAACGAAATCTCCGGCAGCTCAATCACCGGTGGTCTAATGTATAACTATGAAGATACTGCCGGCAAAACGGCGGCAATAAGTGATATCGGTGACCTGCGCGGAAATATCATAACTTCCTCCGGCACTCTCAACGGCGGTCTAGTGTATAACACAACAGGTTATAACGGTAGCGGATCTACAAGAACTGCAACCATCGGTACCATATCTTCTGTGACAAACAATCAGATTGCCGCAAGTGGGAATATTCAAGGCGGATTGATATACAATGATAACACTCAAGTCCAAGGCGTGGCAAATATTGGTAATATAGGTGATATTAGAGGGAATACTGTAACTACCGGCGGTACTGTTACCGGAGGATTAATTCATAATTCCTCTGGTCAAGGTTCTCCGGCACATGTCGCTACGATTGACTCTATTTCAGATAATGAAATTACTGCAACCGGAACTATCTCAGGCGGATTAATCAACAATAACAGAGTCTCCGGAGGAAGCGGCACTTTAGGTAATATTGGTGATATCACAAACAACTCTGTATCCTCGGGAGGTCAAATCACTGGTGGTCTGATAAGATATTATATTTATCAGGGTTCTGCTACAAACGGCACTTTGGGTATAATTTCAGGGAATACTGTATCTGCAAATACCTATCTTTCTGGTGGGATTATCTATTATGATGGTGTTTCAAATATAAGTCTTACAAATAATATAACCGGAAATACAATTACTGCGGGAACTCAAATTCAAGGCGGGTTAATACGTCATACAGGATCTTCCAGCTATGGCACAGGGACTCTAAGCCTTGAAAATATGACTATTAATAATAACTCATTGACTTCAAATGGCACTGTTTTGGGAGGGCTAATTCATAATGCTATTGGAATGGGTGGTACAGAAACAGCAAGTATTTCAGGTTCTTCAATAACAGGCAATGTTGTTTCCGGTACTACGATAGATGGCGGTGTGATTTCTAATACAAGTGCTTATGGTGCTACCGCAATATTTAATATTACAGATTCTTCTATAACAAACAACTATATCTTATCAACAGGTACGGCTACCGGTGCATTGATTAAAAACTTTTTAGATCAGAATGGTACTGATGCAATCCTCAACATCACTGCTGATAGTGCGAATGTCGACATCACAGGCAACAAACTCAACCCGACCATTAATCGCGACGGTTCTGGCAACATCACATCTGTCACCGGCGGAACCGCGGCTGATATCTATTCGTCTGCAAAATTTAACCTCAAAGCAAAAGACGGCCATACTATCACCATCGATTCCCCAATCACTGATGCTGCTACCCATGCAGGCACAATGACAATTGGTAACACAGGTACTGAGACAGCTTACACAGGTACGGTTGATTTTAATAACACCGTTACCCAAAATGCATTGAATATTAACTCGGGCACAGTCAATGTTGCAGCCGGCAACCTCAAGATAACCAATGCAATTTCTAACGCAGGAACTTTGAACTTGAGTGGTACAAGTGCATTAACAAGCGCAATCACCGGCGCCGGTACAACTAACGTTAAAGATAGCTTCTCGACCGCAAAAGATATTTCTCAAGGCACATTTACTGTTGCAAGCGGTAAGACATTTACAACAAGCGGCAATCAATCGCAAATACAGGCACCTTGAAGATAACCGGAGCAACTGCAAATGCAGGTACAATCAGCGAAACGGGCACACTTGACCTTGACAACAACTTCACCAACAATGGTACAATCACTCAAGGTACAGTTGACCTTGCAAGCGGTAAGACCTTAACCAATAGTGCAAGTAAGACAATTACGGTATCTTCAACTCTTACAAACGCAGGAACAATCGCAAACGCAGGCACCTTGAAGATAACCGGAGCAACTGCAAACGCAGGCACAATCGACGGAACGGGCACACTTGACCTTGACAACAACTTCACCAACAACGGTACAATTACTCAAGGCACAGTTGACCTTGCAAGCGGCAAGACCTTAACCAACAGTGCAAGTAAGACTATCACTATATCTTCAACACTTACTAATGCAGGTACAATTTCTAACGCAGGCACCTTGAAGATAACCGGCGCAACTGCAAACGCAGGTACAATCAGCGGAACGGGTACACTTGATCTCGACAACAACTTCACAAATAACGGTACAATTACTCAAAGTACAATTGACCTTGCAAGCGGCAAGACCTTAACCAATAGTGCAAGCAAGACTAACTATACTATTACTGTCTCTAAAGCCCTCAAAAATTCCGGCACAATCTCTAACGCAGGCACCTTAAAGATAACAGGCTCAACTGCAAATGCAGGCACAATCAGCGGAACGGGTATACTTGACCTTGATAACAACTTCACCAACGATGGTACAATTACCCAAGCAATAGTTGACCTTGCAAGCGGCAATACCCTTACCAACAGTGCAAGTAAGTCTATTACAGTCAACACGACATTAACTAATGCCGGAACAATTACAAACGCAGGCTCGTTGTATGTCAAAGGTGCAAACCAAACTCTCGGCGCGATTAACGACGCATCAACCGCGACCGGTACGTTGTACTTACAGGGTAGCGGAACCAAGACCGCAAATTCTGCGATTACTCAAAGTGCTGTCCAAATCGCAAGTGGCGTAACACTAGATAACAATGCAGCATTGACAGCAGCAATCACCAATGCCGGTACCGTATATTCAACTGCTGCAAATCTTAAAGGTAATGTTACAAATACCGGCACATTGTACTTAGAGGGTGGAACTTATGGCGCTTATACAATCAGCGGCGCCGGAACAACTATTCTCAATGCTGATACAACCAATAGCGGCACAATTACTCAAGGTATTTTAAATACAAATTCAAAAACTCTTACAAATAGTTCCGGCAAGACTATCACTGTAAGTTCGATTTTGACCAACTCCGGTACAATCGCAAATTCAGGCACATTAAAGATAACCGGCTCAACCGCAAACGCAGGTACAATCAGCGGAACGGGCACACTTGACCTTGATAATAACTTCACTAACAACGGTACGATTACTCAAGGTACAGTTGACCTTGCAAGTGGTAAGACTTTAACCAACAGTGTAAGTAAGACTATCACGGTATCTTCGACTTTAACTAACAGTGGTACGATTGCAAACGACGGCACAATGTATGTTCTTGGCAATACAAGCCTTGGTTCAATCACCGGTACAGGTACGTTGCAAACGTTTAATGATTCCTCTACTTCGTTGTCCAATGTAACTGTTAATAAGGCTATTACCCAAAATAAGGTTATTAATAGTTACGGTTATTTATATGCTAATGCAGATATCAATGCTGAAATAGAAAACCGTTCTATTTATGGTCTTTATGGTAGTGCAGATTACTTTAAAGGTAATATCGCTAACGTCAAAGGCACTAATGCCATAGGTGCGACAACAACGACCTTTACCGGTGGTACTTATGGTGCTGATTAAATAGCGGTAAGACATTCACCAACAGCGGTTCAACCAGTGTTACAGGTACTTTAACTAACTCCGGTACAATCACCAACAGCGGCTCGTTGACGATTCAGGGCGGGAACCAAACTCTTGGCTCAATCAATGACGCTGAAACCCCGACCGGCACATTGTACTTACAAGGCAGCGGAACTAAGACTGCAAACAGTGCGATTACTCAAAGCGCAGTCCAAATCGCATCCGGCGTAACCTTAGACAATAATGCAATGCTCAATGCAGCAGTACTTAACAAAGGTACATTGTATACAAATGCTTCCAACCTTGGCGGACTGGTTGGGAACGACCATGGACTTGTATATCTTGAAGGCGGTTCATTGAATCAACCGATTAGGGCAAATCTTGTAAATCAGGCGCTTGGTGCCGGTTCTGTTACTGTTACGGCAGATACGACAGTTAATGCATTTTTATTAGCCGGTAATACTTTAACCATAAATGATTCCGTTAAAATAACTAATAATTCAAATATATATGTTGGTCAACTTGTAAATAATGGCACTATACAGAATGATGATTGGATAGGTTTTTATGGCGGTACAAGTAATCTTGGTACGGTCACCGGTACAGGGCAAATATTAGTTGGTTATGATTCGTCAAGCTTTGCACAAAACCTAACTGTTGATTAAACTTCTAAACTCCGGCACATTGAATATCAATAGTGGAACTTTGAGTTCAACCATTGGTAATTACAACTCAACCGTTGGTACAACAAATATTAATGGCAATGTTATTGCAAATGCGAATATTGGTGGCAACACGGTTAACTTAACCAGTGGAACCCTTACTTTGAATAACGGTACGTTCTCATCAATCGCAGGTTTAACAACTGCAGGCGGTCACTTATCTACAATTAACAACACAACCAGCGCAACCGTTCTTGGCGCAGTGGCACTCAATAGCGCAACAAACTTCAACATCGATGTTGCACTCGGTACTGCTACAGCCGACACTTTCAGCGCATCAAGCGTCACAGGCTCATCAAGTATAACCTTAAAGACTATCAATTTGGTATCTGATTCGAGCGCAAACAGTCTTGACTTAACATTGACAACAACCAATGCGCTCAAATCGGCACTTCAACTGAGTTCAAATGTTGTTTATACCGGTGTAAGAAATTCTTATGACTCTGTGACTTTGAATAACGGTGTTTTGAGTTTCCGCAGAACCGTTGGAGATGCAACATTAGATGCTGCAAACACTGCAAGCAGAGCATATTTAAGTGGTGCACACGACGTAATCGAACTTTCAAGCACAACGGTTGACAACGATAAGATTGCCGTTACAATCGGCGCAACGACCTACTATTTTGAGGCTCCGGAAGGTCAGGACGGCGTATTGCGTAACCTTGTAAACACAGGCTATGACGCACTTAGAGTCGCAGATAGCGCAACGGGCGCAGTATTCAAGGTTGGTAGCACATATTATACTTACGACCCTGCATATTTGCCTTACAGTGCTTGGTATTCAACCGATGGTACTTCAACGGATTACAATTATACGTTAACTGATGGCACAACAAGAACCTTCAAGAATATCAACATTAAGCCTGCAAAACTGGGCACTTCGACATATATTAACTGGGCAGAATCAGGCAGTGAAGTTGTTGCTCCTGTTTGGAACGGTACAACCAATACTGCAACAGGCACAATCCAGGTTGATTTGCCGCATACATCGATTAGCGGTGAACAAGTCGTTGACAATACTCCGCAAACCAAGTATTACACCTATACTTACACAATGCCTGATGGGTATACGGTAGTACAAGATTATACTAAGACTGCCACGACATCTGCAGCAGGCACAAGTTCATCGCCAAAAATCCCTGCAACAGGCGGTGGAGTTGTATACAATTCCGCTTCCGGTGTATCATTTAATGGCAATACTTATGTAAATAACGTTCTGACCTTAAATCCAACCCACGCGTGGAATCATATGGGCGGTGGCGCTATAGAAAATGTTGGCACAATAACAAGTATTAATTCCGACTTCATTAATAACGGTGTTATAGCCAGCACTGCTGCAAGTTTGAACACAAGAAGTGTCGGCGGTGCTATATTCTCCAATAACGGTACAATTAATGCTATTGACGGTAGTTTCATCGGTAACTATATTTCTACTGCGGATTATGCTTATGGTGGTGCGATAGGCACTTATGGCGGTACGATAGGCAGCGTAGTCGGTGATTTCATATCCAACCATGTTGAAAGTTCCGGTGCTAATACTATAGGTGGTGCGGTAATATTGGTTGGCACTAACTTGACCTCTTTGACCGGTGATTTTGTCGGCAACTGGGCATCTTCGTCAGCAGGATATGCATACGGTGGCGCACTGGAATCTGAAGGTGCAGCAAAAGTCATCTCCATAAATTCTAACTTCATCGGTAACCATGCTGAGTCTTCAGGGGGTGTGGCTTACGGTGGTGCGATATACTGGGCTAATACAACAAACGGTCTGAAAACGAGCATCACAGGTGATTTCATCGGCAACTGGGCATCTTCGTCTAAGAGTACTTCATATGGTGGTGCGTTGTTCCAGAACGGTAATAACACCAAGTTAGGCAGCATAACAGGCGACTTTATCGGTAACTATGTATCGACCAGTGCAGGAACTCATACTTACGGTGGCGCATTAGCCTTATCTGGTACAAATGCTACCATCAACACTATTACCGGCGACTTTATCGGTAACTATGCTTATACAAACAAAGCTTCAACGTATGCATATGGCGGTGCGATTTATAAATCAGGTACAAGTTCGTTAATCAACCAAATTACCGGCGACTTCATCGGCAACTATGCTAAAACGATGCTGGGTAGCTCATACGCGTATGGTGGTGCAATATTTAATACAGGTACAGATTCAAAAATCAACAAGATTACAGGTAATTTCATAGAAAACCATGTTGATTCTGTTAAATATCCTGTATATGGTGGTGCGATTTATAACAGCGGTACCCGTGCACAGGTCAATGTTGACGGAAACTTTATCAACAACAACATAACTTCTAATACCCATTATGTTTATGGTGGTGCAATCTTTAATAGCGGTACTGATGCAAAAGTTACGGTAAACGGCGACTTTATCGGCAACAGTGCTATTTCAAAAGGCACGAGCCAATATGCAGTTGGTGGTGCGTTCTATAATGAAGGTACAAATGCGGCTGTAAACGTTGTGGGTAATTTCATCGGCAACTATGCACAAACCTCAGGAAATTATGCAGGTGGTGGTGCGATTTATAATACTGCAAGAGCCAAGATAAATTCTATTGTAGGGAATTTCACCGGTAACTATGCTAAAACTACAGGTAGTTCCTATGCTAACGGTGGTGCAATATTCAACTACAGTACTGCAGCTATCGAAAGTATCACAGGTGACTTCACCGGAAACTATGCTGATTCATTGAAATCTTATGCTCTAGGTGGTGCAATAGGAAATTCAACAAAAACTTTGATAGGGGACATTGACGGTGATTTTATCGGCAACTATGCTACTACTGCTGCAAACTCTTATGCGTTTGGTGGTGCGATATACAATTACAGTTCTTCAATGACAAATGTTTATGACACAAGAGAAGTTGTCACAATTACAAAATACACAGCAACTCATAAAGATGCTGAAGGTAACACAGAAACTATTATATACTGGACAAAAGCGCAAAAAGATGTAATGGACGCTGCTCTGGCTGCAGGCAAAAAAGTTGTAATCTATAATGCTTCATCCAGCCAAACAAACAGAACGGATGCGCAGTGGCAAACTATTCAAGACAATATTGAAGCCGGGACCTATTTGACTGTCAACCCTGAGTCTTCATTGCAGGCAAGCGATTACTGGAAGGCTACATCGGGCGGCGCTCTCACCCACAACAACCTGTTCCAAGATAACTACGCACAGGCTCTCGGCTCAGGCGCATCAACCTACGCTCAAGGTGGTGCGATACGTAACTCCGGTGATGCATATCTTGGGGATGTTGTTGCAAACTTCCAAGGCAACTATGTTTATGCGCCGAATTCAACTGCTACCGCAACATATTATGATACGGCAGGTGGTGCTATTGCCAATTTCAACTACAATAATAACCTTGCTGCCGAAATACCGTCTATTACAGGGAACTTTACCGGCAACTGGGCTTATGGTAAGAACTATACATACGGTGGTGCGATACTTAACCAGGCATTTTCAAACTCTGCTTCATATGCTCCGGTGGCTACTATCGGCTCTATCGAGGGTGACTTCTCCGGAAACAGTGCGTATTCTGCTTCTTATGGCGCATATGGCGGTGCGATATTCAACTATGTAAACGGTGCAACAGCAAGAGCAACAATCGATTTAATCAAAGGGAACTTTACAAATAACTATGTTTCCGGCTCTTCTATGGGTCATGGTGGTGCGATAGCTATTTATAACAGTGTAAATACCCCTGCAAATGCATCTGTCACTATTGTTGACTCGAACTTTACAGGTAACGCTGCAAAAACAGATGGTGGTGCTATACACAACCACTACGGTACAATCAACCTCATTGCTGATGCTGCAAACGTAACATTTAGCAACAACAAGATCGGCATAACCGCAACCCTTGATGAAAAAGGGAAAATTACCTCAGTTTCAGGCGGCAGCCTCAACGATGTCTATAATGATGCAACCTTTAACCTCAAAGCAAAATCGGGCAAATCCATCACATTTGCCGGCACAATCACCGATGCATCGACTCCGACCGGTACAATGACTATCGGTAATGTTGGCGAAGAAACCGCTTACACAGGTACGGTCGACTTCAACAATACTGTTACTCAAAAAGCGTTGAATATCAACTCAGGCAGCGTATATATCGGCGCAGGCAATCTTAACATTACAAATGGTGTGGCTAACGCAGGTACATTGAACCTTGAATCCGGTACCCTCGCTGCGAAGAACGCAATTTCAGGCGCAGGCACGACTGTCATTGTTAGCGGCACTTCATCGGCGCCGACAATTGTCATTTCTAACGCAACTATCTCACAAACAGGCGGTTTGAGTATCGGTTCATCAACCACGAACAAATATGCAAACTTCACTTCGAACGCCGCAATCACCGGCAATGTTACCAACTACGGTACATTTGATAACAATGCGATGGTTACGGGTAATATTGATGTCAAATCAGGCGCTAAATTGTATACCAATGGTGATAATGTCAGCGGTTATATCTATAACCGTCAAGGCGCAACAGTTTATTTAGAAGGCGGTACGGTTGCACATAATCTTACTCAAACTGGTAGCACTGCAATTGGCGGCAGTGTCATAGTTACTGCGGATACTACAAATAATGGTTTATTATATGCAGGTAGTTTGACGGTTAATGAAGGTGTAACCCTTACGGCTCAAGGTGCTCTTGATGTAGTAAATTTGAATAACAGTGGTTTAATTAACAATAATGCTACATTTTACTTCTTAAATTCTTCTTCTAACACCGGTAAAATATCCGGTACAGGGCGTATATTACTATATAACACAGGAACCTCAAATGTAACAATAAATGATACTGTTCATCAGAGTAATGTTGGTATACAATCAAAAAGTACTCTCAATATCAATGATGCAAGTTTGTTAACGACTACTGCTGCAACAGGTATTCAAAACTCCGGTACAGTCAATATCTTGGGTGGTACCTTGTCTTCAAAAATTGGTAATTATGATTCTGTTGTGGGTACAACATACATCAAGGGTAATGTTACGGCGAATGCTAATATTTCAGGCAATACTGTTAACTTAACATCAGGAACATTAACTCTTAATAGCGGCACATTTGATTCAATCGCAGGCTTAACAACCGCAGGCGGCCACTTATCTACAATTAACAACGCAACATCTGCAACCGTTCTTGGCGCAGTGGCACTCAATAGCGCAACCAACTTCAACCTCGATGTCGCTCTTGCTGCCGGCGAAGCAGATACCTTCAGCGCAAGCGGCACTCCTACCGGCTCAGGTACAATTACAATCAGCAGCCTGAATATGGTTGGCGGCGGCAAATCGGGCTCTGTCAATGTATTTGACTCTAACTTGAAAGGCAAAGCACAGTTAGCAAGCGGTTTGAACACTTACACTTCCGGCGGATATAAATATAACGTATCTTATGACTCATCTACCGGTAATTTGAATTTTACCAACGCAAACCTCTATTCAGCAGTTCATGATGCGACAGCAACCAGAACTTACACAATGACCGCAGATGAACCGGCACTCGGCGCAGGCTTGACCGGCTACGGCACAATGGACGGCACAACCTTGACAATCAACGGCGGCGGG
>CADAYD010000021.1 GCA_902791985.1 uncultured bacterium
CAAATTTGAGATATTGGTTGATAAAATATTTCAAAAGTAAAAATTATTATTTTAAGAATGATGATTTTATAAAAAAAGTTCAATTAATCAGGTCTCACGAATCAGAATTGCTACAATTAGCGGATTTACTTTTAGGTGGCATTATTTATAAAAACAGGGGAGAATATAAAAGTAATGCCAAATATTCAGTTGTGGAAAAGATTGAAGAATTTAATAAATATCCATTAAATCATAAAAGTTTATATGGCGACACAAAGTTTAACATATTTATTTGGGATGGTGAAAGTTAATAATATGGAATATAAACACTCTTGGCTCCCCGAATTAATAATATTTAATCCTGTCAAAAGTAATCTTGATGAATATGTTGAAGGTATTTATCAAATTTTTATTGAAGAATTTATAAATAATGGGCTTTATTATAATGGTGAACGTCTTAATTTGAAAAAGTTTCCTATGAGAGAAGGGAAAGAAGCAACTTTTTATCATATGATTAGTGAAGGCGAAGATGAAAATAATAGAAGTATTGATTTAGAACGTTGTGCAAGAATAAAATGGCCAAGAGCAATTTTAGCATCTAACCATAAAGATTTAAAAATATGGCCAAATAAAAGAAAAAATAAAAAAAATATACTTGTTTGGTATGAAGAACAAAAATATTTAATTGTAATTAGAGTTAATGCTAATAAAAAATTATTTTGGACCGCATATCCTGTTAATAGAAAACATACCGAAGATAAACTTAGAAAAGAATTTGAAGAATACCAAAATAGCATACAAAAATCGCTCCAGTAAATTTGGAACGATCTCGTTACTCTTTCTACAACTTGGCAGATGAGCTATTTATATTATAACATATTTAAAATTAATTGTAAATATTTTTTGCGTTTTGTGTTACAAACTCTTGACAAATTCATGGAAAATCAACACCCATGTGATATAGCATGGTTTTATGTCATGGATTTACTTTTATAAATTTGTAATTATAAAAAATACATGGCAAGAAAGAATAAAAAAGCAAAAGTTAAAGTCATTTTTGAAGATAAACCCTGTTCTTATGAAGAATGTGTAATTTTGTATAAACAATTATTTGTAGAAATATTAAAAGCTGATAAATTCAAAACAAGAGAAACGATTGAAAGAGTTGTTAGAGAAGCATTTCCTCCCAAATTTTTTAAAGGGATAATAGACTAGTGGACTCGAACTTTTTATAAAAAGACATAAAACATTGTAAATATTGAGTTTTAGCTATACCAAAAACATTGAGATTTGTTTTTATAAATTTCTGAAAGCCAAACTAGATGTAATTTAACACTCAAAACAAGATTAAAATAACTGTGAGATTGAATTTTTCAGATATTATATATTTTAAGATATTTTGTAATTTGTTTAATTTATTATTGAACTTTTTGATTTGTAATTTTAATTATAGTTTTTTTACTCGAATGTAGTGTTTTATTTCTGTTTATCTTATTTAAATCTTTACCTAAAGCCCATCTGAAACCTGCTGATAACGCAACACCATTTCTGCCGCCGTTACGTAACATAACCTGTCCAAATCCTGTAAATCTGTCCCCCCAACGTTTTTGGATACCGACTCCGTATTGGAAGTATGGTTTTACACTCATCTGTGGTAATGCTACATCATTTGCATGGAAATGAGTCTTATCCATTATGTTCCAAACCATTCTCATACTGATATACGGCTGCCATCCGTTTTTTAGGTTTCCTATAAATTTTAATCCCGGAGCAATATTTATTGCATGTAAAGGATCCGAGCTGATATTTACACCTGCTGCATTCTTGTAATCAAATGTGTTTACAAATGTATAACTCATCAAGTAGCTTGGCTGGATTATAAATTTGCCTTTTGCAAGCTCCCAATTATATCCGGTCTTAGATGCCACGCCTGCCATCAGCATTGGAAAGTTTTCTGAACCATACATTGTAGATACATCAGCTACACTTGCACCAACGTTTGCAGTTAATGCGGTAAAGAAACTATCTTTATAGAAGATTCCTGTTGCACCAAGAGTTCCGCCGTTTTGGTATATTGAGTTGCCGTTATAATTTTGGTGAGATCCATTATAACCGGCATACGCGGAGTATTGAAAATCCCATCCGTTAGCAAGCTCTTTTATTGAACTGTCCCCGCCAACATATGTTCCGTACATAGTATTTTCAACATCAGGACCGTTATCAAGATTTACTTTTTCAAAACTTGTATAAGGCCTGAACCAGCCGGCATTTTCTTTTTCAGGTAAATATGTAGGACTGAATACTTTTGGCTGAACAACCGATGCGTAACGATTTGCCATCTTATATGCCTGACGTTCCTCACGAGTCATCAGCATTTTCATATCAAGATTTCTGAATGCTTCATCATAAGAATTTAGTTGGCTTAAATATCCGCCAAATTGAGCAGCAACAGGTGCGGCAACAACAGCAGGATTAAAACCGTCATATCCGTTTCCCGCTTTTGATAGCCCAAATGCAATACTTCCGTCATCTAAAGTACCATAGGCAGTATTATATTTAAAAATAGGAGTCATTAAGATTTTGTCTGGCATTGCAAAATTTACGGATCTTCTAAGTGCCGTATTTTTATATTCCGAACTTATAATCGGTACTGCATAATTATCATTTTTTAAAAGTGTACGTTCGTTAACATTAGGGAAGTTAACATCGCTTATTGTAATTGTTCCGTAATTTACGACGGCATCATCTTCACTGCTGAACGTAAAAGTATCTGCTTTGTTGTTTATAATATCAACATCTATCTTAATATCTGTATTTTCATTAAGGTATAAACCTGATAAATCAATTGGTGTTGCTTCTCCGTTTTGTAAATTTATATCCGCACCGTTTAATAAAATAGCATTCGTTCCGCCTGCAAGGAAAGAGTCTTGTTTTACGTTAATATCACCTCTTACCGCATTTATTTTTGTATTTGAAACCTGATTGTTTAATTCAAGATTATTAACTTGGCTATATAAATATACATTATCTACATTGTTTAGACTTATGTTATCACCAAGTGCAGTAACCTTTGAATCATCAAAACTTTCACCAACAATGTTACCTGCAATTTCTATTTCAGAACCCGCCCCGGATAATAGTTGTACATTTGAATTTTGACCTACATATATCGCATTATTATCACTTTCTACTGTAACTTGAGGGTTATCTTCGGTTGATACGATATTTAGTAAACCACCGTTTTGAACGGTGTAAGTTCCTTTATACGCTCCACCTTCAGCAGCACCGGATGTTGAAGTATTTATTGTTGTGCCTTGAGGATTCACTGTTCCGTCAACTATTAAACCTTTATTACCATCAAAATCTAAATCAGCACCGCTTACTTCAAAAACTTTGCCATTAACTGTTCCGCCATCAGCACCCTGAATTTCGCCGTCTTTAACAATATAATTAGCCGTTTTTGTATCTTGCGCGGCGTCTCCGACACCATTTGAATTTGAAACAGATTTTACTACGAGATACTTATCCGTAGTGTCCTGAGAAAGAGTATATTTTTTACCTCCATAGTAAACATTCGTTTCTGAAGTTCCTAAATCAACAGTCTTATCTGAAAAAATAGGTTTAGAGTATGATGTTCCTTGTTCTTCCATTTGGGTAACTTCTTCTTCATCAGCATAAATTCTTGAAATTTCAGTAGTTCCGCTGCTCCCTGTTGTATCAGCAATACTAAAGGTATCACCTAAATCTACATCGAGTTTTGAATCATCAGAAGTAACTAATTTATCAATAGCTATATTTTCTTTTGTCCGGTTGCTTGTATCAAGTTCACCTGCACCCAAATTCAAAGTGTTTGCAATATCAGTGACATTAAAAGTTTCTAATGATTTGTTGGCTGCGACATTAATTGTTCCGCCTCCCCCAATACTTGATTCCTGATCCTGAGTTGTTATTGATGTATCACCAACAAGATTGATTGTTCCGTTATTTGTAATATTGTATACATTAATTGTCTTTTTATCGGTTGTTTTTCCGAAATCAAGAGTTCCGTATACATTCATTTTTATGGTGTTGAATATATCATTTGCACCGCTAATGTTATCGCTAAAACTCCCGCTGTATGGATTTATACTATCCCCAAAATTCAAATTAGTGAAATAAATTTTGCTTAAATCTTGCCCTGTAACCGGATTACCCGAACTATCCTGAACATACATATTTGTTCCTGATTTTATTGAATTCCACTCGGAAATAATATCACCTTTCACTGTTGCGCCATTTTGTATGTTTATATTTTTAACGTGCGCATTTTCAGAAATATAAATTGAAGCTTTTTTACCTTCAAGATAACCTGCTACATTAAATTCTTCAACCAAAGGCCCTTGTAGTGCAGTTTCGGCTTTAACATTCGTACCTAGGGACATCTCATATGAAGAATAGGACCCTCTGTCATCACGTAAACCACCCATTACATTTTTACCAAAGTCAAATGATGCTCCAATACCGCCTTCACCTGTTGCTTTTACTGAAGAACCTGATTTGAGATTTATTTCATGGGCTTTACCCCACATCGCAGCAATACCGATACTGCTTTTCCCGGCAGTATCAACTTTATAACCTGAATTAAGGTTATATTTATTATTTACACCATCGATTCTCGCACCAATAGTATAATTTCCATCTGACAAAATGTTTGATTTTTGAGTAATTGTATTATTATCTCCATAAATATGAAGACCAATACCGCTTTCGGTATGACTTGTGCCTGAATATGTAGATGTGGATTCGTTCCATGTTTCACCATATCCTCTTGTAAAATCTGCTGTTACGTTATCAAGATAATAAGACTGACCAAAGTATTTTCTCAAATCCACATTATAACCCAAATCTTTTAATACTGCCAACTCTGCTTCCATAAGTATCACCCAGTTTTGATATTCCTGGTGTGACATAAAGCTGTTTTGAAGTTCAATATGAGATAATTCCGGTCGCCCTTGCTCAATTACGTTGACAGGCAAACCCAAAACAGAAGGATATTGTTCTTCATCATCATAATAACTGGAATAGTTTTTCATTCCGCCTTTACTCATTAAGTATGCTTCCATTTGCGCAACAGTCTTGTTTTCAAGACCTGTAAGAACTTTCATAGTTTCAGGGCCCGTAAAATATGGGGAATATTTAAAAATATTAAATTTTCCATCCCCATGACTGTCAATTTTTATAGGCTCACCACCTTTGGCAGCAATTTCATACATTTCAGGATCATATGATTCTGGTGAAATTGGTCCTTTATATATTTTTAAATAACTATCCCAAATAGCAAGAGGAGAAGTCGCATCTTTACCAAAATAAAAACGGGTGTCTCCATCACCTATTTTATATTGCAAGGCTCCGGAAGAAAGACCGATAGAATGGTACATCTCATGTATCATGGTTGTATATATATCAGGTAATGGGTCTTTAAAAATAGCGGTTGGACCATCATAATTGCTCCATTTAGGATATTTTTGAATAAGACCGCGTCCGACTTCTATTAAACCATGAGAATTCGGCATCGGCTCACCCTTATCAGGAATTATTTGTTTATTTGTCATCATTGAGTCAATAAGAGTGTACATATATTTATTTGAATCAGTGACTCTGGAATAAGGACTCAGCGCGGAAGCATTCATATCATCTGATGTATATATTTTGTAAATTGGTAAATCATTAGGATCGAACTTAATGTATTCAGTCCATTTTTTTGCGGCATCAAAAAGGGCATTCATTTGGTTATTGGTCAGGTTATATGTTGATGTAAAACTCTCATCTAAGAAATTTACCGTTTCTCCCTGATCATATATGTCAAATATATAACGACTGTTCTGTACAGGCACTTCATATCTTGTGTATGAAAATGCCGGAGTAATCAACATTGTACTTAAAATTGCCGCAAAAAATATTTTTTTCATCATAAAATACCATATCTATTATTAATTCTAAAAATTATGTTCTTAGAATAACATATAATCAATAATTAATGCAATTAAAATTAAATATAAAAATCATATTTTCATTAAAAAAGAGGCCTGTCAAAAACCTCTTGATTAAATAGTGGGCCGCAGTGGACTCTTCTTGCTCGGCTGAAATCACCCTTATCAGGCCTCTCGAAAAACAATTCACAGGATTGTTTTTCTCGGCAGAGTGCTCTAACCACTTATTGAATACTTATAGTGCGTCCCCAATAGTGAAAACTAATAATTCATAATCATCGGTTAATATAAAAAGAGATACCATTAAGGTATCTCTTTTTATATGGGCCGCAGTGAACTCTTCTTGGATTTGCTCCACGCTCGTAAAGTTTCGCTTTTGTGGCTTTGCCACAGTCAGCTCAATTTACTCGCTATCCGGATTTGTTCGCTACACTCACTCCATGTAATTTAACATACAGAACAAGATTAAATTATCTATGAGATGGATATGTTTCTAATATAATAGAAACATGAACAATACCGCAAATAATCATTTTGTTCCACAAGGATATTTAAAAAAGTTTTTTGATGAAAATCATTGCATATACAAATGTGATTTAGAAAATTCTTCAAAAATTTATGAAATAACGGATTTAAAAAAAGAGTGCTGTAAAAGAAACTTATATACAGTAAAAAACAAAATTACCTACGAGGAAATAGAATATTTCTGTCAAATTGCTGGATTTAACGATGAAGTTGAAATAAATTTTTGTAAAAGAATTTGTGATTATATAAATGGGGATTATTCTAATTTTATATCTGATATTTGCCTTTCTAACATTCCTAAAGCATATTGGCCTGTTTTTATGAATTATATAAAAGGTTTTGTTAATGATAAATTCATTTCTAAATCACAAGAAAACATATTTACTGCAGTATATGAAAATGATTTTTTTAATATATTAAATCAAATAATAGAAAGTGAAAGTATAGATTTTATAAAAAATAATGTTGATTTATCAAAAATCTCATTATATTTATATGTTAAATTGGAAGGATTTTTACATACATCAGCATTAAAAATAATATATTTAAAAATGAAGGAAGAGCACCCATCTCTTCCTAGTATAAAAGAATATGAAGAAAGGGTAAAAAAACTTAAATATAATACTAATATGTATTTAAACTTAATACATTATCTCATAATTCAGTATTTTAGAACTGAGAAGCAAATTAATAACTTAAAGAATTCTTTATTATATTTAAAAAAACAATGGAAAGAAAAATTTATTAATATTGCATTACCTGATTATATAGAAAAATTTATAGAAATGCATGAAGAAAGTTTTATTTTTATATTTTTGCACTTAAGATCTATATATTTAGTAGAGTACTTAATTAATTCTGGATATAAATTAATACTATTGAAAAATAATACAGAAACACCATTTATAACATCAGATTCCCCATGTATAAATATATTTGTCAGCTATATTAATCCGTTTGAATTACAAGGAGATGATTTTGAAATTTATTTTCCAATTTCTCCAACCCTTGCATTGTTATATACAAATAGAAAAGGTTATAAAAATACTGAAAAAACAAAAATTACATTAAATGATAAAAAGACAATATTACAATTTAATAAATCAATTAAAAAACTTGCAAAAAGATATTTATATAGTAATCAAAAAAGTATACTAGTTATTTGAAAAATTTCCCTTTAATGCTTGCAATATAGGATTTAACCAATAACAATTCTCTTCGTCATATGGATTATTTATTTGATTTATTGCGTAAGCTTCACAATTAATATTGTGAGTATCAAATGATATCGTCTTTATGTATTGATATTTTTTACTAATCATATTTATTGATAATAGTGTTGTACTTGCATGCTTAATACGTTCACTATAAACCTGCTGAATTTCATTAATTTTCTCTATTGGATAATAATAGTTTTCTCCAATAAAATATATAACTCTGACATTTTCTTTTTTAGCAATTTTTTCTACAATCCGAGCTTTTTTGTAAAAAGTTGTTTTAATTGTAGGTGCAAATGGCATATATGAAACAGTCTTATCATTATAAATTATAATAAATGAGGGCATGATATTATTTTTTTGAGCTTTAAATATAGTATAATGCATATAGGCATAAAATTTAAAAAGTTGTGTATCATCATTTATTATATCTTGGTCAATTGGTAAATTCGCATTAATTGGAATACGTACATTCGATATTAAAGTTGGATATCCATTTTTATCATGAGTACCCATCTCTATTTGTTGTCCCCAAATAACTTCATCGTTTTCTATTGTGTAATCCCAAGAAAAAGTAAAATCTTTTAAAAATATTTTTGTTTTTAGAACTTTAATTTGTTCAATTATATTTGTGCATTTAAAACACTTACATGGATAATCTGCTATAACGGCATTAATAAATTTGTCCATTATAACGGTGCCATTTCTTATTTTTGAATATATATCTATTTCATTTCCATTTTCCTTAAATAATATATCAATACTAAAATAAATATCTGAATTTTTATTATATTTTACCAGGTATGTTTTAATAACTTGCTCTAATGTATCTAAAGGAATATCATTATCTATACTGAGCCTGCTATCAATTATCTTTCCACAAAAATCTGGAAGATATACATAAACTTCAATCTCTTTTTCTAATTTAAATGGATTTTCTTTAACTGTTTCATTTCTTTTATCAATAAACCACCTTAAACTATCATCATTCAATAATTCTTCTTGTTTTTTTCTATAATATTCTTTTAATTCCTTAGTATTGAAACTTTTTTGCATTACAAATGTTATATTTCTAAATTCAGCAAAAAAATTGTCTATAAGTGGAATACTTTCAAAAATATCTTTTGTAATACTAAGAGAATTTAAACTATTTAATGCATTGTAGTATTTTTGTAATATTGGATAAATTTTATCATCCATAGTTTGTTTTCCTATTTTATCATATTTATATTTACATTTACATTTTATCTATTCTTGCAATCTTTCGACATTATGATTAAATGTTGGAGGTAATGGTTTAAACTCATTTGTATTACGACCTAATGTTCTTTGAAAATTACGTAATTTTTCTATTTCAATTTCTGTAGCTAATAAAGTTGCATTATTTCCACCTTTAATAAAAACAGGATTAGACTCAACGCTTTTTTTAGGAGCAACAAGACATGAGTGACCATATTTAGATGTATTAACTTGAACAACATAACAATGTAGGTCCCTTGCTGCTGAATGCACAATATTATCATAATAAGTTGTATCTTTATTCCATTCACTTATTGTTAAGAAATCTACCTGAGATTTCATTATAGAACGATCTTCTATACAAGCAATTTCAAAACAATTATATGCACTAAAATACGCACCATTCCATTTGAAGATATAATATACTCTATCAGTTATCTCTGAAGGTACATCTAATCTATTATCTTCAATGGTTTGAGTTTCTTCTGGAGCATAGAAATACTTTAACCTAGGAAGTGTAAACATAAAAGTAGTTTTTTCTCCGTCCTCTGTTTTAAACTTTACCGGTAACATTGTAATTAGAAAATTACCACAGAGCTTATTATTTTTATTGTTTACAATTATATGTTCTAAGCCAAATATTATACCCATATTTTTATTTTTTAAATGTTTTTGTATTAATTGCATCCATTCGATTGGAATAGATAATTCTGGAAATACTAGTAAATCAACATTATTTTTTTGAGCTTGAGTTATTATCTCACGAATTTGACTGTACCTATTTTCTGATAAATTTGGAGTACCTTGTATTGCAGAAAGTATATTTTCTTCTTTTATATGAATATTTGAAATACCTATTATAAATTTGTTTTTATTTTTTTTATATTTAAAGTTAAAACTTAAAAATCTGGTGCTACCTGTTTTTGAAGTATTGATATTTATATTGTTTTTATATCTATTTTGACATATTTCGTAAAATTCTTCTGCAATTTTATTGTTTATTGTACTCAATTCTGTTGTATTTAAGTGCGAATAAAATTTTAGTAAATTTAAATCTTCAATTCTTACATGTATAGGAGATAACTCTACTAACTTGTTGTTTATATTTAAATCTAGATTTTCTTGGGATTTTAATATTTCAGTTACGGAAATTTCTTTTAAATTCTCATTACTATTTAATTCTTCATAAAAAGCATTTGTGTAGTTATAAGCTTCAACCCCAATATAATCGTGAAAAAACATATTGGAATATTTGAAATTTTGAGCTAGATTGTATATGTTCTCAAAATCATCAATCTTACCAGATAATTTTTCTAACAATGACAAATTTAAACTCCCCGCTAATGCCAATGACATCTTTAGAGTTTCTCTCATACTATTTTTTAAATATCTGCCGATTAAAAAATTCTTGTTGTTATCTTTTATTGTTGTCTGAATTTTATCAATATTTTTTAATGAATATTCATAAAAGTCTATAATAATTTTTTTTGAATATTCCTGATTTAAAATAAATAAATATGCAAAAAGTTTGTGCCAAAGAGAATTTAATATTAAACAATATTTGCCATTAAAATAGTTGTTAATTATTTTTTTTACATTACTTTCTAGTATATTAGATTTTAAATATTTGGCTATTTGTATTTTTTTTGCTAGTAACACGCTAGTACTATATTTATCTATTGTATATTTTTCAACGCTTCGTAATTTATTAACTGAATCTGTATAATGCACAAAAAATGTTTGTTTTGTATATTCCTCATCAATTTCTTTATCATCAGGTAGAAACTGGAATTGGCTTGTTGTTGCTGCTAAATTATTTTTAAATTGCTCTAATACAACATTTGGAGCGGATGCGTCTACTAAAAACATTTTTATCTTATTTTTTTGTAATGTTAGATTTGGAAAATCTTTTAGTAAAAGAGTTTTGTGGTCTTTTTTGTCCTCCTCAATAATACCTGACAAAAAATGGTTAATTAATCTACTATCGGATAATTCATTATCTATTGGGCAATTAATATTCGGACAATAATCTTTTTCACAAACATATTTGTTCTCAAATACAAATAATAAATCGTCTACATATCTGCCATAATAGCAAGGTCTTATATTATTTATAACTTTTTTGTCAAGAGATTTTAAATAATAATTTGCTAATATATTTGATGATAACATACCAATAGGCAAAAAATTGTTATTTAAATCTTCGTTTATATTATAGTATTTTTTTATTAATTCTCTGTACCTATCGTGAATTTTTTTAATTTTATCGTTCAAGTTATAATATTTAAAATTTTCTATTTTAGAACTTATAGTATTAAATACTTCTTTATATTTTAGGTCAATATGATAATAATATTTTGTAATGTCTAATGATATTATCAGAGCGTTACGTCCTGATGCACGTAATTTTTCAACTTCGTTTATTGCATTATCTCGCCATTTTGGATATTGATTAAAATAATTTTTAAATAAATTCCGCCCTATTTTCACCTGTCCATTGTCATCTAGATACAATTTATTAGAATAACAATATTCATCAGTAATATTATCAACGTATATACATTTATCATTTTCAAGTACATATCCGCATTTCACAATCCATAAAACGTCTAAAATCTGTAATATAATAGGCATGTCAATGTAAAAATTTACATCTTCTATAATATACTTCTTGCTAACATTACGATTTGATATTAGCTGCGTTTCATCAATATCTAATGAAGCTTCCTTTAAATTATATTCCTTTTGTGTCAAAACTTTTTTAGGCAAGACATTAAAAGCGATTTTTGATAAATATTTATTAAAAATCAAATCATCTGTATATATTTCATTTATTTTATTTGTTAATCGATTCCAAAACAATTCTTCTTGACTATTATTTATGTCATCAAAATCGTCTAAAAATATATTTTCATCATATATATCCCATTCTCTTTCAAACTCAACAAGCTTTTTCCTATTGAAAAAATATGCTTTATCATAGTATATGTAATGCTTTAACTTTAAATATGCATCTTTTACGTCCTCTAAAGAAAAAAGTTCCATATATACTCCTTTATATCGTTAATTAGTGTATTTATTAAGAACACTTACAACAATCTGCTTCATCACATCAATTTCTTCCGGTTTACTTTCTGCAATAAGCAGTGTTAGAGCAAAGAGCGTTCCACTGTCAATTATCGGAAGACTATCTCTGTAAAGCATGTTATTTCTATCCAAGAAATACAAGAAACAGCTAGCTGCAATACGTTTGTTTCCATCAGAAAATGAGTGATTTTTTGTAATTAAATACAGAAGCATTGCAGCTTTTTCTTCCAGTGTCGGATAACAATCTTTACCGTCAAATGTTTGATATATCTGATTTATAGAACTTGCAAAACTTCCGTCTTTCGGATTCGCAAATACATCCGATGCGTATTCTGATTTCATTTTATCAATAATATTTAAGTATTCTTTTTCGGAGATTTTTACTGCCGGCTTATGTGTACAACCTTTATTGTCTAATGTTTTGTGGTCAAAATTATCTAATAAATCTAAACCTTTTGCAAAATTATCAAGAATTTTTGCAACATTTTGAGCATCATCAACAGTCTCAATTTGATTTTGAATACTCCGTGATAACAAGCTAATCGTTTGCTGTAAATTAATTATTTTGGCATTTTGCGCTTTTAGCACGTTATTATTCAGAGCATAACCTTGTGTTAAATATTTTTTCAAAACATCAGTTGCCCAGATTCTGAATTGAGTTGCTCGTGATGAATTTACTCTATATCCGACAGAAATTATTGCATCAAGATTATAAAATTGTGTTGTAGATTTTTGTGTTTTTCCTTTTATAGCACCGTGTTTCGTGGTTGTTTCCAAAATGGAAATAACCACTTCTTCCTTTAATTCTCCTTCATTAAAAATATTCTTAAGATGTTTACTTATAGCCGGAGTTTTAACTCCAAAAAGTTCTGCCATTTGCTTTTGTGTAAGCCAAATGGTTTCATTTTCAAGTTTTGTATCAAGCGACACTGTCCCATCTTCGCTTGTATAAATTACTATTTTGCCTTTTTGAAAAACATTTTCCATGCTAAAACTCCTGTATTTATTATACCTTAAAAGTTTAAAACTTGCTTTCTTTGTTCTTTCGAGTAATGTTGTGTTGCTGTAAAGAAAGGAAAGAATATGGAAAAAGCCGGATTAAATATTACTCCAAAGGAATTTAAGCAGTTAAGCAAGTGGGCGGAGAATATTTACAACACATCTGTGGTTATAGATTATTTTGTTGCTAACCAACCGGAGATTGAAGAATGCTATAATCTCGCACCGGTAATCAAACACCTGCGAAACGATGCAGATGTGCTAACAACATATCTGAAATACTATATAACAAACTATTGCTGAAACAATCATCATCAAAATATCTGATTTACATAATGTAGCTTACTTAAAACTTCTATGTATTTCTCCTTCAAATCCACAATCTCTTAAAACATTAATATATTCGTCCTGTTTTTCTCTTGTTTCAAAATCATTAAGATGAAATACCACGTTTTTAGTATTAATTTGCCTAAATATTTCTCTTAAATATATCCTATCTACTTCTGAAAAAGAGAAGCCAAATGAGTATATCTCAAAATTACCCACTTTTGCTATTTCTTCAATTTTTTTAAAAAATAGAGCATTCTTGCTATATGCTTCTTTAGTATCTTTTTTCAGAGAATATTGTAGTTGATTAAGTTCTGATTCTGCTCCAAACCAATTACTTTGATAATAATCCGTTCTATCTTCATCATTGCCATGTCCAAAGTAAATATCTTCATCTTGTGTCCCATGAATGTGACATACATTTTGTGCATTATATAACTTTTCTAAAGTTTTTGTATAATTGAAATTCAAAAATAAATCATTTTCGGAAGATATTAGTTCTTTGAATTCAGGCATTAATATATTAGAGACTTTTATAGTTCTAACCCAATCTTGAAAATAACCATCAATCAGTCTTAATGCCCCACACAAGTTTCTTGCATTATCCTCATTACGATACATATTATCTCTAAAAGCATTGTCATCATCAAAGTTATAATTTTCTGCCCAATCATCAAGAAATTCACCAAAATTAAGTTCACCCAAAGATTTTTCAACATCTTTCCATTGACTACCTTCTGCATTATCTAATGTTTTTATGATAGCAGCGGCTGCAATAGTATCATCATATTCTTCTCCTCCGTCTGGCAAATCGTGTGGAGTTGGAATATCATACCCAACAGTATTTATAAGATTTTCATCAACATCATATTCGTCAATAAGATAATCTCTAAAATCTGAATAACGAGTCTCCATTCCATGTGCTAAATCGAAACCATTTCCAATGATAAACAGTTTTGTCATATTTATATCCCTTTCACTATTTACTTAATTCGTATGGGATGTCTATTATGCAAGAATAAAATTTATATGTCAAATAATTGTCAGCTAGTATTAAATAACAAATTTACAAAATTTTGACTAAATTATTTGCAAAAGTACAAAGAAAAATCATTCCATTCCCAGAATCTCTCTTTCAATTTGGCGGATAAATTCCGGAGTCAGACCTTTTTGCTCTTTTTTATGAGTTTGTTCCTGTTGTAAGGTATCGGTATATTGTTTTACAATGGGAATTTCTTTAAGAATATTTATTAACGAATATATTTCTGGAGGCGGAGTTTTTTGATTTTTATCAATATCAGTTGATATTTTTTGCATCATTTTTCTTGCAAAATCAAGCAGCTCTTCGATAAAGCGGTATTTTGTATGTTCGACTTCAAATCGTTTTTCATCCCACTTATATTCCTTTTTCCAATAAAACAAAATTCTGCGGGAAAGTCCAAGTTCCATACCAATCTCTGCCAGAGATTTTTTGTCGTAAATATATCTATGTTCAGCTTGTGTCAGTTGGTTGTATTTAGTCATTTTTATACCTCAAAAATTATTCTATTAATACTAAATTGGTTTTTGTCTGTTAATCTTTTTACTTGAAAATTGCAAGTTTTTTCTATAATTCCAATATTTTGAAAATATTTTATTAGTTGATTTAAAAGCGCCATTGTGTTTTTTATTCTCCTAGGTTTCAAATCTTTTAATATACAAGCTTTATAAACGGTTTTAATTTCATCTGTCCCAATATTATTGAGAAAATAGCCTTTTAGATATGGCAAAATGTTAAAATTAAAGATGGAATTATAATTCCTGTAAGTCTCGAATTTACAATATTTCTTGACGTATTCTTTCATAAAATATGCAACAGCATCTTCAATTTTTATAGGAGTAATTTTATTTTTTGGAATTACAAATAATTCAAAATTACTGTCAGGTTTTTCTTCAGGAATTTTGTATTTCCCTTGTTCAAACACCAATTTATCCTCGCTCAAAAGATGTTCAAGTTCCGTTTTACAATCACATTCTGCAATCATTTCAATTTCATCCAGAGTAAATTCTTTCAAATGCCGTGCCAGTTTTTCTATGTTCATATAATTCGCTCCATAATTTCTTTTGTAATTTCTGCTAAAATATTGTCTTTTGCAAAAATTTCCATTTGGTTTATCAATTGGACAATTTGCCGAAATCTGTTGTATTTCGAGTGGATATATTCAATTGAATCAGGAGTAAATGTAACTTCTGACAACTGATTAATAATTTGACTTAAATCATTTACTCCAAAAGTTTCAAACTTCAGGATTTCCGAAAATCTGTCATAGAGATGCTTATATCGTTCGAGTTTTCTGTGTGCCAAGCCCATTCCGATAAAAATTATCGGGCAGCCTGTTTCATCATGGATATCCCGCAGAGTTTCAATCGTTTTATAGTTATTCATCAGATAATCAATTTCATCAATAAAAATTACATGCGGATTTTGTTTTAATTTTTTAACCACGATATTAAAATTATCCGAAGTCAGAAATCTTGGTATTTCATCAAGCTCTTTAACTATTTCTTCAAGCAGCCATCTGCCTGTCATAAGGTTTGATGCTCTTAAATAAATTCCGTCATATTTACACGCAAGCCACAAAGCAGTCTGTGATTTTCCAAGTCCTGGTTCACCATAAACTAATCCCATTTTAGAAATATTTTTTGGTTTATTTATTAGATTTTCAACAAGTCCGATAAAGTTTTTGACGTTTTGAGTTTTTATGAATGTTTTGTTCATGTGTTATCCTTTCTTGGCTTGCTCGCGTTAAACGGGCACGCTCACGCTTCGGCCCTCTGTTCGCAAGCCGCTATTCATAAAGCAGTTTGTACTCCTTTGTTTGCTTAAATTCTGTTATCCAAGAATTATTCGGGTCGTTTTTTATCAGATATTCATATTTTTCTGAATTATTTTTGAACAGCGTTTGAACCCTTTTTGAATCCGTTTTGAACGGGGGTAAATCATTTTGTGTTTCTAACTCTGTTTCAAGCAACTTTATATCCTTGTATTGAAGATATTTTTTTACTGATTCGACAGTTTTCTTTTTTAACTGTCGTTGTCTGACAATTTTTTGCTTGTAATCTTCATAATCCTTGACATCACCAAGTAACTTTGCCATTGGATGAGTTTCGGTTACTCTTTCTGCGGTGCATAAATACTCGCCTTTCGTGGTATAAACCTTAATACTTGTTAGGTCAAAGAGATTATATTTAATTATAACTTTGCTCTTAAATCCGTATAACCTTTCATCAAAATAGTCGCAATTTAAAAACCTAATTCCGTTTCGCTGAATTGTTTTGACTTCTGTTGCGAGCATTAAATCATCAAGGGTATTTATATCAATATTTTGCCGTTTTCTTTCTGATAAAACTTCTGCAACTATTTTATCCGGTGCATTCGGGCAAGGTTGAGAATTTTTGAAACTCATCCACATATCAATCATTTTTATCGTTTCTTCAATTGTTGGAATATATTCATTGTGCAAACTTTTGTGCAATTTTTCATTTCGCATCATATAGGCAGGTTTATTATTTATTGATGAACCGATATAACTTGGCAATAATTTTTCAAACCCTTCCTGAAATTCTTTGAAAAATCTTTCAATAACTTTGGCTCTTGCGTTATACGGACGAGCAAAAACAGTTTCTATTCCAAGTTTTGAATACAAACCCTGAAAACCAAGTTCTGTGAATCCTTTATCATCGGTAAAATATTTTGCCCTGAAAGCTCTGCCGTTATCCTGATAAACAACTTTCGGTATCATATCAAGATTCATAATGGCATTTCTAAGAGCAGAAGCTATACACTGTGTATTTTCTTCAAGCATAATTTCATAACCTACAAGTGCTGTCGATTTCCAATCCAAAAATCCGACTAATGTTGCTCTGCATGGTTTACCTGTAAACGGATTAATCACCTGAAAGGCGAGTTTATGCCCATCTGCTACAAGAATATCCCCGACTTCTAAAAGCGACGCATCACGTTTTATGTAGGGTTCAACTTTGTCGGACAATGCTTTTTCTCCGTCACGAGCGAGAATCCATTTATCGTAATTATTATCTTTAAACCACTTGGCATAACGCCTGAATGTAATATCTGCCGGAATAAAACTTTGTCCTTGTTCTTTTAGTTTGTATTTTGTTAATGCGATTGCTTTTCCGATTGACAACCTGTTTGGGTGTAAAAGCAATCCCATAAATATTTTTATTTCGTCATCATTAAGAACTGTTCGGTATTCCAGAACAGTTGAATATTTATATTGCGGCAAAAGTTTTGTGTAATCTTCCGTTCCATTTAGCATAGCAAGCCAGCGATGCAAACTGCCTCGGGAGATTTTTCCTAAAACCTCAAATAAGTGTGAGTTTGATGTATTATGCAGTTTCACAAAATCATAATCGGCTTGAAGTTTATTTTGAGATTGCTTTCTAAAGTCAATCCACTTGTGAACAATATCAAGTCTTGCGAGTGCTATTTGTTTACTTTTTTCTGGAGTAAATTCTGCCATGCGTATGCTCCTTTGCATACACATTAATCGCTCTTGTTCGCAGAAACATCAAGTCCCAAATCTCAATCTCAGAGACAAAAAGACACATATCAATATGTAAGATAAATTATTTTTGCACTATGTTGCACTATTCTGCACTCGTTAAATATCAAACACCAAGCGGGATGGATGCTAAAACAAGTTCAGCATGATTAAATATCAGTGCAAAAGAGTGCAAAAATCAGGACAAAAGTGCAAAAAAAGTCCGGCAAATCTCTACACTATAAATCTGCCTCTATTACCCTAAACATCGGCACTATTACGATAAAACTCCCATCACAACTATCCTGAAAACCTATACTAGAACTGCAAAATCACTAAAAAAGAGGGTTTTAGTACCCTCTTGTTAAATCTGGGCCGCAGTGGACTCGAACCACCGACCTCACCCTTATCAGGGGTGCGCTCTAACCACCTGAGCTAGCAGCCCATATATCGTGTGTCAAATGCTTTGTACATCTAAACACAAAACTATTAAATTTTCAATCTGAGCATTTGAGACCCTTATCAGGCCTCTCGAAAAACGATACTTAATCGTTTTCCTCGGCAGAGTGCTCTAACCACCTGAGCTCTTCTGCCTATATATCGTGTGTCATATGCCTAATCTCATTACAATTTCGGCAAAATCAAGGTTAACATAAACATTTTCTAAAATCAAGCACTATAAATAATAAAAAATTTAAGATTCTGAAACTAGTTCAGAATGACAAATTTTTTATCACGATTTTTTTCTATCTTTATTTCATAACCAAGCATTTGAGCAATTTCTTCCATTTCATCATATCTGAATGAACTCTTAAATATCTTTACTTGCAAACTTCTTTGCGTATAATGTCTGCCCGTTTTATCGCTTAATTTATTTGCAAGTTTTTCAACTGTTAAATGTTCTTTCAAAATCAACAATTTCAATTCATCTTTAGATGTCATAATTCTTTCCTATTCGAAATAATTATAATAAATAAAAAATCATTCTTTTGATATAAGTTCTTATTTTGTAAAATAAATGGGCTGAAACAAAAGTTTCAGCCCATTTCTCTCTCTTCTTCCAACCTTTATACAACTAGATATTAGATTTTCTTTCAAAGTTCTTACGAATTGATTTTTTTGCTTTATCAAGATTTTTGATTTTCTTTTCAGCTTGTCTGATTTGCTTTCTTGCAGCAGCTCTTTCGGCTTTTGTTGTTTGATATTTCGCATCTATTTCAGCATATCTTGATTTGTAATTTAGCAAATTATTTCTTACTTCAATTTGGGCATTATCAATCTGAGTAATAGCACTTTGCATTTTTGTTCCGCCTGTAACCTGTGCCGGATCCAATAAATCTGTACCTTTTGCTTCTACTCCGGATACTGTTCTTGAAGTAGTTGTTGCAGGTGCTTTTATTGCGTTGCTATCATCAAAATTCAACGGAGTAAAAGTTGTTTCTGCCATTGCCATACCGGCAGTTAATATAGATATGCTCAAAACTGATGCAAACATTTTTGTAAATTTCATAGCTTAAACCTCCAATTATATATAGAGATATTTTATACTATTTTTCGGATTAGAAAAAGAAATTTACATAATTTAACACGATATATATAATTTTTTAAAGGTTTAATTGTTAGACATTTTATTTTCTTCAGATTTATAAAAATCATAAATTCTTAAACAATCTCTAAAAGAAAATTCATATTCACCTTTGTGAAAGAGTTTGTTAAACCATATTCCTATAAAACCTTTTTCTTCCATGACTTCTTGTGCATAATCAATCAAATTCATAAAAGTTTCTTGAGGATATTTTGTTTCCTCACTATCCCAGCATGCCTTCAGTACAGCGCTCCCATCAGGATTGAAATCATACCAGCAAATTGCATCGTAAGTATCTTCATAATCCGTTATCATTTTTAGCACACCTTCTTTGGTAAAACGACAATAAATTATAAATTTTGAATAGTTATGATTAGTTGAATAACTTATCCACAATTCTTTTTTCAAGATATCTAGTACTTCTTTAAACGTTGAATTGTTAATATACTTTTTCATTTTTTTGAATTTTTTCTCACCTAAAATTATTTTTGCGCAATAAATAAGTTCATTCGGAGGTGTCATTATATCAATGTCATAACTTCTGACCCCTTCCAAAACTTGCCCGTCTTTTGTCATCGGAAACGCAAACATTTGATTATTATGACTCGGATATACAATAATTCTGTTTTGTCTGTCAAATCCATCAATCTCAAATCCGCTATATTCAAATATATATCTGAACATTTGTTCTATATGTTTAGGTGAAAACTGTTTTGCCATAATTTATCCCTCTTTGTTTTTTATTATACTACAGATAAAATTTTCATTTTGAATTAACATTGTGCTAAAATACAGAAAAGGGGAAGATATGACAAATTATAATAATACTGTTAAATGCCCAAATTGCGGACAAGAAATCAACATTGAATCACTCATTCAAGCAGGAGCAAAGGATGAGCTCAATAAACAACTTGCAATTCAAAAAGCCGAATTTAATGAAAAATTAAAAGAACTTGAAAAACAAAACCTTTCATTAAAAGAAAAATTTGAAGAAGAAAAAAATAAAGAAATTGAACAAGCACTAAATGATGCAAAGAAAAAACAATTAAAAGCTGAAGAAGATCTTCGACAAAAAATTAAAGAAGAAAATCAAGAAGCAAATGAACTACTTCAAAAAGAACTTAATCAAAAAAATGAACAATTAAAAGAATTTAATAAATTAAAAGCGGAAAAAGCAAAACTTGAAAGAGAAAAAGACGCTCTTGCAGATGAAATTAAAGCAAAAACAGAAGAAGAATTCAGCATAAAATTAGCGCAAGAAAAACAAACCTTACAGCAAAATGCCGAAAAAAAATATGAACTGAAAATTATTGAACTTGAAGAAAAATTAAAAGCACAAGTTGAATTAACAAAACAAATGCAAGAAAAGCAAGAACAGGGTTCTATGCAATCTCAAGGAGAAGCCCAAGAATTAGGAATTGAAAAATACCTCAAAGATAAATTCAAACTGGACGATATAAACGAAATTAAAAAAGGCGAACGCGGTGCAGATACACTTCAAATAGTTAAAAACGATTTCAACCAACCTTGCGGTTCAATATATTATGAAAGTAAACGCACAAAGACTTTCAGCACCGGTTGGATTGGGAAATTTAAAGACGATATGCAATCAAAAGGAGCAGATATCGGAGTTCTTGTTACATCTGTTTATCCAAACGGCATGGACAGAATGGAACTTCGTGAAGGCATTTATATTTGTTCTTATGAAGAATTTAAAGCCCTTGCACCGATTTTGAGAAATGTTCTCATTGAATTAAGTAATATCAAGGCACTTCAGCATAATCAGTATGAAAAGAGTGTTCAACTTTATAATTTCCTGACAAGTAACGAATTTAAGTTACAGTTTGAAACGATATACAACTGTTTCAGCAATCTTAGAACCAACTTACAACGCGAAAAAGATGCTATGAACAGGATTTGGAAACAGAGAGAAAAAGAACTAAATAATGTTCTTAAAGCCACTACCGGAATGTATGGTTCAATTCAAGGTATAGCCGGCAATGCCATACCAGTTGTTGAATCACTTGAACTCCCATTATTAGAAACTTCTGATGAATCGGAAGAATAATTATAATTTTTTTAAAATATTTATGCGTACGCCCTTTTTTGACGTACGCATATTTTATATTAGTAATATAAATAATCTCTTTCTACTTACACAAAACATTTACCCAACTTGCTTACTACAAAACAACCTCTACCCCAAGAGGTTGTTTTACTATTTACATTGTTTATTCATTTGACTATAATCAAATTATGGAGTTTGAAGAAAAAACATTAGGTTCTGAAGTAAAATTTGAAGGAAGAGTCGTTAAAGTATTAAAAGACGACATAATAACTTCAGACGGTCATAAATCATTCAGAGAAGTAGTCGTACACAACGGCGGAGTTGTCATCGTTGCACTCACAAACGATGGTAAAATTCTTTTAACAAAACAATACAGATATCCGCTCAAAGATGTCAATATTGAGCTTCCGGCCGGCAAGCTGGAAATCGGAGAAAATCCTGATGATGCAGCACCAAGAGAACTTGAAGAAGAAACCGGTTACAGAGCAAAAAATTGGAAATCTTTAGGATTTATTTACACAAGTCCGGGAATTTGCACCGAAAAACTTTATCTTTATTATGCCTCTGATTTGGAATTTGTCGGAGAACACCCTGATGAAGGTGAAGTTATTAAATCGAAAGCATTTGAACCATCGCAAGTTTTTAAAATGATCAAAAACGGAGAAATTAATGACTCAAAAACAATATGCGCACTTTCAAGAGCTTTTTGTAAAGGATTTGCCTTATGATAAAAATGGTTGCAACAGATATTGACGGAACAATCTTGCCGTATAACGGAGAATTTCGTCCTGCTGTAATAGACTGTATAAATAAACTATCTAATAAAGGTGTGAAAGTTGTACTTGTGACAGGCAGAATGCACTCATCTACAGTCCCGATTGCAAAAAAACTTGGCTTAAATACCCCCGTAATTTCTTATCAAGGCGGGCTAATAAAAGAAATCAACGGCACAACGCTTTATCAAAGCAATTTACCAACTCAAATCGCAAAAGAAATAATTAAATGGGCGCGACAAAACAAGGTTCACCTAAACCTTTATCTTGATGATAAATTGTATGTCGAAGAAAATAATGAAATTATACAGTATTATATCAAAGGAAAGTTTGTTAATTATACTGTTTGTTCTTTTGACGATTTAGAAATAAAAGATATAAATAAACTTCTTGCCATAGATATTCACGACCCCGAACGAGTTACTGGCTGGGTTGAAGTTTTACAGGAAAAATATCCTCAGCTTTATATAGTAAAATCGACTCCATACTATTGCGAAATCGGCCCGTCTAATGCTAAGAAATCATTAAGTGTGGAATTTTTACGAAATTATTGGGGAATAAAAAAGGAAGAAGTTTTAACTATCGGTGACCAAAACAACGATATAGATTTAGTTGAATGTGGCGGAATCGGTGTTGCAATGGGCAATGGAACAGAAGAACTAAAAGCCTGTGCCGACTACATAACAGACACCTGTGAAAACGACGGCTTTGTCAAAGCAATTGAAAAATTTTGTTGATTTTAAAAATTTTTAGTCAATGCATATAATTCATTTGCAATTTTTAAATTTAATTCCTCAATATTTTTCATTATTCTACATACTTTTTCAAGTTTTGCTTTATCAACTTTGGTAATAACATAATTCTCTTTAACAAATAAAAGAATATCACCAATAAATATACCCAAAAACATTGATGCACCAAATCTTAAAAACATTTTTTGAATAGGTTTATAAATAATATCTTTTAATACCTTACCTTTAATAAAACTTTTTTCAAAGAATTGTTGATTACGTTTTAAATATTTTATGTATTCTTTTAGTGAATCTTGTTTATTCTCAAAATCCATGATAGCCTTCCTACGTTTAAACATTATATTAACAAAATATAATATACAACATTGTTTAAACATTGTAAAGTTTTTGTTATAATAAAAGAGGTACTTATGAAGAAAAAATTTACAAAAATTGGTAATAGTTGGGCTATGTTATTTACTAAGACAATGTTACAAATGTTAGATGTTAATCCTGAAACAGAGCAAGTCGAAATTGAATTTGATAAAAAAGTATTAAAAATGGAAAAAGAAAATAAATGACAATTATATCACTTTAAACTTTTATTATGTAAATTATAAGCAATTACTCCTCTTATTCTTTCAAAATTTGAGCATATTTATCGAGTGCAAAGAGTATTTTATCTGCTTTACTCCAAACTTTTTCGGGTTGTTCACCTTTCGCAATCTTCATCTCTGCTTCCCCTTGAAGCGCAAGTTTTAAAATTTCCGGCATATTTATTGCAGTGGGATTTTCAGAGGCTAAATTTTCATAATAAGTATCTTCATAATCCTTATTTAAACGTAATTTCCAATTATTAGGATTTTCATCATTGCCGCCTTGATTATAAGTTTTATCAATTCCAAAAAAGTCTGCAAACGATATTTGAACCTTATCACCCATCATAAAAAGCTCAGCAAACTTAGCCTTCACGCGCTCATTATCATCCGAAGCAATTTTTTTACAATATTCTCGGCTATCACTGGCTGCATTTAAGACTCCTGCAAGATATCTTGGATCCCATGCTTCATTTGCTCTTATCCAATCTTTTTTTACCATTACATGAGCAGGGTCACTATCATGCGAACCGACAAGCGCCCAATTATTTGAATCTTTTAAATGCTCCCCTTTCTTGTATTCGAGCGGAGTAATACCGGATAAACCGTTTTTACCATAATATATATCCACAAATACAGGAGTTTCTGTTACCAAATCTTCCCATACCGGACTATATTTATCTATTCCGTATTCCTTGAGTGTCGGAAGAATAATTTTATCCAAAACTTTTTGATAATTCTTATCAGGATCGATATCCGGCATATCATTTATATTGCCCTGCCTGTACCCGTTTTTTGAATAAATAAACGGATCAACAAGTCCCAGAACATGGTCAATTCTTACATTATCAAAATTTGTTAAAGCATCTTTTAACTTCAATTTTAAATACTTTCCTGCTTCGCCCAAATTCCCGTCAGAATCAAATAATTTTTTCGGATCCAAAACAGGAACATTCCATCTCTGTATTCCGCCATCTTTTCCGCCATAAGGACAACCCATACGATAATCTTTCAAAAACAAATCCTGATGTGCCCATTCATCAGCAGGAGAAAAACCTACAAGCATGTCACTTATATACTTAAACCCGGATTCTTTTCTTAAATCTGTATTTTCTTTTATCTGTTTATCAAGTATAAATTGTCCGAATTTATAAACATCCATATCATGTGCATAAACATAGTTCAGATAAGAAAGACGCTTTAATGATTTTTCATCTTTTGAATTATATTTAAGATTTCTGTCAACATCGTCCCATTTTGTAAAATCGTCCGTTCCGTAGTGTTTCTTTAATACGTGAAACAGTGCTGCATTATTCAAATCTTCCCAATGCTCTTTATCAAATTTTTGCTTCTCTCTATAAAGATTATAGATATTGGGAATATCAGTGAACCTGTGGGTGTTTTGTTCCTGTTGGAATTTGTCATACGCTTTTGTCAACAAAAATTCTGCATT
This sequence comes from uncultured bacterium, assembly GCA_902791985.1. Lineage (GTDB taxonomy): Bacteria > Cyanobacteriota > Vampirovibrionia > Gastranaerophilales > Gastranaerophilaceae > Zag111. The sequence continues at coordinate 25,093 of CADAYD010000021.1, forward strand.
AGCGAAAGCTTGAGGAAAATTTGAATATGCATAGTTTTTTCCATCCGGCTTGGTTATACCGGTAAGAGTACGTATATCATATTCATTACTCAATAAATTTCCGTAAGCATCACTTTGCAATTTTGTAAAATCAATAAATAAGTAATTTTTTGTTCCAACTGAAGATTTGTACGGAGAACATTCAACGACTGAATTCAGTTCTCCAATCGGTCCTAGTTGATTTGAATTAAAACCATGCAAAATTTCAAAAGGCATTAACTGAGCTGCAACTTTACCATAAGGGGAACCAACACCGACATCAAATTTATCTTGCGGATAAGATGTTCCGTGTATAATCATAGCAACTTCTTTTACCCCAAGATAATCAAGTGCTGGTTTTATTGCGTTATTTTTATAATCACATTCTTCTTCTTTTGTTAATTTTCTGCCGAAATTAATTCTTTGCGGCAAAAAACTTCTAATTCCATTTACGTACATATATCCCTGAATAATTATTCTATAAATATATCAAAACATATAAATAATTTTTTTGCCAATACAAATAAAAAATATTTACATAAAACATATTATCTGTACTAATGTTCACTTTTCTTTTTGATTGCGACGCAAAAAGAAAAGTGAACCGAAAAGAAAAACACGCTGGGTACAATACTGCCTACGGCAGCATAAGACCGCTACGCGGTAATATGAGTTTTTGCCTGTCGGCAAAAATCTCTTAGCGCGGCTAAGGACAACGCCGC
>CADAYD010000022.1:0-27470 GCA_902791985.1 uncultured bacterium
TTTTAGTAGTATACCCTATTGCATTTCTGTAAACTCTGGATACCCCAGGTACATGTTCTACCAATCTCATTGAAAATAAACCCATAATTTTCCCCTTTCATTTTTTATTCCCTCACCCGAATTTCTAACTTTCGCATTTTGCTCAAGTTGAAATTCTTCCCTCTCCCACCCAAAAACTCTGTGGGCGAGGGGTGAGTTTTGTATTCCCTGTAAATATATAAAAACTTTTCGGGTGAAATTATTGACACGAGCCCTCATATCATATCATATCATATCATATAGCAGATTATAACAGGGTTTGAGCCATTTTAAATTCAACTTTACAATTCGTAATATTTGTAAAATTTTATCTTATTTTGTCATTCCGAATTTATTTCGGAATCTCACATCGAACACTCTTGAATTTGATTAACAAGTAGATGCTGCCCGATAAGGGACATTTTGCACGAAATCAAAGATTTCGGCAAAAGCAGTCAAACAAGTTCAGCATGACAAAAGAGATGCATTATAAAAATAATACACCTCTTTTTAAATTATTATATTGAACTTTTACTTATTCAATAATATCATCATCACCTGCAAAATCAGGAGAACCGAACATTCCTTCGATTTCTTCCAAAATTGCAGACGGTTTTCTTGCCTGATTTCTTTGAGCAACGGCTTGTTTTCTTTCAGCCTTTTCTCTTTCCTCATTTGCGTTAATCAAATGATGGAAGCCTGTACCTGCAGGTATCAAACGACCGATGATAACGTTTTCTTTCAAACCTCTCAACATGTCTTTTTTACCTTCAACGGCTGCTTCTGTTAAGATTCTTGTTGTTTCCTGGAATGAAGCTGCAGAAATAAAGGATTCAGTGTTCAATGAAGCCTTTGTAATACCTAACAGCATGTGTTCACATGTTGCAGGTGCTTTTCCGGCTTCTTGAGCCTCTTTGTTTTCTTTTTCAAAGATTTGAACTTCGATAAGTTCCCCAGGTAACAAGTTTGTATCACCGGCATCAACAACCTTAACTTTCTTGGTCATCTGACGAACGATAACTTCAATGTGTTTATCGGAAATTTCAACACCTTGAGAACGATATACTCTTTGTACTTCGTCAACAGGTGAACCTGAAGTTAACGCTTGTCCTTTAACAACTTTTTGGTTGTTTCCGACAATTACGTTAGCATCAATTGAATATTTAATTTCGGTTGAAGAACCGTTTTCATCTTCAAGATATAATCTCGGGAATCCGCTTTCATCAACTTCAATTTTTGTTGTTCCGTCATATTCTGCCAAGATAGCACAGTCTTTAGGACGACGACCTTCAAGTAATTCCTCAACTTTCGGCAAACCTTGAACGATATCACCTGTTTTTTCTCTTTCATAAGTCAAAGATACAATCAAATCGCCTCGTAATACCAATGAGCCTGCGTTAACAAGTAACATAGTACCCGGACTAATTAAGTACGGACGACCCACTCTGATTGATACAGAACCTTTTGAAGTTCCGGTAACAATACCTGAAACCGGAGCAGTTTCTCCGCTATCAGCGATAACACTGTCCGTTTTAATTAAATCGCCTTTCTTAACAGTTGCTTTGCCTTTAACTTTTACATCGGTGGAAGAACTTTCAGAGATTAACAGTAATCTTCTTGCATCTTCTTCCTCTTTCTTTATTGATGCAACCGCATCGTGCAAAGCAAGTACCTGAGTTTTCGCAACAGGTGTTTTCGGTTCGATAACCTGACCGTCTTTAACAAGTAATTCAGTTTGTAATGACTTGTTAGCAGCACCTTCGAGTTCACGACGAACAATTAAGTTTTCAAGAACAACAATTCTTAATTCCCCATGAGAATCAAGTTCTACAACACCTTTAAGGTGAGAAAGATATCCGCCCATTTGAAGAACTAAGCTTGTTCTTGTAATTGTTGCGCCATCGATATTTCTTACTCTTGCTCCATCTTTATACTGTAATTGAGTAACAGGAACTACATCAATTAATTCATCAGAAGAATTGAACTTAATTGAAACATCTTTTTGTTCAATATCAAGAACTTGAACAGGTCTGATAAGGATTTGAACCGGTTGATTTTCAATAGCATCTTCATCAAGTCCCATTGAAGCATCCATATCTTCATCCAAATCTTCAATTGCTAAATCTTCAACTGATGAATCCATAATGGTGACAACAGAAGTTGTTTTTGCCTTGATACCATCAGCAATAACTGTACCTTTTTTGATTACTTCTCCTTCATCAACTTTAAGTTCCTGAATACTTGATAATGTATGAACTTCACCAGGTCTTATTGTAATTTCGTGAATAACATCATTGTATTCTTTAAATTCAACAACCCCGTCAATGTGGCAATAAACGTCTTTTACAACCTCAGTACCGGCTGTAACGGTTGTACCGTTTTCAACCATTTTGAGTGTTGAATCTTTATTAATTTGATGAACTTCTTCAGGAATAAATACAACCTTACCCGGTTTAGTAATAATCTGATTTTCGTCAACTTCAACGTCAACATATCTGATTTCACCTGATGACGGAACTGTGCAATCATCATCGATAAGTTCACCGATAATCATACCGTTTTCTACCGTTGTATCAACAACCGCTTTAACGATATATTTTTCACCGGTCTTATCAACAGTCCAGATTTGTTCTTTCTTAGTTTGCTCGAAAGATGCATTTTCAGGACTCAAAGAAGCAATAACAATAGTCAATTCTTTACCTGAAACAATCTTTTTGATTTTCTTGCCGTCAAATTTAGCATCCTCAACAACTAAATCACTACCGACTCTAACTTCTCCGCCATGTTCACAGATTGTAAGAGTTTCAGCAAGTTTTTCACCCTCAGTCACTTTTTGTCCGTCTTTAACAAGAACTTTTGAGCCGCCCGGCAAAGTATAAACATCGCCGCCTAATACCCAAACAATACCTTGTTTATTGGTGGTTCTTAAAATATTGCCTTGTCTGTCTTTCTTTTCATCAGCCTTGAAGCCTTCAAATACGACTTCGCCGCTAATATCAGAAATAATATCCTTTTGAGCTTTTTCTGTCAAACGGCTTGAATCACTGCTTGAAGATGGAGCATGCTCAGCCATCTTGAAGCCTTTTGTAACTTTATCACCGTCTTTAACAAATACTGTAGCCCCTGCAGGAATGTGGTATTTAGAAGTTCTTTTTTCACCCTTGACTTCTAAATCAGCTTCATACATGGCAACTTGAACAACATCCCCGTGACGGGTTCTGAGTTCTCTTGTCTTAATTTTTGAGATAACTGTACCGGCTTCGTGAGATTTGATTTCCTTCATTGCTTCTTTAACACCGACAGCACCGCCTGTGTGGAAGGTTCTCATTGTAAGCTGTGTACCAGGTTCCCCGATTGACTGTGCTGCAATAATACCAATTGATTCGCCAACATCAACAAGTTTTTGACTTGTTAAAGCCCAACCGTAGCATTTTTGGCAAACACCATATTCAAGTCCGCAAGTCAACGCTGAACGCACTCTTAATTCTTGCAAATCAAGAGAAGAAATTTTCTTAATATCATCTCTATTTAATGTTGTACCGTTAGTGATAATAACATTTCCGTCATTATCGGTTATGTCTTGAGCAACTGTCCTGCCTAACAATCTGTCGATTAGCGGAACAATAACTGTATCTCCATCCATAATCGGTTTTAAATCTATATACTTGTCAGTATGACAATCCTCTTCTCTTACGATAACGTCTTGCGCAACGTCAACCAGACGTCTTGTTAAATAACCTGAGTCTGCTGTTTTTAACGCCGTATCTACAAGACCTTTTCTTGCACCGTAAGATGAAATGATGTATTCGGTAACTGATAAGCCTTCTTTGAAGTTTGATTTAATCGGCAAGTCAATAATTTGACCTTGAGTATCAGCCATCAAACCTCTCATACCAACTAACTGAGATACCTGAGATAAGTTACCTCTAGCACCGGAAAACGCCATCATATATACAGGGTTCAATCTGTCAAAATTTTCAACAACCTGTTCTGTTAATTTTGCGGTTGTTTCTGCCCAAGTGTCGATAACCTTTGTATATCTTTCGACTTCGGTGATTTCACCTTTTAAGTATCTGTTTTGGGATACTTCTATTTCTTTTTCTGCTGATTTCAACAAATCTTTTTTAGATTCAGGAACTGATAAGTCTGCGATGGAAATAGTCGTACCTGATACTGTCGCATATCTATAACCCAATGTTTTTAAAGCATCAGCAAGATTTGCTTCCTTAGCTCCACCATATTCCAAATACATCTGACCTAACAATTTCTTCAATGAACCTTTATCCATTTGTTTGTTAATGAAATCAGGATCTTTTTTTGCATGTGTATATGTCATTTCCATTTGTTTTTCCAGCCCAACCTACTACTTTTATTTCCTGTCGGCGTTATTATTCCGACCTGCATTATACTAACGCTTTTCTTATTTCTTCGTTGAAGATAATTCTTCCGACTGTTGTTTCAATTCTTTCGCCTTTTCTGTCACGAACAACAATCTTGTCGTGAAGTTTGATTACCTTAACTTCAAATGCCGAAATTGCATCTTCAAAACTGTAGAAATAACCCTGTACTTCCTGATTAGGATCTTTCATCGTCGTTAAGTAATACATACCTAAGACCATATCCTGTGAAGGAGATACGATAGGTTTACCATTTGCAGGAGCAAGCAGGTTGTTTGTTGCTAACATCAACATTCTTGCTTCTGCTTGAGCCTCAATTGATAGAGGAACGTGAACAGCCATCTGGTCACCGTCAAAGTCAGCGTTAAACGCTGTACAAGCTAACGGGTGAAGCTGAATTGCACGACCTTCTACAAGTTTCGGTTCAAATGCTTGGATACCTAATCTGTGAAGCGTTGGAGCACGGTTCAATAATACCGGATGTCCATCAATAACTTCTTCCAAGATATCCCAAATAACAGGATCCGAACGTTCAATTTTCTTCTTAGCAGATTTTATATTTTGAACGTATCCTCTTTCTATTAATTTATTAATAACAAACGGTTTGAATAATTCGATTGCCATTTCTTTTGGTAAACCGCACTGATTTAAACGTAGTGACGGACCGACAACGATAACCGAACGACCTGAATAGTCAACACGTTTACCTAACAAGTTTTGACGGAAACGACCTTGTTTACCTTCAATAATATTAGATAAAGATTTCAGTGCTCTGTTATTCGGGCCAACAACTGTTCTGCCGCGTCTGCCGTTATCGATTAAAGCGTCAACTGCTTCTTGAAGCATACGTTTTTCGTTTCTAACGATAATTTCAGGTGCACCCATTTCCAAAAGTCTTTGCAAACGGTTATTTCTATTAATTACACGTCTGTACAAATCGTTCAAGTCAGAGGTTGCAAATCTGCCACCGTCTAATTGAACCATCGGTCTTAAATCCGGAGGAGTAACAGGAATAACATCCATAATCATCCACGTTGGATTTGTACCTGACTGAATTAAGTTATCTAATAATCTTAATCTCTTAATCAATTTAGATTTTTTCTGAACAGATACACTGCCTTCTAATTCGGTTCTAATTTCTTCTGCTAAAGCATTAATATCAATTTCAGATAACAATTGTTGAATTGCTTCAGCACCAATACCGACTTTTAAGGTTGAATCTTCATGTTCTGCCATGTAATCTTCATATTCTTCTTCAGATAACAACTGAAGTTTTTTGAAATCCGAATCCCCGCCATCTAAAACAACATAGCTGTTGAAATAGATAACTTGTTCAAGATTTTTCAAAGTCATATCTAAAAGTAAGCCCAAATATGAAGGAATACCTTTTAAAAACCAGATGTGAGAAACAGGAGCAGCAAGTTTAATATGTCCCATTCTGTGACGTCTAACCTTACTGTCTGTAACTTCAACACCGCAGCGTTCGCAGATAATACCTTTATGTCTTACCCTTTTATACTTTCCGCAATAGCATTCCCAGTCCTTTGTCGGCCCGAAGATTCTTTCGCAGAACAAACCGTCTCTTTCCGGTTTCAATGTACGATAGTTAATTGTTTCCGGTTTGGTAACTTCGCCGTGTGACCATTGAAGTATTCTTTCCGGAGAAGCAATACTAATTCGTATATAGTCAAAATAATCTATGCTTGTTGACATTTGTCATTTTCTCATTGATGTTCAATAATTCCGAATCAACATCTGACAGAGTTCTTTTTGGAGCGGCTTTTCTCAAGTCATCCATATCTGTCATCAAGTCTACTTCAGTTCCGTCCTTTTTGGATACTGTAATATCCAAACCGATACTTTGCAATTCTCTTACAAGTACCTTAAAGGATTCAGGAATACCAGGTCTTGGGATATTATCGCCCTTGACGATTGCTTCATATGCTCTGTTTCTTCCGTTAACATCGTCTGATTTGATAGTCAACATTTCTTGCAGAGTATAAGCAGCACCATAAGCTTCCAATGCCCAAACTTCCATTTCACCAAATCTTTGACCGCCGAACTGAGCTTTACCACCCAAAGGCTGTTGAGTAACCAGTGAATAAGGACCGGTACTTCTTGCGTGAATTTTATCATCGACCAAGTGAACTAATTTCAAGAAGTATGTCAAACCAACAGCAACAGGTCTATCAAACGGTTCACCCGTTCTGCCGTCGATAAGTGTAACCTTACCGTCTTCGCCAACCCAGGTTGCGCCTGATTTTTTGATACCTTCTAATAATTCACCTTTTGTAACTATTTCTGATTCATTTTCACCATACATTTCATCAAATGCAGGAGCCTCATAGTGCTTACCTGTCAAGTATGCAGCCAAACCTAACAACAATTCGTAAGTCTGACCAACATTCATACGAGAAGGTACACCCAGAGGATTCAAAACAATATCTACAGGAGTTCCATCCGGCAAGAAAGGCATATCCTCTTTTGGTAAAATTCTTGATACGATACCTTTGTTACCGTGACGTCCGGAAAGTTTATCTCCGACAGAAACCTTACGTTTTTGTGCGATATAAACTCTGATTACGGTATTAGCTCCCGGCGGTAATTCATCGCCTTTTTCTCTGTCAAATACCTTAACGTCAAGAACTCTGCCTCCGCCACCATGCGGAACTCTTAATGAGTTATCTTTTACATCTCTTGCTTTTTCGGCAAAGATTGCTCTTAAAAGTTTTTCTTCAGGCGGATGCTCTGATTCACCTTTCGGAGTAACTTTACCAACAAGAATATCATCAGGATAAACTCTTGCACCGATACGAACGATACCGCGTTCATCCAAATGACGAAGTGCATCTTCTGATACATTCGGAATTTCACGGGTAATTTCTTCCGGTCCGAGTTTTGTCTGACGTGCTTCAATTTCTAATTTTTCAATGTGTAAAGAAGTAAAGATGTCATCGTGAACGCATCTTTCTGAAAGTAAAATCGCGTCTTCATAGTTATAACCTTCCCAAGGCATATATGCAACGAGAATGTTTTTACCTAATGAAAGCTCTCCACCGCAAGTAGACGCGCCGTCTGCAATAACATCGCCTGCTTTTACCTTATCACCTTCATGAACGATAGGTCTTTGGTTAATACAAGTATCTTGGTTACTTCTTACATATTTCATTAATGTATATATGTGAGATTTATTGTGTTGATCTCTGATTACGATTTCTTCGCCGACAACTCTTTCAACCGTACCATCAACATCAGCAACTACAACCATACCTGAGTCTTTTGCAACACGGGATTCAAGCCCTGTACCAACTCTTGGTCTTTCAGTAATTAAAAGAGGTACTGCCTGACGCTGCATGTTAGAACCCATCAATGCACGGTTAGCATCATCGTGTTCAATGAACGGAATCATTGAAGTTGCAACAGAAATAATCTGAATAGGACAAACACCTACAAAGTCAACCTTGGATGCCGGTTCCATAACGAATTCAGAACGGTATCTTACAGGAACAATGTCTTCTTTAAATGTTCTGTCTTTATTCAATTTAACATCGGCAGGAGCGCAACGATAGTTTTCATCGGCGTCAGCTGTCATATAAACAACTTCGTCAGTTACAACACCGTCTTTTACAACGAAGAACGGAGATTCAATAAACCCGTAATCATTTACTCTCGCGTGAGTTGCTAAAGAACCTATCAAACCTGCGTTCGGACCTTCCGGAGTTTCAATAGGACAAATACGTCCATAGTGAGAAGGGTGAATATCACGAACAGGGAATCCTGCTCTTTCTCTTTGCAAACCGCCCGGTCCTAATGCTGAAATACGTCTTTTGTGAGTTAATTCAGCAAGTGGGTTTGTCTGGTCCATAAACTGAGACAACTGTGAACTTCCAAAGAATTCTTTTAATGAAGCAACTAAAGGTTTAGTGTTCAATAAGTTCAACGGAGTCAATGTTTCTGAATCCTGAAGAGTCATTCTTTCTTTAACGATTCTCTCGATTCTTGCAAGACCAACTCTAAATTGGTTTTGTAATAATTCTCCAACCGAACGGATTCTTCTGTTGCCCAAATGGTCGATATCATCCAATGTTCCTTCATCATAGGTTAAATTGATTAAGTATTCAATAGTTGAAACGATATCTTCAACAGTTAATGTTCTCTGGTTCTTTGGAATATTCAAGTTTAATTTTTTGTTTAATTTATAACGACCAACACGACCGATATCATATTTTTTAGCATCAAAGAATCTTGATTCTAAAATCTGACGTCCGCCTTGAGGAGATGCAGGATCTCCGGGTCTTAATTTTTTGTACAAATCGATTAAGGCATCATCTGTTGTTTCAGCCGTATCCTTATCCAAAGTTTTCTTTAAGAAATCAAAGTGAGTAAACTTAGATTCCATTTCGGCAACGGTAATGCCCATTGCTTTAAGTAAAGTTGTTGCCAAAATCTTTCTGTTCTTATCGATTTTAACGTGAATGATGTCATTTGCATCAGTTTCAAATTTAACCCATGCTCCACGGTTCGGAATCATTGTAGCATTGTACAAACGTTTTCCGTTAGGAGAAATGGTTTTGTCGAAATAAACACCAGGTGAACGAACGATTTGTGAAACGATTACACGTTCTGCACCGTTTACAATGAATGTACCTTTGTCAGTCATTGTCGGGATATCACCGATGTAAACTTCCTGTTCTTTAATTTCACCGCTATCACGGTTAACCAATCTAATCATAACGCGCAATTGTTTTGCATAAGTAGCGTCATGAATTCTTGCCTCTTCAACTGTATACTTTGCATTGTCAAAAGTATAGTTCGGCAAAAAGTGCAATTCCAATCTTCCTGTATAGTCTTTAATTGGAGAGAAAGCAAGTAATTCTTCTTTCAAACCTTCCGTTAAAAACCATTCAAAGGATTTTTTCTGCACTTCAATAAGATCCGGTAAATCGTCCAAACGAGTATGTGGGATACCCATTGGCGTTACCCTTTTTTCGTATTTTGTCTCAGACATTAAATCACCTCATAAAATAAATGGTGTACGTACTACTAAAAAATTTTTCTAACTTATGGCTGTTAACCCTCTGTTCTTAATGAACAAATAATGCAATTTTCATGGGTTTGTAAAGTCGGGAAAATCCGCTCATATTGAAACTTTTCGTCAAACAGGCATAGTTCGCCTTACTTTACATTTGCATGTTCTCTAATCGTATTACATAAATATTAATAGTCAAGAAAATTAGCGTAAAAAATACAATAAATTTATTAATTTTCTTAATAAATATTTACAATAATTATTTATACAGTTGAAACTTTGACCATTATTGAGTTTTAGTGTCAACCCTCATTTTACTACAATGGCGAACATTGCATAAATAAAGGATTTTGGTAATATCGGCAAAATCCTTGCAGCACAAAATGTTTCCGAATAATTATTGTTTTAACAGGAATTATACAACACAAAAAAGACGCACAAATAAATGCGTCTTTTTATAATTTATATTCAATAAAACTTAGTTACCCCAAGCCCTAACTGTAATGGTTTGGAAGCCGATAACATTTTCTCTGTGGACATCATAACCTGCTAAGGTCTTGATTCCGCCATTTTTCATAGCGGTTCTTACACTGCAATCTCCTACCCCAACGATAAAAAATATATTTTTGCAAGTTGTTGATCCTTGTTTATATGCTGGAGCATTCGTATAACCACCTCCCGGAGTAGTCATACCGCTATAAATAAACCCGCCTAGAAATTCAGCATTTGCACATGTTGCACCAAAAATTAATACGGCTAAAGTAACTAATAATTTTTTCATAATAACCCCTTTCCTAATTCCCATAATCAAAATTTATCTATATAACTATGTGATTAATGATACACTCGCAAATAAGAATGTCAATAATACAACTCAATACGCACAAAATTGTTATTTGCAATCACATTTCATTTTGCCCACACTATATTCTTGCATGATTTCTAACCTTCCCTTGTTAGGGGAGGTTAGAAAGGGCTTAGAATATTTATCAATTGAACAAGTTGTAGGGTAGGATACCTATCCCACCAAAATTATAGTGTCGGGGTGAATACCCCGACCTGCTTGCAGAGTTTGAGTTACTTTAAATTTAGCTTTACATACTGTTACATTTAAATAATTTAAAAAAATTCTCTTATAATTTTCTTATGTTTTATTTTGACGAAATTGACGGGAAAAAGATTTTAAAATCCGATTTGATAAAAAATGCACAAGCATTTTTTACTACAAGGGAGATTTGTATCTGCGATAAAGGAGTAAATGATAATAAAGAAGTAAAAAATAATGTAAAAATTATTGAAAATTATTTAAAAGCAAAACTTATATCGCCAACACAGACACACAGCGCAAATGTAGATATAGCACTAGAAAACAAATTTGATTACCCTGAAACAGACGGGTTAATTCTAACCGATAAAAACCTCGCTGTTTTTTTGAATTTTGCCGACTGTACTCCATTAATTTTTTATGATGAAAGACAAAATATCGGTGCAGTATCGCATGCCGGCTGGCGTGGTACAGCTCAAAAAATTGGACAAATTACCGCTCAAAAGCTTATAAATGAATACAACTCTAGACCACAAGATATTTGTGTTTTAATCGGTCCTGCAATTTGTGGAAAATGTTATGAAGTTGGAGAAGACGTATACAATAACTTTAGTCCCTCCCCACTTCCCCCTCTTCCTAATGGGGCGAACAGAGGCAATATAGACCTCAAAGAAATTAATAGAAAACAACTAGCCGAAGTTGGGATAGAAAAAATTGATATTTGCCCATATTGTACATGTTGTGACAATAAATATTTTTTATCATACAGAAAAGAGAACAGAACAACTTTACGTCATAGCGCAATTTTAAAACTTTATTAACATTAAAAATTGTAAAAATATTACTATACATGTAGCAATTTTTTTTAAAACATGGTATTTATATATACATTAATGTCAGAAGGTGGGTAAATTTATGAAAAAATTTTTATTATTTGTACTACTAATTATGTTTGGAACAACAAATGCAAACGCAATTACAATGACCATTAATGAAACAACTTCTACCCCAATATCAAGGAATTATTTAAGGCCTGTGACTACTTATTCATATTATCCTCGTCGTTATGCGAGACCGGCAAGACCTGCTCAGCCTCGTATTGCGCGACCTGCAAGACCTGCCATTCCTCATAGGTACAGATATGCATACTACAATTATCCCCCCTTTATAACATATTACAATACGCAAGAACCGGAACCCAAAAACGTTCAGCCATCTCGATTAAATAAAAATACAAGAGCAGTCGTTCCTTCAAAAAGCTACACAATGAACGGAGTAACGTACTATAATTAAAATTACTTTAGTCTATATGACATATAGACTAAACAAAAACAGTCCTTTTTCAAAGACTGTTTAAATTTGGGGGTTGCGATTTAATTTTATATTAAAATTTATAGCCCTGGTATCTTAGAGCCTTAAATTTAAAATGCTAAGAACAATACTGTAAACATACAACCTAAAGAAACCGCACTGAATAAAAACCAAGTGTGCATAACAGGATGTTGATAAGACCAAATTTCTTTAATAGTTGCAGTTGCGTTAGTAATTGTTCTCATATTTTATTCTCTCTTTCTTAAATCTAATAATTTTGAGCAACGTAAATTGCAATTCAAAAATCTCTATATTTCTATTTTCTATTTTTATAAAATTTCTACATCACCTATTTGGTTGATTATTTATTTAGTTTTTTATATTATTTAAGCATTATGGAAAAAGTCGAATTATTACTGCCTGCGGGCAATTTAGAGAAATTAGAATATGCCGTAAACTACGGTGCGGATGCGGTTTATCTTGGAGTTGTGGATTTTAGTCTCAGAGCAATGCGTAAGGGAGAGCTCATAACCTTTGAAAACCTCAAAACTGCAATAGATTTAGCACATAAGTATGGCAAAAAAGCCTATATGACTCTCAATATTTTTGCTTTTAATAAAGATATAAAACATCTTGAAGAATGTATTGAAATAATAAAAGACGCAAATCCTGATGCCATTTTGGTAAGTGATTTCGGAATAATTAATATAATAAAAAAATACATGCCTGATACTCCGCTCCACATAAGCACACAAACAAATATTCTCAATTATGAATGTGTCAAATTTTGGCAGGATATGGGAGCAACAAGAGTTGTACTTGCAAGAGAACTTTCAATACCGGATATTGCAGAAATTAAAAATAAAGTTCCCGAAATGGAAGTGGAATGTTTTATTCACGGCGCACAGTGCGTTTCGTATTCCGGCAGATGCCTGTTGAGCGATTATTTTACAAAAGGCGAGAGAATTTCTAATCAAGGGAACTGCTGCCAGCCGTGCAGATGGAGCTATAAACTTGTCGAAGAAACAAGACCGAACGAATATTATGAAATAAATGAAGATGCTCACGGCACACACATTTTAAGTCCAAACGATTTGTGTCTTGTTCATCATTTAAAAGAAATGATTGATGCAGGTGTTGATTCATTTAAGGTTGAGGGCAGAACAAAAAGTCTTTATTATGTTTCAGCAGTTGCAAAAACTTACCGTGCCGCAATTGATGAACTTTATAAAAATCCCTCTGCCAATATGGATAAATATTTTTATGAACTAAAAAAAGTCGGCAACAGAGGTTACACAACAGGATTTGCACTCGGTAACGATTCAGGCGGGTACAGTTATGATTTGTCGAAAGGTCTTGCCGGCGCAGATTTCTTGTTTGAATTTCACGGGAAAGAAAAAATTAACGGGAATGAATTATTTTTAGTAAAAATTAAGAACAAAATTTTGCCAAATGATGAAATTGAAATAATCTCACCAACAGAACAATTTGTGACAAAAATCCTCGGGATATACGATGAAAACGAACTTGAACTTGATGTAGGCAACACAAATGCCGAAGTTTACATAAAACTTGAACAAGAACCGCAGGATTATAAATATGCAATGGCTCGAACGATAGGAATTAAAGAATAAAAAATGTTTATAAAACCTGATTACAATTTAAAAAGCATATACGACATTGACTTAGATGAACTGCAAAAACAGGGAATTAAAGCAATGCTGTTTGATTTAGACAGTACGCTTATGGCATCAAAATCAGGAATTTACACTGACGAAACATATAGTTTTATAAGAAGTGTTGAAGAAAAATTTTTTATTGCGGTAGTTTCTAATAATAAAAATCCTCAATACATTAAAAAAGTCAGTGCAATAACTCATTTCCCTATTTTGTTTAATGCTTGCAAACCCAGAACAGGGGTAGTTCGAAAATTTTTATCAGAGCATAACATTGAGCCAAAAGACTGTGTACTTGTGGGTGACAGACCTTTAACAGATATTCTTTGCGGAAAATTTTTGGGTTGCAAAACAATTCTTGTCGATTCAATAACGGCAAGCACAGAATCAAAACTTGTACGTTTTGTCAGAGCATTAGAAAGATTAAGTATTAAAAAATAGTTTTTATTACAGCTTCCCAAAACTTAGGTCTTATAAAAAACAATGGCTTATCTTTGATAAAATGGATAAATGCACAAAAATCATTCCAAATTCCCCATTTGAATTTTTCATTGTCAGAAATTGCCCAAGGAGTACGTTGCAGCACTTTAAAATATTCTTTTTTAAAATGATTATAAGAAGCAAATATCCAGGGTTTTTGTTTAGCAATGTAATGAATTATATACGGATCTTTTGTAAAATTGCTTCGACTCAAAAAACTTGAAACCTGAACATTCCACTTATCCTCTACTATTTTTATTTTGCCTTCAAGTGTAAAGTTTATAATATCTTGGTCTCCGGTTTTTATTTCATCTGAATGTTCAATAGTATATTTAAGAAACTTGGCTTCAACATCATCCTGTCGAATTTTATCCAAATCCATCAATAAAACACCGGAATTTACATAAGAAGAATTTTTCCACTTGGGCTTATACTTAACTCTGGCATCAATAACACCTGCCATATAATTATCTTCCAAATCTATATTATAAAAATCATTCAAGGATTTCCTAACAATGGTATCGCAATCCAAATAAATAACACGATCTACTTTAGGCAAAAACTGAGAAAGTTTTAATCTGTAATATGCAGCAATAGAAAGATAGTCATGAGTAATAATACCTTTATAAGCATCAAATAAACTTGAATCAACAGGAATAAATTTTATTTCAAAATCACGAATCGAATTGAGGCGTAATATTCTGTTCTTTGCCCCTTCGCTTATTCCTCCATCTAAAATGTAAAAAGAAAAATCATCCTCTCTGTCAGCATTAATAAGTATTGATGCAATTACCACTCCCGCGTATTTTGCATATTTGTCATCACACGATATACAAATGTTCATTGTAATCTTCCCTTATACTTTTCAAAGTTTACTATAAAAAAAAAATATTGCAAAGAACTAAATGTAAATATATAATCACTATAAAAAGGAGCAAATAATGATTGATATTGATAATAAGAGACACGCTGTAGCAAATATAAAAATCCCTATAATATTTACAATTATAGTTTTTTTAATTGCCATCCTGACGACAAACGGAATAAAATATTTCCAAATTAAAACTTTTAATCTTAGTTATAATAATTTTTTAACAAGAATGAATGAAACAATTACAGCGATAAATCTCGAAGGAATAGATTATTTTAGTTCTCCGCTATATTCTGACAAAGAACTTGATGATTACGATTTAAGACCCGGAAAATTTTTAAAAGAAACAGTCGGAGTATCACAATATTGCGGAAATTCAAACAGTGATTGCTTTGCAAAAAAATATAAATACGAAAACGGGCAGCCCTACACTCCTAATTTCAAAGGTGCATGCGCTATATTGAAAAACGGCATATCAATTTGTATGATTCCGCAAATTAAAAAAGAAAATATAACAGGAATCATTGATGTTAACGGAACGGGCGCCCCGAATGTTTACGGTAAAGATTTAAGGACTTTTGAAATTAAGGCAAAAATCAGAAATTACGCACCGGAGGATGATGAAAATGCGGGTACGGTAAACGTAGCAGATCCTCTATAAAATTTCTATTCTTCACCATATTCATATAAAAATTTCTCTATAGCTCTGTATATTTTATCTTTTAATGACAATTTTCTTTCATTTGATTTTTGATATATGTCATTCAATAATAACTTATATTCGGAAACCGATTTCTTCGCTGCTTCAGTATATGTTCTTAATTTTGCGGTTAGAGCAACTTCATTTTTAACATTTATTTCCGAATTATATTTTGTTGCCGCAATAATATTTACAACATTTTTTGAATAATCTTGTTTAATAAACAGATCAAATTTTTCTTTTTTAATTAACTCCAAAATACTTGATTTTTCTTTTAGCAAACATTTAGCCGGTTTTTTACTAAGTTTATTTACTACATATAATTTGCCGTTAAAATTTTGTGCAGAAATGTTTTGAGTTTTCATAATTCATCCTTAGTAGCCGTTTTTAATCCACTCACGAACCCTGAATTTTGCACCAAGTTCGGTTGCAATCTGCTCACATTTATTTAAGTTCAAGTGTCTGCCTTTGTATCCTTCGACCACGCTTGCCACAGTTTCTATACCATTATCAGCACATGATTTTATAAATTTTTTGACTTCATCATAAGCACCCTCAAATACAGGTTGCGATAATTCATCATATTCTTGTGATGATTCCCCGTTTAGACTCACTGAAATCGTATCTATTAAACCTTTTAACTCCGGTACAATATCTCTTTTATAAACGTAATTAGCGTGACCGTTTGTATTAATTCTGATTTTTGTGTTCGGATAATTTTCTTTAATATATTTAGCAACTTCTTTTAAAACATCAAGTTTTAATAACGGCTCACCGTAACCGCAAAAGATTACCTCACTTCCGGCATTAAGCAATTTGATTTTTTCAAACTGCTCAATTACATCCTTTGCAGTTGAATTTTCATTATCTAACCAGAGTTTTTGACCTTTTACATCGTCTTTATCTTTACGCAGACAGAAAATGCAATCATTTGTGCATCTGTTTGTAAGATTTATATAAATTTTTCCGTCTAATTCGTAAACCAATACATTTGCCATTTTTATATCCCTCATCAGAATTATTATACAGACAAAAAGAAAAGGCAATATGGTATTAAGGCAATAGGTCTATAAGGCGATAAGTTCATATTAGGTTATTAAAACTGTAATCGCCTTATCGCCCTGACGTCCTATAACCTTATCGCCTGTAATAAAATTAATTTGCTTTTTAAATATTTTTCACATACATTATAGATAGTAGTTGTTTACAGCTACAATAGTAGGTTAAATGAGACAAAAGAAGGAATAGGAGCGGGAATGACTGGATTAGACAATTCTCGTAAAATCGACACTAAGAAACTGGACAGTATTATTGACGCTTGCGGCGGCGATAAGTCCCATTTGATTGCGATTTTACAAAAAGTACAGGAAGAATACAAATATCTTCCCGAAGATGCACTAATTTACATCGGAACAAAGATAGAAGGCTTATCACCTGCAACAGTTTATGGTGTTGCAACATTTTATGCCCAATTTTCTTTGGACCCTAAAGGTAGATACGAAATTAAGGTATGTGACGGGACTGCGTGCCACGTTAGAGGGTCAATGCCTGTTTTGAATGCGATTAAAGCACACTTAAAACTCGAAGAAGGCAAAATGACAACACCGGACGGGCTATTTTCTTTAGAAACAGTCAGCTGTCTTGGGGCTTGCGGACTGGCTCCGGTTTGCGTTATCAACGGCAAAGTTTATCCTCAAATGACATCAGATGCCGTAAAAATCGTTTTAGACACCATTTCAAAGGAAGAAAGGGGTTAAAATGACAGTATTAAATATTGATATAAAACAAGAACAACAGAAAGCAAATGAAGAAATAAAAAAACAGGGCTTCAGAGTACTTGTATGTGCAGGTACAGGATGCGTTGCAAACGGTTCTTTGCAAATTATTGAAAAATTTAAAGAACTTGGTGCGGATGTATCAGTTATGTCAGATTATGACAAAGTTACCATCGTACCGACAGGATGCCACGGCTTCTGCGAACAGGGAGTTTTGGTTGTATTCCCTGATTTAGATTTAACTTATGTAAAAGTCAGACTTGACGATGTTGAAGAAATCTATGAAGCATTGAAAAATAATCAGGTTGTAGAAAGACTTTTATACACTGACCCTCATACAAATCAAAAGGTTCGCAAGAATGAGGATATCAATTTCTATGCAAAACAAACCCGTACAGCACTTGCAAACTGCGGTGAAATGAATGCGGAAAGTATAGACGAAGCAATTGCAATGCGTGCTTATGAAGCATTATCGAAAGTTTTAACGCAAGGCAACCCTGACGCAGTTATTGATGAGATAATCAAATCGGGCTTGCGCGGCAGAGGGGGCGGCGGCTTCCCAACAGGCCAAAAATGGAAATTTACGGCGGCGAACAAAGGCGGAAAATCTTATGTAGTCTGCAACGGTGACGAAGGTGACCCAGGGGCATTTATGGATCGTTCAGTTATGGAAGGTGACCCGCACAAGTTACTTGAAGGTATCGCCATTGCTGCTTACGCAGTAGGCGCAGATGAAGCATACATTTATGTTCGTGCCGAATATCCGCTTGCTATTAAACGTTTAAGAAAAGCAATCGCTCAAGCAGAAGAAAGACATTTCCTCGGCGAAAATATTATGGGTTCAGGATTTAACTTGACTATCCATATTAAAGAAGGTGCAGGTGCATTTGTTTGCGGTGAAGAAACAGCCTTAATCGCATCAATAGAAGGTGAAAGAGGTATGCCAAGACCAAAACCTCCATTCCCTGCAAACAAAGGTTTATTTGGCAGACCTACATTAATCAATAACGTTGAAACTTTAGCTAATGTTCCTGTTATCATCTTAAAAGGTGCTGACTGGTTCAGTTCAATGGGAACAGAAACCTCTAAAGGTACAAAAACATTCGCTTTAACAGGCGAAGTTAATAATACGGGCTTAATCGAAGTTCCAATGGGAACAACATTAAGAGAAATCGTATTTGATATCGGGGGCGGAATTCGTGGCGGCAAAAAATTCAAAGCCGTACAAATCGGCGGTCCGTCAGGCGGATGTTTAACCGAAGAACATCTTGATATTCCGATGGATTACGATAACCTTATCAAAGCAGGCGCAATGGTCGGTTCAGGCGGTCTTGTTGTTATGGCAGAAGATACCTGTATCGTAGAAGTCGCAAGATTCTTTATGAACTTTACCCAAAACGAATCCTGCGGTAAGTGCGTTCCTTGCCGAGAAGGTACAAAAAATATGCTGAAAATCCTGCAAAAAATCGTTGCTGGAAAAGCAACAATGGAAGATTTGGACTTACTTGAAGAAATTGCACATACCATTAAAGACGGTTCACTTTGCGGTTTAGGAAAGACTGCTCCAAACCCTGTACTTTCAACATTAAAATATTTCAGAGATGAATATATTGCACACATCAGGGATCACAAATGTCCTGCAGGTGTTTGTACGGCAATGAAAAAGATTGTTATTGACGAAAGTCTTTGTAAGGGTTGTACAAAATGTGCAAGAAATTGTCCGGTCGAAGCAATTTCGGGTGAAGTTAAACAACCGCATCACATTGACCAAGATAAATGTATTAAATGTGAAGCGTGCTTGAAAAATTGTCCGTTCAAGGCAATAGTTTTGGAATAAATAAAGGAATAATAAAATGACAGATAAGAAAACATTAATAATAGAAAGCAAAGAAGTTGAATTTACAGACGAACCAAATTTGCTTGAAGTTATCAGAAAAGCAGGAATGAATGTTCCGACATTCTGCTATCGTCCTGACTTAACTTCTTTTGGCGCTTGCAGAATGTGCGTTGTGGAAGTTGAATATCCGAACGGAAGAAAAATAATCAACTCATCCTGTACAATGCCACCTGAAGCCGGAATTAAAGTGTATTTGAACACTGAAAAAGTTCGCAGAATCAGAAAAACAGTTCTTGAACTGCTACTTGCAAACCACGACAGGAAATGCTTAACCTGTGACAAATCCGGCGACTGCGAACTTCAAAAATATGCAGAAGAATATAATATCAGAGAAATTCGTTTTCCTGACAAAGCGGAAAAAGAATACTTGCCGATAGACGATTCAAGCCCGTCATTTGTTCGTGACCCGAATAAATGTATACTTTGCGGCGCTTGTGTTCGTGCTTGTAGCGAATTCCAAGGTCATTCGGTTTTAGGATTTGCAAACAGAGGTTCTAAAACAAAAGTTCAACCGCTAAACGGCAGACCAATCGGTCAGGTTGACTGTATCAACTGTGGTCAGTGCGTTGCAGTTTGCCCAACCGGCGCTTTGACTATCAAAAACGAAGTTGATTTAGTTTGGGATGAAATAAATAACCCTGAAAAAACTGTTGTTGTTCAGATGGCTCCGTCAGTTCGTGTAGCATTAGGCGAAATGTTCGGACTTGAACCGGGCGAAAACACTATCGGTAAAATCAATGCTGCATTAAGAAGACTTGGCTTCAAATATGTATTTGATACAAACTTCTCTGCAGACTTGACTATCACTGAAGAAGCAACGGAATTTTTGGAAAGATTAAAATCAGGACAAAACTTGCCTATATTTACCTCTTGCTGTCCTGCTTGGGTAAAATATTTGGAAATACTACATCCTGATATGCTGCATCATTTATCATCTTGTAAATCACCGATGAGTATGATGTCATCAACATTAATCGATTTGATGCCAAAATATTTCAACATTGACAGAAAAGACCTAACAATAGTTGCTATTATGCCTTGTACAGCTAAAAAGTATGAAGCAAAACGTGAACAACTTTATACTAACGGCAGACCTGATACTGACATAGTTCTTACAACAAAAGAACTCGGTGCGATGATTAAGGGCGCAGGTATTGACTTTAAAAATATCGAACCTGAATTACCGGATTCACCGTTTGGCGAATACTCAGGCGCAGGTACAATATTTGGCGCATCTGGCGGTGTAGCGGAAGCAGCTGTAAGAACCGCTTACGAATATGCTACAGGCGAAGTTCTTAAAGATGTTGATATAAAAGAAATCAGAGGAACTTCTAATCGTTCAAAAAGTGTTGAACTTGATATCAAAGGGACAAAAGTTGTTGTTCGTGTTGTTTCAACAATGGTTGAAGCTGAAAAAGCAATTAAAGAAATCAAAGACGGTACAGCTAATTTCCATATGTTAGAAGTTATGGCTTGTCCGGGCGGATGCATCAACGGCGGCGGTCAACCTAACAGCCACAACGATTCATCTATCAAGGGTAAACGTGCTTGCGGTTTGTATAAGGAAGATAAAGAACTTCCAGTAAGAAAATCACATATGAATCCGTCAATTCAAAAACTTTATTCTCAAGATTTTGAACATCCGGGTTCACACAAGGCACACGAACTCTTACACACAACATATCGTAACAAATACGACGGTTCATATAGAGATATTTAGTAATTTAAATTTTACAATATACAATAAACGACCTTCCGTATTATGGAAGGTCGTTTTGTATGATAAAAACCCCATTATTCGAGATTAAACTCAATTTCAATAATGAGATTACTAACATAGTTGAAAGGTTGAATGGTTGAATGGTTTGTTTCAGATATAAAAAACACGTCATACCGGAAAGTATAGTTTCTGCGAGCGAAACAAGCATAGAAACTAACTTATCCGGTATCTATTTTGTTGGGCTAATACGTAGTTGAGGGTTTCTACCCCAACACTGTTTAATGTTGGGCTGAAAGCCCAACTTACAAAATTACAAGAGAAGAACAATATGTTCTTCTCTTGTAATTTTATATTTTGCGGTGGGGAAAATTGCTCACTGCAGGCAGGAATTTTTATATATTGTTTTATACTTTTAAACCCATCGCACACGCTCTTGCATAAGGTATGAATTTAGAATTATGGTAATGATCACGATTGAAATTTCCATACCCTAATTCTATTACACCGGGTCTATCGATATTGTGAGAGGCAATTTTACCTGTTAGGTTTGTATCTTTAACAGGCTTAAAATATGATATATCAATATTCCTGCCAATATGAACTTCGTCACCTAAATTTGTATTAAAATATTGTTTTTCAACACTTGCAAGCTCGTTTGCATATTTTTTATTATATTCTGCAGATGTTACTGGTTGTATTTCTTTATGAATTCTTAATGACGAACCGGAATTGTGAAAATGTACATTACTGCCATCTTTTGCAACATACAACCTTGAATCACACATTAGAGGCTCTTTTTGCTCAATTATACCAAATTTTGACTTTATTCTTGCCAAACCTTCACCTAAAGTTTGGGGCTTTTTTGCAAATAATTTATCTGCATATACCAATTTACCTAATAAATTATCCTTGGCTATCATAAGATCACAAAATTTTTCCCAAATAAAAACTGCTTTCATAACATTACCTACTTTCTTTTTTTAATTTTCTACTTACATTTATATAAAAAATTTTCAGGTAAAATTATTGCCCCACCACACCACATCATATCATATCATATCATATAGCAGATTATAACAGGGTTTTAGCCATTTTAAATTTAACTTTACAATTCGTAACAAAAGACCTCCCGTAATAGGAGGTCTTTTGAAAAATTTTAAAACTATAAACTATTTGATAATTTTAGCAACTTCTGCAGTTATATCTTTTCCGCCATAAAGAACAATACCTTTGCTCAATACAACATCATAACCGTCAGCTTTTGCTTTTGCAGCGATTTGAGAAGAAATTGATTCATCAATTGCTTTCAACTTAGCAGCATATTCTGTATCCATTTTTTCTTTTTTAGCCTGCAATTCTTTGTTGTATTTGTCTTCTGCAGCCTGTTTTTTCTTTGCATCAGAAATTGAAGCAACGTCTTTTCTTGCTTTTTCGATGAATTTTACGATTTCTTGAGCTTTTGCTTGTTGATCTTTCTTCAAAGCCTGAACCTGAGCTGAAGCATTAACAACTACAGGAACATCTACAACTGCAACTGAAAAATCTGCTGCTTTTACTGCAGACCCGAAGAATAAACCACCCAAAACTGCTGCAGTGACTGCTAATGTACTTAATGTTTTTTTCATAATAAACTCTCCTTTTGACAAACATTATATTTGACAGATTATATACTACCACAAATTTAATTTTTTATCCAGTTCTCATCCGTTTGATTTATCTTTTTGTAACATTCTTTACATGGGTTGAGATATTTTATATAATTAATGGTAGTAGCAAATAATATTTTTACGGTTTTTTGTAAAAATGTTGTAATATTAAGTACACATTTGATTTATTTGTAAGAAAATATACTTAAAGATATACAACTGGATATATAACATAGAAGGTGAAAATAATGAAAAAAGTTAACATTTTGAAACAATTATTAAGTATTACCGCATCGTTGTTTGTATGCTGTTTTATAGCAACAACTTCCGCATCTGCCGATATGGTATCAGCAGCAGGATTAATTCCTGCAGGTTACGGCTACACACACGGAAGAATTCCTGTTGTAGAAGCAACCGGACGTCCGGAAATACACGATGCTGCAATTATGAGATATGACAGAAACAGCCGCATCAGAGATATTGACGACGGAGCATCTCAAAACGTAAATTACAGTGAACAAAATGCTCAGCAAGGTCAATCCGGCAGACAAAATTTTTAATAAATGATAATAGGTTACAACTAGATATATATTAATAGAAGGTGAATAGATAATGAAAAAGAGTAAAATTTTAAAAAATTTCTTTAGCGTAGCAGCTATAGTTTCAGCCTGCTGTATTCTATCATCTGCCCCTGCATACAGTGTAGATGTCGGCGCGGTCAGTGGAATGGACATCTATAACCGAAGCAAATACGAACAGGGCGCAGCTGCTCAGCATGATATAGATATGGTGAAGTACAGCAGAGATAATCGTATTGAAGAAACAGATTACGGCAAATATAGTCAAAGACGTTATGGAACAGACGGAACCCCCGTTAAAAATTACGCATCTCCAACAAGTGACTATATGAAAGCAACAATTGATGAAATCGGAACAAAAGGAGTTTACATAAACTCTATTGAAGTTTCTCCGTCAGAAATTTTATCAAGAGATGAAATTAATGGAATTATCGGACAATACGTTGGTAAAAACGTATTTATGAGCGATATTCAAGAAGCAATAAACGCTATTAACAAATTATATGCCGAAAAAGGATACGTTACAGCACGTGCATATCTACCGGAACAAACAGTTTCAAACGGAAATATCAAAATTGAACTTATTGAAAGTAAAATTGGTAAAGTTACCGTTACAAACAACAGATATACTACAAGCAACTACATCTTAAAACGTATGCCTGAAAAAGCAGGTCAGTTGTTTGATATTGTTGATTTAGAAAAAGATGTATTGGATTTTAACAGATATCACGACGGTGTAAATTTAAGCGCAAATCTTAAAGCCGGTGAAATTCCTGGAACTACGGATATTGAATTAACTGCACAAGAAACATTTCCGTTACACATTATCGGTATGATGGATAATGCAGGTCGTTATTCTACAGGTTCTTTAAGAGGCGGTCCTGCAATCGTAGTTGATTCATTGTTCCATCAGAGAGACCAAATGTCTACAGGTGTTTACTTCTCTAAAGGTGCAACAAGTCCGTTCTTTGATTATAGCATCCCGGTAAACAAGAAAGACGGTAGAGTTGGGTTCTCATTCTCCTCTACATTTGCTAAAGTTGTAAACGGAGATTCTGCAATCACAAATTTAGGATTGAGAAGTAATTCATACATCTATAGTTTGTACTATGATCAACCAATCGTAAGATCAAGAGGTTTTGAATTTAGAACTTATGCTGCAATGAACTACAAACGTTCAAGAACTTGGTCTAAATATGATAAGGAATTAAAACCGTACGGTTTATCATTTGATAAATTAACAGAAATTACAAGTTTAGATGCCGGATTCAATTTAAGAAAAGATACAAAATACGGTATTTGGTACTTGAACCAAATGGCAAGTATGGCATTTCCTATATTTGATAGTGAATCAAGCTACTTTAAATATTCAGGCGGCTTGTTAAGATTACATGACTTCTCTCACGGTTTTATCGGACAATTGAGAAGTAATTATCAAATCATTCCGAATAACAAACACATCCCATATATGGATTTATTCCAAACAGGTGGTTTGGCAACTGTTAGAGGATACTCAGAAGGTGTTATGATGGGTAAGAACGGTTACTATATAAGCGGTGAATTAATGTTCCCTCTATTACCTAGAACCATTACTACAAAAGGCGGTAAAACAGTTAACTTTATAGGTAACTATATTAAAGGTGCAGTATTTGCAGATACCGCAGGTGTCTTCCCTGTTCATAGAGAAGATTACCTTGAAAGCTATTTCTTAGCATCTGTAGGTATGGGCTTAAGAGTTCAGTTACCAGGCGACTTAAGCGCAAGACTATATTGGGGCTGGCCATTAGTTAATAATAAATATGAAACAGACAGAAAAATGGGCAGATTCCACTTTGAATTAACAGTTGAACCTGATTTAGACGGTTTACTTGCAAGAAGACAAAAAGCGCCGGAAATTATACAACCTGCACCTGCACCGGAACCAAAAGTTGAAGAACCAAAAGAACTTCCACCTTTGGATTTGCCTAATAACTATGATGATGTCAGACACTATGACTACATGTTAGACGGCAGCGCAACTGCATTATAATAAAAATAGAATAATGTAATATAAAATGAATAAGGGTCGTGATTGATATCACGGCTCTTATTTTATAGATTAAATTTTATTTATAATTATTACCATTTGTAAAATTATTCAATAGAATTAGTTAAATAGTATTATATTTTTTGCCTATTTATGGTATATATATCATGTACATAATAGAATTATATTAATAATGTAGTTCCAAAGATTGGAGGCAATAATGGCAACAGGTCAATTTGTTTTTATGTTACACTCTCATTTACCATACTACCGCAAAGCAGGTATGTGGCCGTTTGGGGAAGAAAACCTATATGAATGTATGGCAGAAACTTACGTTCCATTGGTTAATGCTATTTCAGAATTGTACTATGACGAAGGTATCAAGGCAAAATTGACTGTCGGCATTACTCCGATTTTGGCAGAACAATTAAACGATGAACATTTGCAAAATGGGTTTGTTGAATATTTAGATGAGAAAATAAAGAGTGTTTCTAAAGATTTGGAGAGATATCCTGACGAAAAAGTTCCGCACTCTCAACATTTGAAATATCTTGCAAAATACTATTTTGACTGGTATTCTCACATCAGAGATTCCTTTGTAAATAAATATAACAAAGATTTGATTTCAGCATTCAAAAATTTACAGGATTTGGGATGTATCGAAATCACAACATCAGGTGCAACTCACGGATTTTCACCGCTTTTGGCAACCGATAATAACCTTAACGCACAATTCAAAGTCGGTTCTGATACCACAAAAAGACTTTTCGGCAAGAAAGCAAAAGGTGCTTGGCTTCCCGAATGTGCTTACCGTCAGGGCTACGAATATATCGGCAAAGACGGTCAAAAACATTGGAGACCTGCTATTGAAGTTACTTTACAAAACAATGACATAGAATACTTCTTTACAGAATCTCACGTTATTGAAGGCGGAAATTCGATAGGAAACAGACGTGTAATCGGAGTATACGGGAATATTGAATACATTCCGCTTCCTGAAAGAGAACCAACCGGATATGACACATACAGCGCATATTGGTTACCTGATGCACAGGTTGCCGTTATGGGAAGAAACGACAGAGCAGGTTATCAAGTATGGTCTGCTGCAGACGGCTACCCCGGAGACGGATGCTATAGAGAATTTCACAAAAAAGATGATAAATCAGGTATGAATTACTGGAGAATTACATCTCCGACAACCGATTTGGGTGATAAGATGCTTTACGACCCTGTATTGGCGTTAAATCAAGTAAATTCAAATTCTGACCACTATACAACGATGCTTTATCACTTGTTGAATGATTATAAACAATCTCATGGCGGTAAAGAAGGCTTAATAATGGTATCATTTGATACTGAACTATATGGTCACTGGTGGTTTGAGGGTATAGAATTTATAAAACAGGTAATCAGAAAGTTAAATAATTTCTTGCCACAAATTGAAAGAATGACTGCAGGGGAATATTTGCATGCACATCCTCCTGTAGAAGCCATTCAAATTCCTGAATCATCTTGGGGACAGGGCGGACATTTCTACGTATGGAACAACCATTTAACAGAATGGATGTGGCCAATTATCCACTCTTGCGAAAAACGTATCACAGAAATTGTAGACAGGTATCAAGAAATTCCTGAAGATAAACTTTTACACAGAGCACTAAACCAGTTGGCAAGAGAGAATTTACTGCTACAGAGTTCAGATTGGCCGTTCTTGATTACAACATGGCAGGCTAAGGATTATGCGACTGACAGATTTAGAGAACACGTTGACAGATTTGAATTTATCGCAGATATGATTGATTCGGGCAATATTGATGATTCTAAATTAAAAGAAATTGAAAGCATTGATAACTGCTTCAGCGATATAGACTACAGAGTATATATGTCAATAGAAGAAGGAGTAATTCCTCAACAATCTAAAAAATTAGCACCGTTATATACCGATTAAATTTTTACCCTCACCTACAGAATAGGAAAGAATTTCAAAATGGACTTGTGAGTTTTAGAAATTCGTATGAGGAAAGCATTTACAATTCATTTTATATTACAGAGCCTTGGTGAAAATCAGGGCTTTTTATTTTTTTTATAAAAGTTCTTGCAATTAAAAAATCAGCAAATATAATAAATTTGTAGCCAAAATATATGGGAGCGTAGCTCAGTCTGGTTAGAGCGTCTGCCTGTCACGCAGAAGGTCGCGAGTTCGAGCCTCGTCGTTCCCGCCATTTACAAAAAATATAGTCCGCTTGTCGGACTTATTTTTTTGTCTGAATTGCAGAATAAAGAAGCTTGAAACGAGCGACC
>CADAYD010000022.1:27526-51816 GCA_902791985.1 uncultured bacterium
TGTCGCGATACAAAGCGAAACGACGTAACGAAGTGAGGAGATTGAGCCTGTATCCGTAGGCACAAAGTGCCGAAGGTGTGATGAGCCTCGTCGTTCCCGATTAAAATACCGATAGGAAAAACCTATCGGTATTTTAATATGTACGATAGAGGTGAGAAGCTCGAATTTCGAGTTCGGAGGATTTTGCGTAGGTGTGGAGTCGAGCGTAAGCGAGCGAACCCGTAAGATGCGAGGGCAATTGTATTTTTTTGAGTAGTTTACTTGGAAGATATTTCATTATTCTGAGGAACAAAGTGCCGAAGAATATAGCTTTTTACCAATTATAAATGGTCGGAAGTGAATTGACGCAAACTACTCCAAAGGTAACTTTTCTTGCACTTTTTTACTCATTTTTTGCACTATTTTTGCACTCTTTTGCACATAATTGCACCAAAAAGTTGTTATCAGGTTTAAATCCACATTATTTACACATTATTATTCCAGTATTTCACGAACTTTTGCTATAAAATTCCTCAAATCATTTTCATGTTCAGAAAGAGCTTCTCTATTTTTGTTTAATTTTTCTGTTGCAATAATATTATCAGCAGCTTCGAAATCAATCTGATTTAATTTTGATTTTGGCATATTCTCTTTCATCCATTTTGCCATTTTAATTGTTTCCATGAAAATTTTTCTTGCTTTTGAATTTGTTATTCTTTCCAGCCCCATTTTTTCTATTTCATCCAATGAAATATTTCTGCCTGACAAGATTTTTACAATGTTTCTGAATAACAATAACTGCCCATACGCAAATGTTTTTGGACATTCTGTTACAACAACTTCTGCCAACGGTTTTTGTACTGATTTGCGTTCATAACAATATGAAATATTTGGGAATGATGAGTTTGAAAAAACATATCTTTCTTTTTTGTCGATATCAATAACCGTATTAGTATCTAAATCGATATGAATCCTATCAAATAAACTTTTAAATTTTGCAACTTTTGCTTCATCTCCGCCAAAATCTTTTCTGACAAGTCTTGTTAATTGTTTACCCGGACGAGCTTGAAATGTATAATGGCAATATTGATTTTGAATTTTCATACTGTTACTAAAGCACATAAAAATATTTTTTAATAGGGCAAACAAATTTTTTACAATTATTTACCGAATTGTCAAACTCTCTGTAAAAAATTCTCAAATTGAGCTAGTAGGATAGACTTTAGCTTACTTTCCAATAATAGTGGTAGACTGAAGTCTACCCTACGGGCTAATCACATTTGAAGTTAATAAATGATTAATATATTTTTCAATAAAGAGTTCAAACCTTGCATCGTCAACCCCGAATTTAATCTCTAAATAAAGTTGAAATTTACTTTATTATACTATACAATTCCGTTATAAAAAGAGGGTTGAAAATCTTATCTGCAAATAATTAAGACGGGCTGTTACTGAAAAAGATTGTACATAGGAGAATAATGGAAGAGAATAATATAAAAAAAGTAAAATTGTGTTCCGGTTGCGGGGCTTGTAAAAATATTTGCCCTGTTAACGCTATATCAATAGAGTTTAATAAAAAAGGATTTTACTCTCCTATAATTAATAAAGAAAAATGTATCAATTGCGGTAAATGTTTAAAAATTTGTCCCGCAGTTCAATATAAATCTAAAAATAAAAATACCCTCAAAAGTTTTGTAGTTTCAGCCTCGGACGAAGAAAGGCGAAATAGCGCATCCGGTGCATTTTTCCCCATACTGGCAAAATGGGTGTTAAAAAATGACGGATATGTTTGTGGTGCCGCTTGGGATGACGAATGGAATGTAAATCACATTATAATAAATAAATTAGAAGATTTACCCAAATTAAGATACTCCAAATATGTGCAAAGCAATACACATAATTGCTTTAAAGAAATAAAAGAATTGCTGGATAATGGCAATTATGTTTTATTTTCCGGCACTCCCTGCCAAAATGCAGGATTAAATTTATTCTTGGGTAAAGATTATGATAAGCTGATAACTATTGACCTTCTTTGTCATGGAGTCCCTTCACCAAAAGTTTGGCAAAACTATTTAAAGGAAAATTTTGATACAAAAAATATTAATGATATAAATTTCAGAAGCAAACAAAAAGGTTGGATATCCACAAAAGATTCTTATTATGACACTGAATGTGCTTATATAAAAATAGGAGAAAATAAAACTCCAATAGGAATATACTATGAGGCATTTTTAAATAATATACTATCAAATGATGCGTGTATGGAATGTAAATACAAATCTATACCACGACCTGCCGATTTTACCTGTGGAGATTTTTGGCGCTACAGTAAATATGGAAAAAATTTGAATGACGGAAAAGGTTTAAGCATTGTTTTAATAAACAATAAAAAAGCACAACACTATTTAGAATTAGTAAAAAACGATTTAAAATTATGCAAACAAATTCGCTTAAAAAAGTTACGACATATTGAAATAACAAATAAATCAAAAGCAACAAAAGCAAGAATATTATTTTTTGACAAGTTCCAAAAAGAACAAATCCCGACAACAAAACTAATTCAAGCTGCTCTGAATAAACATTACGATATAGGACTTTTAAGCTTCTTTAACGGACTAAATTACGGTTCAGCACTTGTTGCCTATGCAACAAATACAATAATAGAAAGTTTAGGTTACAGTGTCTTAAATATCCACAAACAGGTTAGTAATCACTATAATTATGATTCACGACATTTGCCTTATCAATTTGCAAAAGATAATTACTTTATATCAAAAGAATACAAAATGGCAGAAAAAAATGATGAATTGAACGATTTATGCAACGGCTTTGTTTTAGGCTCTGACACCTTATGGTGGTGGCAAGATGTTAAATATACCGATAATTTCTTTTGGCTGGATTTTGTAAATTCACAAAATAAGAAAATTGCTTTTTGTACCTCTTTTGGATTTGATGAACCAAATATTCCACCACAAAAGCAAAAAGAATTGAAATATTTATATAACAGGTTTGACTACTTATCAACAAGAGAAGACTCCGGAGTTGATATATTGAAAAATTATTTTGGATGCAAAAGTGAATCATTATGCGATCCGACTTTCATTGCCGAAAAAAGTGTTTTTGAAGATCTTGCAAAAAAATCTGAAAGAAAAGATAAAAATTACATTGCAGCATACATACTAGACATAAATAAGGACAAGAAAAAAGCGCTGGAAGCATTTGCTAAAAAAATGAATTTGCCTCTAATTCTGATCCCCAATATGCACAAAAGCTATCAGAACGAGAAAAAGAAGTTCAAAAAAATAAATATTCCTATTCAAGATTTTGTATATTTGATAAAGAATGCCAATTTTGTTATAACTGACTCTTTCCATGGTGCCTGTTTTTCAGTAATATTTGAAAAAGAATTTGCGGCAATCGTGAACCAAGAACGTGGCAATGCAAGATACAAAATTTTTAAAGAAATGGGATTAAATCTACATTTTATCCCTTCATTTGAAGCCCTTTACAATCTTTCATTCAATAATACAACCGATTTTTCAAAAGCACGCAAGATTATAGAAGAAAAAAGACAAAAAGGGCTGCAGTGGCTGGGAAATGCATTGACTAAACCTAAGACAAGCCCAGAAAACCCCGATTTATTCGACAACTATTTATATCTGCTAAAACATAAACAAAAACGAAAAGAATATTACTTAAAACGAAGTAAAAATATAAAATATTTATTTTGGAAATATAGAATATTAGAAAATTTTGTTTTAGGTAAAACTAAAGATTATTACCATACAAAAAAATTAAAATATAAACAAATACTAATTGATATTGGGAAATTGTAAAGACACACTCTAGATGATTATTTGTAACAGATATAACGAGCATTTGATAAATAATAAAATAACACTCTGCACATTATTTTATATCTGATAATGAAAAATTATCACCCAGTTTCTGGTTTAATTCATCAACTAGTGTTGCTAATGGAATATCAAGACCTTCTGCTATTTTCCATAATGTAGTAAATTTTATATCCTTGCAAGCACCAATTTCTGCTTCCCGCCAAGTAGATTTAGACATGGAAACTTCTGCTGATATGGCATACATAGTTTTCCCTTGTTCTTTTCTATGTTTTTGAATTAAGGAACCAAGAGTGTTAATCAATCTAATAGTCTTATTTTGGGAACTTTCTTGCATATTTATAATTTTAATGGTAAATTCATTTTATTAGATTGCCACAGCACCCTATATGACAGGATAATTCCGTATCAGTTTGTGATGCAGAGAAAGTTTAAGATCGTTATATGTTTAAAAAACTCTTAATCCTTATTATCATATTTTGGGTCTCTTGCTTTAGTGCAAATGCCTTTGAATATGCCTATGCACCAAACGGCTATAAATATGTAATACATAAGCATAGTGAGTCGTCATATCAGCATGCTTGGTGTTCGGCTCATAAAGGTATTGAAGAATACGAAAATAAAGATAAAACAAGAGTTGATTGTTTAACCGAATATCACGCAGTTGAATTTGATTTTGCAAATAAATGGGCAGAAAGCATAGGACAAGCATTGCACTATCAACTAATGACAGGCAAAAAAGCATTAGTAGTTTTAATTCTTGAAGAACCGGAGAAAGAAAAAGTTTATTATCATAGAGTTAAAAAACTCGGCAAAATCCACGGTTTTGATGTCGAATATGTAACTATGGACATATTAAACTTGGATGAAAACGGCAAATGCCCTTATTTTGATTGCAAATGTCATAGGAAAGAAAATAATCATTCTTCATCTTCTGAATAGATTTCATCTAAATCATATACGGCTTCTTTGTCTCTAAAATCAGGTTCATTCACTTTCTTTTTGTTATAAAGTTTACTAATATGCAATGGTACTTTAAGCCGTTTGTTGTAAATAGAAATCATTGCTTCTGCAAATCCAAGTGAACCATTACTTCGTTCTGCGGCACTTCTTGTTAGCTCTCTTATAGAACATCTGCCTAATTTTTCTTTAAAAATATCTTCGTCTAATTCAGAACCATATGCAACCAAGAGTTTTGCAATACCCTTTAAAATATTACCTGCAAAAGAATTTATATCACCTTCCCAAGTTGCAATACAAAGTTTAAGGGTGTCATCTAATATATGGTAGCCAAACCTTCTATAAATGTACTCTAATGTTGAAACTGCACAAATACCGCCAAGAGTTTTTGCCGGTGTAATTACCATATTGTATGATTCAACAACAGATTTTATTGTAATTTGTTCATCATTTCCTGCTTCGATATTTGCAATAAAGATTTCGTAAGGGGTTAAAGGTTTTACATATTTTTGCTGATTTGCAAAAATATCTGCTTCGTGTTCATATTGTAAATCATCATAAACCATTGCCCATACAGGAGTTTCCCTTGAACCGGATTTTCTTGCAACAATTTCGATAGTATGCTGACCGTTAAAAACATAATTTGTACCGTTTCTACGACTAACTTTTACTGGATTTATTTGGTATAAATCAAAGTTATCAACCGCTTTTTTTATATGTGCCTCAGACAAATTTCTTTGATAATCCTGATTAGATACTAAGTTCTTAATTGGTATAAGTTCCCAATTTACCTGCGGAACGAATTGTTTGTATTCATTCATTTTCACTTTCTCCTATCGCAATTTTTATTGTTTTGATACTATATAATAAATTATTTAGTTCATTCATAAGTTTTAATTTTGCTTTTGGTGTCGTTTTAGAAAAATCTGTTGAAATTAGCCTATTTATAGAGTTAATCCACGAAGGGATTGTAAATGTAATACTTGATACTTCTGCATCCGGATCATATTCCGGCATATCTTTTATTGATTTTTGGGCAGGCGGTTCTTTACGATATTTTTGCTGATTTTCCAAGTGCTTTTTAATTTTTTCTTTTGTTGGGGATTTATCTATTGATAAGCGGCGAATATCATCTTGAGAAATTTTTATATCACCGCTTAAAACTTTTGATACTAATTCCGGTTCATTTTCTTCTAAAACATCTATGGAATTTGCATATTTAGCATACTCCACGATGGTTCTGCTTGACACTTTATATTCTTTCCCTAATCTTGTTGCCGTGATCATTGTTGTGCTCGGTGGTTTTTCAGAATTATTAGGACTAACATTTTTTGTAAACTGATTATTCCCGTGCGGATTTTTATTTATAATCTTTTCATTAATATATCTTTTACCAATAAGATATTTTCTTGTTTCTTCTGAAATATTCCGTCTGCCTAATTGATTTACACAAACCCAATCTTCCATTTCTTCAAATGAGTTAAATTCCATTTCTTGAATGTCAAAAGGAATTTTGTGTTTAGTGCATATTCCATAACGATTATGACCGTCCACAATCGTATTATTCCATACGCAAATAGGTTCACGGCATCCGTCACGAATTATATTATTTTCTAAAATTCTCAATTCTTCAGAAGATAATGGCGGTATAATTTTTTTAATGGTTTCATTTATTTGCAAATTATACAGTTTTTTCATTTATACCCCTTAACTCAACCGCTTCTTCCATATTAAATTTGATAATATTCGGATTGTCTGTATAATAACCTTCCATTTTGTATGTACCTGTACTTTCCCAAGAAGGACATAGCTTTCTTAAATTTTCTATCAGTGCTTTACTATGCAATTCAAGAGATTTCCTATTTGAATATCTTGATAGATGATGTGCTTTTACATCATTCTTATCGCTTGGCAAAATTCCCAAAGAACAATCTTTCGGGTTCACCAAAAATAAAACATACTCGGGATTTCCGATGGATGTGAGTGTATCTTTACTTATCCTAATTACAGGTTTTCTTAAATTTATTGAAATAGAAGGTTTAATGTTCTTGTTGTTCATCTTTATGCTCCGTATTCTCTTTTTTATTTGTAATACCAAAAACTGTATATCCCTTGAAAATGTTTACTTGCATTTGCTTTCGGTGTTCCGTTACAGGTAAACCGAATTGATGTTGCCATTCATCAGGAAAAATAGGTCGTCTTGAAACTTTTGGTTTTTCACCGTCTTCGATTGTTCTTACATAGATTTCCGGTGTTTTTAAATCAAAAATAAAGAGGTATTCATCATTACTTTTTATAAGTTTTCCGAGTAATTTATATCGATAATTACAATTCCAATCCATAAGTTCCATTACTTTCCCGAAAAAAACACGACAACTTATATGTTTTGGTTTCCGTTTTGCAGTACACCATTTAAAAGAATCTTTTTCTTCTTCATTACAAGGTCGTACTGCCAATTTCCTTTCTTCGGGATTAACCAATAATTGAACATACTCAATAGACGGTAATTTCTTTATACAAGCTGTATTAAGATAAATTTTATTAAAATTAAATGTTATTGAAGGTTCAAATAAATGAGCAAAATATTCAGCAGGAACTACCTGATAATTTTGGTAGTCCAAATTCAGTTCCTCAATCTCTTCTTGTTGATTTAGTAAATTGTTTTGTATTATTAGTGGTTCTTCATTCTGCATCCTTACACTCCTGCTTCATATCTGTTTTGAGTATTTCAATGTGATTTTCCAATTCATCAGCACTCATAACATCAAGTTCTTCCGTTTTATAAACATAATCATCTTCTGATTTATGATTTTTCTTACTTAATATCTGTATTTCTTTTGCCTGTCCTTGCCTGTAATAGTCATCTCCAAACGAATCTGCCCACCTTTGAGGATATGCAACGATATTCTTTTTATTCTTAAATACTTCAATATCTTCTGGCATTTCATCATTATCCTGCGGCAAGAATATTTCAGTTTCGGTCATATTGAAAACAAACAATTCTTCAAACTTACCTATATAACCACGAACTCTATATCTGTTACTTAAATTCAAGGCAAAAATATCAAATAAAGTATTTATATACGCTGCCCCTCTAATAATTTTCGGTATAGGGCAGTTTTTCTGAATTTTTGCCCATTGAACAGCATTTCTTGATTCCTTCGTTGAAGGTTTCAATGCAAATAACTTAAATGTCGGATTAACCAAAAATTCAACATAGATTACTTTATTCAACTTTTTAATGCACTCTGTATTAAACTGTATATAGTCCTTTGTAATTGTCATATACGGTTGTTTTGTGTTAAACAATAATGTGCTTGCGACTTCAAATTTTCTGAAATCAATATCACCTTTTTGAACTTCAATTTGTTCGTATGTCTTTTCAATACTGTTATTTACATTTGCTGATGCTTGAAAATAATCATCAGCAGTAAAAGCAGACCAACGAGGATTAACTGTTACAAAACCTTTCAAAGTTCCGTCAGTTATTACCCTCAATTCCGGTAAAAATCCTTTATTTTTGTATTTTGCATTTCTGATAAGTTTTTGTACGGCAATAAAAGTATCTCTTGAAATAATCCCTTCGTGATGTCCTTTCATACCGTATTGCGGTTTATCACCTCTATTTTTCTTTGCTTTATGATCCAAATAATTAGGTGTCCAAGTTTTACGAGAAATAATATCGCCGCACTCTCTTTCGTTTTGAAGTATCTGCAATATAGAACTTGGCGACCACTTTGTATTCCCTTTTTTAGTTCTTCTGCCGTATTCTTCCAATGTATCTGCAATCTGCTGACAGGTTGAACCTGCAAGGTACATATAGAATATTAGTTTTACTGTTTTTGCTTCATCCTCATTTATAACAAGGTTCTTATTTTCATCAAGGTCATAGCCAAGCAAAGGGGAAACAAGATATAATCCTCTGTTAAATCTCATTTCTATTGATGAGTTCATAATATTACTTTTGATATGTGATTCTTCTTGTGCTAATGTTGCCAAAAATGATATTGCCATTTCATTTTTATCATCAATAGTGTTTATACCTTCTGATTCAAAGATGATATTAACCGGATTGCTTAATGCTTTTAATTCTCTAATGTAGGCAATACAATCAACAATATTTCTTGCGAATCTTGAAACACTTTTAGTAATAATGAGGTCAATTTTTCCTGCTTTGCAATCTTCAATCATTCTTAAAAACTGATCCCTATGACTTAATGATGTACCGGATATACCTTCATCCGCATAAATATCTACCAAAGTCCAATTAGGATTTCGGTTAATTAAATCAGTATAGTGATTTTTTTGTAATTCATAAGATGATGTTTGATTTATATTATCCGTTGAAACTCTTGCATAAACGGCAACTCGCCTATTTACACTATCATCATAAATTGAAGGTTTAGGTTTTGCAGGTATAACAAAGGTTTTATCTGAATCAACACCCTTATATCGTTCTCTTATTTTTTCTTTTTCGTCCATAAAAAAATTATATTTACTGCATTTTCATAAACCATAAACACCATTTTTAAGATTTAAACTTCAAGTTTAAGTCAAGACTTTTTTTCGTTGCTATTAGTACATCACGCAGAATTTTATATTCATAAACACAACAATCTTGTAAAATATCGTTTATAATATTTTCCTCACCGTCTGAAATGTTGAGTGAAATATTGAAATTTAAAATATCCGACATCTTTTTTAATGTAAATAAACTCAAACAAGTTTTCCCTCTTTCAATGTTGCTGATGTGAATTGTTGATAAATTACATTTTTCAGCCAATTCTTCTTGTGTTAAATTGTTTTTCATTCTGTATTCTTTGATTTCCAGACCGATTTTCTTGTAGTTAATGCTCATATACTGCTCCTTTCTTGTTTTTACACCTTTCAAAATGAACAAAACACTATAAGAAATATAGGTTGGTATAGCACCCTATACAAGTTATGAGTAGTTGAGAATCGTGTAAACAAACGAAAAGAGGTTAAATGCAGATTTTGCATTTAACCTCTTTATAATATGTCCATATTTGACATATAGATAAAATATAATAAAGTAAAGATAAGGGTAAAAATATGTTTTTATGTCATAAATGCGGATACAAAGATACAAGCGACAAGCAAAAGACAAATTGCCCAATTTGTGGCACTAATATAATAGTGCCAAAATGTGCATTGGTATTATTTTTATCTTTTGTTTCATATATTATTTTTACCTTTTTATCAATGTTTAATGATAAATTAAACACAATAGCAGTAATATCTTTAATCGTTGCAGTTGTATCTGTGCCTTTTGCGATTAAAGAAGCTATAAAAAGAAAAAATGAAATTAAAGAAGGCTTTCGTGCACCAGATTATCCAAGTGAAATAATAGATGGTGATCCAAGAATTCCTGATTTTAAGTCCTATGATTATGTTTATGGAATTGAAAATGATAATGGTGTAAAAAAAATATTACTTGAACCATATAAAGATGGTTTAAATTTTTACTACAATAAATTAGGCGGAACGCAAAAAATAGATTATTCAAGTATAGTTGGACTTGAATTGCACGAAGAAAATGAATTAAAAATGTCTACCACAAAAAGTCTTGTATATGGAGCTTTGTTAGGAGCAATGGGTGGCATAGGTGCCGGCATGGTTGGAGGTGCTCTTGGGGGTATTGAAAATAAAAATCGCTATGTTCTTGAATTGCAATTTCAAGAAAACGGAGAAGCTGTCAGAAGCCTTTATATAACATCAGATAAACATTCATTGCAAAAACTTGCAGGAGACATTGAGGATAATGCGAATGGCAAGTAAAAAACAAACATTAAAAAGAGAGAATTTTGTTATAAGTTCGTTATATTTTAAAGAGGAATGTTATGGCAATCCCGGACATACATATCTCTATTCTACAACAGGTGATAAAGCAACAATTATTTCAACAGATATCTTGGAAACCGATAAAAACTCAAATGAATTAACGATTACACCCGATGAATTCAATAATAAAATTTATAACCTAATCAATAATTGGAAACGAAATTATAAACCCAAGTTTGATATTTGCGATGGCTTAAGGTGGAAATTGGAAATTGAATTACGAGATGGGACAAAATATAAATTTGCAGGATATCATGAAACACCTGATAATTTTGAAAAGTTTCAAGATAATATAGATAATCTTTGTAATAATAAATGATAATTTAGCGGTTGAACTATCACTATTTTCTAACATTAATTTCGGGAGCAGAGTATCTTTTAATTTTTTTAATCCTATTATTTGTTTTTGTATATTGAGTAACTTCAACATAACAATTCTTGCACAGTTGTCAAATTTGGTAATTTTATCAAAATTTGAATGTACCATTAATTGTTTTATAAGAACCTGACTAATATTTTGTTGTGCTGAACCGCTTGCCATTATTTTCAGCTTGTCTTTTGATGTCCTTATATACCAAAAAATATATGAATACGGATAATTTTTATTAGGGATTAACGCACAAATTGCTTGATTACAGGTTGTTTCACCAACGGTTATTCCAAATTCTCCAACAGTCGCACCATACATTGCCACCAAGACACTATATTGAGGAATCGGTTTTGCAGAAGATTTTTTTATTGCTAATTCGGTAATTTTTTCTTCAGTTTCAAAAATATATGTACCAAACAACTCTTTTGATTTGATCCAATTGTAAGTACCATTTGTATAAAAATCTATATTATTTCTTGATGGTGTTCCTCCAGATGTTGTCTCTATAACAGCTCCTAATTCAACAAAATCTGACTCATTGCAAAATATGTTGTCATAAATGATATCTATTTGTTGTTCTAAATTATTGTTTAACTATCCAATGAACTTTCGATGAGCGATTTTTACATTGCTTTGTTT
This sequence comes from uncultured bacterium, assembly GCA_902791985.1. Lineage (GTDB taxonomy): Bacteria > Cyanobacteriota > Vampirovibrionia > Gastranaerophilales > Gastranaerophilaceae > Zag111. The sequence goes on from CADAYD010000022.1 coordinate 39,191, forward strand.
TACCATTGCATATTGGAGAGTTGTATCGATTCTTGAGTGTCCTAACAATCGTTGCAGTTGTTCTATTGGCATCCCTTTATCGATCGCCATTGTTGCAAGCGTTCTTCTAAATTTGTGTGGATGGACTTTTGGAATATTTAATTTCCTGCCAAAATTGCGAAGTCTTTGTTCAACTCCACTTATTTGCAGGCGTTCATGTGGTGCTTTTAGTGATACAAAAAGAGCCGGATTAAAATCTCTCCGACTCTCTAAATAATTTTGCAGGTGTATTTTAGTTCGGGCATCAAAATAAACTATCCTTTCTTTATCACCTTTCCCGAACACCACGCACTCTCGTTCAGTAAAGTTGATATCCTCTCGGTTCAATAAGACCATTTCCCCGACTCTCATGCCTGTTGATGCAAGAATATCAATCATTGCCAAATCCCTCAATTCTGTGCATCGGTCACGCATTAATTCGAGAGTTTCATCGGTGTAAGTTTCTTTAATATTTGTGCCTGTTTTGACTTTATGAATTCTGCGCACAGGACTTTTTACGATATAATCTTCATCTTCTAACCAAGCAAAAAAACTCGATAATATTCTTCTGATATTGTCAATTGTGACTCTGCTTGAATTTCGTTCTGTTTGATGATTTGTAAGATAATCTCTTAAATCATCTGTAATAATGTGCTTAACGGCTTTGTTTATAGTTGTTAGCATGGTTTCAATAGTGGCTTGATAATATTTTAGTGTTTTTTCGGAGCATCCCTCAACTCTTTTTGCCGCTAAAAATAATTCCATAAAATTAAAGTTAGAAAGGTTTTGATTTTCAATCTTTTCGGATTTGATAACTTCATAATTTGAAAGTGTAACCTTCATAACTTTTTGCAGTTGTTCTAATGCCATATTGTCTAAATATGGTAGCATTTGTTGTGTAATTTCTGTGATAAATTCGTTTTTCATTATATATTCCTTTCCTGACTTAAAATTTGGCAAAATTTTTTATTATAACATTTCACTATGTCAAATCTGGACTATTTTAATCTTTCGGCTGAAATATTTACAAACAGGCTTGGTTTCCATGTTTATGCTAAAATAAATCTTGTGCAAATGGTGTTCGATTATCAATGAGGGTTAAGATGGCAGTAGCGAAAAAAACAAAAAGTATGGAAGAAGCTCTTTGGGAATCCGCAAACAAATTGCGTGGTAGTGTTGAACCGGCTGAATATAAGCATATAGTTTTAAGTCTTATATTCTTAAAGTTCGCTTATGACAAGTTTGTCATAAGAAGAGAGGAATTGATTGCTAACGGAGAACAGCAATATATTGAAATGGAAGCATTTTATAGAATGGAAAATGTGTTCTATTTACCTGAAGAATCCCGTTGGTCATATATTATGGAAAACTCCAAACAACCTGATATTTCAATTAAAATCGACACAGCATTAGCAACAATTGAAAAGGTTAACGAAGCACTAAAAGGTGCATTACCTGATAACTATTTTTCAAGAATAGATTTAGATACAAGCAAATTATCCGCTCTGCTTGATGAAGTAAATAAAATCGACACTCAAAAAGATAAAGATAACGATATAATCGGAAGAGTATATGAATATTTCCTCGCAAAATTCGCTTTACAAGAAGGCAAAGGAAAAGGTGAATTCTATACTCCAAAGTGCATTGTAAACTTAATTGCTGAAATGATAGAACCATACTCCGGCAGAATTTACGATCCTTGCTGTGGATCAGGCGGTATGTTTGTTCAATCAATGAAATTTGTTGAAAGCCACAACGGTTCTAAAAAAGACGTTTCCGTTTATGGTCAAGAAGGAACAACGACAACATTCAAACTGGCAAAGATGAATCTTGCAATAAGAGGAATAAGTGCTGATTTGGGTGCTAAAGCTGATGATACATTCTTTAATGACCAACACAAAGATTTAAAAGCCGACTTTATTATGGCTAATCCTCCATTTAACCAAAGTTCTTGGAGAAAGGAAAACGAACTTGTAAAAGATTCTCGTTGGCTTGGTTATGAAGTACCGCCAACAAGCAACGCAAACTATGGTTGGATATTGCATATTCTTTCCAAATTATCACAGAATGGTGTTGCAGGTTTCTTACTTGCAAACGGATCGCAAACTGGTGATGGTACAGAATATTTAATCAGAAAACAACTCGTTGAAAATAACTTGGTAGAAGCAATAGTAGTTTTACCGAGAAACTTATTTTATACCACAGATATTAGCGTTACATTGTGGATATTGAATAAAAATAAGAAAGCAAGAATTGTTGATCACAATGGTATAACAAGAAAATATCGTGACAGGAATGAAATCTTGTTTATGGATTTGCGTACAATGGGAATTCCTTATGAAAAGAAATACACTCAACTTTCTGATGAGGAAATTCAAAAAATCGCAAACACTTATCACACTTGGCAACAAAGCCTTGATGAATATAAAGATGTTCCTGAATATTGTTATTCAGCGTCTAAAGAAGATGTCGTTGCAAATGACTATGCATTGTCTCCAAGCAGATACATAGAATTTGTAAATAAAGATGAGAACGTAAATTACGAAGAAAAAATGCAAGAACTTCAGACGGAATTTTCTCAACTCATCAAAGATGACAGAGAAGCACAAGCAAATCTACTCGCTATATTCAAGGATTTAGGTTATGAAATCAAATTATAAAAAACTTGGAGAATATATAAGAGAAGTAAATATCAGGAATACGGATTTAAGGTTGTCAACTCTATTGGGTGTAAGCGTAACCAAAGAATTTATTCCGTCAATTGCTAATACAGTAGGAACAGATTTTACAAAATATAAAATCGTAAAAAGAAATCAGTTTACATACATTCCTGATACGTCAAGAAGAGGTGACAAAATAGGAGTTGCTTTATTGCAGGACTATGACGAGGCTTTAGTTTCACAAGCATATACAGTTTTTGAAGTTACTGACGAAGATAAATTGAACCCTGAATATTTAATGATGTGGTTCAGAAGACCTGAATTTGACAGGTATGCAAGATTTAAATCAGAAGGAAGTGTCCGGGAAATCTTCAGTTGGAACGAAATGTGTAATATTGAATTGCCAGTTCCTGATATCGAAAAACAGAGAAAAATTGTTGAACAATACAATCAAATTAACAAAGCAATTCAAATTAAAGAAGCGATAAACAATAATTTAGAAAATATGGATTTGCCGCTTGCAAGCTCCATCTTAAAGGAGGTTGCATAAGTGAATCGTATTAAATTAGGAAAATTAATTCGTAAGGTAGAAGGCAACAAAAACAAGCAGTTAAAAGATTTGCCATTGTTAGGAATAAACATTGATAAAGAGTTTATGCCATCTGTAGCAAACACCATCGGCACTGATATGTCCAATTATCAAATTGTTAAAAGAGAACAGTTTGCTTGTAATCCAATGCACCTCGGCAGAGATGAAAGAATGCCAACCGCACTCCTTTTAAACCAAGATGAAATATTAGTTTCTCCGGCATATTTTGTATTTGAAGTTATTGATAAAAATATCATCTTGCCTGAATATTTAATGCTTTATTTCAAACAGCCTGAAACTGACCGCTTACTTTGGTTTAAGACAGATAGTAGTGTTCGTGGCGGTTTAGGTTGGAATGAACTTTGTGATATTGAAATCCCTGTTCCTGATTTGCAGGTTCAAAAGGATATTATCAGACAATATAATCAAATCAGCGATGCAATAAAGGTAAAAGAAAAATTAAACAATAATTTAGAACAACAAGCATTTTCATTTTATAAATTAAAAATTAGCAATAAAGATAAAAATGCAGTTCTTTCTGATATTGCTAATATTACCATGGGAACTTCACCTGAAGGTGAAAGTTATAATGATATAGGGAATGGCATAATATTTTATCAAGGGCGTTCTGACTTTGGTTTTCGTCTCCCTACAGTAAGACTATATACAACTGAGCCAAAAAAATATGCAAATAAGGGTGATATTTTGATGAGCGTAAGAGCTCCTGTTGGTGATATAAATATCGCAAAAGAAAAATGCTCTATTGGCAGAGGATTGGCGGCTATAAATTCTAAAATAGGCTGTGCTTCATTTTTGTTTTATACAATGTTAGAACTTAAATTTGAATTAAATAAATTCAATGATGAGGGAACAGTATTTGGATCAATAACAAAAGATGATTTATTTGCATTGCCAATAGTATCATTAACAGATGATGAGCAGAAAGAGTTTGAAGATAAAATAGCACCAATGGATAAACAAATCTATACTAATGAAAAAGAAATTTTGATGTTAAAAAATATGCAGTCTTTATTACTAAAAAAATTAACAGCAAAGACCGCTAAATTATCATTTATTTAATCAAAAAGGAATCGAAAATGTTTAACGAAGCATCATTAGAATCAGCAATAATCGAAAATTTAAGAAATCAAAATTATGAATATGTCAGAGGCGATGATATTCATAAAGAATTGCCTGATGTTTTACTTCGTGACGATTTTAGAAACTTTATGATGTTGAACTATGATTTAACAGACTTTGAAGTTAATTCCTTATTACGCAGATTTGATAATTACACTAACGCTGATTTATATTCTTCCAACAAAGAAATAATGAACCTTATTATGGAAGGTTTGATTATTAAAAGAGAAGATAAAACAAAACAGGATTTATACATTAATTTTATTGATTATGAGAACCCTGAAAAGAATATAATCAAAGTTGTAAATCAGTTAGAAATTCAGGGAACTGAAAAAAGAATTCCTGATGCAATTATTTATATAAATGGTCTGCCGTTGGTAGTATTTGAATTTAAGAGTGCTGTTAAAGAAAACACGACAATTAAAGATGCATTTGAACAGATAACAATAAGATACACAAGAGATATTCCTGAATTATTTAAATATAATGCTTTTTGTGTAATTTCTGACGGTGTAAATAATAAATGCGGTTCTATTTTTGCCAAATATGAATTCTTCTATTCTTGGAGAACAACAGAATTTATGGGTGAAGAGGCTGACGGCATTGATTCATTAGAAACAATGATTGAAGGTTTATTCAATAAAGAAACATTGCTTGATGTTATTCATAACTTTGTTTATTTCCCGGATAAATCAACTAACAATTTAAAAATTGTTTGCAGGTATCCGCAGTATTATGCATCACGCAAATTATTAGATAATATTAAACGTCATATTAAACCAAATGGTGATGGTAAAGGTGGCACATATTGGGGAACAACAGGATGCGGCAAATCCCTTACAATGTTATTCTTATCAAGATTACTTATGAGAGATAAGACTCTTGCAAGTCCGACAATAATTCTGATTACAGACAGAACTGATTTAGACGATCAAATATCAGAACAATTCTTGTGTGCTACAAAATATATTGGCGATGAAACCATTGTGCAGGTTAAATCAAGAGAAGATTTAAAAACACATCTTGAAGGCAGAGAAAGTGGCGGTGTTTATTTAACTACAATTCAAAAATTCTCTGAAGATATAAATCTTTTAAGTAATCGTCAGAATATTATTTGTATTTCCGATGAGGCTCACCGTTCGCAAACCAATTTGGAACAAAGAATCGTTATGACTGAAGAAAAAGCCGAAAAAAAATATGGCTTTGCAAAATATTTGCACGATTCACTTCCAAATGCAACTTATGTCGGCTTTACAGGAACACCAATTGATGCAACTCTTGATGTATTCGGTGATATTATTGACCGATACACAATGACAGAAGCTGTTGAAGATCAAATTACAGTTAAAATTGTATATGAAGGTCGTGCATCCAAAGTTTATCTTGATGAATCTAAACTTAAAATCATAGAAGATTATTATAACAAATGCGAAGAAGAAGGTGCAAACGAATATCAGATTGAAGAAAGCAAAAAGACTGTCGCTAAAATGAAAGAGATTATCGGACATCCTGACAGAATTGATGCTATTGCGCATGATTTTATTAATCACTATGAAACAAGAGTTGCTGAAGGCTCAACCGTAATGGGAAAAGCAATGTTTGTTTGCTATGACAGAGATATTGCATACAAACTATACCAAAAGATTATTGAATTAAGACCTGAATGGGCAGAATACAAAGAATGTGATGAGAATTTTGTCTTGTCGGAAGCTGATAAAAAAGATGTTAAACCGATGCCAAAAATAAAATTGGTTATGACAAGCAATAAAAACGATCCAAAAGAATTGTATGATATGCTCGGAAATGACAAAGACAGAAAAGACTTTGCTTTGCAGTTTAAAGAAGAAAAATCCAACTTCAAAATTGCAATGGTAGTTGATATGTGGCTTACAGGTTTTGATGTTCCTTGTTTGGATACAATGTATCTTGATAAGCCGGTACATTCTCACACATTAATTCAAACCATTTCAAGAGTTAACAGAGTTTATGAAGGCAAAGACAGAGGTCTTGTTGTTGACTACATCGGCATTAAAAAGAATATGAACAAGGCTATTGGAACTTATACCGGCGGAGGAACTAAAGGTCTTGATGATGATGAGCAAGCTGTTGTTATTGTTAAAGACCAATTGGAAGTGCTTGCAGGTATGTTAAATGGCTTTGATGCTTCCGATTTCTTCATAAATGAACCTGTAAAACAACTGAAATGTTTGAAAAAAGCGGCAAACTTTATGATGCAAACAGAAGAAAAACAACTTCGTTTTATGCACAATGCTAAAAAATTAAAACAGGCTTATAATCTTTGCACAAGCAATAAAAAGATTACACAAGAAGAACGAGATTACATTTATTTTTATATGGCAGTCCGTTCTGTAATTTATAAATTTACAAAAGGTGATGCGCCTGATGCCACTCAAATGAATGCAAGAGTTCGCCAATTAATTGAAGATGCTCTTTCATCTGAAGGAATTGAAGAAGTTTTCAAAATCAAAGAAACAAACAAACTAATAGATATATTTAGTGAATCATATATTGAAAAAATCAAAGCTCTACCTTTAGAAAATATGAAGGTTAAAATTTTAGAAAGACTTATTAAACAAAAAATTGAAGAGTTTAAAAAGGTCAATAAAATCAAAGGTGTTGATTTTTCTAAAAAGATTAAGGCAATAATTGATAAATATAATGAGAGAACTGAAATTGATGTCGACAAAGTTCACGATGAAACTGTTGATGCAATTATCGACTTAATTCAAGAATTAAAAGAAGAACAGGAATCATTCAAAAAATTAAATATTGATTATGAAGAAAAAGCCTTTTATGATATATTGGTCGCTGTTCGTGACAATCATAAATTCGAGTATGATGATGCGAAGATGATTGACTTATGCAAAGAAATCAAGAAAATTGTTGCAGATAAAACTAAATATACGGATTGCTTTAAAAAGGCAAATATTAAAGCAGAATTAGAAGTTGATTTGATAAGACTTCTTGGCAAAAACGGTTATCCGCCTGAATACAATAAAGAAGTTTATAATGAAGTATTTGAACAGGCAGAGAACTTTAAGAAATATAGTGTTGATGAATAAAACAACAAAGAGGTTAATGTGGCAAAAGACCTAACAAATTCAAGAATAGATAGACAAAATATCTTAAATAATGAAATAGCGGTTGCAGAAATTCAAGAAAAATCTGGTGTCGAGGGTATTTTTTGGAATGATAAAATGTACGTAACAAAAGAAATGACCGCAGATTTTTTTGATGTGGATATTAGAACAATCAGCAGATATATCGAACAAAATAATGAAGAATTAGTATCTAATGGATATACAGTGCTAAAAGGCAAAAAACTTGCTGAATTCTTAAATTCAGATATTGATTTTGTGAAGGACATTAATGTCCCTCACAAAATTAGAAATTTAGGATTATTTGATTTTAAGGCATTTTTAAATATGGCAATGCTTCTTTCTGAAAGCGAAAAAGCAAGAGCTTTAAGACAGATGATGCTAGATATTGTTATTGATTTAATAAATAGAAAAACAGGTGGCGGCACTAAATATATTAATCAACGGGATAAAGATTTCGTTTTTGCCTCTATACAAGAAGAAAATTACAGAAGGCAATTTACAGATGCATTGAAAAACTATGTAGAAGATAATAAGTTTAAATATGCTCATTTTACAGATTTAATATATGTTAGTATATTTAAAGAAAAAGCTGTAGAGTACAAGAAAATATTAGATTTGAAAGAAAGTGATAAAGTCAGAGATACTTTCTATAGTGAAATTCTTGATATAATTGCCGCATACGAAACAGGTTTGGCTGATGAAATAAAAAAAGAATATGAAAAACAAAATAGGCTTTTATCCGTAAAAGAAGTTGAAAATATTTTGAAAAACTTTGAACAAATGGCTCTTTGGAAACCTTTAATTCAAAGAGGACGAACAAAGATGGCAAGTAGAGATATGGCTCTCAGAGAGGCATTCCACTATCAATTAGCGGAATATATTCAACCCCTCGATAAGGATGAATACCAAAAATTTTTAGGTGCTACCGGAGACGAATTAGAAAAATTAATGCAAGAAAATCAGGATGTCCTTAAAAGATTAAAGGAACGCAACTAATGTCCATTCAATATATAACAATAGAACAGGCAATAGAAACGCATAAAAAGACTATTCAATATAGTGGCGGAGGTCTAGAAGGACAGTTGAATATTGGACAGCTTGAAAGTGTTCTTGAACACATAAAAAATGATGAATATTACCCTACTTTTGTTGACAAATTAACTCATTTGTTCTTTTGTGCTTGCAAATTTCATTGCTTTCAAGATGGAAATAAAAGAATTGCCATAACCCTATCCGCCCATTTTTTGCTACTAAATGGCTATATGGCTGTTGCTAAAGATTTTTTTGCAATAACTGAAAATATAAGTTATGAAGTAGCATCTGGGAAAATTTCTAAGGAATTACTGCATCGAATAATGACTGCTATTATGGATGGCACTTATAATTACGATGAAGAGCTAAAACTAGACATATATAATGCAATTCAATAACTTGAATAAAGTTACCACAAAGGTTACTGTAAAGGTTACTGTAAATTTAAAGAATTATGGAATTGTGTTGCTATGTAAAGGTTTGAATACTTTCTGCGTGCTTTCACGCTAATGTGTTGTAAGCGTTAGGAGGTTTTTATGAAAGAAGTTAGCGGATATAACATTAGCGAGCAGGAGTTCAAGAAAGTTAGCAAGTGGGCAGAAGATGTGTATAATATTGCCGTCATTGTTGATTACTTTGTCGGTAATCAGCCGGAAATTGAAGAGTGCTATAACCTTGCTCCGGTTATTAAAAATTTGAGAAATAATGCGGATTTATTAAATGCATTTTTTATTGATACTGAGGGAAATAAAAATTAACTCTTCAATATTATTCCAAACGTTGTTCAAAAAGTGTTCAACAGCCTTTTTAAGAAAAGTTAAATGCAAAATTGGTATAATTTAATATTCAAAAATTAAAACTGCTATAAAACCGTTTTAAAACGGCTTTAAAAACTTAGATAAAACCATCTTTTTTCATCATATTCTGAAAATCTAAATCCATTTCTTCGTCCATATCAACAACTTGTTTTATAATCCTTAAAAATTCTTCCTTAGTATAGCTTTGTTTTCGTTTCTTTAAAACTTCATCCATCAGATTAGTGAACATATACATTCGAGAAGGGTCAATAAACCTATTATTATCCATATCACTATGAAAATCATCAAGCATTTTATGAGCAAGTGCATACATTGCATCTTTTGATATCGTATTAGCTTTCAAAAACCCATCACGTTTTATTCCCCAATCACCAAGAGCTTTCCACCGTCTTATTGTCCTATCTGAAACACCAATTCTATTGGCAATTTCCGCTTCTGTGATAAATTGCTCAACATACATTTTTTCTGCAATATCAAAAAATTTGTCTCTTTTCATTTAACCGCATCTGTATTTTTTTAGTTCTTCTGCTATTTTTCTGTCCGTTTCCCACAAGTATAACTCTTCTTCAGGTTCATCTAAATACTTATCTGTCTCCCAGTGATAAAACTTCTTTTTTTCTTTTTCCGGTAAAAATATGGATAAATCAGCTTTACCATAACTTTCCATATCTTTATTCTTTTGTATTGCTTTATCCATAGTGGTATTAGCAATTTTTGAAACCTTAACCGGTTTTTTATATTCTCTTTCAACACTTTGATAAGCTGTTTCGTAGTTTTGATATTTTTCCATTGCTGATATTTCTTTATTTTGTTTAATATATGATTTTGCAACTTTTATATTTCTTTTCTTTGTTGCCATAGCTGCTTCAAATTCTTCCTTTGACACTTCAGGTGCATAGAGTGCTGCAACAGATTTGAATGCTTCGGCTTTTCCTATAAATTCATCATTTTCAGCGTTAAATACCCAAGCTTCTTTGTAATTTTTTATGTCTCTGCGCAAATATACTTTCATACCTTTTTTATGTATCATCCAATCTGCCCAATAGGTAGTTTGCAATTTCCCATCTTTTACTCCATTTTTGCTGATGGTGTAGGTATTTGAAGTTCTCGAACAGAACAATTTTAATGCATCTTTTGACGTTACTATTTTTTCTTTATATTCTTCATAAAATAGATCATCAGGACATCTTCCGTTGAGATTTTTACCATTTGACGGCTTTTTATTTAAAATATTTGTTATTGTGTTATCAAAGAGTTCCTTAAAATCTTCAAATTTCATAATTTTACCGTCTTTAATTTCTTTAGTCAATTTTTCAGGTCTTTCGACAACATTACCACCACGGTAACCCACACAATGTTTGGATAACAGTTCTTTGATTTTCAAAAAATCTCTTTCAACAGGTTTAGTTTGCGCGTTATAAGGCAGAGCAAAATGCACATTAACATTCAATTCTTTAAGCATTGCTGAAGTTTTATTTTTGTTTGTTTCAATTTTAAAATCCTTTCTCCCTCCTGCAAAATCTTTTGAACGATAATCTTTTCCGTTATCGATAATAACGTCTTTAGGCAGACCAAATTCTTCTACCGCATAATAAAATGACTGAAATATTAAATCAGAATTTGGATTTCCTGTTTGTAAAATCCAACCGAGCCATTTCCCTGACTTATAATCCCTCCAAACAGTAACCCACGGAAATACTACTTTATTCTTTTCATCATAACAAGCAACATCAATCTGAGCGTGGTCTGATACCCATACCTGATTACAAGTTATTGTTGAATAATCTCTATCAATAAAATTGTTATACTTTCTATTCCAAGCAGCTTGACCGTTTCTTGCAAGAAAAATACTCTGCTCCGGAATTTCTTTATCTAATCTGCGTTTGAATGCCATAAAACTAGGAAATTTATTTCTATCAGCACCAAGTTCTCTTACTGCATAACCAAGAGTTAAATCACAACAAGATCTTAATGACGGACCGCCTTCTATAAGGTATAAATCTTTGAAATAGTTAAAGTAATCATCCGGAACGGAGGAACCGGTTAAATGTTGTCCGTGTTTTGATAATAATCCAGCAACACCATATCTGAAATATCTTCTGCGCATCTTAATTAAAGACGGATAAGATGTTGTAAATTCTTCTTCATCGTTATTGTTCCAATTATCAATAAACTCTTTTAATTCTTTACCTTTAAGTCCAGCGGAAGCATCCAAAATCCTGACATATTTTTCCGCCTGCAATTTTGCCCAACTCGGAACTTCGGAATATTTTAAATCTACTGCCATATCTCCAAGATACTTATTTTGTACAAAATCCGGCATTGATTTTAGCAATATAAAATAGTGAGCGACCTTACCTTTTTTAACTATCTTAAAAACAAATTCCCCCTTACGGCATTTTCTTTTTAAGGTCTGACTGCACAGACCTATCATCTCAGAAGCCTTACATATATCTATCCAAATATTTGTATTGTCCTTTGTGTTTTCCATAAATATCTATTTTAATTCTTACGTTTTTACTTTTAAAGAGCACTTAACATTGGTTCATAAATTTTATGCAAATTTCAAATACCGAAAGTCTCTAATAACTTAATTTTTAAATTTTCATATTTTTATAAAAAATCGTTCTAAATTTTATCATTACTGATTTTTAACACTATCAAAATATTTGCAAAAAATTTACGAAGAAATATTAAGCGTTATTGACAGAAATTCTGTTTGTATATAATAGGTACTAATTTTGCTAAATATTATTGTTAATATTACAAAATGTAAAGTATATGGAAAATTTATTCTCCGCTCATAAAAAATCAATTTTAAACAAAAATTTTTATTATAATTTTGAAAAAATTAGAAAAATGATGATATTTAAAATACAAAATCAACATTTTGGTCCGTTTTTGAAAAAACTTTACAATTCCGTGTAATACACAGTTTTTTGACATACAAAAACGGCTCAATATATAATTTACAACATAAACAGAAAATGGGAGAAAATGAAATATGGCAACACGAAGCATTATCGATTACAAAAAAACTTTGACTAAAGATGAAATTATTAAAATAGTCGAAGAAAACAACATTGAATTTATAAAACTTGAATTTTGCGATATAAACGGAACAATGAAAAACTTATCAATTCCATCCGAGCAATTGGAAAGTGCAATGAATAATGAAATAATGCTTGATGGCTCTTCTATTAAAGGTTTTAGAAGTATTGAAACATCTGATATGTATTTTTATCCC
>CADAYD010000023.1 GCA_902791985.1 uncultured bacterium
GCGCGGCTAAGGACAACGCCGCGCGCTTGTAAGATTATTATCAAAGGCGCCGTAGTCTTAGGCGCCTGATTGATTTTTGTCCGTCAGGACAAAAACGTATGAACACTTTATACTTATATCTTGTGCGCGGAGCGATGCCGTCAGGCATTGCAGTAATTTGCGTTTTTTCTCTTTCTTGGTTCATTCTTTCTCTTTTCATCGCAAGAAAAGAGAAAGAATGAACAATATACTCATACGAAAAGACCCCTTATTACAGGGGTCTTTTCCATTTGTGTTTATTCTATTTGCCTAATTATGAATTCGGGTATGAATTACCTGATTTTTCAGCATATTCATCATCACGTTGTCTTACATAAAGAAGTTTTAATTCTTCATCATTAACAGTAACAACTTTTGCCTTTGTAATATGGTCTTCTGTTGAATATTCAGGATCAACAATCCATTTTTTTGCAGGATCAGAAGCAATCAAATCTGTTAAAAGAATTGAATTTTGTTCTAAATAACCTTTGCTGAATCTGCCGTCTTCTCTATATAAACCTGTTTGAGGATCATAAGAGTATACATCTACAGAATCACCGCGAGTTTGGAAGAAATATCTTTGTACTAAGTTATTATCGTGGATTGAAGATTTTTCGTTCCAAGGATTGCTGTAAGTTTCATAGAAAATACCTTTTGGAGAAGTTAATTTTTTACCGTTGTATGTTTGGATAACAAATCTTGTTGTAGGAATTCTGTATACATCTTTACCCCAGCCTGTGTGGTTACCTTCCCAATCGAAATCTTCTCTGTCGTAAACCAATACGTTCTTAGAAGATTCAACAAGGTTTACATTTGCTTTAAAGTTTTCACCGTATTCCCAATCACGAGTACCTTGATAATATACAATATTCTTTCTTGAAGGATCCGGTGTTTCAATATCAAATTCGTCATCCCATTTTGCTAATGTATCCAATGGAATAGGTTTGTGGTAATCATCTATCCATTTGACGATTGTATCATGTGTAACGTGATAACTACCTGTATCTACAACAATTGTGTCATATTTGTAAATGGTATCTCTTTTACCACAGCATCCGCAGCCGCTTCCGCCGGTGCTGTCAGAACCGTTTACAGATGCATTTGCAATTGCTTCTGCAGTTGCTTTTGCTTCTGCATAAGCATTATCTTTGTCACAACTTGTTATCATCGGAGTAGCTGTTAAAAGCATCAATGAACCTAAACCTGCCATTGTTGCGTTACGCATTGCATTGCTTTTCTTTTTGTGTCCAAAATAAATTGAAGCAGTAAGACCTTTATCTTCAACCGGTTTTTGTTCAGGTTGAGGTTGTTCTACTGCCTTATGAGCCATCATTGATTGACCATAACTGAAATTTCTGATTGCATTAACTTGCATATTTTTTGCCTCCTATTATTTGCTTTTTCTTTTTTTAAGTCCAAACATTTTTTTACTTGCTACCATGAAAAATATTTTTTCATGACAAAAACTAAAAATCCAGTCATAGACTGGATTTTAATACAAAAATTCATATTTACATTTCTTCATAATCCATTTATTGAGCCAATTTTTCACGAACAAGAGCCTCTACTTGCGCCAAAATATCAGGATTTTGCTCGAGATACTCTTTAGCCTTTTCTCTGCCTTGTCCAAGTTTTTCATCATTAAAACTAAACCATGCTCCGGCTTTATTAATAATATTGAAGTTTACCGCAACATCAAGAATATTACCGATTTTTGAAATACCTTTTCCAAAAATTATATCAAATTCAGCAGACCTAAATGGTGGCGCCACCTTATTTTTCAATACTCTTACACGTACGTGAATACCGACTTCTCCATCATCTCCCTTAAGTGTTTCAGTTTTTCTGATTTCCATACGAACTGACGAATAATATTTTAAAGCATTACCACCGGTTGTTGTTTCAGGATTACCGTACATCACACCGATTTTCATTCTCAATTGGTTGATAAATATAACAGTAGTATTCGTTTTACCAATAACACCTGTCAATTTTCTCAAAGCTTTTGACATCAAACGAGCCTGTAAGCCCATTTGCTGATCCTCCATAGAACCTTCAATTTCGGCTTTCGGAACCAATGCTGCAACCGAGTCAACAACAACAATATCAACAGCACCGGAACGCACGAGTTCTTCTGTAATATCAAGAGCCTGTTCCCCAGTATCAGGCTGAGAAATAAGCAAGTTATCTACATCTACGCCAAGATTTCTTGCATACTCCGGATCAAGTGCATGTTCAGCATCAACATAAGCTGCAATTCCGCCTTTTTTCTGACATTCTGCGACAATATGTTGTGCAAGAGTAGTCTTACCGGAAGATTCAGGTCCATAAACTTCAATTATACGACCTCTTGGAATTCCACCGATTCCTAATGCTATATCTAAAGACAAAGCCCCTGTTGGAATAGAGTCTACACTGACAGTAGCCTTATCGCCAAGCTTCATAATTGAACCTTTGCCAAAATCTTTTTCAATCTTTTCTATTGCAAGTTTTAATGCCTTATTTCTTTCTTCGCTAATACTTATTTCCGGTGCATCTTTAGTCGCCATCTTAATATCCTCTTATTCTATCAGGTAAAACCTGACCTACAATTTTATCAGAAATGAATAGTGAAAAGCGAATTGTGAATAGACTTTTACAAATTTTGCAGTTGTAAAATGTGCTTGAACACCGAAACCGACTACTCACTATTCACCATTCAATTATATACTTATTCCCAAATATAGATTTCTTTTTTCTTATAAAAACCAAAACCTACAGATTTGTAGCTGTTAACTTCATTTTTCAATTGATAGATTTCTTTATTCAAATCAACAATTTTTTGTTTCAAAGTTTCATTATCAGTTTTACATCTGATAAGTTCAACAACAACATCATCCATCCCCTCAAGTTTTTCATCTATTACTTTAGAAATTCTTTCGCTGAGTTTTGATTCCAAATCTTGCAATGAATTTAAAATACTTCTAACCGCAGGATTAACAGGAGCTGTAACCGTTACTGCCGTTGCATTTGAACTAATTGGATCCGTAGTTCCGTTCATTTGGGATTGTACTTTACGTAGATTTTTTACTTCATCATAAGAAAAATATGTGTAACCTTTTTCATTTTTTCTTGGTCTGATGGAAGCTTTTTTACATAATTCAACAATTTCCTTGTTGTCAGTTTTCAAAATAGTTCTTACTTCTTGAGGTGTTAAAGTTCTCTCATTTGTTTTTTCTTTTATCATTTTACCTATCCCTATAAAACAACACTCTACCAATTATCATAGTATTACATTTCTATATCATAAGCAAATAATTTTCATTTGTTCATGAAGAAATGTAAAGAAAAATGTGTAGAGATAAGTGAATTATGAATAACTAATAGTCATTATTTATAATAACGCACATTTTATTACCGTAAAATTTGTAAAGATATTTTCACTTCTCACTATTCACTACTCCGTTCTAATTTTTGTGCTATCATAAATTCATCACAAAGGAGAGTATAATGTACAATACAAAACGAATTACGGATGATTTACACTGGGTAGGAGCAAACGACAGGCGCCTTATGCTTTTTGAAGGAGTTTATGACGTACCTTTGGGAGTTTCTTATAATTCATACATCATTTTGGATGATAAAACTGTTTTATTTGATACGGTTGATAAGGCTGTTGCCCATCAATTTTTTGAAAATATTGAACACATTTTGAATAGCAGAAATTTGGATTACCTTGTAATAACCCACATGGAGCCTGACCATTGTGCAGAAATCGGAAATTTAATAAAAAAATATCCTAATATAAAAATTGTCTGCAACACAAAAACACAAACTATGCTTGAACAATTTTTTGACTTTAAAATCGGCGAAGATAAATTTTTTATCGTAAAAGAGGGTGACCATTTAGAAACGGGCAAGCATAAATTGACTTTTTATATGGCGCCAATGGTTCACTGGCCTGAAGTTATGGTTGCTTATGATGAAACTGACAAAACATTATTCAGCGCAGATGCATTTGGAAGTTTTGGGGCAATTGACGGGAATATTTTTGCTGATGAGGTTGATTTTAACCACAGATATATGAATGAAGCAAGACGTTACTACACAAATATTGTAGGGAAATACGGACAACAAGTTCAAATGCTGCTTAAAAAAGTACAGGCACTTGATGTTGAAATGATTTGCCCTTTGCATGGTTATGTTTGGAGAAAAGATTTAAATACATTTATTGATAAATACCAAAAATGGTCAACATATGAACCTGAAATTAAATCCGTATTGATACCTTATACATCTGTTTACGGAAACACTCAAAACGCAGCGGAAATTTTGGCGGGCGAACTTGCAAAATTAGGTGTAAAAAATATAAAAATGTATGACGCTTCAGTTACACATCCGTCATACATTGTTTCGGATGTATTCAAATATTCACATATCGTTTTTGCAACGACAACGTACAATATGGGTATATTTGTTAATATGGAAATTTTACTTAATGATTTAACCGCTCATAACATGCAAAACCGAAAGGTTGCAATCATTGAAAACGGTTCTTGGGCTATTATGGCGGGCAATCAGATTAGTGAAATCGTTTCAAAATGGAAAAATACCGAGATTATCGGCAATAAAGTGACTTTAAAATCTTCGACGAAAAAAACACAGAGAGAAGAACTTGAAGCACTTGCAAAAGAGATAGTTATGACAATGTAGTGAATAGTGAGAAGGGAGTAGTGAATAGACAGTTACAAAATTAGAAATGCCCAAATTTGGTTTAGCACCAAAACTGAATATTCACAATTAACTACTCAATCATAAAAAGGAGGCAACTATGGCAATAGACAAAAAAATGGAAGCAGCATTTAATGACCAAATTAACAAAGAGTATTTTTCGGAATACTTATACATGGCAATGAAGGCAAGATTTTCCGAAATGAACCTTGAAGGATTCGTAAACTGGTTTGATATTCAGATGCAAGAAGAAAAAGCACACGCAGAAGGAATGTACAATTACGTTCTTGAACGTGGCGGAAGTATTGAACTTTTTGCAATCGATAAACCTGAAATCAAAGGAACAACTCCTGTTGAAATTTTCAGACAGGTACTTGAACATGAACAGTATGTAACCTCAAGGATTAATGCACTTGCTGATGTCGCTGATGAAGTTAAAGACAGAGCAGCACTTATTTTCTTAAACTGGTACATAAAAGAACAAGTTGAAGAAGAAGCAAGTGTAGGCGGAGTTCTTGCAAAACTTGAACTTATCGGGGATGATAAACAAGGACTTTTGGCATTGGATAAAGAACTTGAAGCAAGAGTTTTCAATCCGCCTGTGATTGGATAAACTTTAACCAATAGTAGAAATATGCTGTCATTGCGAGGAGGGATTATATTGCGCTTTTTAATACAGCCAAATGTTTACCCCCGACGAAGCAATCCATATTTTAAAAATACAAGAGCGGGAATTTTTAAAAATTCCCGCTCTTGTATACTTATATTGTTATTTAAGCTTTATACAATCTAATTTATAACCGAATATTTCAGCAATAATTTCAAATTCTTTAACAGTAAGAGTTCCTCGTGATAATTTAGCATTTATACTTCCACGAGTATACTTTTTATTTAATATTTTTGTCATTTGTTCTGCCAATTTATCATAATTTGACATGTTTAATGATAGCCAATATCTAATTTGTGCTCTTAAATTCATGAAATTATTATATTTTATTTGACAAAATTCTCATAAATATTTATAATTTAATACTATATAGTATTATTTAATACTTTAGCGCATTAAAAGGATTTAATGGACAATTTAAAATTACTGGCAAAAAATCTTAGAAAAATCAGGAAAGAAAATAATATAACAATCAAAAAAATGTCTGAAATTGCTAAAATTCCACATTCGTTTTTAAAAAATGTGGATAAATTAAATACTAAAAGAGTAAAACTGATATATTTAGATAAACTGTGTTCCATTTTTAATAAGAACATCAATTATTTATTTGGTTAAATATTTACGATAAAAACCGTGATACTATAAGCATCACGGTTTTGTATAAAATGTTTATAATTTATACTTCTTCAGCTTCTTCTACTTCTGCAATATTACGGATAGATTCTTTGCTTGAAGAAATATTCTTATCTTTAAACTTTGTAATTTGTCTTGCGAATTTATCAGCCAACAAATCAATACTTGCATACATAGATTCTGCAGCTTCTTCACTGTGGATTGTGCCGGAATTTGTTTTGCAAGTGAGTTCAGCAATGTGTTTTCCTTCCGCAGACGGATTTTTGATAACCGTCAAAACAACGTCAATCCCTTGAATTTGGTCATAGCGAGCGGCAACTTTGCCGATTTTTTCTTTTACATAAGCTTTAATAGCATCGGTAATTTCGATATTTTTACCGTTAACATGAATGTGCATAATTACCTCCGATTCTTCACATGTCACTTTGTTATTATAACATATTCAAATCGATTTTTAAAGTCCTATTCTTCCGTTAAAAACTGAGGTAATTCGACATCAGGAGTGCCTATAACTCTAACTAACTCCAAAACAGATGCTTTCATTTGACATTTTTGAGATGAACCGCTGAAGAAATCTCTATAAAAACAACCTTCGCAATTACATCCTCTTTTATAACATTCAACGGCAGTTGTGGTCCAACGTCTTACTGCAACTGCTCTTCCCATATCTCTACTTCTTAACAATTATATAATCTCCATTTTAAACGTATACAATAAACCGAAACTCCAAAACGATATATCGGTATATCTCCCCTAAAGCCTGTCAAATCAATGACTTCCAACTCTATATCAACATTATAAAAAATAAGATTATTTTTTCAAGGGAAAATCATGCACTTATTAAGTTTTGTAACATACGCTTAAATTACTCCCTGTGCGGGCTTTAGCACATTTCATATCAGTCTGAAAGCATGCACTGACATGGTTTTAGGCACTGCTAGATTGCTTAAAACCATGTCAATACATGGTTTTAGCATGATTGTTCTATCGTTAAGTTTTGTAAAATATTCGGAATTTTTCTAAAAATTGGCATGCCAAACAGCAAAAAGGCATGACCTATATCCCTGAAGTCATGCCTTTTTCACGGAAAATAATTTATCAAGTCATGCATCATTTATTAAATTATCTTCCGCTTTTGTACTCTGCCCTAATGTTGCATGTCTGCTGAAGTCGCAGTGTAACTTGGCGTTGCGAGTACAAAATACTTACATTCTAAATATAAATCTTAAATATCGTTTTTTAATCCGATTTTCCGGCAATATTTATTCTGAAAGATTATCTTTTTGACTGATAGCAATTCTTTTTAAACAAGAAAAAATATATATAAAGGAGCAAATATGACCTGTAAAATGCTATTTTTTGATTATAGAGAAAGCGAAAAGCCATTTTTTGAGAAAAGCGCAATCCACAACTTCGAGATAAAATTGTTCACAAAAAGCTTAAATCGAAAAACAGTAAGGGAACTTGATAATGATGATTTGGAACACACAGCAATATTAAATATTTATACTCCGTCAATTATTAGCGCAGATGTTATAAATATGTTTCCGAATTTGAGAGTAATAGCAATTCGCAGCAGCGATATTAAGAATATAGATTTGGCAACCTGTCTTGAACGTAATATTGCGGTAGTAAATATTGAAATTCTGCCGCACGAAAGCGACTGCAAAATTGTACAAAAATCCATTAATGCAATCACAAGCGTCTTTTGCGGATGCAAAGATTACAGGATAGTGTAGTAAGTGAATTGTAAACAGACATTTATCATATTTAATAATCATTAATATGTAAGATATATTCACAATTCATTATTCACTTCTCTCTATAAAATTTTTCAAAAATCTGGTACGATACTGCACCAAATAAAAAATCCTGACGTTTTAAGAGTTTAAATCCTTGTGTTTCAAATTCTTTAATGAGTTCATCAGGCTCAGGATATTCATTTTTGGATTTTAGTAAATATAAATAATTTCCCGAATTTAATTTAAAAATTTTTGTCATTAATACAACAATAAAATCAAATATTTTACCCCCAAACCCATGCCTGCCAAAATCGAGGTGCAAAAACTTTCCGCTTTGTTTTAAAGTCCGATAAATCTCACTTTGAGCCTTTTTTCTGTTTTCAACATTTCGCAAGCCAAAACCAATAGTAATAAAGTCAAATTCGTTTTCCATAAACGGCAAACTTGTGCAGTCACCTTGCATAAATACTTTTTGCGGATTTTTCATTTTTGCAAGCTTTAACATTTCAACCGAATTATCAAGCCCGATAACCCTTGACTCTGGTGCAATTTTGCTGATAATTTGAGTAAAATCACCTGTCCCGCAACACAAATCAAGAATATAAGAATTTTTGCGAATTTTAAGATTTTGCAGTGCAATTTTTTTTATCACATAATGAGTACCAAGTGAAATTAAATTATTCATTTGGTCATAATAACTTGATATTTCATCAAACATTTTTGTAATTTTTTCAGGATTTTTGTCGCAAGCCATAATTTTATTTCTGATAAATTCTTGTGTAATTCCAGTAACTTTTCATCACTTTATAGACATAATTTTTAGTTTCATCATATGGGATTTGTTCTACAAATTCGTCTGTATCGGAATATTCAATATCCTTTTTCCATTTTTGTACCGAACCTATTCCGCCGTTATAAGATGCAACAGCCGAAATATCTTTATTGTTGAGTGCACTGCGCAACTGAGCATAATAAATATTTCCCAATTTAATATTAAATTCCGGATTAAATAAATCTGAAGTGTTAAATTCATATCCATTTTTTTCACCAATTTCGTGAGCAGTTTCCGGCATTAGCTGCATTAAACCAATCGCACCGGCACCTGACTGCGCATACGGATTAAAATGACTTTCTTCTTTAACAATCGCCATCATCAATGCTTCATCATTTTTGTAATGTCCTGCATTATTTTGAACCTGTTTAAAATAATGCAGCGGATAAACAAGACGCCATCTGGGATCATCTTTTGGCGGTTTTGTTTTTAATTTGTTCATTGCTTTTGCTGCAGTGTAACTTGATGATACATAATTATTTTTCTTATATTGTGTCCAGCTTCTTATAAATTCATCATTTGTATACTTATTTATCATATCGTAATCCGCAACCAAAATCAGATTGTATAACAGACTACCTTTTGGCGGATATTTGTACGGATACTCTATTGGTTTATATTCAAGATTTGCGTTCATAACAGAAGAATTAAATCCCTGCAAAATCCAAAAGGCTCTGTACGCAAAATATGAGTCCGGAAAATTATTTATAACATTTCTGTAAAATATTTCATAATTAGGATTATATGCGTATTTCTGCTCAATCTTTGCACGCCAGAACATAACCATGTCAAGATTTTCACTATCAGGATATTTAATTATAAAATCATCGGCAATAATTCTTGCTCCTGCATAATTTTTATTCAAAATACGCCCTATCATAATGTTTATCATTGAATTTTGGGCATAATTCCCATTCGGATATGCAGCATATAATTGTTCATAACATCCGTATTTTTCTGATTTTGGAGAATTTTTACATTTTAAATACCATATATAATCTTTCTTATCCCCTTGTGCAAATTTTAAAAGTTCTGAAGCAGATTCATACGGATTTTTAGTATTTTTTATATAATTATCAATTACTGCACGATAATCATCTTTTTCAATATTTTTAGAATACTTTGAAACCCCTATTATAGTGATATTTTTAGCATTTAATACATCCCCAAGATTAAAAGAATTAATGCCCTGAATAGCCCAACTATCTTTTGTATCAGTACGATTTAAAAGTTTTTGCGAATCATTATACATGCCTGCAAGCATAAATGCTTTCGCAACAAGTGTAAGGTCTGAAGAACTCATCTCAGGATTATATATTTCCCAATTTTTTGCGACTTGAAGCGCCAATTTCCCTTTCGGATATTTTTTCAAATAATTCCTGAAACCTTTTTCAATTTCTTCTTTATCCGTTTCTTTTTTGGGTTTTTCAGACTCAATTTTGGATTTATAATATTCTGCTGCAATCTTATAATCTTCATCAGATGCAGCCAAAATTACTTCATTAAAATATTTTTCCGCACGCTTCGGATTTGAATCGACAATTAATTGTGCTGTTTTATATTTTGCCTCTGTACTTAAATGACTTGCCGGATAATAACGAAACAGCATCTTATATGCATTTATTTCCGAAGATACATCTCCAAGAGCATGAGCACATATTGCCTGATGATACAATGCAGATGGTTTCAAATTTGAAAAATAGCCGACTCGAGAAAACAAATAGTAAGCATTTGAATAATCTTGCGATTTATAATCATCAAGCGCCTTTGAATAAATTTTTATTGTTTTACTGTTTGGCTGATAAAAACGCCCCAAAATAACACCCGCACACAAACACAATAATACGGTTAATACTATAATTACTCTCTTATCTATCCTATTAAAATCAAACATTTCCAAAAAATTTTCTTTTATAATAAAATTATATCATAAAGACTTTAAGAAAGAGGTATTGACTATGACAATTGACCCAAAACTTCAATCAGAACTTATAGCAATAGGCTTAAATGTAATATTTTTAATGATTTTATTCAAAATTATTAATGTTATAGACCGTAAAATTATCGAAAAAATAAGAAGTCAGGAATCAGATTCTCCGCTTTTACGGTTTATGCCAATTATTATAAAAATTATTAAAATAGTTCTTATATTCATTGCGGCAACAGGACTTTTACAAACACACGGATATTCAATGTCTTCTATAATTGCCGGTTTCGGAATCGGCGGTTTAGCGGTAGGTATGGCAGCTAAGGATGCTCTGGCCGATGTTTTTGGGAGTATTTCAATATTATCTGATAAAGTATACAAAATCGGTGATTATGTAAAAGTAAACGGAATTGAAGGTTACGTTGAAGATATTTCAATACGCTCGACAAAAATAAGAGATTTGGACAATTTTTTGAATACGATCCCGAATAATATGGCTGCAAATGCAATCGTAACTAATGTTTCACAAGCTTATAAACGACTTTTAAAAATCACATTCGGTGTTACTTATTCAACTTCAAACGAATCAATAGAAAAAGCTAAACAACTGCTTGATCAAATCGGTAAAAATCACAAAGATATACATAAAGATTTTACAATTGCTATCCATGATTTAGGGGACAGTTCAATAAATATAAGATTTATGGGCTATGTGAAAACCGGTTCTTATTTCAAGTTTTTAAAAGTTCGCGGGGAATTTATTGCAGAAGTTGTTAAAGCATTTCGTGAAAACAAAATCGACTTTGCATTCCCGTCAAGATCGATTTACATAGAAAGTGACCATTCTAAAATTGAAAATTAAGATTCTTGCGCTCGGAAAAATTAAAGAAAAATATTTGCGCTCGGGCATTGATGAGTTTCTCAAACGACTGAAACCTTATGCGCAGATAAATGTTGTCGAAATCACTCCGATTGAAATTAAAGACGAAAACCTTAAAGATAAGATACTCCTTCAAGAAGGCGAAAAGATTTTATCTAATATTAAGCCAACAGATTTTGTAATCACAATGGAAATAAGAGGCAAAGAGTTTTCCAGTGAAGAATTTGCAGCAAAAATAGAAGAACTGACAAACTCCGGCACGCAGGAAATTATATTTGTCATCGGTTCATCCTATGGCATCGGAGAAAATGTATCCCAAAGAGCAAATCTGAAAATGAGCATGTCAAAAATGACATTTTTACACGAATTTGCACGACTTATCCTTATTGAACAACTCTACCGTTCATTCAAAATAATTAAAGGCGAAATTTATCATAAATAAATTTTAAAAATCATATAAACATACTAATAAGTGTATTTTATGCACTTTATCGCCAAATTGTTTTTGCAACTGGATTTTAGACCTCTTAACAAAAGTTAACAGTAGGTATTGACAAAATATTTTTTATGATTTATAGTAAAAGTGTTAAATGAAGTGTTCAGATTACACTTAATCCGAAAGGAGGACAACATGATTACTATAAATCCAGTTAAATTAACAACAATAAAACCAATTTCATTTGGTACTAATAATAATTCAAGAGTAGGTTTGATGAATCTTGATAAAAATTCAAATAACAAAATCAACTTTGAAAAGGATCTTTATATCACACAACAGGCTGATTTTGTTCACTCAAATCCGTTAAAGGCTCTTGGTTATAGTTTTGTTAAGGCTTATAATATACTAACAACTCCAAAAAGAAACATGGATGAAAAGAATTATAGACATATACCATATATGGCATAATTTAGATATTTAAATTTAACTCCTATATATAACATTTACCCCTATAAACCCCATAAAACAATATAATACAAAAATTACCCCAAAAGAAAACTCAAGCAATTTACCCCTAAATGCTCGAGTTTTTATTTATTGAACAAATACTCAGTTTTTTTATTCAAATCATCGAGAATTTCGTTATAATTGACTGTAACAGGGGTTGGAACAGAGTTTTGAGCAACATTTAAAAATATTTTTGAGTTTTTAGGTTTTTGGTTATCTAAAAAGCAGCTCGAATTTGCACTATCCATCCTTGCCGGCACAATTAAACCACTAAGGGCAAATTTTTTGGAATTTTCTTTTGATGAAAGAAATTTAATCAATGCCAAGGACTCTTGCTTATGTTTAGAAGATTTTGATATAGCCCAGCCTGACGAGTCCATAAACATTCTTTTTGGAAATCCGATTACGTCCCAGTCAAATGCGGCTTCTTGTCTAAATTTCGGAACCATCCAACGGCCGGATAAGTACATTCCTATTTTTCCTTGCAGAAACATTTGTGCCATAGTCGCACTACCAACCTCTTCTCTTTTAGGAGCAACATGATATTTTCTCCTTAAATCAGCATAAAATTCTAAGCCTTTTTTATTTTCCGGTTTAATCAAAACATTTTCTTTAAAATAATTTGCGCTGTCCTGTGTCCCCCAGCCTCCGTAATAAAGCATATAAGGCAAATAATAAAGCGGTTTTTCTTCAAAAGAAATTCCAAAAGTTTTAGGAGTGGTTAATTTTTGTGCCGTTTTTAATAAATCATCTAATGTCCAATCATTTACGGGATAAGAAACACCGTACTTTTTAAATAAATCTTTGTTATAAAAAACAACCAAATTTGAGACATCACGGGGCAAAGCGTAAATTTTTCCTTTAAATTTCATTGCTTCAACTGATTTTGGGAAATATTTATCATATTCAAACTCATAATCAGTTAAATCTTCTAAAACTCCGGCATTTGCATATATCGGCAAATACAGATTATTAATAAAAATTACATCAGGAGCGGTATTTGAAGCAAACAAAAGATGAATTTTTTGAAAATAATTTTGCGGAATATGCATCAAATCAACTTTAATATCAGGATTTTCTTTTTCAAACTCCTCAAGCATAGGTTTTAAAATATTTATCTCTGATTCAGAACCCCATGTCGCAAATTGAATATGTACAAGATTATCAGACTTTTTAATACCGACAAAACAAAACAATAAAATCAGCCCGATAATTATACCCGAAAACAGTATTTTTTTCATCATAGTTTATAACCGAAATAACATTTAACTAGTAACCATATACCACAAAATATTATTAGCGACAAGTTAATTTGAAGCAAAAAATTGCGCACTATTAATTAAGCCCACCCTAATTATGGAGAAAAAATTAAAGGCAGGATGCAACCTATCTCGCCCCTTTCTTTATTATAAACAATGGTCTACATTTTCCACGTTACTTTTCATTTTTCAAAATGATTTGATATAGACTTAACGTCCTAACATCTTGATAAATTATATTTCAAGCAAGGTGCCCATTTTTTCTTCTGCAACGTCAACAAGACATTTGAACCCGCCAACTCTGACAATATAAACACTGCCATAATCAAGTCTTACTTGAAGCGGTTTATTAATTATTTTATCAAATTTTTTCAATACAAATATGTTTTCGCCTATTTTACCGATAATCGCAGAAACTCCGTCTGAGTCAACCATAAATATACTGCGTTCGCTGTCAATGTCATATTTTGATTTTACTGTAACACCACCGAATTTTGCTTCCTGTTTTGACATATAAGATTTTCTGTCTGACATAGGATTTGTAACTTTTCGGCGTTCAGACATTAAATTTGTTATTTTTTCTGAAGCATTAGTATTTACTTTGGAATTTTCATTATCTAATATATTCAAATACTCCTCGATAGAAGATAATATGTATTTTTCCTGTTCTTTGTCCAAAACTACCGGTTCATTATCTTGCGGCAAATACCTTCTTCCTTTCCTGACTAAATCGGAAATACTGAAACCATGCCCGCCTATATTTCTGCGGCTAACCGAAAGCTCAGAATTTTTGAGTTTTACAAATTTCCCTTCTTTTGAAGGTTCTGTAACAACTTTCATAGTTTCAGGTGCTATATTATGTCTGCTTGTTTCTTTTAAATTAATACTATTAGCAAAAGTTTTTAATTTAAGCTCAGACATTTTGCCGGTAATAGCATCATCCTCAGATCTAACACCTTTCGGAGTGGTATCAAGACTCGATAATGAAGGAGTTTGAGAAAGAGCATGTTCCATTTGAGAAACACGAGCCGCCATATCATCAACTATTACACCGTTTTTGCCGGATGTTTTTGTAATGTATGAAGCCTCTTGAGTATTTTGTTCGTTTTCTTTTGCTTGTGAATATAATTTGTATTTTTCCTGCCAATTTAAACTATCATTATCAATAATTTTTTGATAATCTTCACTGTTTGATTGGTTATTTTCCGAACGATAATTTTCTAAATATTCTTTTAATTTATTTGAATTACTGCCAACTATTCTCGCAAGAATATTTATTAATCCTCCCAAAATCAATATCCCAACAACGGATAAGGCTCCTGCAACAGGGATAACAGGTAACCCTTTATGTTCTGTTTTTGTTTTTACAGATTTGTTGGCCTTTTTGGACGTTTTAACTTTAGCATTTTTAGACTCTGCCGGTGGATTTTCCAAATTGAATACCGGTGCAGGATTAACATCCATAGTCGGTTTAACTTCTTCTACTTGAGGTTTTGTTTCAATTTTTGTTTCAATTTTTGTTTCAGTCTTTGGTTTAACATTTGTGCTATTTGATATCGGGGTACTTGATTTTATCGCTTCAGACTTAACTGCAGGAACATGTACATTTACAGGTTTAATTGCTATTTTGTTTGCTGTTTGTAAAGATTTTGCAGGCGCAGAAGCTTTAGCTGTATTTTTTAGTTCGACAGGCTTAGATGTTGCCGTTTTCTGCGTTGTCTTAGCAGATACTGCAGGTTTTACCGATAAAGTATTATTTGCCACCGTAGAACTTGCTTTTTTAAAATTTTCCATTTTCTTATCAGGATCAAATTTGCTATTCTGAGCAATCAAATTTTTATAATCCTGCTGTGCCTTTGTTAAAGGTGCCGTTCTTTTGGTGTATGTTTGTATTTTAACAGGTTTTGTGGTATTAAAAGTAACTTTTGTATATCCGCCGATACCATCATCAACATTCTTGACGCTCACATCTGATACCAAATCTTTTACTCCTCCCAAAGAAGGAACTATAGATTGATTTCCTGCAACATTTGGTAAAAGAACAACATAAGTATTGCCTGATTTCCTTGTTACAACAGAGTTTGTTGCCCCTCCCGTTGTATAGAATGTAACATCTACGGTATCATCGCTTGATGCTTTTTTAACATCCATTCTGAGTAAATCATTAGAATCAGCAATTGCAGCATTACCGGCAATTAAAAAAGCCGAAAGAACAGTTGTAATTATCAATTTTTTATTAATCATATTACCCATTATTTTTTAAAACTACACTTCTAAATTATATAATAGTCGAGAATAAAAAATTTTGCTAGTTTATTAATATTTGGTAAATTTATGTTACAATACAAACATGAAATGCGGATTTGTAACAATTATAGGTCGCCCGAATGTGGGCAAATCTACCCTGTTAAATCAAATTTTAGGGCAAAAAATTGTTATTGCAACAGATAAAGCCCAAACAACCAGAAAACGAATTAAAGGAATTTTGACAAATGAGCAGGGACAAATTGTTTTTATCGATACCCCCGGAATTCACAGACCGCTTAATAAACTTGGGGAATTTTTAATAGATGAGGCAAAAATCGCGATTCCCGATGCAGACGTGATAATTTTTCTTGTTGATGGTTCAGAACCTGCCGGCAAGGGTGATAAATGGATAGTTCAAAACCTTTTAGAAACAAAAATTCCGATAATAATTGTAATGAACAAGGTTGATAAAATTAAGAAGCCTGAAAAAATAGAAGAAAATTTATTAAGTTATAAAACATTATTTAATGAAAATCTGCCGGTCATAAAAATTTCTGCTAAAACAGGACGAAACATAGATACCCTGCTAAAAAATTTATATAAAAAATTGCCGGAAGGCGAAATTATGTACCCCGAAGATGTTGTAACAGAAGAAACAATGCGTGATGTTGCACAAGAAATAATTCGTGAAAAGATTTTAATTAATACATCCGATGAAATTCCTCACGCTGTTGCGGTTAAAATAGAAAACTATTTTGAGCAGGAAGATATTGATAAAATTTACGCTACAATATATTGTGAAACAAAGAGTCAAAAAGGAATTTTGATAGGTAAAGGCGGGAACCTTCTCAAAAAAATCGGTACCGAAGCAAGATTAGATTTGGAAAAAATAACCGAGAAAAAAGTTTTTTTGGGTTTAGAAGTCAAAGTTGAAAAAGATTGGCGCAAAAAAGATAATATTTTAAAAGATTTTGGGTATAAAGAGGAAAAATAATCAAACCTATTTAGTAGTGACGGATTAGGGGAATTTTCAAAAAGGACACTATTCCTTATAATAGATAAGTATTTTCGAGTTTATTATAAAAAATAATGGTAACTATATAGGAGTTACCACAAAAATAGGTTAAAATCAGCACTCACCCCAACCCTCCCTCGTGAGGGAGGGAGAAATTTCAAATTGAACAAAATGTGAAATTTAGAAATTTGGGTGGGTGATTATCCGTTAGGGATAACCGTTTTGCCAAAATTTTGTGGTAAATAATTTGTAAGTTGGGGTTTCTACCCCAACAATTATAATGTTGGGCTGAAAGCCCAACTTACCGGTTAGCCAACCAACACTGCTATCGAAAATTTTGCGACCAATTTTAAAAGATTTTGGGTATCTGGAAGAAAAATAAATTCAAAATCATTTATACCAAACCTTAAAATGGTTTATTTTATCAATTAAATCATCATAATTCCCGTCAAAATTAATACATCTGTCATCAATTATTAAATAACTCGGTTTTTTAATATTTGTAATATCGTCAATAAATTCATTCAAATTATTTTCATTAAGCCATTTTGAAGTTAATAACAAATTTCGTAATTTCGTGTAGTAAAAATATTTACTTTGTAATTTGCTGATAAATTTTGTAAAAATTCTCTTGCACCATCTTTTATCGGCGGAATTAAATTTTCATCATATTCACCATTATAAGTATTAAGCACCCCGTCTAAATCAATTAATATTGTTTTTTTAAATTTTTCTTTCATAAAATTGTTAAATTATTCATTATACTGATTATAAATTCATTGTAATCTGTTAATTTAAAAATGTCAAATTGATAAAATTTCATTATGAATAATATTGAATTAATAAAACTCGGTCAAAAAATTGCTTTTGAAAGAAAGAAAAGAAACT
>CADAYD010000024.1 GCA_902791985.1 uncultured bacterium
AAAGAACTCAAAAGTATGGATTACAACGAAAAAACAGGTGCTTCTTTGAGCGGTGTTAAACAATACATATTTGGTGAATCTACTGAATCCAGAGAAATCAAAAATGCTAAAGCTAAAGTTGAACAAGATGTTTCAGGCAGATACATTAGCATATTCATTTATGATGATCCTAATGACTACACTGCAGGCGGTACTAAATATGACTTAACTACCACTACCGAAGCAGATGATGCATCGTACAATGATGCTATGAACCAATACTATTACGACAAAGCAAAATATGATCAAGAAGTTCAAGAAGTCAACGCTAAGATTGAAGTTATTCAAGTTCAAGATAAAAACTTAGAACTCAAACTTAAACAACTTGATACTGAACAAAACGCTATCCAAACTGAAATGGATGCAGTTAAAAAAGTTATATCTAAAAACGTTGAAGGTTCATTCAAAACATTCAACGCATAATAAAAAAGCAATATGACGCTAAATAGCAATAATGCATATTGCGTGTTTTAGGTATGGGGTTTGCAAAAACCTGATGACTTATTCACCCTTTGCTTTATTGACTTTGAAAAAAGACTTTCCTTTCCCTTTTTTCCTATTGATTTTCCAACGACTTGAAACACAGTCGTTTTTTTTTGGGGGGGGGGTAAATGCTGCTACCAATCAACCCAATAAATGAAAACAGTCGTTTTTTGGGGGGTAAATGCTGCTACCAATCAACCCAATAAATGAAAAACAGTCGTTTTTTTTAGCCCGAGCAGAGGCAGGAGCAATAGTAACAGTGGAACAATTATGTCAATAATAATTGCGCAAGCGAGTATAGGCTGAAAGGGCACGATAAAGGTAGTGATCTAAAATGCCGTTTAATGCGAGCAAAGCACGATACCTAATCATTAAAATTTCTTCAATTTTGCATAAGATGCATCCATTGCTTTTTTACCGGACTTACCAAAATCAACAGTATACATGACACTCTCACCCAATTTCATAACATTTGTAACATGCCCGACACCCATTCGTTCATGAAACACCCTTTGACCCACATCGAAAACTTCTGTTATTGTTTGAGATTGAATACGTTCATTTTCACGTTGAATAGCCTCCTGTGCCTCTTGTGCTAGACGTGCCCTGCGCTCATCTGCCATTCTCTTTATTTTATTATCCGCCAAAAAGGCTTTAAGTTTTTCTTCTTCTCGTTTTTTATTAACTGTAGATTTGACCACAAAAGATTTACTCGGAGTACGATTTGCCATAGGTTTTGTAACGGATAATCCGCGTTTCTGCGGAGCAACAAAATTTGCACCAAAACCTGTTGTCGGTCTTACGTAGCCATCAGGGCTAGTTGAAATCGCACTGTTCGTCGATGATTTTGCTTTTGAAACTGCACTTCTAAATGTAGAATAACTGTCAGAATAACCTTCGGATTCAAATGACTCAATCAGATTCTTAGGAATTTCCTCTATAAACCTTGAAGGATTATAGTAACGATACTCACCCCAAGTTTGACGACGCTTTGAAGAAACAAGATACAATTTTTCTTTTGCACGTGTAATCCCTACATACATTAAACGCCGTTCTTCCTCAATTTCAGACGGAGTTTGGAGAGTTCTCTGCGAGGGGAATATCCCTTCATCCATACCTGCGATGAATACTGTAGGAAATTCAAGACCTTTTGCAGCATGCAAAGTCATTAAAGTTACATTATTTGTTTCTTCGCTCATAGAATCCAAATCCGATACAAGTGCAACCTGTTGTAAAAATTCAGACAATTTATCTGTTTCATTTTCCGGTTCAAATTCTTCTGCGACATTCAAAAGCTCTTGCAAGTTGCCTTTATGGTCGTTGTATTCTTCCGGATCCTTATATGTTTCCTGTAAATATCCAAGATATTCAACTCTTTCAATCAAGAGTGACATAAAATCTTTCAAAGTGTAAGTATCAGAAGCCTGAGAAAATTTATCAATTAAGTTTGCAAAATTCTTGAGTTTTGCGCAAGTTTTTGGATTAAAATTTTCACATTCATCTGAAATTTTAATCGCTTGATAAAGACTAATATCACGCTCAGATGCAAAATCTGCAAGATTTTTTAAAGTTGTATCACCAATTCCGCGCTTTGGAACATTTATGATACGTCTTAAGCATTGTGAATCCTCTGTATTATTAATTAATTTAAGATAAGCAAGAATATCTTTGACTTCCGCGCGGTCATAAAACTTTATTCCGCCATAAATTCTGTAGGGTATCCCTAATGCCATACACGCTTCTTCGAGTGCTCTTGATTGGTTATTAGTACGATAAAGAACCGCAAACTTATTGTAATTTCCGAGGGCATTTTTTTTAATATTTCTTGCAATATAATTAGCCTCGTCATTTTCGTCTGCAGCAATATAATAGCTTAATTTTTCACCGTCACCATGATTAGAATAAAGAACTTTATCGACTCTTTGTTCATTATTTTCTATAACAGAATTCGCAGCATTCAAAATATTCGCAGTCGAACGATAATTCTGTTCCAATTTGATGAGTTTCACGTCTTTATAGTCGTGCTGAAAATTCAAAATTATTTTAAAATCCGCACCACGCCATGAATAAATTGATTGGTCAACATCACCTACCACACACAGCGAACGCTCCTGTGGAATATCGGCTAATGCGTTTGTATAAAGCAGATTAACAAGTTTATACTGAGCAAGATTTGTATCTTGATACTCATCAACAAGAATATGTTGGAATTTGTCATAATATTTTTTACGAACTTCCTCATTTTGTTCAAGCAGGCGTACAGCAAGCATTAACATATCATCAAAATCTATTGCGTTATTAGAGTTGAGAGTTTTTTCATACTCTTCATAAATCGTCGCTATTTTTTGACCTTTATAATCTCTTGCCGTTCTATACAGCATATCAGCATCCTGCATTTTATTTTTTGCGTTTGAAATTATTGATTTAACAAGCTTTGTTGCATAAATCTTTTCATCAAGATTAAGTTTTTTAACTATACGGGAAATAATCTGATTGGTGTCAGAATCATCATAGATAGTAAAATTTTTATCAAGTTTTTTACCCGTAGAAGTATTATATTTTTCGATATTTTCCCTTAAAATCCTGCCGCATATGCCGTGAAACGTACCAACCCACATCGATTTAATCTTATCCTCACCAATAATTGCGCCTATACGTTCTTTCATTTCTTTTGCAGCTTTGTTGGTAAACGTAACAGCCAGAATATTACACGGTTTAACACCTTTTTCAATCATATATGCAATACGTGTAGTCAAAACTCTTGTTTTCCCGGAGCCTGCACCTGCAAGTATCAATAATGCGCCCTGCGTTGTTTGTACAGCCTGTGATTGTTCTTTATTAAGGTTTTCCAGCAGATTTACCATGACCTCTTCCCAAATCAAAAAAAATATGCTATACTTATAGCATATTTTAAAAATATAATTAATGCAACGAAAAGGTGAAGAAAAAAATGACAGAAAGTGAGATAGGAATTTTAATGAGTTCGGATGAAAAAAAAGAAAATCAAGAAAGTTCAATTGTTGTACCCATTGACGATGATATGGACACAGTTAAGGCAGGTTCACCTAATACAGTCGATGAACTTGCTATGGAACTTGCTACAATTAAGCAATCCGCAAAAAAGATTGCCATCATCGGAAGTCGCAATCTCCCAATCACTCACCAGCAAATGATAGAAACTCTTGCAACTGCGTTGGTTATGCAGGGTAATACAATAATTACATCAGGCGGCTCATCAGGTACAAACGCTGCAGCTATTCGCGGGGCAATGAAAGCCAATCCTGATAAATTATGCGTAATTTTACCGCAAACAATAGGACAACAACCGAGCGATGTTCAAGATCAACTCATTGGAGTACCTAATATTATTGAACACTCTGATAGAGCAATGATGACATTAGCAGACGCATCAAGAGTTTGCAACCGAGAAATTATAGATGAATGTAATCAGTTAATCTGTTTCTTATCTCATACAAGTAAAACTCTATACAATGCCGTAAAATATGCAGAAGAAGGGCATAAAGTTGTTACGGTATTTTATTTAGACTAAGTTGAAAGATTAAAATGAGTGATAAATTAAAAATGTTGACAGGTAAAAATCCTAAAGATTTTGAACCTGTTGCTTATAGTCTTATAAATACACCTGATATCGATTTGTTCGAAGAACTTGTCGAAAAAGATGATTACCTTTACGACTTCATTAAAGATAATGTTGCAAAACGACTTGAAAAGAATTGTAACAATGATAATTTTAAAAATTTACTACAATTTTTGAAATATTATTCACCTTCTTACGAAGAGTTTATTATAAGACAGTTAGTAAAATACGCAAATGAAGATTTAACAGATAAGATGCTTGAGCTATTTGAAAATGGAGATAATAATGAAAAAACTTATTGTGCTAAGTATTTTTCATATATAAAAGACCCGCTAGCACTTGATTATTTAAAGCAAAACGCATATGATGAAGATCCTTATTTGAGTGCAAATTCCGTTGCCGCTTTAGCATCATTTGGAGATAAAGATTTATTTAATAATGCCATTAATAAACTTAATTCTGATGATGAATTTGAACAACTTAAGGGTGCAAAATTTCTCGTTTCATACGGAGATAAATCCGCCTGTGAAGCCATCATAAGCGCTATTAAAACATCCTCATTTGCAGAAAATATTGCTTCAGAACTTCCATATCTTGTCCCTCTTAAAGAAATAATAGAAAAATACGAAACTGAAGGATTATTTGTGCTGAATAATATTATTAATGGTTTAGGAGAGGTTACCGCTCTTTCTCAGCTATTTGACTTCGAAATATATGATATTTTAGACAAGATAATCAATGGGGAAATAAATTCAGCACAGGCAACAGTACTTATAAATGCAAAAGACAAATTTACAACTTTAACGGAGAATGATGAATATTTATTTGATGAAACAAAAGATACAAAACAAGAAACATATGCAATCAATAAACTTTTAGATTCGGCAGTCAACAAGCAGCTTAACTCGCTTGCAGATAAAGAACTTCATTCTGGAAGTCTGTTTGTATTTAGCGCACTCGAATTTACCCAAAACAGCCAAAAAGTACGAGAACTATTAAACAGTCAAAACCAAACTCTAATCCTAAAATCAATTGAAACATTAAAAAGAATGGGAATTTTAACGACTGAAGATAAAAATATTGCATTAAAAAATATATCAAATGAAAATATCAAAAATATAATCTTAGCTATTTAATACATTATGGGCAATTTTTTGATTATTTTTAGACAATTCTTTCATCTGCTTTTCAAGCATTTTTATTTCAGTTTTTCGTTCTTTTGCAATTCTCAAATATTCTTCAGCCCTAACTTGTGCTGAAGTATCAATACCAAGCCCTTGTGCGAACTTATCAATAGCCTTTGCAAGTTTTCGAACCTTAAATTTGCTCCAAATTCCTGTAGCAGACTCTCCAACTTTTTTTAATTTGGCAGAAGCATTTTTATAAAAAATATTATCAATCTCTTTTGAAGGAAAAACAGATAAACAATCTGCTACTCTATCTAAGGTAAATAAATCATTTTTAGTAGCATTACTAATAGCAGTAAATTCTTTTCCTTCGGGAATTGCAATACTATCATTAACATGCAAAATTGTTTTTTTAAATATTGAAGAACCATAAACTCTAACTTCTTTATCAGGCACTAAAGGGTTCTTAAATAAAAAACGCATATATGAAGACTCAACATCATTAATATCAAGAACTGTATTTTCATTCATACCCTTAACATATTGATTAAATTTACCCAAAACCTTATCTCCTAAGCTTTTAACAGCGGAGATTTTATCTACATCAACATTCTCCATACGAAAATTTGCCTTATTTACAATGACACCAACCTCTTTCTCAACAATATGATTTACATATGTTCGAATATTTCGGCCTAAATAACCATTAAAATGAGGTTGAGAATATGATACTTTTGAGATTTCCATAATTTTTTCTCCTAACAAAGAAAAGATATCATAAGGATATATAATTTGCAAATTGAAAAATTGGAATACTTTATGTTAAAATTTACATAATAAGGAGAAAATAATGCTTAGAGGACCTTTTTTGGACAGAAGCTGGATGGCGCAGAATCCTAGTTATGATTCCGCAGATATTATTATGCTCGGACTCCCGTTTGACGGGACTGTATCATATCGCAGTGGCTCACGATTTGCACCCGAACAGATTAGGCTTGCAAGCTGGGGATTGGAAGAATATTCGCCAGTTTTTGACAAAGAACTTGCAGATGTAAATTTTCATGATGCAGGGGATTTAGAATTTCCTCTTGGTAATACTTATAAAACGATTGAGCAAATCAGACTAAATGTTGAAGATATTTATAAAGATGGGAAAAAGGTTTTTGGAATCGGCGGAGAACATCTTGTTACATTGCCTGAGATTCAGGCTGTATCAAGGTATGTCGATAATCTTGCTATCGTTCATTTTGATGCTCATACGGATTTGAGAGAAGAATACTTAGGAGAAGAAATGTCGCACAGTGCTGTTATCCGTCACTGTTCAAAAATTGTCGGGGCTGAAAATATTAAGCAAATAGGTATTCGTTCAGGGATGAAGGAAGAATGGGAATTTATGAAAAAGCACAATACATTATGCCATAAATTCTCTGATTTAGACTGTCTAAAGTGTAAAAATATTTTTGTAACGGTTGATTTAGATTGTCTTGATACTTCAATAATGCCTGGAACAGGGACTCCGGAAGCGGGAGGAATGACATTCAAAGAACTCAATGACTGGTTCTATTATCTGAAAGATTTTAACATTGTCGGTGCTGATGTTGTCGAACTGGCGCCGGATTACGATTCAAGCGGAGCATCAACCGCAGTTGCAACTAAAGTTATTAGAGAACTGTTGATGGCAATGTAATCAAAGGAGCTAATTTATGTCGTACAGTATTAAAAATGATAAGTATAGTCAAAAAAATAATTTTCGGACTATATTATACTTAATCACTGTATTTGCAGTGCTTTCTTTGGTCGATTATTTAATATATACCAATCGTAATAGCATTGTGACTCCTCTATTAAGCGCGTTAAATCCTGAGGAATTTCCAATTGCAATTATCGGGTTGCTTTTCCTTATTGTTCTTGTTCCAATACCGTTTATTGTATTGGGCACTATCCTAATTTCGTTATTTAAGACAGTAAGATATAAGACTTTCCCTGTTAAACAAGCTGTAAAATATATAATATTCAACGATAATGATTTAAACTTCATAATAAATTGCTAATATAAAGGATAATATGGATATTTTAGAACGTATAGATTATTTAAAAAATGAAATAAACAAGTCGAATTACGAGTATTATGTCAATGAAAACCCGTATTTAACAGATTTTGAGTACGATAAGCTTTTTGCCGAACTAAAAGAACTTGAGGAAAAATATCCGATGTTCAAAACTCCGGATAGTCCGACACAAAGGGTTGGTTCAGTCAGCGAAAAGTTCTTCCCACATAAGCACAAATACCGTCTTTATAGTCTTGATAACTCATACAATAGTGAAGATTTAGAAAAGTGGTATGAAAGAGTCTGCAAAGAATATGAGAAAGAATTAGAACTTGTCTGCGAACTAAAAATCGACGGTCTTGCTATTGCACTTACATATGAAAACGGAATATTTGTGCGTGGAGTAACTCGAGGCGACGGGGTAACAGGCGAAGATATCACTCAAAACCTCAAAACTATTAAAGCAATTCCGCTGAAGCTATTTGAACCCAAAAATCTTGAAGTTCGGGGCGAAATTTATATGCCAAAATCTTCGTTTGAAAAATTAAATGCAGAGGCACTCCAAACAGGGGAAAAAGTTTTTGCTAATCCACGTAACGCAGCAAGCGGCTCATTAAGGCAACTGGACAGTACGGTTACTGCTAAACGTGATCTGTCTATGTTTACCTATACCGCTATTTTTGAGGATGAGGCGGATAAAACATTTAAAACTCATTATGACAGTATTCAAAAGTTGAAACAACTCGGATTTAAAGTCAACCCGAATATCAGACTTGTAAAAAATATCAAAGAGGTTATTGATTATCTGCATGAATGGGATTCAAAACGATTTGAACTTGATTATGCAACAGACGGAGTAGTAATCAAAGTCAATGATATAGCAATACAAAAGGATTTAGGCTATACTGCAAGAGCCCCAAAATGGGCTACGGCGTTTAAATTCCCGCCGGAAGAAGTTAAAACAAAACTTATCAACATTGAATTAAATACGGGCAAAACAGGTGTGGTAACTCCGGTTGCGGTATTAGAACCCGTTCAACTCGCCGGTTCAACCGTATCAAGAGCCAGTCTGCATAATTTTGACGAGATAAAAAGGCTTGATGTCCGTATAGGAGATGAGGTTTTAATTATGAAAGCGGCAGAGATTATACCTAAAGTTATTAAGGTTGTAGAAACTCCGATGCATAATGATTTACCCGAATATCAACGACCAACAAAATGTCCATCCTGCGGAAGCGAACTAATTGAAAAAGATGGTCAAGTAGGGCTTTACTGCTCAAATCCTGATTGTGAAAGCCTTATGTGTGCCAAAATTGAATACTGGGCATCGAAGGAAGCAATGGATATAGATAAGGTCGGGCCATCACTAATCAACCAGCTTTACGATAAAAAAATGATTTCAAACCCTGTTGATTTATACAAATTATTACCACAAGACTTTATGATGCTTGATTTGGTTCAGGAAAAATCCGCATCAAATATTTATATGTCCATTCAAGAAAGCAAAACAAGACCGCTTAATCGCCTTGTAACAGCGTTAGGAATTCGTCATGTAGGCAAAGAAACCGCAGATATTTTAACCGGAGAATTTCAATCTCTTGATGAGCTTAAAAATGCAAATTTGGAACAATTAGCCCGGGTTGAAGGAATAGGCGGAATTATTGCACAATCAATATACGAGTATTTCAACAATGAAAATAATTTGAAACTTCTGGATGAACTAAAATCATTAGGAATAAATCCGAGTGCAAAGGCAAAACCGAAATCAAATAAATTAGCAGGCAAAATTTTTGTCTTGACCGGCACCCTAGAAAATATGACAAGAGATGAAGCATCTGATATTATAAAATCTCATGGCGGGAAAACCTCGTCATCAGTATCGAAAAAAACCGATTTTGTTCTGGCGGGAGCCAATGCGGGATCAAAATTAGACAAAGCACAAAATTTAGGTGTTATAATATTGACAGAAAATGATTTTCTTGAAATGATAAAGTAAAAAGGACTAAGGTAGTATGAAAATTTTTCAAATAAATGGATTCAGAGGCTTAATTATGGCAGCATTTATTGTTTGCTGTCTTTTTGCCGGATTTGTAATATTCCCCGGGGTTGTTGCAATGCACTTGTGGAATAAATACTTAACAAGTTTATTTTCATTCCCCGCTCTAAACTTATTTCAAGGTGTACTTTTATGGGGAATAACCGCTATATCATATTTTATTTTATCAAACGGGAGAATGCCGGTATCTTTTGAAACTCCGGAATCTCTGAGCGATGCAGAACTTAATATGATTATGAAAAAAGCGCGTATCAGTTCTGATTTGAGAAAAATTAACGCAATGATGAAAAAAACAGATTCTTTTGAAAAATCTTTAAAACCAACTGATAATAAATCGGGTATGACACCACCAATGTCTAACAAACAAGAGGAAGACGAAAATATTAAAATCAGTAATTTAAAATAATTTATTAAGGAGAACACTATGAAAAAATTTATCGCTGTATCATTACTTGCTGCTTCATTCAGCTTGTTATCTTTATCGTTGCCGGTTGGAGCAGACTCAGTCCCAACCTGCCAAAAAGGAACTGTGTCAGTTTCTTATTCTACAGATAAAGAAGTTTCACCTGATACTGTTGAATTTTCAGTCAGTATTAAAACGACAGACAAAAAATCTATGCAGGAAGCATCAAGAAAGAATAAAGAAATCTCTAATAAAATATATGAATACTTAAAGGCTAATATTGTTCCTGCAAACGGCGATTATATAAAAACTTCGAACTTCAATGCCACACCGATTTATAACTATGTTAATAACAAAAGAGTTTTTGACAGATATGAAGTTACCAATAATATTGTCGTACACACAAAATCATTAGATAAAGTTTCTTCGTACATCGATAAAGCAATATCAATGGGAGCGACAGACGTTAACAGATTGAGTTTTACATTATCAAACAAAGATAAGGCGTGTGTAGATCTTTTATCTGCGGCTGCAAAACAAGTTAAAAGCAGAGCTGACATAATAGCAGCAGCATTAGGAACCAGTGTTACAGGTTATAAAAATGTAAATACTTCATGCTCCCTTAATCAAAGAAATGTAAACTACGGATATTCAAATATGAAACTTATGAGAGCAAGTGCAATGGCTGCTGACGGTGCCGTAGTAGAAGAAGCATCCACAAATATTGAAGTTGGCAATATTACAATATATGCAAATGTTGATGCAACTCTTTATTTAAAATAACTAAATAGACTTAATTGATAAAAACCCTCTCTGTATAGAGAGGGTTTTTGTCAATTATTTGATATTAGTTTCAATTTTTCTTCTCTGGTTAATTTATGTTTTATTCTGTATTCTTCTTTTTGCGCCTCGGATTTTGTAGAAAATTCTTTAGTATAAACAATTCGCACTGGCTTATTTGCTCTTGTATATTTTGCACCTTTACCATTTTTGTGTTCATTAAAGCGTTTTTCAACATCATCTGTGTATCCGCAGTATAACGTATTTCGTTCTGTTAATAAGATATATACATAAAATTTTTCACCCATAATATTATTTTATTACTTTTTTTGCATATTTGATATAAACTAAATATATGAAAAATCACTATGGCATTTGTTATAATTCGGAAATTTCAGGCTATTTGAGTATTATCGAAAAACTCAAAAATCTTTTAAACTTATTCAATGCAAAATACAGTATTTATAGCGTTGAAGAGCTCTCACCGGAATGTGATTTTGTTTTTGTAATTGGCGGTGACGGCACAATACTAAAGACCGCAAGGTTTTATTCAAAGCTTAACATCCCTGTTTTCGGAATAAACCTCGGGCATTTAGGGTTTCTTTCCCAAACATCAGACCTTGGGCTTGAGAAAGCACTTGAAAAAATAATGAATGATAACTATGAAATTGAGAACCGAACAATGCTTGAGTGCGGGGATTATACCGCACTGAATGATTTTGTTATAAAAGGAGTTGAGTCTTCCAGAGCAACAAATTTTTCACTCGAAATTGACGACAAATTCGTTTGTGAATATTTTGCCGACGGCATAATAATTTCGACTCCAACAGGTTCAACTGCATACGGAATGGCTGCAGGCGGTCCTGTATTATACCCTGATGCCGATGTTCTTGAAATAGTACCAATTTGTCCGCATACATTCAGCGCAAGACCAATTATTGTACCATCTGGAGCAAAAATTAAAATTAAAGGTCAAAAATATTGTATAAGCGCTGACGGACAAGAGGTATTTGAATCCGGAGAAGACATTATAATAAATAAATCAAAGTATAACGCTAAATTGGTACTATTGAGCGACAACGATTTTTATTCCGTTTTGCGTAATAAACTCCATTGGAGTTTTAAACCTGTAAAAGAGGATAGAAAATGATTAAGTACGAAAAAGCAGTAAATATTGATAAATTGGTTACACTATCATCACTAATTTGGCATGAATATTGGAAAGAATATTTATCTGATGAGCAAATAGATTATATGATAGAAAAATACCAATCAAAAGATGCCATTGAAAACCAAATTCAAAACGAAAATTTCACATATTACTATATTTATTTTAACAGGCAAATGGTTGGATATTTTGGTTTTGCCAATAAAGAAGATTATTTATTTTTGTCAAAATTTTATCTTACAAAAGAGGTTCGGCATCAAGGAATAGGAACAAAAACTTTTGCTTTTATACGAGAATGTGCACGAATACAAAAATATAACCGTATAATACTTACTGTCAACAAAGGGAATGAAAGAAGTATAGCCGCATATAAAAAATGGGGCTTCGAAATCATTGATTCTGTCGTAACAGACATAGGTAACGGATTTGTTATGGATGATTATATTATGGAATACAAATTAAAATAAATTATTTATTTACAAACAAAGTATTCATAACTTTTGACAATATGAAATCTGTAATATCATTTTCAACATTACAACCAAAATGAGAGTTAATTTCTTTTATAAAATAACAAGGGCTGGTAACATTAATTTCTATTATTTTACCATCAATAACATCTAATCCCGCCATATAAATTCCCATGGAATTCAATTTTTTAGCGACAGGAGTGAATTTAACTAATTCATCATCTGATAATACTGCCTTTTTTATATTAGAATCATTATGCTCACAGAATTTAAAATCGTTGTTACTTGGTAATTTTTGGACACAATATGGTAAGATGTTATCACCTAAAAACAAAACACGTTTATCTCCATATATTGCTTTATCAATGTATTTTTGAACCATAAGCACCTTAGAACCGTTTTGAGTCATTTGATTAATAATTACAGCAGTATTTTTGTCCCCATGCTTTAAATACATAACTCCACCTCCAAAGCACTGATTTAGAGGTTTTAGAATAATCTCTTTATTTTCATTAAGAAAATTCAAAATATCTTGACATGAAGAGGTTACAATATTTTCCGGCATTAAATCATTAAAAAGAACCGAATGCAATTTTTCGTTAAAATTTCTGATTGCTGTCGCATCATTAATAATAACTGTCTTACTTTTATCGACAAAATCAAGAATATACGT
Organism: uncultured bacterium; assembly: GCA_902791985.1. Classification (GTDB taxonomy): domain Bacteria; phylum Cyanobacteriota; class Vampirovibrionia; order Gastranaerophilales; family Gastranaerophilaceae; genus Zag111. Next base: position 12,846 of record CADAYD010000024.1, read on the forward strand.
TGCATTTATATAATCCAAATCTACCGGCGGATCAGGTCTAAACATTACAACATCAAAATCATTTACGCAAAATTCTACAAACGAATGCTTATCGTAAAAAATATTATTATCTTGCTCGTAAGATTTATAGCAGTCGGAATACGCTTGTGAGTGCCTCAATTTAAGCATATCTATTGTTGAAATATAAACCTCACATCCACGTTCTAAAAGACTCTTGATAAGCCAAAAATTAGTTACTAGCTGATTAAATTCAAAATACTTTAACTCAACTCTGTCTATTACAAATAAAATCTTCATAAATTTACCTCATTATTAATAAAGATAATATAACAAATTAAACAAAAAAATAGCCTCAAATAAAACTCAATGAGGCTATTTTTGTAAATAAATACATTACTGAACCGTATTAGGATCAAGAATTTGACATGCCGTATTCCCGATTGAAATAAGCTGTGCGAATTTTTGCAAATCAGCCTCAATTTCAGGGAATGTACCGTAATGCATAGGTATAACAGTACGCACACCTAACCATCTGGCAGCCATAGCAGCATGTTCAACATCCATTGTATAAGTTCCGCCAATAGGCAAAAGTCCGATTTGAGGAGCATATAATTCTTTAATGGTTTTCATTTCACCTGTCAAGCAAGTGTCGCCGGCATGGAAAATCCTTACTCCATCTATATCAAGAATAATGCTTGCAGCAACCCCGCCATATCTGCCATTTGGCAAAGAATTTGAATGAAATGCCGGCACAAATACCGCTCTGCCCCAAGAATAATTTATCCAAGAGCCCAAACCAATCGATTTTGTCTTTACTTCACCTTTTTTTTCAAGATAAGCAGCAGTTTCTGCAACAGCAGTAATTTCTATATCTTTTTCTTTTGCTATTTCAATAGCATTGCCTAAATGATCACTATGAGCATGAGTTAACAATATATCAGAAATTGGTTCTTCGTGCCAATTAAAAGTATCATTTCTATCAACCCAAGGGTCAATTATAACCGCCTTATCATCATTTTTTATAATAAAGGCACTATGACCAATATATTTCAAATCTACCATAATAAAGCACTCCTTATATTAAATACACATTATATTTAAATTTAACACAATTTAATATAAAATACAAATATGAAACAATTCTATAAAGAAATGAGAAAATGTTTACAACTTGCCATAAAAGGTCGAGGGAGAACCTCCCCAAACCCAATGGTGGGTTGTGTTGTTCTTGACAAAAAGGGGGAAATAATTTCTACGGGATATCACAAAAAATACGGAGATTTACATGCAGAACGAAACGCACTTAACGTAATAGAAACAGGCTTAGGAGATACGCTCATCGTAAACCTTGAGCCATGCTGCCATCAAGGAAAAACTCCGCCATGCACAGATATTATAATCAAAAAAGGGATAAAAAGAGTTGTATACGGAATGAAAGACCCAAACCCGCTCGTTGCAGGAAAAGGATTGAAAATTTTGCAACAATCTGGAATCGAAGTAATCGGCCCAGTTTTAGAAAAAGAATGCCAAAAATTAAATGAAATATTTGTAAAAAATAAAACACAAAATAGGCCTTTTATTGCACTAAAAACGGCATCTACACTTGATGGAAAAATTGCGACATTCAATGGAGATTCAAAGTGGATAACATCAGAAAAATCAAGATTGGAAGGGAAAAAACTTCGTAAAATTTATGATGCCATTCTAACATCTTCTTCAACTGTAATTGCTGATAACCCTGAAATGAAACATCTGAACAAAATTATACTTGACAGAGAATTAAAAACAAACATAAAATCCCAAATATATAAAAACGGTAATATTTATGTATTTTGCGAAAATCCAAAAACTGAACATATTGATAACGTCAAATATATAAAAACCCCAGTAATAAATGAAAAACTCGATATAGAATTTATTTTAGAAAAATTATACGCACTTGGGATTATGAGTATATTCGTAGAATCAGGCGGAACACTCAATGGGAGTTTTTTACCTTATATAGACAAATTATACCTTTTTACAGCCCCAAAAATCGCAGGCGATGACAACGCAAAGACATGCTTTAGCGGTAAAAATATAAAAAAAATAATTGACTGCACCCAATTTAAACTTACAAAAACTAAATTTATAAATCCTGATTTACTAACCATTTACGATAAATATTAAGATATATTACAAAATTATATACAATATAAGTAAAATTTAGCAATTTTTTATTTCATAAATACTTTATATTAATGTCGGGGAAATATTTAGGGAAAAATAAAGGAGAAATTAAAAATGGCAAGAGTACTAATTTCAATGCCGGAAAAATTTTTAGACGAAATCGATTCGGTTGCTAACAATGAAAACAGAACCAGATCTGAACTTATCAGAGAAGCATTAAGAACTTACATGTACAGAAATCAAGTAAGAAATTCCGGCAAATCGGTTTCAAATGCTGAAATATTAGATGCTTTACTGGGATAAAGAATTTAATTAAGGAATAGGGGAAATGAAAAATTATCAAATGACTACAGTAAATAGTTATGTAGAATTGCTTGACAAAGAATTATCTCAAAAAGATAAATCAATAAAGGAAGCAGTAAATAGTTATTTACACAGAGCAGAAAAAGCGAGAAATAATGCTCAATTGCTTGAAAAATTATTAGCATAAGGCTTCTAATGGAAAAAAAAAATTATTCTAAGGTAAAAGGTTATTAGAAAGCAAAAAAAGACCTCGGTATTTAATACCAAGGTCTTTTTGTTTGTTTATAAAATTATTCAATAATTTTGTCAACAACACCGGCACCAACAGTTCTGCCGCCTTCACGAATAGCAAATCTCATACCTTCTTCGAGTTATCACCAGGCATTACCATTTGACCGTCGAATTTAATTTCACCTGTAACGTCAGTTGTTCTGATGTAGAACTGAGGTCTGTAACCAGGGAAGAATGGAGTGTGACGTCCGCCTTCTTCTTTAGTTAAAACGTAAACGTTAGCTGTGAAATGAGTGTGTGGGTGAATTGAACCCGGCTTACATAAAACTTGACCACGTTGGATTTCAGTTTTATCAATACCACGAAGCAATGCACCAATGTTATCACCTGCTTGACCTTGATCAAGAGATTTTCTGAACATTTCAACACCTGTAACTGTAGTTTTCTTAGTTTCGCCTAAACCAACTAATTCAACTTCGTCACCAACTTTAACAACACCACGTTCTACACGACCTGTAGCAACTGTACCACGACCTGTGATAGAGAATACGTCTTCGACAGGCATCAAGAACGGTTTGTCTAAATCACGTTCAGGAGTTGGGAAGTAAGAATCGATAGCATCCATCAATTCCCAAATCTTGTCAACCCACTTATCTTCTCCTCTTTGAATTTTAGGATTAGATTGAACTGCTTCTAAAGCCTTTAAAGCAGAACCGTGAATGAATGGGATGTTATCCCCGTCGAATTCATAAGAAGAAAGAAGTTCTCTAACTTCCATTTCAACTAATTCTAATAATTCAGGGTCATCAACCATATCACATTTGTTCAAGAATACAACCAAGTTAGGAACGCCAACCTGACGTGCTAACAAGATGTGTTCACGAGTCTGAGGCATAGCACCATCTGTTGCCGCAACAACAAGGATAGCACCATCCATTTGAGCAGCACCTGTAATCATGTTTTTAACATAGTCAGCGTGGCCCGGGCAGTCTACGTGTGCATAGTGTCTTGAATCTGTTTCATATTCTACGTGAGCTGTTGCAATGGTTATACCACGAGCTCTTTCTTCAGGAGCAGCATCGATTTCATCGAATTTTTTAGCATCTGCTTTTCCTGCTGCTGCCATAACACCTGTAATAGCAGCGGTTAATGTTGTTTTACCGTGGTCAACGTGGCCGATTGTACCTACGTTAACGTGCGGTTTCGTACGTTCATACTTTTCACGTGCC
>CADAYD010000025.1 GCA_902791985.1 uncultured bacterium
GCAGCATAAGACCGCTACGCGGTAATATGAGTTTTTGCCTGTCGGCAAAAATCTCTTAGCGCGGCTAAGGACAACGCCGCGCGCTTGCGAGATTATTATCAAAGGCGCCGTAGTCTTAGGCGCCTGATTGATTTTTGTCCGTTAGGACAAAAACGTATGAACACCTTACACTTATATCAGGTGCGCGGAGCGATGCCGTAAGGCATTGCAGTGATTTGCGTTTTTTCTCTTTCTTGGTTCGTTCTTTCTCTTTTACTCGCAATAAAAGAGAAAGAATGAACAATATACTCATAATATTTTTATGTAAAGTAAAATTTTAAGATATAAAATTTATATTAAGACCCCGAAAATCGTGGTATAATAGTTTTATCAAGAGGTGTAGATTATAAAAGGAGATTTAAACTATGATACCTATTATGGATTCAAAACGTCAGTATGCACAAATTGGTGCAGAAGCCGAAAAAGCGGTATGCGAAGTTATGAGAAGCGGATGCTATATCTTAGGTCCAAATGTTAAGGCTTTAGAAAGTGAACTTGCTTCATACATCGGTTGTAAATATACAGTCGCATTAAACTCCGGTACTGATGCTTTACACATTGCATTAAGAGCACTAAATATCGGAGCAGGTGATGAAGTAATTACAACAGCATTTACATTTGTTGCAACGGCAGAGGCAATAGGAATTGTTGGTGCTAAGCCCGTATTTGTTGATATTGACCCTGATACATTTAATATTGATCCGAAAGCAATCGAAGCAGCAATCACACCGAAAACAAAGGCAATAATTCCTGTTCATTTGTACGGACAACCTTGTGATATGGATGCAATCATGGATATTGCTCACAGACATAATTTGAGAGTTATTGAAGATTGTTGTCAGGCAATCGGTTCATTGTATAAAGGCAAGATGGTAGGTACATTCGGTGATATCGGGTGTTACAGTTTCTATCCGACCAAAAACCTCGGAACAATGGGTGACGGCGGTCTTTGCACCGTAAATTCCGAAGAATTGAGAGATCACTTAATAGCATTGAGAAATCACGGTTCTATGGTTCGTTACCATAACGATGAACTCGGTATCAATTCAAGACTTGATGAAATTCAAGCCGCAATTTTAAGAGTAAAAGCAAAATATATTGATGAATGGAATTCAAAAAGACGTGAACATGCTTATTATTACAATGAATTGTTCGCATCTTGCCCTGATATTCAAACTCCGAAGGAATTAGATGATACATACTGCGTTTATCATCAATATACTGTTAAAATTCCTAACAGAGATGAAGTTCACAAAATGCTCGGCGAAGCAGGCATTGGCGCAATGCTTTATTATCCTATTCCGCTGCATTTCCAAAAAGTTAACGCATGGCTTGGAATGGGTAAAGGTTCTTTGCCGATTACAGAAAAGAATACAGAACTTGTTATTTCTCTTCCAATGTTCCCTGAATTAACAAGGGAAGAACAAGATACCGTTGCTAAGACTTTGATTGAATGTATTGAAAAATCAAAATCTGCAGTAGGTGTTTAATAAGATAATATAATATAAAGAAATACCCTCTCAATTAGAGAGGGTATTTTTTAATTCCAAAATTTTAAGATAAGAATCGTTTATTTTTTCTTGTAAATCTTTATCATTGAGTGCTATTTGATAAATTTCTTCTATTATTTTTATGATTTTTTCATTAGAATAGCGGTAAATGAACATATTTAATCCTGCTTCTATGCCCATAATATATGCTTCTGCTCCTTTAAATCGGCTTACCCCTTTCATTTCCATATCATCTGAGATTATCACTCCATTAAATCCGAGATTTTTTCGCAAATAATCAATTGCATTTTTGCTTAAAGAGGTCGGGATTTGCTCCTTATCAAAACATGTACAATGTAAATGTGCAGCCATAACCATTTGAGCACCGTTTTTTACTGCATATTTAAACGGCTTAATATGAGTTTTTTTCATTTCATTTAAAGGTAAATCAATTTCCGGCAGAGCCAAATGGCTGTCAGTAATAGCATCTCCATGCCCAGGATAGTGTTTTACACATGGAATGATGTTGTTTTTACGATATATCTCTGATACTATTTTTTCGCCCTTAATCACTTCATCAGGATTAGAAGAAAATGCACGCTCTCCAATTATCGGATTGTTGGGATTTGTATTGACATCAATACAAGGGGCAAAATTCAGATTGATACCATATGATTTGAGTTCGTTTGCTATTTCCTGTGTTTGTTCGGACAAAAAAGTTATACCTTTTTCGTAAGCGTATTTCGCAGATAAATATTTTTTCCCTTTGTGAATATTTTCGGTTCTTTCAACTCTGCCGCCTTCTTGATCAATAGATAAAAATGGGGGAATAAGACTTTCAGACTCAATTTCTTTAATTAGTAATTTAAATTGCTTTTTACTTTTAATATCTTTAGTGAAAAATATAATCCCGCCTAAACCCTGCTTGAGCGCACTTGAATATAATCCGCCCTCAATGCCTAATATAAACATTTGGTAAAGTTTTGTTTTTAAATTTATCATTTTATTTGTTATAAACCAAACCTAGCTCTTCTGTTAAATCAAGCAGGTTTCCGGTTTTAATTACTTCTTCTATTTTATTGTGAATTTTATCTAAATCTGTTCCCGATGGGATTTTGAAATCTTTTGGTAAAACAATGTCATCTGTTGTTTTTGTGGATACAAAGTTTTTGTTTTCAAGAAGAAATTCTCTATATAAATTCAAAATTGTAATGTGCAGAGGATTAATTTCATAATTCTGCCCAAGATAATATTTAACATCTTTTTTTAGCTGATTATAGTAATCAATAGAAAAATCAATTTCACCTGTTGTTTCATCCTTATCAAAGGTGTCGCCCAAACAAGGATTACCCTCAATATTCAAATTACCTAAAGATTTTATATAAACTGCCCACAAAAGACTTCCCAAACAAAAACCGATGTTATTATCAACCATTCGTTTAATTTGATTATAATTGAATTTAAAACTTGTTTTCTTCTGCCCAAAATTTTTAAATGAATTAATTTTAGCATAAATATATTCCAAATTTATTGATAAAATGGTTGTGTGCTGTGCGAATCCGGGGTCAAATTTTACGCTTTGTAGTGTTGTTTGTGCCATAGTATATCTCCTTAACTCTATTTATAAAAAATTTTATCACAATTTATACTATTGGGGCAATTTTGTTATTCTTATGTGGTTTTAGGGTATAATATTTTTATGAAATTTAATAATAGTAAAAAATATTTAAAACAATTGCTGGCAAATCTTTGCTGCTCAAAATGCCGAAACGACTTCGATGTGGATTCAATAATTATAAAAGAGCAAGAGGGTAGTACTTTTATTTGTAATCTCAGATGCCAAATATGTGGAAAAGATTTTGGGGATGTTGTTTTAAATATTAATTCTAAATCTAATAATCATTATCCTATGGATATAATAGATGGGCCGCCTCCTATTACGTCAGACGACGTCATTGATGCTCACAGATTTATAAAAAATATGAAATAATTTATGGGCGTAATTTTATGCTAAAATACTCTTATGCAAAAATTTAACCACTATACTGTAATGAAAAATGAGGCTGTTGATGCACTTGAGTGTGAAGACGGTAAAGTTTATGTGGATTGTACTTTGGGCGGGGGCGGCCATAGTGAATTAATACTTAAAAGAATTTCTCCTAGTGGCAGATTGATTGCTTTTGATGTTGATCAAGATGCAATTAATGCTGCATCTGAAAGATTGAAAGATTACAAAAACTTAACAATTGTAAAATCTTCTTATACAAATATAAAACAAGTTTTAAATGATTTGGAAATAGAAAAGATATCCGGAGGTGTTCTGTTTGACTTGGGCGCATCATATCATCAATTAACAAAGCAGGAGCGCGGATTTTCATTTTTAAAAGAAGCTTCTTTAGATATGAGGTTCAATCAGGATGAAAAATTTAGCGCATATGATGTTGTAAATACTTACAGCGAGGATGAGCTGGTTAGAATTTTTAGTGAATATGGAGAAGAACGTTTTTCAAAAAGAATTGCCAAAGAAATTGTTGCAAAACGTAAAAATTCCACTATTAAAACGACTACAGAACTTGCAGATTTGATTCTATCTTGCACTCCGCATATTAAATCAAAAGTTCATCCGGCTACAAGAGTTTTTCAAGCAATAAGAATTGAAGTAAATCATGAGTTACAAAATGTTAAACAGACTCTGAATGACATATTGGACTTATTAGAGTTTGGTGCTATAATTAGTGTCATAAGTTTTCATTCTCTTGAAGACAGGATAGTAAAGCAGTTTTTCAAATATCATTCTGTTCGCTGTCATTGTGATAAAACACAGGCAATTTGCAATTGTCCTCCGCCGGTATTGGAACTTGTTAATAAAAAGCCGATAGAGGCATCAGATGAAGAAATTACCGAAAATCCTCCATCAAGAAGTGCTAAACTAAGGGTCGCAAGGTACATCAAAAAGTAGAATATATGAGCACGAATATAAAAGTCGTTAATCCCAATATTGTTCAAACCAGAACATTTGGTTCTTCACCAAAACCTGTGTCTAATCCTGTAGTGACAGGTGGATTTTATCAGAGTAAGCCTGTAACTGTCAGGGAAATGATTACACGCAGAATAAATAAAACATTGTGTGTATGTTTGCTTTTTACTATTGTTGTTACATTTATAAGTTATTATATTGCGATGAATTTTGAAGCAAAGCTAAATGCGCTTGATAGGGAAATTGTAAGAATTAATACGGAAAATTTGGACCTCCAGGCTGATTTAGATCGCTATAAGTCATTTAATAATGTTGATAGTAAAGTAGGAGAGTTCAAGCTTTTACAGAAGGCTGATAAAGTTATGGAAGTAACGGCTCTAAATTCACAAGAGGTTGCACCTTTACCTCCAAAAACTCCGCAAGTCCCGTTCAACTGGGCTATTGGTTATTAATTTATGTTGTTATGCAAGATGTGAATAAAAAAGAAAATAAACTATTAGAGTACCTTGAACAGGCAGATTATTATAAAAGTAATAATGATTACAGGTCTGCGATTGAATATTATGAAAAATCATTGGAAATACTCAAGACAAATTCTGCTCTTTATACTGTAACGGCTGATTTATATTCAAAAATGAATGGCAGTGAATCTTTAGAACGCCAATTAGAGCTTTATCTTGAGGCATACAAACTAAATTCTGATAATCGTCTGGCACTTCATGGATTGGCTTTCGGGTACGAAAAATTGGGCCGTGATACTGTGGCAAAAATATATTATGAAAAACTTTTGCAAAATAATCCGACTGAGAATGATTATTATAATTATGGAGGTTTTTTAATACATTGTGGTGATTTTGAAAACGGACATAAATATTTTACTCACAGATTCAATATTGATGATATTAATCTGAAATATCCTGCAAATGAAACAAAAAAATGGGATTTAACTACAAACATTTCTGATAAAACTTTACTCGTTCATTACGAGCAAGGGTTTGGAGATACCATTATGTATTCAAGGTTTGTACCATTTCTTAAAAAAGTTGCAAAAAAAGTTATATTTGTTGTCCAAAAAGAACTTTATGATTTAATATCAAATTCAAATATGTTTAAAGATATTGAAATTGTAAAGGAAGAAAATGATGCTCAATATGATGTAAACATGGCTCTTTTAGACATATTGTATGTTTTAAAATTTAATTCTTCCGTACTGTCTGTGTTAACTACAAAATACCTTGATATAAATCAGGATAAAGTAAATGCATATAAAGATAAATATTTGCAGGATGATAATTGTTTTAAAATTGGTTTATCTTGCAGTGGGGATAAGGATGCAAATTATAATGGCCGGAATTTGGATATTTTAAAAGTTTATGATGCTTTAAAAAATATTCCTAATATTAGATTTTATAATTTACAAAAAGATGAAAGTAATTTTGAAAATTTAATTTCGCTTGGACAAAATTTTAATGATTTTACTGATAGTGCGTGTGCAGTGAAAAATATGAATTTAATTGTATCAACGGATAATGTTGTTTTAAATCTTGCAGGTGCACTGGGCATGGAAACAATCGGTATATATAACAAAGAGACGAACTACCGTTGGTTCAAGACAGAAGGGGATAATGTTGGTTGGTATGAAAGTGTAAGACCGTTACAAGCAAAAAAACAAAATGATTGGGATGATGTATTGAAAGAATTAAAAGAAGAAATTGAAACAAAACTAAATAATTATAACAATGTATAAAAATTTGTTGTATGATGCTATTGCATTCAAGATAGGAGTTAATAAAAATGGTAGGTCTAAATATTTTAAAACCTTTATCAAGTTTAGAAATGAAAATTGCAAGAAAATGTGGCTGGGCAGATAGAATTGAATTTACACAAAGAAAACATTTTGTTGCCCCCCGAGTAAAATCAGAAGGTCATGATTTCTTGGCCGACGGTAAAAAAACAAAACTTTTAACAGAAAATCAACGTAAGATAATGGAAATTTTTAGTGCCAATTCAAAGTTGGCTACAAGTCCTTATTGTTGCGTGAATATGAACGGTATTTTTGATATCGCAAAAACTGATGAAGGGGTTAAAATGTTACAAAAATTACTTACTCCTGAAACAGTAGGAAAACTTGATTATCAAAGAATTCTTGTAAGTAAGCATCCTAAGGATTATTTGAAAGACAAAACCGAAGCAAAATATTTAAAAACTCCGGCAGGCTTGAATTCGTTATTTAAAGATATTTCTTTGCTTAAGGCCGCATACATAATGGATAAAGAGGCATTGAATTCTTTGCTAAAAATGGATATAACTGTCGGTAAGGGTAAAGCGTTGTTGAGAGATATAGGGCGCTTTAATTCCGAACAGTTGGATAGGGCTAAAAAAGAAATTACTAATCCTTCAACACAATCAATGATATTTGATGTTAAAATTTAAATATTTTTCAATATTATAAAAGTTCTGCTATAATGATTGTGGCAGAACTTTTTAGTGTAAGGAATAAAAATATGAAAAAGATATTAGCAATTTTACTGGTTTTGTGCTGTGTGCTTCCAGCGGTGGCAAAAAAACGCCAAAACGAAGAAATTATAACACCGTTAACGCAGCTTGAAAAACGTCAATTTCAAACAAAAACTTTTCCTGTTCAGGATAATATGCTTGTAATGAAAGCTATATTGAATGTTTTGCAGGATGAAGGGTTTCTTGTTTATAACGTAAATTCTTTGCTCGGGTATATATATGGTGTAAAGGATTTTGATTTATCTGATCCCAATATTGATGTTTCAAAAGAATTTGGAGTGACAAAATCAAGATTAAATTATAACGGTGTAAAAGTTGCAACACTCGAAGTCGGTGTAAATGTAATGCAATATGGGCAAAATTCAAGAGTAAGAGTGAATTTTAAACGTAAATTATTAAATGAATATGGAAATGCTCAAATGATTGAAGATATTTCGGATATTCAGTATTATGATGATTTTTATGCCAAGGTTAATACTGCCATAAATATTCAAAAGCAAATTCAAGAAAAAATCAAAAAAGAGACCCCGGTAACAGTGAAGAAAATGCTTCCAAAAATGAAAGATCCTGCTGAAGATACAAAGCAAATTGAAAACGCTGAAACACTTGAAGAATCACCGGAAATTAAATTGAATGAGCAAAATACTACAGAATCTGTTTCGACTCCCGATATTCCTGTAATTGAAGCCACAAGACAAGAGTTTTCTTCTGAGCCAATTGAAGTTCCTGAAGATGTAAAGGTGGCTCCGTCAAGTCAAGAAGAAACTAAAACTCAACCTGAAGATGAAAAAGTAGAAACTGCAAAACAAGAATCAAAAGAATTGAAAAAGCAGCTTAAACAAGAAAAGCAGGATGCAAAACAGGCTCAAAAGGATGCAAAAATTGCCCAAAAGCAATCAGCCAAAGAGTTAAAACAAGCACAAAAAGATGCAAAAATCGCTCAAAAAGAGGCTGAAAAAGAGTACAAACAAGCGCAAAAAGAAGAAAGAAAAGCCGCTAAACGTCAGGCTAAAGAGAATAAAAAATAATGAAAAAATTATTTAGCATAATTTTAATATTTATATTTTATTTGAGTACTTGCAGTGTTTCTTATGCTCGAATGATGCCTAAGGTATCTAAAGAAAAATTACAGAATATGCAGACGGCATATTTTGATGCGACAGACAAATATACTGTTATTCAATCTGTTATTTCGACTTTATATGACAGTGATTATATAATTGAGGATTATGAATTTGAATCCGGCGTAATCAGAGCGAAAAAAGTTTTTAAAGCCGCATATACAAGTAAAAAACGTGTGGCCGGATGGTCATTTGTTCTTGCTGCAGCCACAGCATATACTGTCTTTTCGTATGGTGCAACTGCTGCATCAATGTACAGTCCGTCTCGCCGTATTGCAACTGAATTTAAAGATAAAACAGTTGTTATTGATGCAAATGTTTTCGTAGAGCAGGTTGATACCGACAGGGTAAAAGTCAGATTCGTTCCTGTGGAAAAAGTTCTGCAAAATGCAGATGGTTTTGCTTTTAATCAAATGGCTCCCATTAAAGTTATTCGGATATATAAACCCGATGCATATAAAGAATTTTTTGCACAAGTGGAAAATAATTTAAAATAATTCGTTTTACTTTGATTCTGTTTGAGCATCTAAAGGCAAATGATTATCAACTTTTTCCTGTAATTTTTTGTAGTTGTTATATATTTTTTTCTTGAGGTTAGACGAACTTATCCCTTCTCCGTACGGGAAGTATACAACATCAATTCCCTGCTTTTTAAGGTAATCATATTTTCCGACCCAATCGTCACCGACAACAAAGACATCAAAGTTTAATTTGCTTACTTTATCTGTATGGTCTAGTGAGCGCTGAGGGATTACAATATCAGGTCCTTTTATTGCTTTCATCAATGCAATGCGTTCTTCAAACGGAATAATAGGAGTAGATTTATAACTAGCAACAAGTTCATCGGTGTTAACTCCGACAATTAAAATATCTCCCAGTGCTCTTGCGTATTCAATCATTTTTAAATGATTTATATGCAGCATATCAAAAGTCCCTGAGGTGTACACAACAGTCTTATTTCCTATCATAAACTAACTCCTTGTTTTTTAAATTTTCAATTGTAAGTACCATCTTTTCCAACAACTCATCAATATCAGCAATTGTTGTATTCCCTATGTGAGCAACACGAAGTAATTTATTCGCGAGCGTGCCTCCGCATGGGTTTACAAACAAGTCATATTTATCTCTTAATTCTTTTACAATTTCTCCGGCATCAATATCTTCAAAATATAATGGAGTCAAAGTATTAGATTTAGGATAATTTGGAATTTTAAAACCTAATTCTGTTGCACGTTTTCTAAAGTATTCACATTTTGATTGAACATTTTTTAACCATGCATCTTTACCGCCAGATTGTTCAATAAGATTAAGCATATCCTGAAGTTCATATATTATGGAAACCGCCGGAGTAAAAGGTGTTTGTCCTCGTTCCATATTTTTAAAATAATCTTTAAAATTAAAATAATAGGATTTTGGGTTTGATTCGGCGTTTATTTTGTCTATTATTCGTTGGCTAAATGCTATAATTGATAGTCCGGGAGATAAACAAAGACCTTTCTGAGAACTTATTATGGTGACGTCTATACCCAATTTATCCATATCGTATTCATCTGCCATAAATGACGAAATTGCATCGACTATTAAGTACATATTATTTCTTCTGCAAAAATTACTCAAAAGTTTTATATCGTATAATTTTCCTGATGATGTTTCGTCAAGATTGACAAAAAGAGTGTTATATCCCTTATTTTCATATTGCTCAAGCTTATCAACGGTGACAACTTCGTTCCAATCCAAATTTAGGCAGTCATGCGGAATTTCGTACCAATTAAGAAGTTCATCGAATCTATGCCCAAAACTTCCTCCGTTAATGACAAGAGCCTTATCTTTTTTAGTCATACAATTATCTACAACCGCATCCATAGCGCCTGTACCGGATGCTGTCAGGTAAATTACAGAATTGTTATTTTTATGCCCGAGTAATTCTGAGATTCTCCCCATACAATTTTTTACAATATTACCGTACGTATCTGTTCTAAAATAAGTATAACCTTTTTGGGCAATTTCTTTTGTACTGGGATACATTTGTACCGGCCCGCATGTAAATAATTTCATGATTTTAAGTTCCTTATGTGATTACTTATAATTTATTGTCATGTTTTGGAAAATCCAATCTCTCTTTTATGTTATCACATAAATTGATATGATATATTTTGAAATTATAAATTGTTACATGTTAAAATCTGATATATTTTCTTTAAAAAAGGTTGATTTTAAAAGTTATTCTTTTTACACTTTTAATTACATAAAACGGAGTATTTGGAGGATATAAATGAGTAATATTGCAATAATTTTTGCAGGTGGTGTCGGCAAACGTTTAAATGATAACGAAAATGCAATTCCTAAACAGTTTTTAAAAATAAATGGAAAACCTATCATTATATATACTCTTGAAATTTTTCAAAGACACGAAATGATTGATAAAATCTATGTTTCAATCCATCCTGATTATTATGATTATATGCAAGAATTAGTAAAACATTATTATATAACTAAAATTGCAGGCATAGTAAAGGGTGGTGTGACAGGGCAAGATTCTATATATAATGCACTTGTAAAAGCACAGCAAGAAAACAGCGCTGATTCATTGGTACTTATACATGACGGGGTAAGACCAAATATAAAAGAGGATGTCATAACTAAAAATATTGAATGTGCAACAAAAAACGGTAATGCTATTACTTGTACTTCTTGCCATGAAACAATTTTGGTCAGCGAAAACCACAAAAACCCTCAGATTGTACCTTTTAGAAAAGATACTTTTGCTGCTCAGGCTCCTCAAACTTTCAGATTAAATGAAATTGTTGAAGCGCATGAAATTACCAGAAAAACAAATCCTACTTATGAAAACATTGTAGATTCCTGTACATTGTTTAAAACTCTTGATAAGCAGACTTTTATGGTCGAAGGAAATATGGGAAATATTAAAATAACTACAATAGAAGATTTGTATATTTTGAGAGCTTTAATTCGCTATAAAGAAGATTTGGAGGCATTTAGCCTTGTCGGAGAAATTAACAATGTCAATAATAAATGATGATATTAATAACATAATCAACGATTTTGATATGTCTGTTTTTGACAATAAAACTATTTTAGTAACCGGAGCAACAGGTCTAATCGGGAAGATTTGTACCAAATGTTTTTTAGCTTCAAAATATAATATTAAAGTTGTTGCACTTGTCAGAAATGAACAAAAAGCGCTGAATATTTTTGACAAAAATCAAAATCTTGAATTATTGGTTCAGGATATAAATACTCAAATAAATTATGAGCCTAATGTAGATTATATAATACATTGCGCAAATATCACTTCATCTAAAGATTTTGTAAATAAGCCCTCTGAGACGATTTTTACAACTGTAAACGGAACAAAAAATGTTTTGGATTTTGCTCAAGTTAAGAAGGTTAAGTCTGTTGTATTCCTGTCATCATTAGAGATTTACGGGCAAACAAGTCAGGAGGATGTAAAGGAAGATAATTACGGGTATATTGATCTCCTAAATCCCAGAAGCAGCTACTCTGAAGGGAAAAGACTGGCTGAAACTCTTTGCGTATCATACTGGCATGAATTTAAAGTGCCGGTAAAAATTGCGCGTCTTGCTCAAACTTTTGGGGCCGGAATTTCAAAAGACGATAACAGGGTTTTTGCACAATTTGCAAAGGCGGTCTTAAATAAAGAAAATATAATTCTGCATACAAAAGGTGAAACAAAGAGAAATTATTGTTATACTTCGGATGCGGTGAGGGCAATATTTACAATTCTTATAAGGGGAGAAAATAGTCAAGCGTATAATGTTGCCAATAAAAATACATATGTATCAATCTATGAGTTGGCGCAAATGTTTGAGAATGAATATTCAAAAGTAAAGATTATAGAAGACAACATAAACAGAGGCTATAATCCGACTGTAAGGATAGCCCTGAATACCGAAAAACTTGAGAAACTTGGGTGGGAGGCAAAGATTAATTTGACTGAAATGATTAATCGTTTGATCAATGATATAGAGTAAATTGTTTTATTTTTTTGTATGTTTTGAGTATAATTACAACGTTATAACATTTATATTGAAGTTATTGAAGGATAAAATTTATAATGTTTAAAAAATTGATTTCAAATATTAAAAGCATTAAAGATTCACTGAGCAGTTCGGCTGATATATACAATACGCCTGTTATTAATTCAAAAGATATGAATGCAATCCAAAAATATAATTGGATATTTCAGTATGCTAAACCATATTTATTCAGGACAATATTGGCTTTAGGGCTTGCAGTTCCCATAGGGTGTTTGGATGCTGTTATTGCATTATCCCTAAAACCTTATATGGATGTTGTAATGATTGATAAAAATACTCAATCTCCTTGGTATATTCCAATTTTAATTGTCGCATTTACTTCGTTGCAGGGTATTTTAAATTATACATCCACGTATATGAATGATTGGGTTACAGGAAAAATATCAAATGATCTCAAGAAATCTTTGTATAACAAATTGATGCACAAAAGTGCTACTTTTTTTGACAGATTGACTTCAGGGGATATTCAAAAAAGATTTAATAATGATGCACAGCTTGCTTGTGCAGGGCTGCTGGGAAATATAAAGACAATTATTTCAAGAGTATTTTCATCTATTTCTCTTGTCGGTGTACTTATTTACAATTCGTGGCAGTTGGCAATTATCGCTATTACAATATTAATAATAGCGGTTATTCCTGTAACAAAAATGCGTGACAGAATAAAAAGTGCGACAAATCAATCAGAAAATGCTAATGCTGCAATAATAACCAGTTATAATGAAGCATACAACGGCAGTAAAGTTGTCAAAGCGTTTAATTTATATAATTTACGAAATAAGTTTTTCCAGCAAAATTTAGATGATGTATTTTCTTTGCGAATGAAAATTACTCAGAGAACAGGTATAATATCTCCGATAATGCACGTAATAGTTTCAGTCGGTATAGGTCTTGCTATCGGTTACGGCAGTTATCTTATTACTACAGGCAAAATTACAAGCGGTAATTTTGTTTCTTTTATTACTG
Organism: uncultured bacterium; assembly: GCA_902791985.1. GTDB lineage: Bacteria > Cyanobacteriota > Vampirovibrionia > Gastranaerophilales > Gastranaerophilaceae > Zag111. The sequence continues at coordinate 13,187 of CADAYD010000025.1, forward strand.
CGCTTATAATGTTATATACACCGGTTAAAGGACTTGGCGGCAACGTTAAGAGCATGACTTCTTCGCTTCTTGCTCTTGAACGTGTTATTGATAACCTTGGTGCGCAGGAATATATAAAAGATAAACCTACTGCCAAAGAGTTTAAAAGTTTTAATAATAATATAGAGTTTAAAAATGTTGTATTTGAGTATGTGAGAAATAAACCTGTGCTCAATGATGTCAGTTTCACGGTAAATAAAGGCGAGACTTTTGCGCTTGTGGGGAATTCCGGTGGCGGAAAATCTACGATTGTCAATTTGCTCCCTCGATTTTATCTGATTAAAAAAGGCTCTATCCTCATAGACGGAATCAGTATTGCTGATTATAAGATTAATTCTTTGCGCGATAAAATATCTATCGTTTTGCAGGATAATTTCCTTTTTGCCGGCTCGATACGAGATAATATTTTAATGGGTAAACTTGATGCAACTGAAGTAGAATTGCAGCATGCTGTTGAAAATGCTTGTTTGAGCGAATTTATAAACAGTTTGGAAAAAGGATTAGATACTTATATCGGTGAAAAGGGTGTTCTTCTTTCCGGTGGTCAAAAGCAACGTATTGCTATAGCAAGAGCGTTTTTAAAAGATGCCCCGATTGTAATTTTGGATGAAGCAACCTCCGCACTTGATAATCAATCAGAAGCAATTGTTCAAGAAGCAATTAATAATTTAATGAAGGATAAAACTGTATTTGTCATTGCTCACAGACTTTCGACTATCCAAAACGCAGACAGAATTGCCGTAATAAATAAGGGTAAATTAGTTGAACTCGGTAAGCACGAGGAATTGTTGAATATTGAAAATGGGCAATACAGGGCGCTTTACGAAATGCAATTCAAAAAACAAGAAGAATTGATTTCGGTATAAATTTTATGAAATATAAATTATCTTTTTATTAAATCCTTCAGTTTCAATCTATTACACTACCGGCTTAACTCGGTTATTTACCCATATCAACCAGTCATTTGGCTAATTAGCAGGTAGGGTAGACTTCAGTCTACCGAATATCTTAAATTGGTTGACTAAAGCATGTGGGTTCATTTATACGCACCAAAATAAGCTATTTTAACATCAGACAAAAATATACCTGATTTACCTATAGTATTATTTAAATCAAACTCTTAGAATAAAAACGGTTAGATAAAAAAAGGATAATGCTATGATAAATTTTGTTGTTAAATTTGGTAGAGTAGTTGTTGATATTATGGCTATAGTAACTATTATCGGTTTAATAATTTCAACAATAAAAGTAATTGGAGCACAAGGTTTGTGGGCAGGTCTTGGTGTATTATGTGCAGGACTTGTAAGTTTTGTTTTTGTGTTCTTCTTAATTTATTTAGTGATGTCGATTAATGAAAAATTGTCGAACTGTTATGACGATAACAAAGGTAAGTACTAAACATCTTTAAAAGAGGTTATATGTTAAAGAAAATATTTATATTATCAGGTATTTTGATGCTGTTATTACAAGGACCGTTGTTTGCGGCAGAGCGAAACTATATAACCGCGGATTCAAATTCTGGTAATATTTTGAACCGAATTTTTGGCGGTAATAATCGAAGATATTATAATAATAACAAGAACAGAAATTATAATTACGATAATTACGATAACGATTATAACCGCAATGATAGCAGACGATATAATAACAATAATAACACCCGATCTAAAAATCGTCGCAGAAATAATAACAGATAATACGCGAAAGTATGTAGGGTAGACTTCAGTCTATCAAATAATTGCATTTGTTGGGTTTTACCCAACCTACTGACTATCGGTTTGTTGGGTTCTTCAAAACTCCAATGTCATTATACATAAAAAGCAGATAAGCTTAAAAACCTATCTGCTTTTTATTAGGAGGAGGTGGGATTCTGTCACTTCGTTCGCCATCGACGTGACTTCGCGTCTTGCTTATAGTTGCAAGTGTGCAACAAGCAAAAATTACTGTAAAATAACAGATGGTATGGTTTCGTTAGACAGATAGTTTGCACTTTTTGGTAAAGATTTGTAACAATTCTGATGAAGCGTGTTACAATTAGGCAAT
>CADAYD010000026.1 GCA_902791985.1 uncultured bacterium
AGTTCATTTCGGCATACTTTATCTCTAAGGCTCATACTTCGCCAAGAGCTAAAGTATAGTTGCCAGCACCTAATTTAGAAAAGTGAGAATTTGAACAGATGTTCAAATCTCTTTTTTTTTATTAGATGAGTAAACGAGTTATAACCAGATACGCCCTCGCAATAAATGCCTACAAGTAAAATGAAAAATTAGTAGGCAAATATTTTTTTTATGTGTGTTAATATTAATGTAATAACTAAATTAAAGGAGATAAATATGTTGAAAGTATGTATTTTTAAAAATATGGCTGCTAATTACAATAGAGTTAAAAATACTTCAAATAATGTCTTATCAAGAACACATTATATTAATTTTTTAAAGGAAGAAGATAAATTTTTCTCTTCTGCTAAAAAATTTAATGGTTATGCTCAAGATTGGTCATTAAAAATAATCCCTGAATTTTTTAATTCATTAAAATTTATGGCAAAAATGGGCATTGAAAAATTAAAAAGCGCTTATTATTATAATAAGTAATGGATTATTCTCCCATATTTATATCTTCTGTTTTCAATTTCTCAAGTAGTTTATTTTCCAATATATAAAGTATAATATTTATTTTTCGTTTAATGCCTAGCTTATCTGAGATTTGAGCGATATAATGTTTGACTGTTGGAATTGAGATATAAAGGGTATTTGATATTTCTCTGTAATTTTTTCCTTTGATGAGTTCTTTGAGGATGGAAATTTCTCGATTGGTAAATTTTATGTCCATAATTGTTCTCCTTTTATATTACAATTATAAACTAGGTCTTTACTCAATTGCTTAATAATATTTCCAGCCTTTAAATATTTACAAAAATTAACAATTTTTAAATATTACCTGTAGAACTATTCTTATCGTCCTCAAGCTGTTTTATGTCAATGCTGGAATCATCATCGCTATAATTGTTTATTGCCGAAAGATTTGTATCAATTTCAACATTAACTTCTGCATCAACCATTTCAATATCTTCTTTATTGAATTCTTTAGTTTTTCCATCTTCCATTTTTACGGCAACTTTTCCGCTCATGAATTGCAAATAGCATACTTTACCCAAACCATCTGTAGTCATAACTGATGACCCAATAGGAGGCATACCTTTTGCGGCTTCAATATAATTTGAATATTCATAAGTTAAACAACACAATAGTCGACCGCATGTTCCTGAAATTTTTCCCGGTGCTATCGGCATCCCCTGATCCTTTGCAAGTTTTATATTTATAGTTGCAAATTTTCGCAAAAAGCCACCACAGCAGAATGGTTGACCACAAATTCCAACTCCATCCAAAATTGAAGTCTCATCCCTTACTCCAATATGTCGCAAGTCTATCCTAACTCTTTGAAAAGTTTGAGTAAGGTCTTTTAATAATGCTCTAAAATCGACTCTTTCAGGTGCTGTATAATAAAATGTTATTTTCTTTCTATCAAAAGTAATTCTGCATTGAACCAAATTCATTACAAGTTTATGTTGCTTTACTAATTCTTGACATTTAAAAAAGGCTTTAACTTCTTCATTTTTTATTTCTTCAAGAGTTTGTAAATCACGTTGGTTCATTACTTTTAATAAGGGCAGAGGTTGAGGCTTTTGTTTTGATTTTTCCCATATTTCCTTAATTTTGGAATTTATAGTAAACACTTTAAGCGCTTCTTCCCCTTTTTCGGTTCGTACGATAACCATTTGGCCGTCATCTAACTTGAAGTTATCTGCCACATCAAGAGGATAAAATGTATTTTTTAAATATCTTACTGCATATTTCATTAGACGTATCTTTCTTCTTCTTTGAGTTTTCTATTCATTAGTTTTGACAAAAGTTCTTGAGGCGTTATATCTGTATATACCGCTTCGTATATGGCATTTGATACCGGAACTTCTATATCAAGCTTTTTTGCAAGTTCACAAATTGCTTTTGAGGTTTTTACTCCTTCTGCAACAGATCCTAGTTCTGATAATATGTCATTAATCTTTTTACCTTTTGCGAGCATTGCTCCAACCGTGTAATTTCTTGATAGAGGGGAGGAACATGTTGCAATTAAATCACCTATTCCGGACAAACCATAAAGAGTAGAAGGATTTGCGCCAAGCTGGATGCTTACTCTGACAATTTCTGCCATTCCTCGTGTAAGTAATGCCCCTGAACAGTTATCGCCCAGTCCCATTTCATGTGCAAAACCGGAGGCAATTGCAATTACATTTTTTAGGCTGCCTCCAAGTTCAACCCCTATTACATCTGTGTTTGTATAAAGCCTAAATTTATCTGTAACATTCATTACTTTTTGAACAAAAGTTGCGGTTTCTATGTCATCGCACGCTACACATGCTGCGGTTGGTTTGCCGGAAAGAACTTCTTTAGCTAGTGTTGGCCCTGACAATATTGCCAATTTTTGCTCAGGTAACACATCTTTTATTACCTCGGACATTCTCATTAGTGATGGTAATTCAATCCCTTTCGATGCATTTACAAGAATCTGAGAACTTTTTATCCCTGCTTTTTTAAGATTCTCGCATACATCTCTTGTCCCGGAAGTTGCGATAACCGATAAAATTATATCTGCATTGTCAATGGCATTTGCTAAGTCGGAAGTTATCTCAACTTTTTTATCAAGCTGAACTTCAAGGGGTTTAGTTGTATGTTTATTTATTTTTAAGTCTTCACTTAAATCGTGCTCTCTACCCCAAATAGTAACCTTATCAAAATTATTTGTTAATAGCCATGCAAGTGTTAATCCCCAACATCCGGCACCTAAGACTGTTAATTTCATTTAAATCTCCCTATATAATTACTTTTTAAACTGCACTTTCAGAATTGATTAATCTTCTTAATACTCCGCCGTATTTTTTGAGTTCGAGTCTTGCGCTGTCAGCATCAGTATTCATTTTTAACATAATAATTGCTGTTTTTATTTCCCAATTACATTTTAATAATGCCGCAAGCGCATCACTGTTTGATACTTCAGAAATTTGTGACACTATTCTTATTGCTCTGTCTTTGAGTTTCTCATTGACTGCTTTCAAGTCAATCATAAAGTTTTCATATGTTTTACCGATTTTTATCATTGAACCTGTTGAAAGCATATTAAGAACCATTTTTTGAGCGGTGCCTGCTTTTAATCTGCTGGAACCCGCAATTACTTCCGGCCCTACTTCGGTGCAGATTACATGTCCTGCTTCCTGCGCAATTCTGCCTTTTGAATTGCAGGTAATTCCTATTGTTGCACATCCGATTTCATCTGCTTTATCCAATACTCCGAGTAAATATTTAGGATTTCCGCTTGCACTAATTGCAACACAAACGTCTTTATCTGTAAGAATTTCAGCATCTTTTTGTCCTTGCTCAAAATTGTCTTCTGCTCCCTCAACGGCTCTTAAAAATGCTTCCTGACCGCCTGCAATTCTCCCTTGAACCATAGACGGATCAACGCTAAATGTCGGAGGACACTCTGAGGCATCAAGGATTCCTAATCTGCCCGAAGTCCCTGCTCCAAAATAGAATAATCTGCCGCCTTTTAAGAATGCTTTTGCAATCATATCAATTGCTATTGCAATATCCGGCGCAACATCACCGACGACTTTTGCGACAATTTGGTCTTCTTCATTCATTTTTCTAACCATATCAATTGTTGATAGTAAGTCGATATCTTTTGTATTTTCATTTCTGTATTCGGTGATTACTTCGCTCATATTCTTACTCCTTATAATTTTTGCAGATTTTCTTATTTTGCTTGTTGCATGACTTCGTTCTTCGAAAAAGACCATTTGGGTCATTTATAGGCATTTATTACCAAATTTATTTAATATAATTATTTTATGTGGTATTTATTTTATTGTTACTTATAATTATATTAAATTATACCGTCTTAATAAGATTAGCCATTTCAATTGCTGTTTTTGCAGCATCTGAACCTTTATTCCCTGATTTTGTTCCTGCTCTTTCAATTGCTTGTTCAATATTATCAGTAGTTAAAACTCCAAATACTACGGGAATCCCTGTATTAAGGCTAACCTGTGCAACTCCTTTTGCAACTTCATTTGATACATAATCAAAGTGTGGAGTTGCTCCTTTTATTACGGCTCCAAGTGTAATAACTGCATTATATTTTTTCGATGCGGCTATTTTTTGTGCTATAACAGGAATTTCAAATGCTCCTGGTACACGCACAATATCAATGTTGCTTTCTTTTACTCCGTGTCTTTTAAGTTCATCTACTGCTCCTGATAAAAGTTTAGAGCCGATAAAATCATTGAATCTTGCAATAATTATACAAAATTTATCTGTTTCTTCCGCAACCAATTTACCTTCATATGTTGTCATATACAATTCTCCTAATCAACATTTTCTACAAGCATGATACTATATAAATCCTCTTTTTACAAGGATTATAAAGATTTTATCTATAATAATTAACCTATGTTAATAAAACTTAATAATAAAAATTATTCATAAAAGACCTTATAATAGGTATTACAGATTATATCCGTTATTTTTTTTATTTTTTACTGTCAAAAAAAAATTTTTTATATTATTATTTTATAGTTGTAGAATATACATTTATTAAAATAAGGAGAAAAACAAATTGGCAACTTATTCACATTTAGATTTATTTAATGAAACTATCCCAACTGCAGATGAAGACGTTCATCTTGGTCGTCATGTGCTTGCAGAATTTTTTGAATGTGATCCCAATACCCTAAATAGTATTGATAAAGTTGAAAAATATATGATGGAGGCTGCTTTAGAGTGTGGTGCGACTATCGTACAAAAATGTTTTCATATGTTTAGTCCCTATGGCGTTTCCGGTGTAGTTATTATTTCGGAAAGTCACCTTGCAATACATACTTGGCCTGAGCTTGGTTATGCTGCAGTTGATTTGTTTACTTGCGGTTCAAAATGTGATCCAAAGGTTGCATATGAATTTTTAAAAAATAAATTTTGCTCTAAAAATGCAAGTTTTACAGAGTTAAAAAGAGGTATTTTATCTGCTGATACTATGAAAGTTGCTGAAAAACCTTTTGAAGTAATGCAGCAATTTCAAAATTAATTAGCAAAAAATATTTTTACGAGTTTTAAATAGTCTGATAGGATATTTTTTATCCAATCAGGCTATTTTTATATAAAAAACTTAGTAATTTAATAGTATAAAGGAGAAAAAGATGAACGGTCCAAAAGTTTACGCAAAATTATCATCAGTAGCGGAACAATTCTTAAATAGAGAACATAATATTCAGAAGCCAAAATTTATTCCTAAATATGAATATTTGAGTTCAGGTGCAAATTTACCAATTCAAAAAGCTGAAGAAGATTCAATCCATAAATTTCTTGGTGCTTCCGCCATTACAAAAAATATTGAAGAAGAATTTGGTAAAGCTCTAGATATTGTTGGTTAAATATAATTTTATAGAATCAGGGATGAAACTTACTAAATCCTCTGCCATTACGGAGTATTGAGTAAGTTTTTCCTTTGCCAAATCTCCGCAAATTCCGTGAAGATATACGCCTAAACATGATGCTTCAAATGTATCCTTCCCCTGAGCTATTAAACCTGCAATTATTCCTGTTAAGACATCTCCTGAACCTGCTTTAGCCATTGCATTATTCCCTGTATTGTTTGTATATTTACTTCCGTCTGGAGCACAAATAAATGTTTTATGTGTTTTGAGAACCGTTACACAATTAAATTTCTCTGTTATTTCTTCCGCGCTTTGCTCTATATTATTCAAAACACTTTCAAGCGGCTTATTCAAAAGTCTTGCGGCTTCTTTTGGATGAGGAGTAAACACTATTTTTTCAAATTTTTTGTTTGTTAAATCATATATTTGATCAAAATCATTTTGAGCAAGTATATTAAGAGCATCTGCATCAATTACGAGTGGGGTTGTTGTATATGCATTATCAAGAACTTTTGAAAACATTTTCATTGCATACATATCTGTTCCAAGTCCGCAACCTATTTCTATAACATCGGCTTCATTTATGTGCTCTATTAATTTGTTTTGAGGAACAAAAACTACATTACTAGTTTGTGCTGCTACCGCATTTATAACTCTTTCAGTTGAACACAAAAAACAATACCCGCATCCGATTTTCAATGCTGAAATACTTGATAAATAAGCAGCTCCTGTCATATAATTCGAACCTGCAATATTTAAGACTTTTCCGTATGTCGATTTGTTTGAAATTTCTGTTCTTTGCGGTAATTTATAATCCATTTTGTCTTATTGCCTCATATGCTACTATTGCAACTGAATTTGAAAGATTTAGACTGCGCTGGTTTTCTTTCATAGGGATAGTTCTTGCGTTTTCGTCTTTGACATATTTGTCCGGCAACCCTCTTGTTTCCGGGCCGAAGACAATAAAATCCCCATCTTTAAATTTTATATCTGTGTATAGTTTATTTGTCTTTGTAGTCAAATAATAAAATGTACCATTTGGAAACATTTTGTACAATTCGTCCATAGAGTCAACTTTATGTAAATCAACGCTGTCCCAATAATCTAGTCCTGCCCGTTTTGTATATTTACTTGTTAATGAAAAGCCAAGCTTCCCTACAAGATAGAGCGATGCTCCGCAGCAAGCACATAATCTTGCAATATTACCGGTATTTTGCGGAATTTCCGGCTCATATAGAACGATGTTTAATTTATTTTGTTTCATTAAATAATTTCCCACACTCAGCAATAACCGGTATTCCTCTAACTACACAGAATATAATTGCTATCCAAGCTAAAATTATACCTGTTGTTTGAGCCGGATTTGCAATATTCTCATCAAGTCCAGGAATGTATGCAAAAATCAAAATGATAAAAGCGGCAACTTTTGCAACTGCATAAGTTGTTTTCATAAATTTTGAAGCACAAATAAATTTTCCCCATGTTGTTGTTTGCATCCCAAATGGAGTCATTCCTTTGGTCAGTGCGATGCTTCTTATATTGTCAGTTATAAAAGCCCTTGTAATTGATATTATTGGAAAAATGACGGATATCCAGCCTAATGCTGCAAAGGTTATCCAATAAATTGCTTCAACAATTCTGTCGCCCATAATATCAAGTACTGCTCCAAGTTGAGAAGATTGACCAAACTTTCTTGCAAGATAACCGTCAACAGCATCCATAGAAAATGCTATGGATGCTAGCAATATAGCCCAGATATATGCATTTGTTGTGCTGATAAATAGCAATCCGACAGATACAAATGCAACAAATATTCTGCTTATTGAAACTATATTTGCACTATTTTTTTTAATATCCATAATATTATACCCCTCTCTCGTATCAGGATTGACTATATTTTTTTACTTCTTGAAAGTGCGAAATTTACATTATCAAGATTTTTAGCCCTGTCTCCAAGCATAATTTTTTCAGCTTCTTCTAAAATACTTACTACAATGAAACCGTTTTCTCCGTCTGAACGTGCTTTTTTCCCGGTTTGACAGCAGTTTATAAAATGCTGACACTCAAGTTTTAGTGGTTCTATTTCTAAGTAATCTGATTGCATAACCTCGCTGCTGCCGGCTTTAAAATTATCATAAATTGTAAGTTTATTTTCGGCTACTGTGTCATCCATGATGGCAGTTTTCTTGGTCCCTCTTACAAGAAGTTGAACGTGTTTTTTAGGTGTTATCCAGCTGTCTGCAATTTGTGCTGTTGCTCCGCCTTCCATCTCTAAGGTAATATGTGTTATGTCCATAATATCATTTCTGTCTGAAGAACAGCCTACGGCTGAAATTACCCTTTTAGGATTTTTCCCTAATACATAGCAGATCATTGATACATCATGAGGTGCCAAATCCCACATTACACTTCTGTCATTTTTAAAGTAATTAATGTTTAATCTGTCACTTTGAGCGTAAACAATTTCTCCGAGTTCTCCTTCTTCGATTAGCATTTTTAAACGATTTACCGCAGGATGATATAACAGCAAATGTCCTACCATTAGGACAAGACCTTTACTTTCTGCCAGATCCGCCAAATCTCTTGCTTCTTGAGCGACTGTAGAAATCGGTTTTTCAACATAAACATGTTTTCCTGCTTCTAATAACGATTTTACGAATTTAAAATGCGTGTGGCTTGGAGTTACAACGACAGCACCCATTATTTCATCATTATTTAAAATATCATTAAAATCTTTTGTTGTTTTAACTCCTGGGTATTCTGCTCTGACTTTTGCTAAATTTTCTTCATCAAGGTCGCATACCATACCGAGGGCATTCAAGTTATAAAAATTTCTTACAACATTTCTTCCCCAAAGTCCGCATCCTAAAACTGCAATTTTTTTCTCATTCATATTTCCTAACCTTCTTATAATTCTATTTAATCTTATTATAACTACGGCAATATTTTTTTTCAATTATTGTAGTCCGCGTCGTTGTAGTCGTTCTTGTTCTCTTATTGCATCTGCATTTGTTTTTCTCAATTCATACATTTGTTCATATTGTTCATAAAATATTTCTTCATCTCCCGGAAAATATTTAACAAATATATCTAACAATGGCTTTGGAATTTCTGCAATAGTCACAAGTCGTTCTATTATATTTTCATTGATAGGATACAAATTCCTGTAATTCTGATGGAATATATGGCTACATTCCGCTTGAACTTGTGTTGGATATTTTAAGGCTTGTTCTCCTAGCTTATAGGTTACTATGCATCCGTCAAAAAATATTCCTTTACAGTTATTCAAAAATAATTTAAGCAAAAGATCATAATCCGCAAGCATTTTAAATTTTGCATCAAAATTCCCTAATTTTGCGAGAGTTTCTCTGTTAAATATTACCCCTTGTCTTGGGAATGGCATTACTTGAAATACATTGTAAGGAGATGGATTAAAGAGGAAAACGTGCTCATCATCCTGAACACAATATGCAGGGAAATAACAAAAATCCGCTTCATTTTCTTCCATAAGATTTACAACATCATAGATACCGGTTATGTCATGATAAAAATCATCGCAACTTAAAAATGCAACGTATTTACCTTTTGCTCTAAGTAATCCTTTATTTATTGCGTCAAATTTCCCGTTATCAGGTGCAGAGTAAAAACTTATATATCCTTCATTTTTATAGTCTTTTAACAACGTTATTGTATCATCTGTCGAAGCATTATCCATTACTATATGTTCAACGTATGGATAAGTTTGTCTATTCAGAAGATTAAGCAATAGCATAAAATCATCTGCTTTACCCGCTTCTACTATATTGTGTGTTGGTGTAATAATTGTAACTTCCGGTTCGTACATATTTGACCCCTTAATTCATATATATTTGCCTTAATATTTGTTCTTCAATGTTCTTTTTATCTGTTTCTGATGTTTTTGCATCTTGAATTATAATATCAAATACAAAATTTCTTCCGCTTTTTGTTTTTATAAATCCTGTAATTGCGCTTGTATCAGATAGGGTACCTGTTTTTGCTCTCATATTTTCTTTAAAATACAACATTCTGTTTTTTAGTGTTCCTTCGCTTGGTATCGGTAAAAATTGTTCAAAATATTCGAAATCGTCAGATTTGTACAGTTTAATTAAAAAAGATGTCATAAAATCCGCGGTTATGATGTTATTCTTTGAAACTCCGCTTCCATCAACAATTTTTATGTCATCAGTGTTTATCTCCATTTTTCTTAAGTAGTTATTAAGCATATTTATAGAATTTTCAAGACATCCTGTACTATCTGAGTACTTGGCTCCTGCGAGCTTAAATATAGTTTCCGCTACAAGATTATTGCTGTTTTTTAGGCTTGATTTTAATCCTAATTCAATGCTGTTTGATATTTCACCTACAAGATATATGTTTTCTTGAGGCAGGTTCCCAACCAGTATTGGATTATAGTAGTCCATTTTTCTGTTTTGTATTGCTTCCTGCAATCTTAAATTAAAGTATAATTGAGGATTATTTACTGGAATTTTTAGAACGGTTTGTTTTGATATTTCCCCTGAAACATTGATTATATTTGGTGAAATGCTATTATTTCTTACCAATTTTATTGTATTTCCATCTGAACCTGTTGTTATAAGATTCATTATCGTTACAGGATAAAAAGGTTTTATAATAATATTTGGAGCAGTTCCTTTTATTCTAGGGGTTATTTCAATATTTACAAGATTGTCGTCCAAGTTGTATGCGCTAATCTTTGGCATAAGAGGGTTTAAATCATCGTCCCATTGCCATCCTTCTCCCCATTCGACATTGTCAAATATAGAATTGTCAATGTAGATTGTTTTGGGATTTATAATATTTTTTTCTTTCGCAGTTTGTATAAGTTTTTTCAAATCTCCGGATTTAAGAAACGGATCAGCGCCAAGTTTGAAGTATAAATCATTATTTGTGCTTTTATATAATTTTGTGGTAAAAAAGTAGTCTTTTCCCAGTGTATCCAATGCGGCCGCAGATGTAATTACTTTTAAGGTTGATGCGGGTTGTCTTGGGGTCCTGTCGTTTATAGAATATATTTTTTGTCCTGTATCTGCATCTTTGACTGATACGGATACTGCGGCATGATTTACATGTTGTTTGGATAATAATTTTTCTATATTACCTGCATTTGCCGGTAATGATATAAATAATATTGCCAATAATGATGCTATTACACTTCGCATAATACTTTTACCTCGTAACTTTGTTTTATATCTTTTAATATAGTACATTTTTGTCTGAATTCATACATGTTATTTAAATTAATTTTTGCAGTTTTTATTCCTTCAATTTTATTAATTGATACTATTTCTTCACCCTTGTAGTCTATTATTCTTGATTCTCCAAGATTATATTCTTCTCCTTTTATGTGACCGCACTGAGTAAGCGCAATCATATAGCATTGATTTTCTATTGCTCTTGATTTTGTCATCATTTCCCAAGGTATTGGCTTGTTAGAACCCCACGCTGCACAATTAACCAAAATATCCGCGCCGGCTTTTGCATAAGCACGATAAATTTCAGGGAATCGGATGTCATAGCAAATACTCAATCCGTAATTAATTCCGTCTAAATTTACCATGACCGGATTATCTCCCACAGAAATGTATTTCCCTTCATCACAGCCATAATATGAATACAGATGATTTTTTGAATAGCGTGCAATAAGTTTACCTTCTCTGTTTATTACCGGACAAGTGTTATAATACTTGCCGTTTCTTTCTTCAATAATACTCCCGCCAATAATATTTATGTGGTGTGTTTTAGCAATATTTTGTAAAAAAGATATTATACTGCTGTTATTAAAATTTTGTGCAGATTCAATAAAACTCTTACAGTCCCATCCGCATGTCCAAACCTCAGGTAAAACTAACATATCAGAATTCGAGGGCAATTGATCTTTAATAATTGTATCGACTTTTGACATATTATCATTGACATTTGCGATAGTTGAAGACATTTGTAAAATTGATATATTTACTTCTTTTTCCATAGTCCCGATATCAAAGCCTCTTTATATTTTTGTGGTGATTGTTTTTCTAATTCTAATAGAGCATTTTTTACTTCTGAAATTAATTGAGATTCAGATTTGTCTTGGGGGTATATTGGTTTCCCATAAATATTCATTATTCTACAATATCCCAGAGGACATTTCATTTTATCCCAAGAGGGAATTGATTTAAAAGTTTTATCAGAGGAATACCAATTTACAGGTACTATGGGAACACCTGTTTCCATGGATAATGCAATAGCGCCTTTTTTAATTTCGTGATATGGACCTCTTGGTCCATCAACCATTATTGCAACGCTTTCTCCGTTAATAAGTGCATCATGCATCTGTTTTGTTGCTGCTATTGAACCTTTTCGTCCTGAGGAACCTCTTTTGGTTTTAAATCCCCATTTTTGAGCAACATATGAGACAACATCACCGTCAAGAGAATTACTTATTAATATACTTGTCTTATTTTTATTTTTTAAACCGTGTACAAGAAATTGATTTTCATGCCACATTACATAAATGCATTGGTCTAAATCAGGATAATCAACATTTTTTAGATGTGTTAATTTTTCCTGTATTTTAAGAATTTTATATATACCCCATGAAATGGTTTTAATATTTTTCTTGTTAATCAATCTTACCATATTTTAATAATAGCATATAAATAACCTTTGGTATATATGTTAAAAATCTCTTGACGAAAAATTTTGTTTGTTATATTATTTCTAAGTGATTTACCGTCGGGATGTAGCGCAGCTTGGTAGCGCACCTCGCTTGGGACGAGGGGGTCGCACGTTCAAATCGTGTCATCCCGACCATTATAAAAACTCAACTGTTGTTGAGTTTTTTTTATTAGAGCACACAACAAAACAAAAGTTTTGTTGTATAATAAATACAAAGATAGTGATAGATATTGCAACAGATGTTAGCAATGTTTACCCCTCGGGATGTAGCACTCTGCCGAACAAAAAGTTGACTAAATGTCAAGTTTTTGTGAGAGGTGGTAGCGCACACAACAAAACGAA
>CADAYD010000027.1 GCA_902791985.1 uncultured bacterium
GGTATTGTAATCAGCGAAGTTTTCTTTTCTTTGGTTCATTTCTTTTCTTTTGCCTCGCAAACAAAAGAAAAGAAATGAACATTCAAATAATATGTTTTACGTAAAATAATTATTCGACATGTACACTTTGTGGGCTCCTGACTATGTTTAGGCAAAAAAAAACCCTTTCTTGAAGAAAGAGTTTGGAATCTTTTTCAATTCCTCGTGTGTAGAAGGTTAGTGTGTAGTAGGTAGTGTATAATTTATGTCTCGTGTTTATTGTATTTATTTCTTATATTTATATAAAGTATTTTTGTAGTATATAATTGCTATATAAACAGATTTTTGTTACAAAACTTTACGTTTACCCCTAAAGACCTGAAATCGCAATATATTTATTTTGTAGTAAAATGGTTTTATGGAAAGAGAATGTTTATTTAGCGGGAAAAAAGTTAAAGTTGGTGTTGATTCCGGCTATGATAATTATATAATGGCAATTGAGTCCAGTTGCGATGAAACGGCTTGTGCTATTGTAAAAAACGGCAGAGAAGTAGTTGCAAATATTGTCGCATCACAAATAAAAACTCACGAAAAATATGGTGGAGTTATCCCTGAAATTGCGGCAAGAGAACATATGGATGCTATTAATATTGTCATTGATGAGGCATTTGAACAATCAGGATTAAAACCTGAGGATATAACGGCTTTTGCCGGAACTGTAGGTCCCGGACTTGTAGGTTGCTTGCTTGTTGGGCTTAATGCAACCAAAACTCTTGCACTGGTTTATGATAAGCCGTTTATAGGAGTGAATCATTTGAATGCTCATTTATGTGCAAATTATATTGATACTGATTTGAAGCCCCCATTTATGGCTCTTTTGATTAGTGGAGGGCACACTCAAATTATTGATGTTGAATCGTATTCAAAGCAAACTATTTTGGGTGAAACCATAGACGATGCCGTTGGTGAAGCGTATGATAAAGTCGCAAGACTGATTGGTCTGCCATACCCGGGGGGACCAAAGCTTGATAAGCTTGCCCAAATCGGAAACCCGAACGCATATGAACTCCCTATTTCAAGAGTTGAAGGATATAATTTTAGTTTTAGCGGGTTAAAAACTGCTGTTTTAAGGCTTGTAAAAAGGCTTAAAGACGAAAATGGCAACGATGCACTGACTGAATCTCAAGTGAATGATATTTGTGCAAGTTTTCAGGAATGTGTATCAAAAACTCTTGCTAAAAAACTCAAAAAAGCATTGCAGGAAAAAGGATATCAACAAGTTGTTATCGCCGGAGGTGTTGCTGCAAACTCAGAAATCCGCAGAAAAATATTTGAATTTGAAAATGAGGGTTACTCTGTGTATGCGCCAATAATGAAATATTGTACGGATAATGCTTCGATGGTCGCATCTTGTGCATATTTTAACACCAATACATTTGATGATGTTGATGTTGAAGTATTTTCAAGAGCCTAAGGGGATTGTGTTATGCCAAAAGTAGTCAAAGTTGGTAAATGTAATGTATTATGCTGGTCACAAAAAGAAATCGACAGATGGCCAAATATTGCACTTGGAAGAAAATGTAAAATTTTTACAAATAATCTGCTAAAAAAAAATCCCCGCCTAAATCAATTTATAAATAATGAAACTATGGGTGCTCTGGATAATTATGCCGAACATGAAAAAATCCGTATATATATTACTCCTTTAGAGAATGATGTATTTAACGATTTAAAGGTTTCTGTTTATAAAAATGATTCCGGAAGTATTCATTTTTCGATTAGTACAAAAGAATCCAGAGAGGGCGTAACAGAGTTTTTCAGAGAATTATACAATAATATTCACAAAGCAATTCATCCTTCAGAAGAAATTAAGTATGTACCAAAAATTAAACATACAAAATCTGATGATTTTAAAATGTATGTTGAGAACGTTAAAGATAGGTTTAGTAAACTAAAATTATTATTAAACAATTGGCTTAACTAATTTTGGTAAGAACCTTTTCGCATGAGTTCGGATAGGCGCAGTTCTTGAGCCGGTTGTTTTATAAATATTGATTTACGTTTAATTACAGGGATTGTCGAGGTTATTTGTTTCTTTTTAAATTCACTTAAACCGACTTTTGTAGTGTTATCTTCACTGTTCCAGAATATTGATTGTAAAAATGTAATAAGATTTCCCATAGTGTATCTCCTGACATTATTATAATACTTGCGCTTACATCTACATCATGCATTTAAACGATAAGAAAATAAAAAAACATCAAACTTTATGCTATATTGGATTTATGGATTACGGAGCAGATAAATTTGAATAACACTTATTATGAAAATTTAGACCAAAATTTTATGAATGCGTTGAAATTTTATGAGGCTGATTATACCCATGAAGAACTTATTGATTTATTAAAAAACGGAAATATTGTTCAAAAGCAGATTGCGGCACTCAGGCTCGATTCAATAAAAAATACTGAAGATGCACAGGTTCTTTTATCTAATCTTACTGGCCAAGACGGTAAAATTAGAGAAGCTGTTTCTTTAAAATTGCTTGAGTTTATTTCTGATATAAATTACATAAAATATTTTGAGCCGTCAAAAAATGTTCAGGTTTTACTTGATGCTGTTATTGATATTAATGGAAATATTTGCAGAAATGTAATCCGTGCGCTTTCAAATTTGAAAGATGATGAGAAATTTTGCAAGGTCTTTTGTGATAAACTGGCAGAATTAACACTTAATTTACTGGATACTGTTGAAAAATTTGATTTTCAAGAAGGAAAATATAAAGTCAATAAAGAAGCATTTAAATTGTATTGGTGCCTTGAAACGGTTTATGTATTTTGGAATAAATTGAATTTTGCTGCTTTGAAAGAAATTTTAAATAGGGCTTCAGAAATTGGAGAATACACTATTCGCGAAAAATGTGCCAAAATATTGACCTGTGGTTTTGATGATGAAAATTTAATCCAAATCAGACAAAAGCTCAAAAATGACTCTAATTATTATGTTAGGCGTTATTAGTGCTAATCTCTCAATCCCGGATCCGAGTATGAGCCGGTAATGAGTTTGTTAAATCCGTATTGAAGTTTAGGCAGAACAACAGCCAGTAGTGTACTACTGATTAAGACATTTGATATGATATTTATACCTTTAACAAATTTGGCTTTTTTGACAAATTTAGTAATATTTTTAGATTTTTGAGCGGTTTTTATAAAGTTTTCAAGTTCTGTTCTGAATTTTGCCAAATCTTTAATATCTACAAATTTTCTGGGATCTCTAATCCCGTTTTCGAGATAAGTAATTTTGCCTTGTGCTGCTGCTATTTTTGAAAACAAGTTTTGCGGTTTTGAATCAATAAATTCAAATAAATCTTTAGGACTTCCGGTTTTTGGTAATTCAATATTATCATTTACAATACCTTCAATTAGTTCTTTGTTACTCATAACCAGCGGATCAAGATTTACATTGAGTCCGAATAATTTGTTTGCTGTTTTATCCAAAAATTTTGCTATATATATTGGAGCAACAAAGTTTAAAAACATTGAGCCTAACATTCTGAAAGCGTTTACAAAGGCTTCATCTTTATTTCTGGATGTTGTTATTCTCCCGACTGTCAGTCCGCTGTCTGTGATTGCCATTTTATCTACAGTTTTCATATTTGCTGTTGCAGTAATCCAATTTCCTTCAAAACTAATATTTTTACCTGATTTGAAGGAGGCAAAAGACGGTCTTTGTGATTCCGTTTTGGAAATTTCTTTTCTGTTTTCTTTAATCTTTTTTGTTAATGCAAAATTGAGTTTAGGGAGTATAAATCCCATCAGCGCTGTAGGTATAATTATTGCTGCGATAAATTTGCCTGCTGTAAGTTTTTCAAATAATTTAAGATTATTTTTGATTTTTTCAAGTTGTTCTACTTCTTTCTGTGCAGTATTTTTGAACTTTTTGATGTTATATTCAATTCCTTGAAATTGATTTTCTTTAAAGAGTTTTATATCTGTATTGGGGTTAAATCCTTTGAATTTTATAAACTTATTAGAAATTTTTTCAACAAGCGGTATTCCTCCAAGCCAAACTGCCGATGTTGTGTATTCATCAATAAATTTTTCTCTTGTGGCATCATTTGCTTTAATTTTTGATTCTTTAAGGTTTTCTTTTCGGGTAATATAAATTTTTGAAGGTACTTCAATTGCACAATCTCTTAATATTAGTGGGTAGACGCTTCTGTTATTACCTATTGCTGATATAATGTTTGTAATCATTTGTATTTCCTCAATTCTGTGTATATGTTCTATGTTTCCCTTTACAGAGAGACTATTAACGAGGGTAAAAAATAACCTCTTTAGGCTTGGGGTTCCCGAAGAGGTTATTTACAGAATTGATTATATTTTACAAGCGCATCACAACTCCTACAGCCTCTACGGGTTGATATGATGAGTATGATGCTTTTGTAAATAATTTTTCATATGTTCTCCAAATCTATTATATCGTAACAGATTTATATGTAAAGTCCTTAGGCTTTTTTATCTGCTTTGTGTGCGTTGTATTTATTTATAGCATAATCAAATAAATATCCTGTTGCTAACACTAATGCAAGTCCTGCTGCAATACCTGCTGCATTTTTTACTGCCGGTTTCTTTGCTAGTTCTAAAACAACTTCACTTGCTTTTTTAAGGTTTTCTTTATTGATTTTTTTAACATTAATTTTTATAAATTCAACTCCTTTTTTAGCAGTGTCGAATAGTTTAACGCCAAATGATTTCATTGTCCCTGTGAAATTTTTTACAGTTTCTTTATTAACAACTTTTTTTGCTGTGTCAATTGCATCTTTTGACATTTGTTGTACTTTTTTTGCTGCAGTTTTTGCTCCATTTTTTACTTGTTTTGCTGAAATCTTAGGTGTTTTTATTTTTACGGTTTTTGCTTTTTGGTAAACTTTTTTTGCGCTTTTGAGTGCGTATTCACCTCCATAAACTAATGTAGCAGCGGCAACTGATGTCCCTGCTGCAAATTTGCCGAGGTTTGATTCTTTGTATTCATTTCCTTTTTTTGTGTAAGAAGTTTTTACTAATGGTTGCACTGATATCATATTTTTACCTTTCAATTTGAGTATTGTAAGTGTTTAAAAATATGTAAAAAAATTTTTTTGCTAGTTTGAACAGTAATTATAAAGTTTTTTTAAGCAATAAAATTTTTTCTTTATCTGTAGTTTTAAAAAGAATACTTTTTTCTTTTGATGTGTCCCCTTTAACTATTTCAATAAAAGTCTTAGGGATTTTGAATGTTTTTGCCAAAAACTCTATAAGCTCTTTATTTGCTTTCCCATCAACAGGTTGAGCCGTAATTTTTATTTTTGTTTCTTGCGAAGTTTTTATTATCTCATTTTTTTTAGCATTAGGAGATATCTTGATGTGAACAAGAATACCCTTATCTGTTTCTTTAATCATTACATCAACTTATTTTAATTCTTCTCTTGTAAATTGCATTTGGTCAAACCATAATTTGATTTCATAATCGAGCTGATCTTTACTCTTCATTCTGGTTATGAATGATGGTTTACGAATTGAATGATATAACTTGTATACAAAAAATTGTACGGTATTCTTAGGATTTTCGTTTTCATTATATAAAATCAGCATTGAATAAGGTTTTTGTATCATTGAATCTTTATTGTCCAAAACAAATTTTTGTATTGCAGGACATGGTTTGTCTTCAATAACCGGAGTTCCGAAAATTAAAAGATTATAGTTTTTTACATTGATATTATCGTTTTTAAGTATAACTTTATCTAAATTAGCATTCTCTTGTTTAACTCGTGCAGTAAATTCCTTAGAATCTTTTGAGTATGCAATAGCAGGCTCTAATTTAATTTTGTCTGCTTGGAGCTTTTCGCCTATAATATTAACAATATCTGAAATACTGTCATTATAAGAACAGTAAATAATTCCTATGTGCTGTTTTGATAAGTTTTTTATTCCGGGAGCAAATTTATGTTTCATGAAAAACAAATATCCGCAGCCTGCTAATAGGCTAAATAATATACATCCTGTAATAATCCAAATGATTTTCTTTGTTTGCATAATTTCTCCTTTATCTTATAAAGTTCGTATTAATTTTTATGACTTTTTCTGGTTCAAATCCTGCTTGTTTACCTGCTTCAATACAATGTAGCAACCATACCATATTTAAACCAACAACATGCATAGTTTGGATTCCTTCTTTATCTTGTTTTGCTTCTTCCGGAGAATTTAGTTTCCCGTGAATTAAGTTCCAATAGTTAGAAGGAACAACTGGCATATTGTTTATTGTGAAGTGCTTAATAATCGAATCAAGAGCAGATGTTGTCCCCGCACGTCTTGCAGATACGACTGCTGCTGCAGGTTTATAAGCAAGTGCATATCCTCCTGCATAAAACAGTCTATCCATAAAGGAAAGTAATCTTCCCGACGGGTGACCAAAATAAACAGGAGAGGCGAAAATAAATCCATCTGCTTCTTTACATTTTTCAATACATATATTTACATAATCTTCTAGAACACATTTGCCTTGCCCTGATTTTCTGCAATATTGGCATCCGGTACAATCTGCAATGGGATTGTTTCCTACGTCAATAATTTCAGTTTCAATATCTCTTTGGTTTAGTGTTTTTTCTATTTTAGCAAGAGCAGTATATGTACATCCCTTGTGATTACTGCTACCGTTAAACATTAGAACTTTCATTTTCTCTCTCTCCATTATATATAATTATATCTTACACTATTTCTTAATTTTAGTAAATATTTATCTTTAAAAATGTATGTATTTATGTTAGAATCAAAAGCAACAAAAGGGGATTACTATAAATGGGCAGATTAATTGGAATTTTAGGTATTTTAGTTATTTTTGGAATTGCTTTTTTGATGTCAAATAACAAAAAAGCAATAAATTATAAGACTGTAGGGGTTGGTTTTGTATTGCAAATATTTTTTGCAATATTCATTTTTAAGGTTCCTGTAGGTCAAAAAATATTTTTAGCGCTTGGAAATTTTATTACTAAAATACTTGATTTTGCAAGTGATGGTGGTTCATTTGTTTTCGGTCCGCTGATGGAAAAGGTTAAATTGGCTCTTGTTTGGGGTAGTGATGCAAATATTTTTGCACTCCAGCTTATTGCATCTTTAATTTTTATGATGATTCTTGTCAATATTCTTTATTATTACGGAATTATTCAGCGAATAATCCCTATTCTTGGGAGAGCGATGAATAAACTGATGAACGTCAGTGGAGCAGAAGCGTTGTCAAATGTTGCAAGCGCATTTGTCGGGCAAGTTTCCGCTCAGATAATGATTAGACCGTATCTTGAAAAGCTTACTCGCTCTGAGCTGCTTGCATCAATGGCTGGCTCTATGGCATGCATCTCAGGAGCAACTATGCCTATTTATATCGGTATGGGTATTCCTGCAACATATGCTCTTGCATCTTCAATAATGGCAGTTCCCGGAGCATTTGTTATATCGAAAATTATTTATCCTGAGACAAAACCACAAGAAACAAGTGAAAATTTTTCTATTCAATATAGTAAGCGTAAAAAGCCGTACATAAATGTTTTTGATGCAATATCAAACGGGGCGTCTGACGGTATGAAAGTTGCACTGAATGTTGTTGCGATGATTTTGGCTCTTGTTGCTCTTGTTGCGATGATTGACTGGTTTTTGGGTATATTGGGGGCATTATTTGTGAAACTTTTTCACTTGCACAAAGGTGTTATAGGGTTTTATGCACTTAGTAATTTGTCGTTAAAATATATCTTAGGTAAGATTTTTGCAATATTTGCTTTTTTAATAGGGGTTCCGCTCAGTGAGTCAACCGCTGTAGGTGGCGTTATGGGTACAAAACTGGTTCTAAACGAGATGGTTGCGTTCTTTGATTTGGTTCATATCCAAAATCTATCTCCAAAAGCATTCCTAATAGCAAGTTTTGCGCTTTGCAATTTTGCAAATTTTGGTTCTGTTGCTATTCAGTTAGGTGGTATTGGAGAGCTGGCGCCTAATCAAAGGAAGAATTTAGCACGTCTTGGAGTTCGTGCCTTGATTTGCGGAACTTTAACTGGATATATGTCTGCGGCTCTTGTTGGAATTTTGTTTTAGTTTTAAAAGGTGGGGATTTTGGAAGTTATAAAAGACATTGTAAATATCCCGCAATTATCGTTAGCGCTGGGCTTTTTTGACGGAGTACATATTGCGCATCAAAAACTTATCAAAAATGCCGTTGATTTTGCAAAAAAAAATAATACGAAATCTGCCGTTGTTACACTTAAGCAGCAACCTTACTGTTATTTAAATCATATTGCCCCAAAATATATTTCTTCAAGGTCAGAGAGTTTTAAAATTATTGAAAATCTTGGAGTGGATTATATTATTGAGCTTGATTTTAAGCAGGTTGCGGGCATGACATCATTTGAATATTTACAAGATATTTTAATTAAAAACTTCTCTCCTGTAGGAATTTTTACGGGTTTTAATCATCATTTCGGACTGAATAGGGAAGGGAACAGTGATTTTTTAGCGAAATATCAAAATGATTTTGGCTATAAATTTTTCTCTTTGTCATCGCAGCAAGTAAATGGAAAACTCATAAGCAGCAGTATGATTCGTGAATTTCTCGAACGAGGAAAAATCGAGGACGCAAATTCAATGCTTGGTAGAGAGTTTTGTGTGTGCGGAATTGTTGTTGAGGGGAATAAAATCGGCAGAACAATCAGTTTTCCAACTGCAAACATAAATTATCCTAAAGATATTGTAGAAGTACTAAACGGGGTTTATGCCGTAAATGTTCAATTACATGATGGCAGAATATTGAAAGGAATTGCTAATTTTGGAGTAAAACCGACTTTAAACAGTACAACAGCTAAAACGCTTGAAACTCATATTTTAGGCGGGTTTGATGAAGATATATACGGGCAGGAAATAAAAATTAATTTTTTAAATTTTATTCGAACGGAGCAAAAATTTAACAATATTAATGAACTAAAAAAGCAAATTAAAAATGACATTGGTTCATTGAATAATTAAAAATTTTTGTTTTGTAATTTTTTGATTTTTCTCCTCCATTTGGAGGATATTTTTATAATTATTAAAGTTTTTTTGTATTTTGTCCGTTATTTTTCTCAGAAGGTTTATGACTTTATAAGGAAACACTATGAGTAAAGAAGAGAAAAAACAGTCAGGGGTTTCGATTTTCGGGCAGTCCGATTATCTTGTGGGAACAGACCCTATCGAGGAAATGTTTGCACTCAATTTGGGTGATTTTTTAACTGATAGTTTAATATCAGAGGATTTGGCAAAGAAAATAAGTGTCAAATCAAATAAAAAAGAACGGCTTATTAACCAGTTGAAAGAATTGATTGATTTATATTCGTCAAAGAATACTTTTTGTGTACTTGATTTTGACAACAAGGAAGAAGTTGCAGTTTATACGTCAATTGCAAAATCTATTGTTCAGATGCTTGAAGTCGACTCTTGCGCAATCTTTTTTGAACGTGATGGTAAATATATTCTGACGGGTAATTCAAGTAAAAATGATACAGAGTTTAAATTTAACTCTGATGAACTTATACATAGTGAAACAATAGAAAAAGACGGTTTTATTTGTATTCCGATTAGAAATTCAATCACCCCTATCGGAGCAATTGAAATAAAAATATCTCAAAAGCTTGAAGAAGATTTTGTTGAAGTTGTTTTAAGTATTGCAAATCTTTTAGGTACGACAATTACATTGCAGAAGGTAATAGAAGAAACAAATAATGAGATTGAAAATAATGAATCATCAGAATTTGATTTGAAAAAATTAAGAGGTGATTTAACCGCATTAATAGGTGATTTGTGCGATTATCAGCAGAATTTTGTTGAATCGCTTGCTACAGCGGTTGACAGAAAAGGTCAATATACTGTTGCACATTCTCGAAACAGTGCTAAGCTGGCACGTGGTATCTGTTCAAAACTTGGATTGAACGAAAAAACAACAGATTTAATTTATTATGCGGCTTTATTGCAGAATATTGGTAAGATTACTTTGCCTGAAAAACTTTTTGCAACAAATGGTAAATTATCTTCAGAAGAGCTTAATAAGATTAAAAACCATACAAATATTGGTGTTAATTTGCTTATGAATATAAACTTCTTATCAGAAGTTGTGCCTTATATTACTTATCAAACAGAAAGAGTTGATGGCTCAGGTTCTCCTGAGGGGTTAAAAGGTCAGTCAATTCCTTTAGGCTCAAGAATTATTGCAGTTGCAGATGCTTATTGTGCTATGACATCTGACCGTCCATACCGTAAAGCAATGGATAGCGAAAAGGCACTTTCCATTATGAAAGAAGAATCCGGTAAAAAATGGGATGAAGATGTAATTAACGCTTTGATACAGGCAGTTAAATAAATTTACATAAAACATATTATCTGTACTAATGTTCACTTTTCTTTTTGATTGCGACGCAAAAAGAAAAGTGAACCGAAAAGAAAAACACGCTAGGATACAATACTGCCTACGGCAGCATAAGACCGCTACGCGGTAATATGAGTTTTTGCCTGTCGGCAAAAATCTCTTAGCGCGGCTAAGGACAACGCCGCGCG
>CADAYD010000028.1 GCA_902791985.1 uncultured bacterium
CCTTGTACTTATATCCGGTGCGCGGAGCGATGCCGTAAGGCATTGCAGGAACTTGCGTTTTTTCTCTTTCTTGGTTCGTTCTTTCTCTTTTCATCGCAAGAAAAGAGAAAGAATGAACAATATACAAATAATATGTTTTATGTAAATTATTAATTATTAAATTATGGTGCTCTTGTAAAAACAGAGAATTTTAAGTCTGAATGGCTATTATAAACGCTAAAATCTCTGGTTTGCGTTGTAAAATTTTGCCCAAAGTTACATTTTAAATCACAATTCAAAAAACCGAGAAAAAATCCGTCAATATTATTTGAATTTTTTGAAGCAAATATTTCTTGAGATTTTGAATTTGTCGTTATTATTGCATTTTCATAATTTTTAAAGTCAATGCTGATTTTTTTTGTAGGTGTTTTTTGTGCAGAAATATATTCAATATTCTTATTTAATTTTTGCGTAGAGCAGCTTAAATCCCCTGCATGTGCATATAGAAAAAATGATTGAATTATAAATATAAAAATCAGAAATAATCTGCGCATATAAAAATTATATCATAATAATGCTAAAGTCCAATAACATCTTCAAGATATTTTTTTACAAGCTCAACTCGTTTTTTAGGATTGTTGTTTTTTTCAACTATGTTATCTATTATTTTTACGATATATTCCATTCCTTCAAGTGATATTTCCATCCTAAGAAGGTCATTAAATGTTTTTCCCCAACTGTTCAAATCTGTTTGGCTCTGACACATAGGAATTTTATGTCTTGCTCCGGCTAAGATTAGTTTTTTAGCTAATTCTTTTCTTAGAGGAACTAAACTTTCATCATATATTGCTTCCAAATCGAGATCCATTTTATTAAGAAATACTTCAAGCATATCTGTTACGCAGTTTGATGTTCGGATATCTGTTTCATTTATTTCGTCTATAATTCGGAGTGTTTTTCCGCATAATACAAAATTATTCGGATTGATATAATCAAAAGTATAGGATTTTCGTTTTGTGCACATTTTATTTAACAACGCAAAGTCTTTTGCAATGCCGTCAAAGCTTCTTTGTGGAAGTTTTGCAAATTTTGGCAAGTAGTTTTCGCTATAATATTTAATACATTCGTCGTGTGTGTTTTTTTTTGCAAATTCATTAGGGATTCCAACAGCAATAGATTTCCCTTTTGAATAAACATTTTTTAAGATAAACATATCTTCTCCGACTTTATTGTATATTTTTGCAACGGCTTCTCCAAAATAATGTTTAAGATGAGAAAATTTTTGTTTTTTTATTGGTTTAATTCTTGAAAATTCAGGTTTGAGATACTCGTTCCCCCTTTTTAAAACATAGCAATCGTCAATTTTATATACTGAACCGTAAAATCCGGCACCGATTTTTGAATCCTGACAAACTTTTTTATCGTACATGTCTGCAAAATTTTTTAAAAGAGCATCTGCTTTTTCTCTCGACATTTTGGGTGTACTAAGTGTCTTTTCAAGTTTTTTGCTGAATGACGATTTGTAACCTGTAAATGTTGGGTTATGTATAGATTGTATTTCCATGTTTATATAAAATCTGCTAAAAATAATTTTTGCTGTTTTATTACCTCATTGCATTATGGACTTATAAATCTGCTTAATATATAATTTTTTCAAAAGAGGGTGCGAAAATGAAAAAAACTATACTGATAACTGCAGTTTTATTATGTGCAAATTTAGCTTTTGGCTCAGGAGCACAAGTGTTCAAACTTGATAACGGTCAAACGGTTGTTATTCAAGAGGTTAAAAACAATCCTATTGTAACCATTGATACATGGATAAAAACAGGCTCTGTGGATGAAGATGAGTCAAATAGTGGTGCCGCACACTTTTTGGAACATTTGTTTTTTAAAGGAACAAAAAATCACGCACCAGGTGAATTTGATAAAATCCTTGAAACAAAAGGTGCAATAACAAATGCTGCAACAAGTAAGGATTTTACTCATTACTATATTACAATTCCGTCAAAAGATTTTAATTTGGCGATGGAATTGCATGCAGATATGCTTCTTAATCCTATGATTCCTCGAAATGAAATGGAAAAAGAACGTAAAGTTGTATTAGAAGAAATTAATAAAGATTCTAATTCTCCGCAAAAAAAATTGTATGAAAGTATTGATTCAATGCTTTACACTACGCATCCTTATAAAAGACGTGTAATTGGCCGAAGTGATGTAATAGAAACTATTACAAGAGAAAAAATATTGGATTTTTATAACGAGCACTATTCTCCATCGAATATGGTTACACTTGTTATTGGTGATGTTGATACTAATTATGCTTTGAATAAAGTTAAAGAGGTTTTTGGAGGAAATAATAAAAAAACTCAAAAGAATATTTATCCCAGAGAGCAACAGTTGTCTCAGCAGAAAAAAAATATTGAGTATATTGATACACAATCGGGGTATATGTTAATAGGTTTTCGTGGAACGTCAATGACTGATAAAGATTCATATGCAATGGATGTGTTGTCTGCAATATTGGGTGAAGGTCGTTCTTCTATTTTAAATCAAGTATTGAAAGAGAAAAAACGCCTTGCATTTTCTGTTGGTGCCGGTAATATGACCTACAGAGATGATGGGATTTTTTATATAAGTGCTAATTTCGAGCCTGATAAATGTAAATTTGTTCAAGATGTTATATTTGAAGAAATAAAAAAGATACAGGAAAAAGGGGTTAGCCCTGAGCAGCTAAGTCTTGCAAAAAATTTAATTGAAAGAAACACCTACTATTCAAGAGAATCTGTTTCAAATATATCAAATGAAATTGGATATACAATGGCATTGAGCGGGGACATAAAATATTATGATAATTATCTGAATAATATAAAAAATGTGTCCTGTGATGATGTGAAACGTGTTGCAAATAAATATCTCGGAGTAAATAAAAGTGCTGTTTCCATTTTACTTCCGCAAGATAAAAAAGATATACCGGTTTCAATTAAAAAACATAAAGATAATAATGCAAAATTACTAGGTGAAAATTCTCAAACTCAAAAGTATGAACTTTCAAACGGTTCGTTGCTTTTATACACTAAAAACGATTTTAATGATATTATAGCAATTAGTATAAGTGCAAGGGGAGGGCAGCTTATTCAAGATAAAGCAGGAGTTGCTCTTGTAACCGGCGCATTGCTTGTAAAAAGTACTAAAAATTATTCAACGACAGAATTGTCGCAAATTATGGAAGATAACGGAATAAAAATTGTTCCGTCTGTAGATGCGGATACTTTTTCTGTTTCTGTTTTGACAACAAAAGATGAATATGAAAAAACAATAGAGCTTTTAAATGAAATTCTGAATAATCCCGATTTTGATGAGATTGAAATGGGTAAAATAAAATCTGATAATCTAAATCAAATAAAAGCAAATAAAGATATTCCTTTAAAAGTTGTTCTTGAAAAATATAGAGAACTTATTTTTCAAAATAGTCCATATACTATTTCATCAAATGTTCTTGAAAAAAGTTTGCCTGATATAACAAGAAAAGATGTAATATCTTATTATAATAAAATTTTTGAGCCGCAAAATATAATAATTTCGATTAACGGAAATATTGATAAAGACAGTGTTATTAAAGATTTTGACAAAATATTTGATAAACCCCATACGGATAGAAAATTTGAATATTCAAATTATGATAAATCTATTTCCAGACCAATTTCGCCAAGAGTTGACGTTAAGCACATGGACACAACAGAAACCGCATGGATAATGCTTGGTTGGCAAACAGATGGGATAATTAATGAAAAAGATTATGCTACTTTGCAAGTTATAGATTCTTTATTGGGCGGAGGAATGAGCTCAAGAATGTTTAAAGATCTTCGAGAAAAAGAAGGTTTGGCATATCAACTTGGTTCTGGCTTGTCCGCACATGTACTAAGAGGAAGCTTTGTATTGTATATTGGTACAAATCCTCTTACGTTAGAAAAAGCCAAAGCCGGATTATTTGAAGAAATTAAAAAATTAAAAACAGAACATGTAGGTGATAAAGAGTTAAAAGATGCCAAAGAAAAACTTATAGGAAATTATATAATAGGTTTGGAAACTAATCTTGAAAAATCATCAATTATAGGCAAGTATGAGGCTTTAGGATTGGGATATGATTTTAAAGACAGATATATTGACCTCATAAATAATGTGACAGATACGGATATAATAGAAGTTGCAAACAAATATTTTAACAACAATTATATTTTATCTGTTGTCACTAAATAAAAATTAATTAATGCTTATTTTATTTAGTTGTAATTTGTGAAGGTTTGCAAAAATAAGGATTATTTTGATATCTTGCCCAAACTATATATGCCTTGTTTCCCCTAATTTCTGTTGAGCCGTTTCTGAAATATTCTTTTTCTCCGGTTTTTGGGTTAGTTCTTTCTGCGTATAAGTCAAGTACAAATTTTTCAGTTTTTTTAGAACGATCTTTCATAGCCAGATATAAATCTTCAATTTGCATATCTGTAAATCCACATTCTAATTTATATCCTCCTTTAGAGGATGTAATTGTTTCAGTATATCGGCATAATCCGTTTTTCCAGCCATGAATTTTTCTTGTAGTTTTAAAAGTTTCATCTTCGTATTGTGAAGTTATTGTTTCTTCGTATGCGTCGCAATCTTTTATATTTTTTATAAATTTTCTTGAAAATTTTGTGTAATCCGAAGCGAAAACTGCACACGATGTGCATATCAATATTGCAAATGTTATAGCAAATAATTTTTTCATTACATTTCTCCCTCTAAAACAATATTATTATACCAAATTTGTTTACTATGTGCAAAAATTTAAAATATCCTCAATTTGTATGATTTCAAATAAAAATAAAATGCTAACATTACAATATACTCCTTAGAGACTAAGATACACATATCCCTAATCAACAGCTATGCACCTCAAGTACATAGCTTTTTTTTACGCAAAATCCAACTGTTTATACTATTTATTTGATAATATTTGAAATTTTTAGCTATAAGTTGTATAATGGCTTAGTTAAATAATATTATTGAGAGGATTTTATATGAAGCTCCACATGCAGATTCTTATCGCTTTAGGTCTTGGTATTAAGAGAAATTGGCATATATTCTTTGGTATAATAGCCGGTATATTTGTAGGTATATTTTTATATTCTCATTCCGGTCGTGTCAGTTTATCGATATTAAATTTCTTGACATTTATCGGGCAAATGTTTATAAGACTTATTCAAATGGTAGTAATCCCGTTGGTAGTTTCTGCAATAATTATCGGTATAACAAGCGTTGGAGATAATAAGCAGCTTGGTAAATTCGGTACAAAAATGATAGTTTATTTTGGTATTTTGACAACAATTGCCGTAACTATAGGAAGTGCTCTTGCGTTGATTTTCAAACCCGGTTCAGGTGCTTCTCATTATATATCAGCAAATATTGCGGCAGATGTTCAATCTCACGTTGCAGTTGCTATGCAGCAGCAACAGGGCAAAATTTTGGATATGTTTTTGAGTTTTATACCTAATAATCCTATGGAAGCTTTTGCAAATGGTAATATGGTTTCCATTATTTTATTTGTTGTACTGTTTGCGCTTGCTCTTGCTAAAGTCGGTGATGTAAACAGACCAATTGTTTCATTTTTTGAATCTGTTTTTGCGGCAACAATGAAAGTTACTGATTGGATAATGCTCTTTGCGGCTCCCGGTGTTTTTGCTTTGACTGCAAGTGCGATAGCAAGTTTTGGTATTGATATTTTCGGCCCGATTTCAAAATATTTGGTAGTTTTATTGGCAGGCTTTGCTATACAAATGTTTATGGTTTACCCAATATTTTTAAGATGTTTTTCAAAAGTTTCAGCGCCTATGTTATTTAGCGCAATTGCAGAGGCAACAATGGTTGCGTTCGGAACCGCAAGTTCTTCTGCTACTTTGCCATTAACGATTGCGTGCTGTGAAAAAAGAGGCATTTCTCATAAAATTTCAAGTTTTGTTTTACCGCTTGGTGCGACTTTGAATTTTGACGGTACGGCATTATTACAAACGGTTGCTGTTATATTCCTTGCTCAGGCATATCAAATACATTTGACTCCTTATATGGTAATAGCAATTGCACTTCTTGCAATAGTTGCTTCCAGTACTTGCGCCGGTATTCCGGGAGGCGGGCTTATCACTATTGCTTTAATACTCAATGGCTTAGGCTTGACGCCTGAACAATTGGTTGCCGGATTTGCGTTCTTATTTACTATTGAAAGGCTTACGGATATGTTAAGAACTACTTTAAATGTAGTGTCTGATGCTGTTGTTGCGGCAACAATTGCTGATAATGAAAACGAAATAAATTATGATCTGTTAAATAATCCTCAGGCATATGAAGAAATTGCATAAAATATGAGAAATTTAATTATAAAAAAATGGATTGAGCCATATAGACTGCTTGAAACAGTAAAAGAGTTCTGCGAATTTACCGATTTGACTTTTGACGGGATGAATAAAATCGTTCAGAAAGAAAAAATGTTTTCTTTATTAAAAGAAAACGGTAAGAGCTTTGCTCTTTATATGAAAAATGTTAATAAATTCTATGTGTTTACTCCAAAAGAAAAATTTGATTTGCTATCAAAACTTGTTGAAGTGTTCGGTTTTGAAAATGAAGATTTACAAATAGATGAAGATAGTGAGCAGGCTTTGTCTTTGATAGACATGGGCAAGGCCGAAGCATCTTTTCTTAATACATAATCTATATTGTAGGTATGTCTTTTGAAAAATAGTATTTTTCTTAGTTCACTTTTCTTTTTGATTGCGACGCAAAAAGAAAAGTGAACCGAAAAGAAAAACACGCTAAGGTACAATACTGCCTACGGCAGCATAAGACCGCTACGCGGTAATATGAGTTTTTGCCTGTCGGCAAAAATCTCTTAGCGCGGCTAAGGACAACGCCGCG
>CADAYD010000029.1 GCA_902791985.1 uncultured bacterium
AGTTGTATTAGGCCCGTTGATTTCTAAATTTTGCAAAGATGATTTGATTCTTTCCAGTACATTTTTGTTGTCACGTTTTTCCATTTCATCAAACGGAAGTGGTGTTAAAACGTGTTTATAGTATTTTAGCGGCCATTTTAAAATTTTATGAACATAATGAAGTGTATATAAAAAGCACTGTGAATCACTTTCAAATCCAATATACCCTTTATGAAGTTTTTTCTGCATTAATTTATTTTTTTCATAAAATGTATTTTCACCGTTAGTTAAAGTTGTATAACCCTGCAAGAAAAATGGGTGTGCAGCATAGCGAACTATATCATAGTTTGTATTTTGTCTGCATTGAGCTGTTATAATCTTTGCTTTTAGATTAACTTCTTCCTCACTCCAGAGATTAAAATATGTACCAATGTCATTCGGATCACCTATTTCCTTTAGAGAAATGACGTCAGGATAAAAAGAATAAACAAAACCTTCTTCATTTTTTTCTAAATACCCTCTTAATTTTAATCTTGTATCAAGAAGTAACTCCTCTTTTTCTTCCAGAGTTGCATTTTTATAAGTTTTCGGATATTGAAACACCTCAAAAACATAGTTTGGCATTGTTTCTATTCTTAATGATTTATCAGGATAAACTTCAGGTGTATATTGAAAAACACGAACAAAACCTATTTGATGGAGTAAATCTTCAGCATATTTCATCCCTTCATCAGTTACTGCCATTGATAAAATTGGTAAGTCTTTATAATTTTCAAAAATACCGCCCAAATCCTGCATAATAAATGCAAAACCTGAATTATCATGTCCTTTTTGCTGTGAACGCATCAATTTTAAAGCAAGAGATGGATGTATATAATGTTTTGACTTGATTGAACCTATTCTGCACATAGTACAATTATCTATCAGGTACTATATGCCGTCAATTTTAAGGGTTTATTAAGTTTTCTAAAGTTTTTTATTTTTAGATAATTTTTTTTATGTGAATTTATAATATTTTGATTAAAAATTTAGAAATTTTTGAAAATTAAGTTAAAAATATGACATAAAACTTTCAAAAAATTCAAAAAATTGCGGGGTTTACAGTTATTAATATTTCAATAAGGTTACTGCTTTCTTAAAATTAAATAATTATTACTTATAATTTTCTTATGACAGAATTATTTACAAACGAACTAAAAGATAAAATATTGTCACATAAAAGAGGATCAATCGGCATTGCTCAAATTAATCCTATTGCAGGAGATATAGAATATAATGCAAAAAAGGTCCTTAAATACATAAATCTTGCTCAAAATATAGGACTTGATTTAGTAGTATTTCCTGAATTAACGCTAATGGGATACCCTATTGAAGATACAATAGACAGATATCCGATAATTGTCGAAGATAACATAAAATGGCTAAAAGAAATTGCAAAAATCACAACAAAAACCTGTGCAATTTATTTTGAACCGTCACCTGTTGTAGGGTGTCAAAGTGCCGATACACTTTGTAATTTTGATGAAAGTAAAATTGAGAACTGCCCTAAAACCATAATAATTAATGGGATTAAATACGGAATCTCTATTTGCGAGGACTGCTGGAATAACAAAGAATTTTTTAATGACAATATTTTATACTCAAAGGATCCGATTCAAGAATTATCAGAAGAAGAACCGGATATTTTTATAAACTGCTCGGCATCAACAACAAGAGCAAAAAAAGAACAGTTAAAATACAGTATGCTGTCCTTCATTTCGAAAAAATATAAAACACCATTAGTATATGTAAACCAGGTAGGTGCAATAGACAATAATTCTTTTGACGGCTCAAGCAAAGTATTTGACAGTGATGGGAAATTGATTGCAAGAGCAAAATCATTTGAAGAACAGTTTTTGATAGTTAATCCAATTAAAAATATTGGAGAGATTTATCCTTTAACTAATGGTCCTGAAAAAACCTTAGCAGAAGTAAAAGAATATACTCTTGAATATGACTCTGATTTAGAAAGAACCTATAAAACAATCCTTCAGGGAATAAGAGATTATTTCAATAAGACAGGATTTGAAAAGGCGGTTATTGGTTTATCGGGCGGTCTTGATTCAAGTGTGTGTGCTGTCTTATTAGCCGATGCTCTTGGCAAGGATAATGTTTTTGGTATAAGTATGCCGTCTGTTATTACATCAAGTGAAAGTAAAAATGATGCAAGAAATTTGGTACAGAATTTAGGAATAAATTTCCTTGAAGCACCAATTAAAAATGTAGTTGATAATATTGACAAAACTTTAAAAGAAATATTTAAGAAGGTTGAAACCAAATGGAATAACCGATTTGAAGACTCTTTTACAATGGATAACATTCAGGCAAGGTCAAGAGCAATATTTTTATGGGGAATAAGTAATGAATTTTCCAAAACTTTGCCTATTGCAACATCTGATAAATCAGAATTATATATGGGCTATGCAACAATAAATGGTGATATGTCAGGCGGTTTTGCTCCTATTGCTGATGTTACCAAAACAAAACTTTTCGCTCTTGCAAAATGGTTAAATGAGAATAGAATTCAAAAAAATGTAATTCCACAAAGTATTATTAATAAAAAACCGGGAGCAGAATTATCTATAAATCCTAAAACAGAAAAACCGTTAACAGCAGAAGATGCTCTAATGCCTTACGAATTTTTAGATGAAATAATTTGGCGAATTGAAAACAAAAAAGAAAACTATTATGATATGTTAAACACGAAATTTTTATATGAGGAACACAAAAACCTGCCAAAAGAACAAAAAATTGAGTGGCTTGATAAATTTTACGGAAAAATGTCTAATGCCCTTTATAAATGGTCTATTTTACCGCCATCTGTAATAGTTGATTCACACTCAATTAATAAATATGACTATAAGCAACCGATTACATCTTCTAATATTAATTACAAGGGAATAAGTGAGATAGAAATTTCTGAGAAAATAAAAAAAATAAATGTATAATATTAAATTATAGGAGAATAAATATATGAAAACAGTTATTATAACAGGGGCAAATTCAGGGTTAGGTTTTGAAACTGCAAAGAAAATTGCAGGATATTCAATAGATTTTGAGATAATCCTTGCTTGCAGAAACATTCAAAAGGCTCAAAACGCAAAAGAGCAAATTATTGAAGAAACAGGAAATCAAAATATTATAGCTATGCAATTAGATACTTCGACAAATGACTCTGTCAGAAAATTTGTCGAGGTTTATAAAAAGCATCATAATAAACCAATATATGCACTCCTTTGTAACGCAGGTATAAGCGGTGTTGGAGCAGACAAAAAACAACTAACAAAAGACGGTTTTGATATAATTTTTGCAACCAATCATTTAGGACATTTTCTTTTGACAAACCTTTTATTACCATTTATGGATAAAGAGGGAAAAATTCTTGTAACATCAAGCGATATGCACAATCCTATGCTGAGAGAAGGTGAAACTTTTGAATGGCTTGGAACAGAGGCTATTGCACATCCTGACGAAAAAATGGCAATTAATCCTATACGATATTCCTATTAAAAACTTTGCAACTTGTATTTCGTATATGAACTTGCAAGAAAATTAAAAGAACAAGGGAGTGGAATTAAAGTCAATGCGTTCAACCCGGGACTTATGAGAACTAATTTTATATCTTCCGGTACGAATGAACAAATGTTTGAATATGTTAGAATTAACATGCCTGAAAGGTACGGCGATTTAGATAATTCTTCATCAGCTTTAGCTGAATTAACATACTTTGATGATATAATTTTAAGTTCCGGACATTTTTACGACAGAAGTACACGACCTTGCTTCACGTCCGCACTTTCATATAACGAAGAAAATGCTAAAGAACTTTGGGAAAAAAGCGAAGAATATGTAAAGGAATAAATCACTAAAAATATGACAGGAATTTTATCCGATAGCACAAATTGATTAAAAAGGAGAATAAATTGATAAAAAAATTATTTTTAATTTTAACAATTATAACTTGTTTATGTAATATCAATCCTGTATTTGCAAAGCCAACAGATTATGAGCAAATTCAAAATATTGTTTTATGGGAAAGACAAGCAAGAGTTCGCCACCTTTATGATGAGCTTGCAAGTTGCTATTTTGATGATGCAACGGTTACAACAAGCTGGACAAAAGGCAGCGTTAAAGACTACTTAAAAGGCGGTAACAGAGCCGAAGCAAGTCCTGATGAAATTATAATTAATCGTATTGGCTCACCAATAATTCATCAAAACAAGAAAAAAGCCTATGTTGAACTACCGATGACAACTCTGCATTGGATTAAAGTAAACGGCGAAGAAGCGGTTTTAACCTCATATATGAGATTAATTTACAAGGTTGAAAAACGCAATAATGTTTGGAAAATATCTGATTTAACAACTATTAATGAAGATGATACACTTGAGCCTGCTATTTCGGGAACAGATTTACATATAAATTCCGAAGATTTAAAAGGTTTGAGGCATTCATACAGATTTTTGGCTTATGTAAGAATTAAAGCAGGCGGAACAATTAGCAATGATTTACTTGGAACTGACCGTCCCGAAGATGTTGCCAAAATATATGACGAAGTTGAAAAATGGCTAAAGGCAAAATGTAGTAACTAGGTATATTGGGGGTTTGACAAATATTTTTTTTATGTTTTCATATATATTATGAAAACATCATTTGTAAATAATTTAATCTGTCGTTGCTGTAAGTCTTGTTGTTAAGAACTTACTTATAATTTTGCACGCAGATTTTAGTTAGAAATATTATAAACAAGTTCTTATTTTTTTAAGAACTTGTTTTTTAAGGAGAAATTACAAATGAAAATAGATAAGATAAATAATGCCCCGAATTTTACCGCTGCCATGGGCGGATTATCAAATGCCCTTTATACATTGAGTAACAATGATATGCTAAACGCATCATTTGTTGATATTTTTGCGATGGATACCCCAAGAACCATTGTAGAAACTAAAAATAGAGGTGAACAAGCAGGAATCGAAATGGGTTTTAGGGAGTACACAGGGACTTTTATTGCAGAGTTTTCTGCTGCGGTTTTTGCTATTCTTGCTTCAAAAATTATTGCTAAAAAATTAAGCCCTAAAATTAAAGTAAATTCAGGTTCTTGGATTACAAATAACGGTCTTGATGTATTTTCTGATATTTACAATAAATCAGATAAAACTCCAAAAAGTTATGTTGAAAATCTCCTTAATTCAATGTCAGGTCAAGTCGGATCTAAAACCAAAAATTTTGCTGATATTGCTCAAAACAAGAAGCAATCTGTAATTGAAAAGTTAACAAATTTAATTACAGATAAATCAATGGACAAAAAGACAAATAAAAAAATATTAACCGAAATTCAAGATGAAATAATAAATATTCTTGGTGCTGATAATTCTATAAAAATTAAATCAGGTAAAAATGAAGTAACTTCAAACCTTACTCATACACTAAGAGATATTGTTGATTCCGGTAGAAACATTTTCTTCTCAGAAACTAAACAATTGCCAAGTGAAATAATATCAAAATTAAAACGAATGAATAATTTGCGTATTGGTATTGCTATACCTTTATCTATGGGGCTTGCAATTACAAACCAATACCTCAACAGATATTTAACAAAGAAAAGGACCGGCATTGATAATTTTGTAGGTGAAAACGGTTACGAAAATAATGTGAAAGATAAAAATGAAAAGAAAAAAGAGAAAGGTCTATGGCTAAAAAAAATAATATCCGCTGGGATTTTTGTATTAATGCTTACCAAAGTTATGGGAGTAAAAAAGCCTGTTGACTTAATTAAAAAACTTGAATTTGACGGACCAGCAACAAGCGGAAATGCTATTAAAACTATATATGGAACTCTTATTTTAGGCAGAATTTTTGCTTCAAAAGATTCTACAGAGCTAAGAGAAACGAACGTAAGAGATTATTTAGGGTTCTTAAATTGGCTTGTTTTAGGCGGTTTTGTTGCAAAAGGTGTGGGGCAAATGCTTGATCCAAAGCAAAAAACTTTGTTTAATATTTCTAAAGATGGCAAAGGAATAAAACATTGGCTCCAAAATGTATCACTCAAATCTCAGAAAGAAATAATTGCACAGGGTGGCAATGTAAAAGCTAATTTGAGAAAACTTAATATTGCACAAATGTCAGGAATTGCATATTCTGCTATAATGCTTGGTGTACTGTTACCTAAATTAAATATTTGGATGACAAGAAAAAATGGAAATAAGAAAGATGAAAATGTTTTGCATAAATATACATCAAATGTGAACTTTAAATCATCATTTATTTCAATAGAAGAATTTGCAAACAAATTAAAACAATAATGGAGAGAGAAGAATGAAAAATATTATATGTTATGGAGATTCAAATACTTTCGGATATAATCCAAAAGACGGTTCAAGATTTGACGAAAATATTCGCTGGACTTCCCTCTTGCAAAAGAATTTAGGTGTTGAATATGAAGTTATAAACGAAGGAATGTGTGACAGAACAGGATTTGTTAATAATCCAAAAGGAGAGTTATTTTCAGCTCCAAAACATTTTCCTGAATTTATTAAAAAATCAGGAAATATAGATTTGTTGATACTCTGGATTGGAACAAATGATTTGCAGTTTCTGTATAATATAAGTTTGAGTTTAATTGAACGAGGATTGGAAAATTTAATAAAATTAGCCAAAACAAAAGCTAAAAAAATACTTATCATTTCTCCTGTAATATTAAATGAGAACATATTAAAAGGTGCATTTAATTATCAATTTGATAAAACAAGTATTGTTAAATCAAGAAAAGTTGGAATAGTGTATAAAAAAATTGCCGAGATTTATAATTGTAAATTATTTGATATAAACACAATCGTTAACCCGTCAGATATTGACGGATTGCATTATAATAGTAATTCACATAGAATTATAGCAAATAATCTTTCAGAATTTATTACATTAGAAATTGATAAAATTTCTGTCTAATTAAAAGAATAGTTTTATCAGCAAGACATAGATTTAACCGCACCAATAGCAAATAAAGATTATCATACGGTTTATTATGGTGAAATTATTAATGCGTATATATTATAAATATTTTTGACTACATTCTTTCGATGTACCAGTTTGACATTCCGAAATGATTGAAATTCCAATGAAGATCAAAATAAAAATTAAACTCCAAAGAATTGTCGTCTTTGAAGTTCCAAGAATATTTATTTAATTGCGTTTTTCGGTAACTTTCAAACGCATCCTGAATTTCTTTTGCAAACTTTTTTCTAAATTCTGAATACGGAATATCTAATATTTCTTTCGTCAATTTATTTTTCAAAATCATCTTCAAATCCTCTGATATTATCAAGTTCAATGTTGTAGCATTTGCCATTCTTATCTACGCAAGTCGCAAAATCAACTGTTTTATCAGCAAATTTGTTCTCCCATAAGTAAATTAACAATCCAATTTCTTGTGTTTTTAAATTCAAAATCTTTGTTCCATACAACTTATAATCTTTTTCAACCATATTATGCTCCTTTCGGTCATTAACATTAATCGATTGCATTTAGGGAAATCTCAAGTATTTGTGTCTGAATGATAAGTAATTTTCAAATTGGTTTTTAATGCCGTTTTATTGGTGTTTTAATAAATTCAATTTATCAGATTGTATAAATCAGCATACAAACTTTTAAAATCCTTACCACTGCGCCAAAGTGTCTCAGCAATTTTATATTCCAAATTGTAAACATTTTTGTTATGAGTTAAATTTCTTGATAAATAGCAATATATTGTTGTAAAATCTGCTTTATCCTTTGTGGTTAAAGGTTTATCGTTTTTGCTTTTTAGCAGATCTTTTGAAATAAAAACCTGCCCATCGTAAAAATATAGATAAACTTCTTTATTGAAAAATGTTCT
>CADAYD010000030.1 GCA_902791985.1 uncultured bacterium
AATCAACTCTCGGTTGTCTGACTTTACTGTTCATTGCCCCCTCAAACCCCGGCATAAAATCTTTCGGCATAAGCCAAGGGTCAATTAAAAATCTTTTATCGTTATAAATTACAATTATTGTTGCGTTTCTGATTTGATGAATTTTCATAATATAACTCCTTAATGGTTGCAATGATGTCCTTCGCCATGGTGATGGCAATGTGCGTGATCATAACCTTCGTCGCCGCATGCGTTTGCTCCTGTTTCAAGAGAATTTGCCATATATTTTTCTAAAACTTCTTTGATAGGTAACTCCGGACAGCCTGCAACAACTTCAACTCCGTTTTGTGCAAACATCATCATTGGACGCCCGCCCACTCCACCGGCTAAAACTTTACTTACACCCTGTTCTGAAATCCAAGCAGCACTCTGACAAGAAATACCATCTTCCGGTATTTTTTCTTCTATAGTTAAAATTTCTTTTGTTTCAGGATTAATTTCAGCAAAAGTAAAAGAATCACAATGCCCGAAATGTCCACACAATTTACCTTCTGAAGTCGGAATACAAATTTTCATAATCTTATCTCCTTTTAATTTTTCAATGTTGCTCTGTAATAATATCGCACTTTCAAGTGCTTCCGTATCCGTAAGGTTATGTCTTTGGGCATAATCTTTGAGGATATTTAAAATGTTTTCATTGATTCTTCTGTTGAATGGCACTTTTTTAAGACAGGTTTTCTTTCTTCCTGCCATTTCACGTTTTCCGCCCCAATTGGATTTTTGACAACATTTCATAATACAAAACTAACACGCTTATTTGATTATGTCAATACATAATCAAATTGCCTAAACATTTTATAAACACGCTTTATATCCTTGCAATTTATAGAAGAAATCCATAGGAGTGTTGATAATAGCGGAATACAACTCTTTACAAAAAGTTCTATTCTGGCACTTTTTGAGGAGTTTTTTCTTGTTTTTGCCCATTTCTGCGAAGTAACAAAACGGTCTATGTTTTAACGATTACTCTGCATAATAAAGTTCTTTATTATATCAATTCCGTTTTCTGTAAGTATTGCTTCCGGATGGAACTGCACACCATATATTTGTTTATTTTTAATTTTTATCGCCATCGGGATATCATCCGTTGTTTTCGCAGTAATTTCTATTTTGTCTGTTGGCTCAGATACAATAAGAGAATGATATCTCGTAGCACTAAACCCCTGTTTCAACCCCTTAAAAAGCTCAAAATTTTCATCAAAATATATATCTGAGTTTTTCCCGTGAAACGGTTCTTTTGTTTTAATAATTTTTGCACCAAAATATTTTGCTATACACTGCATACCCAGACAAATCCCAAATATAGGTTTAAAATCTTGATAAAAATCGATAATTTCCATACAAATCCCGGAATTATCAGGATTTCCCCATCCGGGAGAAAGGATAATCTTTGAAAAATCAAGTTTTTTTATTCCCTCAAGTGTCATTTCGTCGTTATTTATAACAACCGGATTAACCCCAAGCATTTTGACATATTGTACTATGTTATAGGTAAAAGAATCGTAGTTATCTATTACCAGCATAGTTCCACCTCAACAACACCTCTGACTGAATTAAAACAATAGATTTTTTCGGCTGTTTTTAAATCCTCAGGATATAATATTCTTTCTTCAATCCTTCCGCTATTGAGCAGCTTTTGTCTTGTTATACCGTTTAGAAGTCCGCATTGTAAAGGAGGTGTATAGATTTTACCGTTTTTCTTAACTGCGATATTGGTAAATGTCCCTTCAGTAATTTCGCCTTTTTCATTCAAGTTAATCTCTTCAAAAACATCCTGTTGAGCTGTCTTTCGAATGCTTGTTTTATGATACAAAAACGGATTTGAAGAATTTGTTTTATTTGCAATCTTTATTCTTGGATTCTTAGGTAATTCCGGAATGTTCCTTGTAGTGAGTTCAAAGTTGCCGTCCTTGGATAATTCTATTCTATTTACAACCTTTTCATTAAAACAGAGTTTTTCTATATCGTCATTCCAAACAAACCCTAACTCTTTTGCAGACTGTTTTAATCTCTTAATATGCATCTCAAAATCCGTAATCCCTGTTTCAATGAGCGAAAATTCCGTATTCAAAAATTTTGCTTTAATCAAGGTTTCTTCCCACTCATCTTCAGCATTTGAATCCCAGACAATTGCACCACCCGCATAGTATGTATAAACCTCATCCTTATTTTTCTTTTGTAAAATCCTTATCGGAACAGAAAAAACTGCTTCATCTTTGTGCAAATACCCAATTGCACCACAATAAACCTCTCTTGGAAATTTCTCCGTTTCTGAAATAACCTTCATTGTTGATAGTTTTGGAGCACCTGTAATTGAACCACAAGGGTAAATTGCATTAATAATATCGTAGAGCGTAATATCATCTTCCAACTCTGACGATATTTCTGATGTCATTTGAAACAGGGTTTTGTGCTGTTCAATATCAAAAAGTTTATTAACATTAACAGTTCCTGTTTTAGATATTCTGCCCAAATCATTTCGCAACAGGTCAACAATCATAATATTTTCAGCACGATTTTTAATATCGTTATACAAAAAGTTTTTCAACTCCCAATCTTCCTGTGCATTCTTCCCTCTTTTTACGGTCCCTTTCATTGGTTTTGTCAATATCATTCTGCCTTTTAAAGCAAAAAACAACTCCGGAGAAAATGACAGTATTGTTTCGTACTTATTTTGCAAAAATGCGTTATATGGTGTTTTTTGATTTTGCAAAAGATAGTTATATAAATCAATCTCGTTTGCATTGGTTTTTAATACAGAGGGATATGTATAATTAACCTCATAGGTAACACCCTCTTTTATCTGCTCTTTTATATATTCTATCTGCTTTATGTATTCTTTTTTAGATATTAAAGGTTTAACAATAGTACCGATTTTATAATTAGGATTCTTTTGTTTAAAAGTCTCAAATGATTCAAATGCTTCAAAATAAACAAGAGGAGCTTCTTTTGACACGTTTTTTATGTCATACCGTATATACCCAATCAAATACAAACCTTCATTTTTCAGTGTTTCAATTCTATCTAATGCGGATTCTACGTTTTCAGGCTCAAAAATTTCGATAGTTTCAACAGGTTTTTTAAATACTTTATCTGCATATATTTGCATAATCATCTCCATTTATATCTTGAATAAATTATAACAAGAAATAATTCATTAATAAAATCTTTACCTATGATAAATCAAATAAACTGTAGCGAATGTTTACTTTATTCAGGATTCCTAAAATTGCCTTTGAAATTAAAGACAAATGTTTACCATTGCTCGATTAAAATTTATCAAAATTGAAGTTACACAAAAATTATCAGTATTTTAAATGTTTCGAGTCCAATTATTTTGAATACTTAGAGTAAAAATATTAAGTCGAAAGTTTGAATTTAAAAACTCTCGGCTTTTTAATATAATTCACTCAAACAAACTGCTTATTCTAATGTCAATAATAATGCCATTTTGAATTTTCCGTCTGCTTTGACATAGTGTTTTCCGTTTTTAGCAAATTTAAAGTTTTCGCCTGCTTTAATTGTATGTTCTTTGCCCTCATAGCCGATTATACCCTGACCGTCAAGAGCAAATATTAATGCTTCCCCTGGAGCAGAATGTTCAGAAAGCCCAGTTCGTTCATCAAAACTCATAATAACAAATTTTAATTTAGGGTCATTGATTAAATCCATATTAACAATTCTGCCTTCTTGATATGGAAGCAAATCTGCTAATTTTAATACTTTCCCTGCTTCTAAAACTTCGTTCATATTTGACTCCTTTCTTATGGCTATTTCGGTATAAATACAACCTGTCTTAGTTCTCATTCCAATAGGTTCATTTTGAGGACAAACAATAATTTCAAAAGATTTGGCATTCCAGACAATATCCCCTTTTACATTTACCCCTTCCATTTCGCCTGAATTAACTATACAGATTTTCGGATATTCATAAGTTTCGGCACTGATATCAGTATTTTCTGCAAGTGAAAAATAGTTTATATCATAACCATTTTCACTATATATCGTTTTTGAAACCGTACAGCCTTTAACTGTAGGATTATCATTACTTATTGAAAATATTTCACCTGTTTTTTCTTTCATTATATTTACCCCTACACTTCGTTTTGACTTAATGTATTTTTTAAAGTTTGAGCCGATTTTTGAAGTTTAGATATTTCTTCTTCATTTAATTGAATCGGAACTAAACATTCGACTCCATCTTTACCTACTATTGCAGGCATACTTAATGAAATTCCTTCAATCCCGAAATCACCTTTCATAAGTGAAGAAATCGGAAGTATTGATTTTTCGTCTCTTACAATGGCTTCACAAATGCGTTTTACAGCCATTGCAACACCATAATATGTTGCTTTTTTCTTCTCTATGATTTCATAGGCACTATTTTTAACATTTTCTGCAATTCTTTTCATTGCTTCATCATGGTTAAAATGCCCTCTCATTTCACAGAATTTATTTAAAGGTATTCCTGAAACATTAGCAGATGACCAAGCAGCGATTTCACTATCTCCATGTTCACCTATAATAAATGCGTGAACACTTCGGGAATCAACATTTAAGTGGTTTCCGAGTTCATATTTTAATCTTGCTGTATCAAGGACAGTTCCCGAACCAATGACTTTATTTTCAGGAAGTCCTGAAAGTTTTTGAGCAACTGTTGTTAGTATATCAACAGGATTTGCAACAATAAGCAGAACCCCGTTAAAATCTC
Source organism: uncultured bacterium (assembly GCA_902791985.1). Lineage (GTDB taxonomy): Bacteria > Cyanobacteriota > Vampirovibrionia > Gastranaerophilales > Gastranaerophilaceae > Zag111. The sequence goes on from CADAYD010000030.1 coordinate 4,751, forward strand.
TTTTCTTGATTTCAGGGATAATGGATTTAAAAATAGATATATTTTTCTTTACTAAATCAAGTCTTGTTTCTCCCGGTTTTTGATTAGCACCTGCTGTTACAATAATCAGACTTGCATCTTTTATATCATCATAATCCCCTGCATAAATTTTTATAGGTTTTGCAAACGGAACTCCATGACTTATATCTAACGCTTCACCCTCAGCCTTTGATTTATCGGCATCTATAAGGACCATTTCAGAAAATAAACCTGATTGCATTATTGCAAATGAACAAGCCGCACCTACAAAGCCGCAACCTATCATAACTACTTTTCTGACATTCGTGCAATTTAAACAATTCTTTTCCATAAGCATTACCTCTTGATTTGTTCTTTTCTATATATTTATTTTAAGATGTATTTTATTAAATTTCTGTTGTTTTTACAACAAATAATAAATTTAAATAAAAAGGGCGACACCGCCCTTTACAGAAATTATTTTGTCAATATTTCTTTTAAATCCGCTTCAGGCGTTGTTGTTGGAGCGATTTTAAATTTATCAACCAAGACATTTAAAACATTTGGTGAAACAAATGCAGGTAAACTTGGTCCGAGTTTGATATTTTGAATACCTAAATAAAGCAGAGTTAAAAGAACGCAGACTGCTTTTTGTTCATACCACGAAAGAACTATAGATAAAGGCAGGTCATTTACACCGCAATTAAATACTTTAGCAAGTTCAACCGCAATTTTTATACCTGAATAAGCATCGTTGCATTGACCTAAATCCAACAATCTTGGAATACCATTTATATCGCCTAATTCTAAATCATTAAATCTGTATTTCCCGCAAGCACAAGTTAAAACGAGCGTATTTTTTGGCGTTTGTTTTACAAATTCTGTATAATAATTTCTTCCGGGTTTCGCTCCGTCACATCCGCCGACTAAAAAGATATGTTTTAAAGCTCCTGATTTAACAGCTTCAACGACCTTATCGGCAACAGACAAAACTGTATGATGTCCAAAACCGACAGTTAAACTTTCACCACCGTTAATACCGGGCATTTTCTGTACTTCTTTATAACCGCCAAGTTCTAATGCTTTATTTATAACAGGGGTGAAGTCTTTATAGCCGTTATTATCAGCTTTAATATAAGTACATTGAGGATAATGTACGGCAGCTGTTGTAAATACTCTGTCTTTATAACTGTCTTTTACAGGCATTATGCAGTTTGTTGTAAATAAAATTGGAGCCGGAATATTATCAAACTCTTTCTGCTGATTTTGCCAAGCTGTTCCAAAATTGCCTTTTAAATGCTCATACTTTTTCAATTCCGGATACGCAAGAGCTGGCAGCATTTCGCCATGAGTATAAATATTAATTCCTTTATCTTTTGTTTGTTCTAATAACATTTTCAAATCGTGCAAGTCGTGTCCCGTTATAACAATAAAAGGTTTTGCTTCAATGTTTTTTGTAACTTTTGTCGGCTCAGGATTACCGTAAGTTTCAGTATTAGCTCTATCAAGCATTTCCATACATTTAAAATTAACTTCTCCGGTTTTTAAAACAAGAGCAATAAGTTCATCTTTTGATAAATCTTTTTCCAAAGCAGATAAACCTTCATAAAAGAAATTATTTACGGTTTCGTCTTTATATCCAAGGA
>CADAYD010000031.1 GCA_902791985.1 uncultured bacterium
TGCAAAATCAGCAAAGGTTACAAAAAAAGATGCCGCTGATGTTTTAACTGCAACATTAGAAACTATTGAAAAAACAGTTAAAAAAGGTGAAAAAGTTACTTTGGTAGGTTTCGGAACTTTTGAACGCAGACAAAGAGCCGCTCGCACAGGAAGAAACCCACAAACAGGCAAAGAAATTAAAATTGCCGCTAAAAAAGTTCCTGCATTCTCAGCAGGCAAAAAGTTCAAAGAATTAGTAAAATAATTGCTATTCTTAATTCCAACAAAGTGTCGGTTCTCATGCCGGCACTTTTTTAATTAAAATTAATCAGCGAAAAAGTCGGGGAAATTTCCCCGACTAATTTGACATTATTTTCTTATTTTTGAAAAGAACGTTGCCGAAAATCTCAAACTGTCTGTCCGGTTGTCTCAAACTGAGTGTCCTTTTACAGTGGTTTGAGCGAGGAGCGAGCAGAGTTACCTTTTAACAGGACATTTGGTCGGAAGTGGTTTTCGTTGTATTTATAGTCCCATTTGGATTATTACAGACTCGCAATATAGGTGGTCGGAATTTTAACGATTTGGCAATAATCAAACTGGACTTTAACGGACTTTGTTTGGACATACTTTCCAAAAATTCCGCTCCTGAAAATTTGCACTATGCCGGCATTTAGTCGTGGTTTGATTATTTCAGACAGTTTGATTATTTCGGCAAGTCCGGTTTCGCACCTGTTGAAAAATTTGCCCAAAAATCGGGGAAAATGTGTCCAATTTCAATTTATATTTCGTTACACAATTCAAAAATTAAGCAATTTTTTGAAAGAAAAATACTTTATATATACATAGGGGATAATAAGGGAAAATTATGTCATTTATTACAGCAATAGGGAAAAAGATTATAACACCAACAGCAAAAAGAGCTGTTAAATTCGCTCATATAACTGATCCAGTGCAAAGACAGGTTGCTCAAGATGTTTCTTTTGGTGCTAAAAATTTAACACGTCTTGTTAAAGAAATTTCACCTGAACAACTTGCTTCCGTACAAAAATATTTCAAGCCTTTTGAAAGATACGGATTTTCTCAAGGGGATATAAAGTATCTGATACAGCAAAATCCTGAAATGGTTGAAAATTTAGAGCTTATTGCGGATGAAAAATTAATTAATGCAGTGTTAAAACACAAAGACCTAGTTAAAGATGGTTTATTAGGTTGTATCACAAAAGAAAATAAAAAGGCATTTATTCAATTACTGAGAGATAAAAGTATTACAGACGAAGAATTTAAAACTATTGCAAATCTTATAACAGAAGAAAACGCTCCAATTTTGAAACAACTTCTTAAAGACAAAAATTTTAACAGTAAAATTTTGGCTGATTTGCCTACAACTCATTTGACAAAGGATAATGTCGAAGTTTTGCGTGCTATTTCTGATAAAGGAAGTGTAAGCACTCAAGAAATGTTGTACATAATGACTTCAACAAATAAAAGTAATTCTGATATTGCTTTGAAACTTCTCGAAAGAGCGGGTGAAAATACTGAAGGTCTAAACTTAATATTGCATAATATTTATGCATTTGAAGGTATGAGTAAAGAAGGCCTGCAAGCGTTCAAATTGAGAAAAAATTTCATTTCTAAACTTTTAGAAAATCCAAATTTCAAACTTGGTAAAGACGAAATGGAAAACTATAACATTTCACAGGTTTTATCTGTTTTAAAACCTGAACATTATAATATGTCTCAAAAGGCGCTCTTAGAAAGAAAAGTAGATTTGCATCAACTATCAGATTTTCTAAAAGGTGTAACATCTGAAAATGAGGAGATTGCAAGAAGAATATTAAATTTAGCATCAAAAAACACAAAATTACCTGATATTAAGTATTTAAATCCTGATATTGCAACAAAATATCTCGATGAAGTTGTAAAAATTAACAATCCTAAAGCTCAAAATTTGTATATAGAAGCTATGGATGGATTAGAAGCACAAAAACTTGATGAAATTTTAAATATAATAAAAACCACAAAACCTGCAAATGCCAAACAGGCCAGCGCTGTTATTACTTGTTTTAACAGAGGGTTAGACAATACAGAATATATCAATAATTTTGTAAATGTAATTGAAAAATCAGGAAGAAAATTAGACAATTCAACAATTGCAAATTTAACTGTTTTAGGTTCTTGTGATGAATTACCAGTTAGCAAATTCATTGAAAGAATTATAAATAATAAAGCAATTCCTGATAGAGAATTATATTTCTTAACAAATAAATACATAAGTGTTGCTCAAAAAGTAAAATCTCGTGCATTTTATTTGCCACATCAAATCGAGGAAGACTTAAGATTAGGTAAAATTACTGACAATGAGTTTACTCAAATGGCAGAAAAGCTAATGACAGAATTTGAGCAAAAACAAACCGCAACTGTTGATAAATTACCTGACGTACTTGAAAAGTTGTATCAAAATAAAAGCCTAAGTCATAGTCAAGTCGAAAGTATATTCTCTGAAATTTCTATGGATAATATTTCAGTAATAGAAAAATATGCTCTCTGTCCTGAAATTGCAAAAATCAATTTAGCAGCCATTGAACCAAAATATGCACAAGATTTGGAACACTTACTTAAACTTGACGTACCTAGTTGGCATCAAAAGGAGTTATTGCCTGTCTTAAAAAGTTCGGAAAAAGGTGGTGAAAAGCGTTTTGAAGTCTTACAGGAATTGCTTAAAAGAGAAAAAAAACCAAGTATAAAAACTATTGCAGAAGCAGTCGGAAAAGTTGATGAAAAAACATTACAATATATCGATGATATTATAGCAAGAAAGGATTTAACACCTAAACAAGTTCTATTTGTTTTAGACAACATCCGATGGGGTAATAATGTAGAAAACTTAATGAAATTAGTCAAAGATGCAGGTTTAAAAGGTAAGTATTTTGAACAAGTTTTTGAAGAAGGTGCATACAAAATGTATGAACAATATCCTGAACTTGCTAAAAGAGCACTTGATTTAAATGTTCCGTTACAAGTATGGAATCCAAAAGGCAATTTTGGAAATAATTATGCTGCAATAACTGATGTAATAGGCGAAAAAAGATTAACAAATATGTTAAAGAGTATAGAGCAAGCGAAAAAAGAATATGGCATAGTACCTGAAGATTTATATTTGGGAGACTTAGACGGTGCAAATGATTTGTTTATAATGCTTAAACAAATTGATATGCGAGGCCGTCCTAATTTAGCGTACAAATTCAATAAAAAGACAGGAAACCTTGTAACAATAAATCAGGGTGGGAAAACAATACGTGTTAAAAAAGGAACTCAAGTATATGATTCTGTAGCTTCCGAAGTAAAAACAGAAAATGCACCTGCTACACCATTTAGAATAAGCTCTGTAACAGAAGGAAAAAATGGAAAATTTGGAACGGTATATACAGAATCAGCTATAAAAGGTCAATATGATATTTATAATACAAGACCTGACGGATCACGCATAAGAATTGGCCATGCACAAGTTACACCAAATGGAGCAAAACATGTAAGAAGAACTTTAAGATCTGTAGACGGAAGCAAAACTTATACTGCATTCAGAGAAGATAAAGCAGGTAATAGTTACTTACATTCTGTTATTACCGATAAAACAGGGAAACAAGTATCAGAAGTAACAAGAACATTCAAAGTTGTTTCTAAAAATCATTTTATATCAACTGTAAATGGAAAAAGTTATGATATAGTTTTTACAGATAGAAAAGTAGTCGTAACAAAACTTGATTCAATGAGTAAAAAGACAGCAGAAAAAGTTGAGTACGCAATAGCTGATGTGCCTGTAGATACAGCAAATAAAATAGCAGGAGATTTAAAAAATTTACCTGATAACAAAACTTATCAGCTAGCGGCGAGTGTATTTAAAAAATATGGAATTGAGCCAAGAACGATAGATAGAAGTTGCGTTGATATGTTAAAACGACTTCCTGGCGATGAATGGTTTGCAATGAGTAAATCCTGTGAATTTGTAATGCCGCAAAGTTTTATGCCTAAAAATGCTTGTTACGCAGGGAATAGTATTTTTATGTCTAAAGAATTAAATAATAATCTTGGTGTTTTTGCTCATGAACTTGGTCATGCAAAATTCCATGTACTAGACTTGAGAAAAGATAAAGAGCTGATGAAAATATACAATGCAGAAAAACGAGCATATACTGCTAAATTTCCTGAATCAAGAATTGAATCTATTGAATATTTCTTAGCTGGAAACGATGCAGGTAAACGAGGTCTGAATGAAGCTTGTGCAGAAACAAATCTTTTGACAGATACAATTCAAACTTGGGAACAGTTACAAGATAGAACTATTTTCTTGGAACAATATTTCCCAAATACTATTGCACATATTAGACAAAGATATTCTGCATTGTCGTAAAAATTGACCTCGCACCCCATACGGGCTTGCTCACTTTTGTTCGACATAGCCCTACGCAATAATCGCTATATTTATATAAAACATTTTTGAACAAATTAATTGCTTAATTTAATTAATAATATAAAGAAATATTTATAAAAATTGGACACATTTTCCCTGATTTATCTGACATTATTTGAACAAGGGTGTCCGAAATAATCAAACTGTCTGTTTCTAATAATCAAACTGTTTGTTCTTTTACACGAAAGCCCGAAGCAATCCAGCCTTTACCGATTTATCAAGGTCGGAAATAGTTTGAGTATAAATGTCCGGAATGTCCGATTTTGGTAACATAAATGTCCGCAAAAAGACTTTAAAAAGAGTTAATATAAGGCTCAGATGCCGACAAAATCTAAATCACACCAAAGGTCAAAAATAGGGAATTTGAAAATAAGGTGCAAAAATTGCACCATAAAAACCGAAGTCCACCATCCCTATTTATAAATTAAAAAATTTACGCAAGAGCTTTTATATTAAAGTATGTAGCAATTACATTATCAGGCAAATGCATTTCACCCTCCAGGCGTTTACTACTCTTTTCAAGTCCTGTTTTTCCATTTTTTATTGCTTCATCAATATTGGCTGTAATTTCCGCTGATTCGCTACTTATAAACCCCATTTTTCGATATTTTATAGCACAAGATGTATTAATCTCTCCTTTGCAAATCCTTGCAAATTCTCTTGGTATACCACCAGTGCTTGCATGTAATGTTACTCTGCCACCATACCCCACTTGCCTGCTAATATTAATTATTTGCCGTAACATTTCGGTTCCTACACCTTTATAATCTGGGTTAGTTGCAAAATAACGGATATGTAGAGCCTGTTTATCAGGTTTCCGTACAAAAAACATAGGATCACGCTCTAATTGCACAAGACCAATTGTTTCCCCCTCTATATTGCATGCTGATAGATGATATCCGCCATTTTGTTCAAGATTAGTCATATCTACACTGCATCTATCAATATCTATAGGTTCTTGTAATCCTGTTTTCTTGTTCAGAATAGTACCCGGTTTACGTTTTATACCGACAGTTTTAATTGATTTATATGCATCATCTGCAATACTTTGTAATGAATTTGATTTATCTAGCAGTTGCTTTTCTATTTGCCCAGATTTTCCAAGATGTTGTGCGAATAGAGGAAAATCTTTAAGTGCCATTCCTTCTCCTTTGAGTGATTTTCTTGCTTGCTTCATTAAATCTAATACTAACTCTTTCCCTTCAGGTGTAAATTTTCTCATTATCCCCAATAATAATTTAACAGTCATTTAAAACTCCTTATATATCCCCTGTATATATAAAGTATTTCTCGACTCAAAAATTGCCTAATTGTAACACGCTTCATCAGAATTGTTACAAATCTTTACCAAAAAGTGCAAACTATCTGTCTAACGAAACCATACCATCTGTTATTTTACA
>CADAYD010000032.1 GCA_902791985.1 uncultured bacterium
TACGAGCCGTCAAACTTAGAAATCTAGCTTGAGATGCACTCATTCCCATTTTGGCGCTGTCCTTTCTTTTGTGTTTCCTATATCTTACATGTCGACAGCTATGGGTAAAAACTTTAATTTAGGGGTTGTATTTGTTAAGATTTTGTTACAATTAAAAACTAAACCCTTGTTATTATTTAAATGCAGATACTTTAGTAATTAGACTTCCAGCGGTATATTATTAAATCATTGACTTTTTATGAAACATAATTATTATATATATGAATGTATATATAATGTGAAAGGTTAGAGTTATGGGTTCAAGTTTAGGTAATTCTTTGATTTCAAGTTTATCATCAGGCATTAATAACACTTATGCATATTTGGCGGCTTTATATCCAAAAGATGGGGTAACGCTAAAAAATATTGCTGCAGCAAAAAGTGATCAGACTAATTATTTAACGCTTAATCAGTCTTTCGCATCATATCTGCAGAACAATTTTTCAACTTTAGATAAAGATGGTGACGGAAAAATCAGTGCGGATGAAATGAATAAATTTTCTCAGACTCTTTCTACTGCAGGAGTTTCTAAAAATGAGTTGACGCAGTTGGCATCTTCAGGTGCTTATTCTCAGTCAACTGTTGCAAAGATACTTGAGAATTTTGATGAAATTGATACAAACCATGACGGCAGAGTTACAGCAGGAGAAATTGCCGCATACTCATCAAGTTGTGCGAAACAGGAAAAGATTGACGAATATAATTACAAAAAAGCAACTTCTGATATGTCGCTATTTTACGGCAGCGAATCAGAGAGTGATGTTTCTGAGTACAGTATACTAAGTTACAGATACAAAAACTTTAATAAATAATTAAATATCAGAGGGAATAAGGGGAATAATAATGATTAAAGCGTTTATATATGCTTAATGATAATTTATTGTTTGCTTTCAAAATCAGTTAATCCAAACTTAATAGAGCTTTAGATAAATATTTTGCAGAAAAATTTTGCTTGTCCTATTATATTAATATAGTAGGACAAGTTTTTTAATGCAGGGATTTATGAATAGCAAAGAGATGATAAAAAAGGCGCAGAGCAGCCTAAAGGAACAATTTGAAGTTATTGAAGATATAAGAGATTATAATCAGGAAAAGGTTTTAGAGGCTTTTTTTGATAATAAGGTTGCGCCAGAACATTTTTATACCGTTTCTGGGTATGGCCATGATGATTTGGGTAGAGAGGTCTTAGACAAGGTTTATGCTCAAGTGTTTAAGGCTGAAAAGGCTCTGGTGCGTATTCATTTTGCTTCAGGTACTCATACTTTGGCGTGTGCCTTATTTGGGAATTTAAAGGCTGGGGATAAATTGCTTTCGGTTGCGGGCGAACCTTATGATACAATGCAAGAAGTCATTGGCACTATGGGCGATGAAGAAACCAAGCGTTCGTCTTTAATCGGTAATGGTATAATCTATGATGAAGTACCATTAATTAATAATACGGATATTGATTTTAGAGGAATAGAACAAAAGGTTGATGAAACAACCACAATGGTTCTTATTCAGCGTTCAAAAGGCTATTCGACAAGAAAATCTTTAACTATTGAAACTATAGAGAAAATTTGCAAAATTGTTAAGTCAAAAAATCCGAATTGTATTTGTTTTGTTGATAACTGTTACGGCGAATTTGTGGATAAACGTGAACCATTGGAAGTTGGTGCGGATTTAATCGGCGGATCTCTTATTAAAAATCCGGGAGGCGGAATTGTTGAAGCAGGTGGATATATTGCAGGCAAGGCTCTTTATGTAGACAGAAGTGCTAATCGACTGACTGCCCCTGGAATAGGCGCAGAGGGCGGAGCTATGTTTAATCAGCACAGACTTATTTTTCAAGGACTTTTTATTGCACCGTCAGTCGTTTGTGATGCTGTTAAGGGTGCAGTTTTGGCTTCAAAAATCTTTGAAGAAATCGGTTATGACTCTTACCCGAAATATTACGAAAAACGAACGGATATTATCCAGAACATTACTTTTGGCAAGCCTGAACTTTTAGAACAATTTTGCAGGACAATTCAATCTTTGTCACCTGTTAATGCCTATGTTACCCCTATTCCCGAGTTTATTCCGGGGTATGAGGATAAGGTTATTATGGCAGGCGGAACGTTTATCGAAGGTTCGACAATTGAATTAAGTGCTGACGGTCCGATGAGAGCGCCTTATGTTGCCTACATGCAAGGTGGTTTAACATATTCGCATGTAAAAATAGCATTGCAAAAATTTTTAGAAAAGATTCATTCATAAATTTCCCAATTGTAAACATTTCTTTACTATGCTAAATATATTTATATATTCTAAAATCATTTAATAACAATGCATTTTAATATATTTTATAAATAATACATTAAACTACTACACTTTTACGGCGTAATATGTTATTATATTTTATACAGTTGTTTATGAACATGAAAAATTTATTATTAGAAGTTAATTAAAGAAGTGAGGTTTATATTATGTCATTACCGAATGTAGCGTATTTTTCAATGGAAATTGCTATTGATCAATCTTTGAACACTTATTCAGGCGGTTTAGGTTTCTTGGCCGGTTCTCATATGTTATCTGCAGGCTATCTGCAAATGCCAATGGTTGGGGTTACGATTTTGTGGTCTTACGGCTATTATGACCAGCGAATCAGCCACACCGGTGATGTTGAAGTTGCATATATCAGAAAGTATTATGATTATTTGACTGATACAGGCTTACAGGTTGATGTAGATATATTTGGTGAAAAAGTTAAAGTTAAGGCATTACTTGTTAAACCCGAACTTTTTGGCACTTGCCCTGTATATCTTTTAACAACCGATATTGACGGTAACAGCGATTGGGCAAAGAGTATTTCGCACAAACTCTATGACGGAAATGAAAAAATCAGAATTGCTCAGGAAATAGTTCTTGGTATCGGTGGGGTCAGAATCTTGCAAAAAGCAGGTTATAAGTTTGATGTTATTCACATGAACGAAGGACATGCACTTCCTGCTGCATTTGAACTTTTAAGACAGTACAAAGGCGATTTGAATGAAGTAAAAAGACATACTGTTTTTACAACTCACACTCCTGTTGCTGCTGGTAATGAAGTGCACTGGGTTGATACTTTGCTGGAGGGAGGCTTCTTTGCCGGTGCATCGAGAGATACCGCGATTAATTTAGGAGGTGAAAACTTCTCGCTGACAGTTGCTGCTCTCAAGATGTCAAGGATTGCTAATGCTGTTTCTCAGTTACATGGTCTTGTTGCGAATAAAATGTGGGAATGGGTTGAAGGCAGATGCCCGATTCGTGCTATTACAAACGCTGTTAATTTACATTACTGGCAGGATCCGAGAATTAAAGAAGTTGAAAATGATCTTCAAAAAATTCTTGATGTTAAACGTGAAATGAAAGCAGAATTATTCCAGTATGTAGCAAATGTTGCCGGTAAGAGATTTGATCCGGACGTTTTGACTATCACTTGGGCAAGACGTTTTGCTGATTACAAACGTGCATGGCTAATTTTGATGGACAAGGACAGAATCGAAAAATTATTGAATGAAGATAAATTGCAAATCATTTTTGCAGGTAAATTCCATCCTGATGATGTTATGGGTAAAGAAATGTTCAACAAACTCTTGCATCGTTCACATTCATTGAAGAATGTTGTAGTGCTTCCGGGATATGAATTACAATTATCAGGTATGTTAAAACGCGGTTCTGATGTATGGTTAAATACTCCGTTAAGACCGTTTGAAGCATCAGGTACATCAGGTATGAGTGCTAATGCAAACGGTGCTGTTCACCTTTCAATTTGGGACGGCTGGACAGTTGAAGGTACCTTTAGCGGAATTAATGGTTATGCTATTGAATATCCTGAAATTGATGATGAAATGTCGTGGGAAGAAAGACACTGGAAGGATCATAAGTGCTTGATGGATATTATTGAAAACCAAATCATTCCTACTTATTACAATAATAAAATGGAATGGGCAAGAATTATGCGTCAGGCTATCAGGACCTCTGAAGCGTACTTCAATTCAGACCGTATGGTGATTGAGTACTATAACAGATTGTATAAGCCGATTGCTCATGACGGTGAATGCTCAGGCGAAGAAAAACACGAAATTCAGGTCAAAGAGGCTCCGACTTTCGATGCTTGGACCTTCGCAAATATTAAGTAGTAAATGTATAATAAAAATTTTATATCATATCATATTTAGGTGCAAGAAATTGCACCTTTTTTTTATATAATTTTTGTTATTTTATCTGTTTTGCATTTTTTTTTATTATTTTTTTTGCAATTTTATCGGTTGTAAATTAGGCAAAAATGTTAAAAGTATTTATTGTAACAAATTGTTAAGAAAATAAAAATTATCACTTGAAATTAAATATTGAAGTAGTACGATAGAAAAGTTCAGAACACAAAATCTTAACGGATTTATTAAAACCAGAAACTTAGAATTTTATCTAAAAACGTACAGTTTTATTAAAGATTAAGGTAAGTGGAATAAGATAATCACTGGTAAAGGGAATAGTGATAGCGTGGTTGTCGGATGAAAATCGGATAATCATAAGCCCCAAAAGACGTGTAACAGATTGAGTTGCAGTCGTTGGCAGAGCTAAATATGGTTTGAACATTGAAAACAGAATAGTTTGGAAACGACAAATACTTGTTAATTTCGTTAAAAATGATTCCAAAGCCCGAGCCAAAAGGTGAGGGCAACAAGACA
>CADAYD010000033.1 GCA_902791985.1 uncultured bacterium
TGTCTTGTTGCCCTCACCTTTTGGCTCGGGCTTTGGAATCATTTTTAACGAAATTAACAAGTATTTGTCGTTTCCAAACTATTCTGTTTTCAATGTTCAGTTTTTCGTGTCACCAACGCTTCGGGCTCTTTACAAAACCCGCCTGCTATTGGGGCAAAACAAAACCAAGCTTTTTATATCTCGGTTTCTCTATCCTACTACAACAATTTTGATTGTCAAGCAGTTTTTCAATAAATTTTTAAAAATTTTGCTATTTATATTTTCAAAACTTATTCCATGCCAATGCACGATAACTATTTTATCTCTAAAAAAAATAAAAATCAAGTACTTTTTAAAAAATTTTTTATATTAATTATATTAATATTTATGCTAAAATTATTTCGTTATGATAGAAAGATATTCAAGAAAAGAAATGGCGAATATTTGGACATTAGAGTCCAAGTTTCAATATTTCTTAAACGTAGAACTTGCGGTTTGTGATGCATATGCACTACTCAATGAAAAAAAAATCTCTCCTAAATCCTCACCCTCAAAAGGCGAGGAATTTAATATAACAAAAGAAATTGCACAAGAAATTCGCAAAAAAGCACGTTTTAGTGTTGAACGCATAGACGAAATTGAACAGGAAGTAAAGCATGATGTTATTGCGTTTTTAACCTGCGTAAATGAAAGTTTAGGCGATTTGGGACGTTATGTTCATGTCGGGATGACAAGTAGTGACGTTATTGACACCGCTTTTGCACTCCAAATTCAGGACAGTGCAAAAATTATAATTAAAGACCTTAAAACCGTCATCGAAACATTAAAAAAACTTGCAGATAAACATCGCAACACAATCTGCATAGGCAGAAGCCACGGAATTCATGCAGAAGTTATGACATTCGGGGTAAAACTTTGCAACTGGATTGATATTTTAGAAAGACAAAAAGAAAACTTTGAACAGGCAACAGAACAAATTCGTGTCGGACAAATTTCGGGTCCTGTCGGAACATACAGTAATATTTCACCCGAAATTGAAAAAATTACCTGTGAAAATCTCGGTTTAAAACCGGCAAGAATTTCAACTCAAATTATTGCACGTGATTATCATGCACACTTTATGCAGGCTTTAGCACTGATTGCGACGGTAATAGAGCAATTTGCAACTGAAATTCGCCACTTACAAAGAACGGAAGTTCTTGAACTTGAAGAAGGTTTCAGCAAAGGTCAAAAAGGTTCTTCTGCCATGCCGCATAAGAAAAATCCGGTTTTGAGCGAAAATTTGTGCGGACTATCAAGGGTTGTAAGGTCAAATTCGATTGCAGCAATGGAAAATGTAACACTTTGGCATGAAAGAGATATTTCTCACAGTTCGGCAGAAAGAATTATTTTCCCTGACAGTCTGACTTTGGTTGATTTTATGTTGAACAGATTTAATAACATCATGGAAAATATTGTAGTGCATAAAGACAATATGCTTTCTCACAGCGAAGAATTCGGCGGAATAGTATATTCACAAAAGATGTTATTATCACTTGTTGCTAAAGGACTTTCAAGAGAGGAAGCATATAAAATTGTTCAGAAAAATGCACTCAATGCGTTTGAAAATCACGGTAATTTCAAGCAAAATATTTTGTCTGATAATGAAGTCCGCAAATATTTAAATCCAGAAGAAATTGAACAAATTTTCAACCATCACGAGTTCTTGAAAAATATTGACGAAATTTATAAAAGAATTCTATAAAGCCGTTTTGTTAAGCTTTGCTACTTTGTTCCTCGCAAAGACTCGCAGAACGTTGTTTTATAGTGTTAAATAACCTTATTTCTTTTTCCCAACCCAATTTTCTAAAATTTTTAGCGGAGCACGGGTTAGTGCAAGTGCCCACTGTGGAATTGTTTTGGTTATAACTGATCCTGCACCGATATTTGCACCTTGTTCAACCGTTACAGGAGCAACAAGAACCGAATTTGAGCCGATTTTAACATCATCTTTTAAAACAGTCTTTGATTTCGTTTTAGATATCGGATCATAATTGGCAGTAATTGTTCCTGCACCAATATTTACACGCTCACCCAATTCGCTGTCTCCGATATAAGCCAAATGTCCAACATTTGTATTTGAAAGAATTTTAGATTTTTTTACTTCCACAAAATTACCGATTTTGACGTTATCACAAACCTCAACTCCGCCTCTTAAATGCGCACAAGGTCCGATTTTGCAAGACTTACCTATAACATTTTTCCCTTCAATATAAGTAAACGGGTAAATAATAGTATCCTGACCGATTTTTGTATCTGCACTAATCCAAGTTGACTCCGGATCGACAACAGTAACACCTTCACCCATGAGTTTTTCAAGCGTATTTCTATTCATAATTTTTGATGCTGTTGCAAGATTTGAGCGCGAATTAATACCGTAAATCTCGTCACTGTTTTCTAAAATGTAAGCATTGACACTAAGTTGCTGAGTTTTCCCCCACGAAATTATATCTGTTAAATAGTATTCGCCCTGCGCATTATTAGTTTTAAGCTGGGAGAAAGCATCTTTAATTTTGCTCCAATTTAAGCAATAAATTCCGGCATTAACCTCTTTTACAGCTTTTTGTTCAGGGGTTGCATCCTTTTCTTCAACTATGCATTTTAAACTATTATCGTCTTCTCTTATAATTCGACCGTAATTTGTCGGATCTTCAAAAATTGTGCTCATAACCGTCAAATCAGAGTTGTTTGAATTATGAAAATCAACAAAATTTTTCAAAGTGTCTTCTTTTATAAGCGGAGTATCACCGCAAAGGATTAAAACTAAGCCGTTATAATTTTCTAAATTAGGACAAACCATTGAGACAGCATGCCCTGTTCCGAGTTGAGGACTTTGTAAGACTGTCTTAGCGTTTGAATAATTATCTGTGACAAACTTTTCAACCTCAGCCGCATGGTGTCCGACAATGACAAATTGCTCATCTGTAAAATTTTTTACATTATCAATTACATAACCCAGCAAAGTTTTACCTAAAATTTCGTGTAAAACTTTTGGTGTCGTTTCGGATTTCATCCTTGTTCCTTTGCCTGCTGCTAAAATTACCGCTTTTATATCCATACATTCCCTCATTTCTGTTTACGAATTTATTATATCAAAAAAAATCTGCCCTGAAACAAAGGACAGATTTTTAAATTATTCGCACTCTTTAACAATATCCTGTGTGAGTTTATCAATTTTTTTCTCGGCTTTTTGGATAATATCTTCCACATCAGCACCTACTATATCAAGTTCTTCTGCTTTTATGTATTCAATGTCTTTTATTCCGTGAAATTTGTGAGCAAGTTCTTTAATGTAACCGTAACCGTATTCATCCGAAACTATTTTCCCGCCTGATGTTGTAATGTAAATAAGCTTTTTAGCAGCACATAGTCCAACAGGTTTACCTTCATCACTATACATAAATGTTAATCCTACAACATTTATTGCTTCAATGTATGTTTTTAAAGTTGCAGGGAATGACAAATCCCAATAAGGTGCTGCTATAACAATCATATCTGCTGCAGCGTATTCTCTGGCATAATGAAAAATCGGTTCATCAAAATTTTGTTCTTCTGCTAATTTAGTTCGATGTTCCAAAGATTCTCTATTTAAAGGCGGAATACACTCATTAGATAAATAAAGTTCTTTAATATTGGCATTTAAACTTTCTATCCCTTTAAAAAAATGATGTGCAAGTCGTTTTGTACGTGAATCCGGACGAACAGATGCATCAATATACAAAATATTCATAAGTTTTTCCTTTCTATTATGTAATTTTATCCCAAATAACTTACAATTACATAAAACATATTATCTGTATATATTAAACTTTTATAATTTTGCTCCGCAGGGTCCTCCGGACAGGGGCACTTTTGGTGGCAAAAGTGCCTCAAAACCACGACCTGCACTCCGCTCGCTAATAAATTGTATATGCTCGAGTCTGAGGCGGATAACTCGCTAACGCTCAAACAAATCCGCCTTTGATGCTCTCTCGCATAACATTTATTGCTCA
>CADAYD010000034.1 GCA_902791985.1 uncultured bacterium
CCGATAGATAAAATATGCGAAACTTTAGTTGTAATAATTGATTCACAAAAACACTTTAAAATCACATCAATTGTTGCTTTTGGATAATATTTAAAAATGAAATATTTATCAGAAACTTTTTGTTTCTTTTGGTAAGAATAAACATTATTTTCAAGCGATAATTTATTCTCACAAATCAATTCATTCAAAACAGGCAACAAATTATCCGCAGGGATTTCCGAGATTGTTGCTATTTCATCAAGCGTAAACTTGTTTAGCCGTCTGCAAAGTTGTAATATTCTGTTTCTCATTTAATAAGCTCCTTAAACTTTCTTCGTTAAGTTCCGTTAATTCATTGGTTTTGGCAAGTTTTTCTACTTTATTTATTAATTTAACTATCTGCCGGAATTGATTATGCCTTGTCGCAAGATATTCTAAACCGTCAGGTGTAATTGGGATTTCCGATAGTTCAGATATAATCTGCTTTATATCTTGTGAATCATAACTTTCAAATTTGTATGCCTTATAAATCCTATCTTTCAGGTGGGGATATTTGGATAATTTCTTATCAATATTTGCCATACCGACAAGTACCATAGGACAACCCGATCTATCGTGTAAATCTCTTAATATCTCAATTACATTGTTGTTTATTAAATAATCAACCTCATCAATTATTATGGTTTTTGGCTGTTGCTTCAATTTATTTTCAATCATATTAAAGGTTTCCTGCGAATGCCAATAAGGTTCTTCTCCAAGCTCTTCTGAAATTTCAGATAACAACCACCGAACAGACATTCCTTTTGTTGCTCTTACATACACACAGTCGTTTTTAAATGTCCACCATTTTATTGTTTCAGATTTTCCTAAACCATAATCACCATATACAAGAGCAATTTTAGGGAAATTTGGCGGAAGGGATTTCAATTCTTCCATAAACCCTACAAATTCTTTGACGTTTTTTGTTTTTACAAATTTTTTGTTCATAGTTTAATCTCCATATAAGTTAATAAATTCATCACTTCTAATATAGTCAGCAATCCACTTTCTTTGTTCGGGATAAGTGCAGCCGTGCTGCATTAACCATTCATATTTTTCATAATTTGATGCAAATATCGGGATATTCATTTGTGTTTCACGTTCGGTCAATTTATGTTTTTTAACCGTTTTATTCTGTTCTTCTTGGTTGCTCGCAATAAACGGGCACGCTGACGCTTCAGCCCTCTGCTCGCAATCCGCAAATTTTTCTATTTCAATAATATTTTCATCAGGTTCAATCTCTAAAACTTCTGTTTTTTCAGCAGGAAAATATTTAAGAAATTCCTTTTTTACTTTATTAAACTGCCGTTTTTGTTTGTGGATTTGCTGCTTAAATTCTTCAATATCCTTAACTGTTCCAAGATGATTTGCCATAGGATGTACTTTTTCGACCTGTCTTGCGGTACATAAAAATTCACCCTTAACCGAATAAACATACACTTTTGTCAAATCAAAAAGCGAATAGCGGATAAAAACTTTTTCTCTTAAATCTATTAAAAAATCGTTTCTGAAATGAAGTCCTAAAAAAGTAATTTCACCCCGATTTATAGTCCTGACTTCAGTTTTCATCATTAAATCATTCAGGATATTTTTATCAATATCCTGTTTTTCAACTTGTTGAAGCATTTCTTTTATTGTTTTGTTTTCATTATTCGGGCAAATTTTGGAATTATGATAATCAATCCAACAGTCAATATATTTAAGAACTTCCTGAACTGTCGGGATATAATTTCCTGTCATTTTGCGGTGGAGTTTCCTGTGTAATTTCTCGCCACGTTTCATCCAAGCAGGTTTATTTTCAATACTTGAACCGCAATAAGATATCATCATTTTTTCAAATTCTTCCTGAAATTCTTTGAAAAATCTTTCAATAACCTTTGCTCTTGCGTTATACTAAATTTGCATATACCCCGTTAAAGCCACTTTCATCAAAATCAACGTGCTGAAAATATTTTGCCTTAAATGCTTTTCCGTTATCCTGATAAACAACTTTCGGTATTACTCCGAGATTTAATATAGCATTACGTAAAGCACTTGTGATGCACTGAGTATTTTCAGTCATCATAATTTCATATCCGACAAGTGCTGTTGATTTCCAGTCTAAAAAACCGACCAAAGTAGCTCTGGTCGGTCTGCCGGTAAACGGGTTTATTACTTGAAAGTTGAGCACATGCCCATCGGCTATTAAAACATCCCCAACTTCTAATTTTGAACCCTCTCTCATAATTACCCATTTTGAATAATTCTGCTTTTTAAAATATTCCGCAAATCTTCTGAATGTCAGGTTGCATGGAATATCCTCATATCCCCGTTTTTCTAAAATATGCTTGGTTAAACTTATAGATTTTCCGATACTGAATTTATTCGGGTGTAAAAGATATGTTAGGAATACCTTTTTCATTTCGTCATTAAGTTTAGAATTATATTCACCAAGTTGATTTGTTTTTCTTTGCGGCAATAAACCTTTTGTACCGTAATTTTCATAAGCCTTAACCCATCGGTGCAAAGTTCCGATTGATATTGTTCCGACAAATTTAAAAACTTGCGGAAGATACATTCCGCTGTTATATAAATCTAAAAACACGTCATCAGCTTCTTTTTTAGTCGGATATTTTGATCTTATATTCATCAATGCTGTTACAATATCAACTCTTGCAAGAGCATTCATTTTTGCATTTTCGGATATGAAATTGGTTTTATTTTCAACAGGAATTAATGCAGTTGTTTTTATTTCTTCATCTTCAAGCCTTTCTTGAATCTCAGGTTCTAATGATGAATATAATATTTCATAAGAAGTTCCGCCATTAACTTTAATTTCACGAGCAATATATTTACCCTTTTGAATAGCAATCCTTATTGAACGGGTACTTTTCAGTCCCTTAATTTCTGCTATACGTTTAATATCAATATATGTGTTATTCATCGTACACACAGATTAACTCGTTTAATACAGTATTGGAACACCATTTCCGAGTTTTATGTTGTTTTGTGTCTTTGAATTTATTTCCGACCTTCAAGAAAAAATTACCGACCTTTTTGCATGAAAATAAAATCCCGACTTTCCGGTAAAAATTTTGAAATGCCCTCAAATGTCCATAAATGTCAAATAATCTTTTTACCCGTGCAATTTAGTAAAATCGGGGAAATGCAGGCTATAATTGGTCATGCAAAAATCTTTTTCCCGGACTTTTGCCGGACAATAAGAGCAAATAAAGTGACATTTCGTCCCATTTGGTAACGCATAAAAAGATTTTTTCCGACCGCCCAAACCT